>JBBRAQ010000017.1:0-88825 GCA_038206635.1 Candidatus Nanopelagicales bacterium | reverse complement strand
CGATACGAGGGCGTCGACCAGCGGGTGGCCGATCACCTCTGCGACGGCGAGCTGTCGATCGGCGACTTCGTGCTCAACGGCGGAGAGGCCGCTGCGCTCGTGGTGATCGAGGCAGTCACCCGGCTGGTGCCCGGGGTGCTCGGCAACGACGCCTCCGCGACCGAGGAGTCGTTCACGGCCGGGCTGCTCGAGTACCCGCACTTCACGAAGCCGGCCGACGTCCGCGGCTTCGAGGTCCCCGAGGTGTTGCGCTCGGGCGACCACGCCCGCATCGCCGCCTGGCGCCACGCGCAGGCCCTGCATCGGACCCTCGAGCGCCGTCCGGACCTCGCCTCCGAGGCGACGCTCTCCGACGCCGACCGGCGCCTGCTCGACGAGTTCCCGCCCGAGTCCTGACGCCCGACGGCGCGACCGTCGGCGGGCTCCCGCGAGAGGATCGGCCCGGGGCACGGCAACTACGATGAGAGGCCTACCGGGTCCACCTGGCCTGCTCCACCTCGAACCGCTTCGGGAGCCCCCTCATGAATGCCACCGACCTCGTCGACCGCGCGAGCCTCCGCGACGACGTCCCCGACTTCGGCCCCGGCGACACCCTCAAGGTGCACGTCCGCGTCGTCGAGGGAACCCGCGAGCGGGTGCAGGTGTTCCAGGGCGCCGTGACGCGTCGCAAGGGCAGCGGCATCCGCGAGACGTTCACCGTCCGCAAGGTGAGCTTCGGCGTCGGCGTGGAGCGCACGTTCCCCGTGCACACCCCGATCGTCGACAAGATCGAGGTCGTGAGCCGCGGTGACGTGCGTCGCGCCAAGCTGTACTACCTCCGCGACCTCCGCGGCAAGAAGGCGAAGATCAAGGAGAAGCGCGACAAGGTGCCCGCTAAGGCCTGATCAGCGCTCCAGAGATTCACGAACGCCCGGTGCCCGGTGGTGCCGGGCGTTCGTACGTCCACTCCCCGGCTGCGGTTAGGCTCGCCCCATCATGGTTGACCAGACGGACGTCGGCTGGGCAGGCACGCCGGCGCCCCGCCCGCGTGCGGGCAGCGGCGCCCACGCGCGCCCCGAGCCCCTGAAGCCGGTGAAGCACGGGTCGTTCTGGAAGGAGCTGCCCGTCCTGCTGCTCATCGCCTTCGGTCTCGCGTTCCTGGTGAAGAGCCTGGTGGTCCAGGCCTTCTACATCCCGAGCGGCTCGATGGAGAACACCCTCGCGATCGGCGACCGGGTGCTGGTCAACAAGGTGGTCTTCAAGGCCCGTGACATCCACCGTGGCGACATCGTGGTGTTCAACGGCGTCGATTCCTTCACCCCCGAGGTCCAGATCACCCAGCCGACCGACCCGGTCGGCAAGGTCGTCGACTGGTTCGGGCGCACGTTCGGCTTTGCGCCCCCCGACGAGCGCGACTTCGTCAAGCGGGTGGTCGGGGTCGCCGGCGACCACGTGAGGTGCTGCGACACCTCCGGTCACATCACCGTCAACGGCGTGGCCCTCGACGAGACGTCCTACCTCTACCCGGGCAACACCCCGAGCGACCAGCCCTTCGACGTCGTCGTCCCCGCGGGCAAGCTGTGGGTCATGGGCGATCACCGCGCTGCCAGCAGCGACTCCCGGGCCCACCTCGGCGACCCGGGAGGTGGCTTCGTGCCGACGGACCGCGTCATCGGGCGCGCGTTCGCCGTGATCTGGCCCGGATCGCACAGCCAGGTGCTGTCCATCCCGGACACGTTCGACCAGCCAGGACTCGACAAGGCGGGCGGATGACCACGACCTCGAACCCCCAGTCCCGTGACGCCGAGCGTCGCAAGGGCGAGAAGGAGGGGTCGCTGACCCGTGAGCTCCTGCTCATCGTCGGTGTCGCCCTCGTACTCTCGATCCTGGTGCGCACGTTCATCGCGCAAGCGTTCTACGTGCCGAGCTCCTCGATGGAGAACACCCTCCTGATCCAGGACCGCATCCTGGTCTCCAAGCTCACCACCGACATCGGCGGAGTCCACCGCGGCGAGATCGTGGTGTTCACCGACCCAGGCGGCTGGCTGCCGGCCCCCGAGCCGGTGAGCGGCGCGTCCGGGGCGCTCCGCAACGGCCTCATGTGGGTCGGGCTGCTCCCGTCGGACACCGGGGAGGATCTCGTCAAGCGCGTCATCGGTGTCGGCGGCGACCACGTGGTGTGCTGCGATGCGAAGAACCGCATCCAGCTCAACGGCGTCAGCCTCGTGGAGCCCTACGTCAAGCCGGGCGGAGGTACGGCACAGGTCCGGTTCGACATCGTCGTGCCGGCCGACCACGTGTTCGTGATGGGCGACAACCGCGGCGACTCCTCGGACTCCCGCTTCCACCTCGACGTCGCGAAGGGCTCGGTGCCGCTGGCGAACGTCGTGGGCCGCGTCGTCGCCATCATCTGGCCGGCGTCTCGCTGGTCGGGTGCGCCGATCCCGGCCATCTTCGAGAACCCCGCACTCGATGCCTCGCCCGCGTCCCGGCCCGCCGGCGGCTCGGGTGACGGTCCCTCGTCCGAGTCCAGCCCCTCCACGAGCTGACCATGGCGGAGGTCACGGCCTGGCCCGCCTTCGACGTCGAGCGCACGAGCGTCCGCGTCGTCCTGCTCGACGACGCCGGGTCGTTCCTCCTGTTCCGCACGATCGATCCCACGATGCCCGAGATCGGCCAGTGGTGGGAGCTGCCCGGGGGCGGGATCGAGGCGGGGGAGACGGTCATCGACACGGCGGTGCGCGAGATCGCCGAGGAGACCGGATTCGTCCTGGTGCCGGAGGAGATCGGGGAGCCCACCTGGCGACGAGACGCGACGTACGTCCGACGGCACCGGCGTACCTGGCAGCACGAGGTCGTGGTCACCGCTCGAGTCGTGGGGGTCGCACCGGTGCCGGTGATCGAGGGGCGGACCCCGGAGGAGCTCGTGGAGTACGTCGGGCATCGCTGGTGGAGCGTCGCCGACGCCGTGGCCGAAGCCGGTCGGCAGCGGTTCTTCCCGGGGCGCCTCCCGGAGCTGCTCGAGGCCTTCCTCGGCGGATCGGTCATCGACGAGCCGTTCGACCTGTGGAACTGACGCCGTCGTAGAGTCCTGGTGTGACTGACAGCGGGGCCCCGGATCTTGTGCACCGCCGGGCCGCACGGGTGCTGGCGGTCTCGGACGCGGGTCGCGTCCTGCTGCTGCGCGGTGGTGACCCGGCCCGCCCGAGGACCCACATCTGGCACTCGCCCGGCGGTGGCGTCCAGGACGGCGAGGACGACCGCACCGCCGCAGCACGCGAGTTCGTCGAGGAGACCGGGCGCGAGGCCGTGCTCGGCGCGCTCGTCTGGGACCGCGAGCTCGATTTCTCCTTCGACCGGGTCGGCTACCACCAGGTGGAGGTCTACTTCCTCGCGCGGTTCGGCGTCGAGTTCGAGCCCCGTAGCGACGGTCACGACGAGCTCGAGCGGGTTCACCTCAGCGGTCACGGCTGGTTCTCCCCGGCGGAGCTGCGCGAGCAGGCCAGGACGGACCTCCTGGCACCTCCGGACCTCCCCGAACGGCTCGAGGACATTCTGCGTGACGGTCCGCCGCCGGTCCCGGTCCGTGTCGCGGGCGCGATGCTTCCATGAGCCGAGCGCCGTCCTTGCGCGTGGAGCGGGAGCTGCTCCGGAGCACCGGGGCACGGTGGCTCGCCTCGATCGACGAGGTGGGCCGAGGTGCCCTCGGCGGTCCGGTGACCGTCGGTGTGGTGCTCGTCGACCTGCAGACGCCGTCGGCACCTGCGGGCGTCCGCGACTCCAAGCTGCTGACCCCGGCTGCTCGCGTCCGTCTCGCCCCGCTGCTGCGCCGCTGGGCGTCCGCCTGGGCGGTCGCCCACGCGAGCGCCGAGGAGATCGATGCCGTAGGCATCCTGCGCGCGCTGCGGCTGGCCGGGGAACGGGCCTTCGCCGCGCTGCCGGTCCGTCCCGACCACGTGCTCCTCGACGGCAGCTACGACTGGCTCACGCGTCCCGCACCGACGCTCTTCGACGTCGACGGCACGCTGTCAGAACCCGACATCTGGGTCGAGCCGCCACCGGTGACCGTCCGGGTGAAGGCCGACATGACCTGCTCCTCGGTGGCGGCCGCGAGCGTGCTCGCCAAGACGACGCGCGATGCAATCATGGTCGAGATGGCCGCGGGCCACCCCGCCTACGGCTGGGAGCTCAACAAGGGCTACGCCAGCCCCGAGCACCTCGAGGCGCTGCGCACCCTCGGCCCGTGCGAGCAGCACCGGCGCAGCTGGGCGATCCCGGGGGGTCGCGGGAGCGAGCCGACGGCGCTCCTCGACCACGAGCTCCTCGATGAGGTGCCGATCGGCGCCGGGGCAGTGCTCGACGGGGTGCCTGAACTGCGAGGTTGAGATTATGGATGAGCTCTCTACCCTAGGGACCCGTGGGCGACGTCAGCGCCCGGTCGGTCGACCGCGTGGGGGCCAAGCTGCGGCTCGGTCCCGACGATCAGGTCGACGACAAGTGCATCGTCATCGGCCCAGCGACCCGGGCCGGACCGATCCGTTCCTGGTGCTGGCCGAGGACTGGTTCTCCGACCCGGGCTTCCAGTGGCATCCCCACCGTGGGGCGAGACTGTGGCGACGGTGCCCGAGTGCGTCCTCGAGCACGGCGACAACGCGGCCCACGTCGGTGCCCTGCTGCCCAGCGACCTCCAGTTTGTGACCGCGGGGCGCGGGATCCTCCACCGGAGCTCGCCTAACGCGACGAGCACGCGCACTCCCTGCAGCTGTAGCTCAACCTGCCCTCGGACAAGAGCATGGTCGACACGCGGTGCCAGGACGTCCGGGCCTTCGACCGGCCCCGGGTGATGCTTCCCGGCGTCACGGTCGACGTCGTGTCGGGCTCGGTGAGCGGAGTCGTCGGCCAACCGGCCAACCACTGGCCGATCCACCGAGCGATCATCACCCTGGATCCGGGCGCATCCCTCGACCACGGACTGCCCTCGGACCATCGGGCGTTCGCCTAGGTGCTCGACGGCGAGGTCTCCGTCGCCAGGGGGCGCGCCCTCGAGGGCGACGTTTCGTGGTCGGACCCGGCCGCAGGCGGCGCGTCGGCGGGCACGCTGCGGAGCTCCGTGCTGGACCGCGACTCGGTCAGCCGTGTCATGCTCTCCAGCGGTCGGCCCGTCGCCGAGCGGATCGTCGTGGGTGGGCCGTTCGTCATGGGCACCGAGGCCGAGATCGCCGAGGCCTACCGTGACTTCCGGTCCTGCATGTTCGGCCAGATCCCCCGACCGG
Source organism: Candidatus Nanopelagicales bacterium (assembly GCA_038206635.1). Classification (GTDB taxonomy): domain Bacteria; phylum Actinomycetota; class Actinomycetes; order S36-B12; family CAIYMF01; genus Longivirga. The sequence continues at coordinate 83,573 of JBBRAQ010000017.1, read as the reverse complement.
CCCGCCTGCGCGGCCCCTGACCCGGGGGGAGCGCACGGCGGAACTGGGTCTGGGCCAGGATGGGTGCCGACCGCTCCTGACGGGTGCGGCACGACCGTCGCGAGCGCGACGCTGGAGGAGGGGACGATGTCGGCCGAGGACCTCGAGCGCTACGAGACCGAGATCGAGCTCGGCCTCTACCGCGAGTACCGCGATGTCGTCGGGCTCTTCTCCTACGTCGTGGAGACCGAGCGGCGCTTCTATCTCACGAACACCGTCGACGTGCAGGTGCGCTCGAGCGACGGCGGGGAGGTCTACTTCGAGGTCCGGATGACCGATGCCTGGGTGTGGGACATGTACCGCCAGGCGCGCTTCGTGAAGGACGTTCGCGTCCTCACCTTCAAGGACGTGAACGTCGAGGAGCTCGCCAAGCCCGAGATGCAGATCCCGCCCGACGGCCCGCGTTGACCGCCTGAGCGACCCGCTCGGATCCGACGCCGCGTCCCGGCGACGCCTGCTCACCTGCGTCGGCCTGCGGCGCGTCGTCCCCAGCCGTCCCGACTCCTGGTCACCTCGTCCGACCGGCTCGCGGCACGGTCGTGCCCGACGGGCGCACGGGTGCCCGGTGGGGAGGCTCCTGTGGGCAGGACTGCTGGTGGCACGACGGGCATCGTGCGCGCCAAGGACGCGTTGGGCCGCTACGGCGAGGAGCTCGCCGCGCGGCACCTCCTCAGTGACGGGTTCGTCGTCGTCGAGCGCAACTGGCGTTGTGACGTCGGGGAGATCGACATCGTCGCCCGCGACGGCGACGTGCTGGTGGTCTGCGAGGTCAAGACGCGAAGCAGCCTCAGCCATGGCTCGCCGTTCGAGGCCGTGACCGAGCGCAAGCTGCACCGGCTGGAACGACTGGGGATGCGATGGATCCGCGATCACGGGGTCCGCCCGGCATCCATGCGGGTGGATGTGGTGTCGGTGCTGCGCCCATCCTCGGGCCCCACCGTGATCGAGCACGTGCGCGGTCTGTCATGAGCGGCATCGCACGGACACGCGGTGTCGTCCTGCTCGGTGTCGACGGCCATGTCATCGGCGTCGAGGCGCACGTGTCGATCGGCGTCTCCGGCTTCTCGGTGGTGGGCATGGCCGACAAGCTGGTCGGCGAGGCGCGCGACCGGTGCCGGTCCGCCGTCCTCAACACGGGCCTGGACTGGCCCGGTCCCAAGAACACCGTGGGGCTCTCGCCAGCCGAGCTGCCCAAGCGCGGACCCACCCTGGACCTCGCGATCGCCCTCGCGCTCCTGGCTGCCAGCGGGCAGGTCCCGGCCGAGGTCGCCGCCGGCATGGTCGTCGTCGGCGAGCTCGGCCTCGACGGGCGGGTGCGTCCGGTGCGCGGCGCGCTCGTCGCGGCCCTGGCCTCCCGGGCGGCCGGCGTCCGATGTCTCGTCGTGCCGGCTGCCAACGCCGCCGAGGCCTCGCTGGTCCCGGGCATCGAGGTGCACGGCGTCCACACGCTGGCTGGCCTCGTGGCGCTCGTCCGCGGCGAGGACATCCCCGATGTCGAGATCGACTTCGTCGAGGACGTCGCCCCCGCGCCGGTCGACCCGCCCGACATCCCGGACCTCTCCGACGTCCGTGGCCAGCACGCCGCTCGCACCGCCCTCGAGCTCGCGGCGGCAGGCGGCCACCATCTCGCGATGACCGGCCTCCCTGGCGTCGGGAAGACGATGCTGGCGGAACGGCTCCCGGGCCTGCTGCCGGCACTCGACGAGCAGTCCGCCCTCGAGGTCACTGCCATCCATTCCGTGGCCGGTCGCCTCGGTACCGGCGGCCGGCTCATCACCGTGCCGCCGTTCGAGGCGCCGCACCACACCGCGACGAACGCGGCGATGGTGGGTGGCGGATCCGGCGTCCCGCGCATCGGCCTGGTGTCGCTGGCACACCGAGGCGTGCTGTTCCTCGACGAGGCCCCGGAGTTCGACGCCGGTGCACTCGAGGCGTTGCGGCAGCCGCTCGAGTCCGGCGTGATGGTGGTGACGCGATCGGCCTTCTCCGTGCGCTTCCCGGCGCGGTTCCACCTGGTGCTGGCCATGAATCCGTGCCCCTGCGGGCGGGGAGGTGACGGTCGTGCCGCCGACTCGCCGTCCTGCGTCTGCACGGCCCAGCAACGACGTCGCTACCTGGCCAGGATCAGCGGCCCGCTGCTCGACCGCGTCGACCTCCGGGTCGCCCTCGTCCGTCCCACCCTCGCCGACCTCGAGTTCGGTGCCTCCGATGCCGAGCCGTCCGCCGTGGTGGCGGCACGGGTGCTGGAGGCGCGCGCCCGCGCCGCGAGGCGCTACGCCGGCACTCCCTGGCGGGTCAACGCCGATGTCCCGGGCCCGGTGGCGCGGCGCCTGTTCGGACTCGACCGTGCCGCCGCGGCGCCGCTGGACTCCGCGATCTCGCGCGGTCTCGTGTCAGCGCGGGGCGCCGACCGGATCGTGCGCGTGGCCTGGACAGTCGCCGACCTCGCCGGCCGCGACCGCCCGACGATGTCCGACGTCGGCACCGCCCTGCTCCATCGAGCCGGAGGCTCCACATGGGCGGCGTGAGCGCTGACCGCCGGGCGCGTGCGCTGCTGTCACGGATCGCCGAGCCGGGCGACCGTCGGATCGGCCGGCTGATCGCGACGGCCGGGGCGGCCGGGGCCGTGGAGCTCATCTCGGCCGGCGGCTCGGGCATCGATGGCGCGGAGCGCTACCTCGGACGCCTCGCAGCCGCCGACCCCGATGCCGACCTCGCTCGGCTCGCCGAGGTCGGCGGTCGCCTCGTGGTGCCGGGCGACATCGAATGGCCGCAGCAGCTCGACGATCTCGGCGATGCGGCACCGTGGGCGCTCTGGCTTCGCGGCACCGTCGACCTGAGGCTCTCGCTGCTGAGATCCGTAGCCGTCGTCGGAGCGCGTGCGGCGACCCCGTACGGAACCCATGTCGCGTCGGTGTTCTCCAGCGATCTCGCGGCGGCCGGCTGGACGGTCGTGTCCGGCGGAGCGTTCGGGATCGACGCCGCGGCTCATGCGGGAGCTCTCGCCGCGGGTGGCGTGACGGTCGGCGTTCTGGCCTGCGGAGTCGACGTCGCGTACCCGCCTCGCCACGACGCCCTGTTCGCCCGGATCGGGGCCGACGGGCTGCTCGTGTCCGAGGTGCCGCCCGGCGCCGCACCGCACCGCACCCGGTTCCTGGTGCGCAACCGGGTCATCGCGGCACTGACACGCGGCACCGTCGTGGTGGAGGCGGCGGTCAGGTCCGGAGCGTTGTCGACGGCCCACGAGGCCGAGCGCCTCGGGCGGCTGGTCCTCGTCGTCCCGGGGCCGGTGACCTCCGACATGTCGGCGGGCGTGCACCGAGAGCTGCGGCGCGGCGCGCTGGCCGTGACATCCGCGGCCGAGATCATCGAGGCCGTCGGAGACCTCGGCGTCGACCTCGCCCCCGAGCCGGTCGGGCGGGCCGACCCTCGTGACGGCCTAGACCACCTCGCCGCGCGGGTGCTCGACGCCGTCCCCGCGCGACGGCCGGCCACCCTCGACTCAGTCGCCCGCACCGCGGGCGTGACCCCGGCCGAGACGGCAGCTGCTCTGGGCTTGCTCGAGCTGTCGGGATTCGTGCGGCTGGGCACCGACGGCTGGTCCTTGGCGCGGCAACCCGGCGCGCCGCGTTGACTCCCGCCGCGCAGGCACCGACGGTGGAGGGGTGTCCACGCGCGCCCCGGAGGCCCCGGCCCTGGTCGAGCAGCTGGATGACGACGCCCTGCGGCCCGAGCTCGAGGCCGCCGTCGAGGCCTTCACGGTCCATCTGAGCACCGAGCTCGGCCGGAGCCCGCACACGGTCCGGGCGTACGTCGGTGACATCACCCGCCTGCTGCGCTTCGCCCAGGCTCAGGGGGCGGTGTGCGTGGCGGACCTCGACCTCACCGACCTGCGCGGCTGGCTCGCAGGGGAGAGTGCCCAGGGACACGCCCGGGCGACGCTGTCGCGTCGGGCCGCGGCTGCCCGGGTCTTCACGGCATGGTCGACGAAGCGGGGCCTGATCGGGCTCGACCCCGGCGACCGCCTGGCCACACCGAGCTCGCGCCGCCCGCTGCCCGGGGTCCTCAAGCAGGGTGAGGCCACTGCGCTGCTCGACGTCGCGACGGTGGCGGCGGACGACGGCGACCCTGTCCACCTGCGTGATCTCCTCGTCCTCGAGCTGCTCTACGGCACGGGCATGCGCGTGGGGGAGCTCGTCGGCCTCGACATCGACGATGTCGACGACGCCCGGCGCACTGTGCGCGTCCTCGGCAAGGGCGCCAAGGAGCGGGTCGTGCCCTACGGCACGCCCGCACAGTCAGCGCTGGACTCCTGGCTGGCAGACGGCCGCCCGGCGCTGTGGACGGAGGAGTCGGGACCGGCCCTGCTTCTGGGCGCCCGTGGCAGGCGGCTCGACCCACGCACTGCACGGACGATCGTCCACCGGATGCTGCGCCACGTGCCGGGTGCTCCCGACCTCGGGCCCCACGGCCTGCGACACTCGGCAGCGACACACCTGCTCGAGGGCGGTGCCGACCTACGCTCCGTCCAGGAGATTTTGGGGCACGCTACGCTCGCGACAACACAGATCTACACCCATGTCAGCGTCGAACGGTTGAGGGCAACGTATGAGCAGGCGCACCCGCGAGCCTGAGGACGTCGAGGGTGCCCTCGAGCCGGAGGACGCGCTCGATCCCGACGAGTCGGCGGACGACGCCGAGATCGGGACGAATGGCGAGGTCGAGGCCGACGACAAGCCCGGCGAGGACGTCGACGCCGGTGCGGTCGGTGCGGTGGTCGTCGGTGAAGCCCCCGACCTCGAGGCCGCCGCCGATGCCTTCCTCGACGCGATCGATCTCTCTCCGACCGACGACGAGAAGGCCGCCGCCGCTGCCGACAGCGACGCCGCTCTGCGCGCTCTGTGGGAGGGATTCAAGGCCACGGCCGACTCCTCGCTGCGTGAGCGGCTGATCCTGCACTACTCGCCGCTGGTGAAGTACGTCGCCGGCCGCGTCGGCGTGGGGCTGCCGCCGAACATCGAGCAGGCGGACCTCGTCTCCTACGGCATCTTCGGACTCATCGACGCCATCGAGAAGTTCGACCTCGAGCGGGCGATCAAGTTCGAGACCTACGCCATCAACCGCATCCGCGGAGCGATCATCGACGAGCTTCGGTCGATCGACTGGATCCCCCGCTCGGTGCGGTTCAAGGCCCGCGAGGTCGAACGCGCCTACCAGGCGCTCGAGGCCAAGCTCCAGCGGACTCCGACCGAGGTCGAGGTCGCCTCGCAGATGGGCGTGAAGCTCGAGGAGCTGCACACGATCTTCAGCCAGGTGTCCTTCGTCAACGTCGTGGCGCTCGACGAGCTGCTCCACGCCGGCGGTGAGCGCGGGGACAAGATGACCCTCGGCGACACCCTCGAGGACCCGAAGGCGCCGGACCCGCTCAACATGTTCGAGGGCGAGGAGACGAAGTACATCCTCGCGAAGGCGATCAACACCCTGCCTGAGCGGGAGAAGATCGTCGTGACCCTCTACTACTACGAGGGCCTCACCCTCGCCGAGATCGGCCAGGTGCTCGGCGTCACCGAGTCGCGTATCTGCCAGATGCACACCAAGGCCGTGCTGCAGCTGCGTGGCAAGCTGTCCGAGTCACACGACACCGACTGATCCCACCAGGACATCCGGGGTCGTCACTGGGGAAGCAGGACCGGGCGCCCAGGCTGGAGCAGGCGCCACGGGTCGAGGTAGGTGTCCCCGCGGCGCAGCCCCCAGTGCAGGCAGGTGACCGGCTCGCCGCCGCAGTGGCCGGTGCCGGCCGAGATCACTCCGATCACGTCGCCCGCGGCGACGTCGTCGCCCACGACGACGCTGGCCACGACGGGCTCGTAGCTCGTACGCCGTCCGTCCGGGTGCCACACGACAACGACGCCCCGACCCGCGACGCCCGAGGCCCAGGTGACGACGCCGGCGCCCGCCGCGTAGACCGGGGTGCCGGGGGACGCTGAGAGATCGACGCCGCGATGCCCAGGCAGCCAGTTCGCCGCGGGCGGCGCGAAGGGCCTCAGGAGCACGAGGGTGCCGTGGAGGGGCGGCAGCCAGGACGGCGTGGAGCCCCACCTCGACCACGGTGACGCGCCCACACCCGATCTCGCTCTCGGGACTGCCCAGGCACCCGGCGATGTGGTCGCGCGCTCGCTCGCCGGCAACGCGCCTCCGGTGGGCGCCGACTCCTGAGCCACCGACTCCTGAGCCACCGACCCCTGATCCGAGGGTCCCCGAACCCCCCACGGCGGAGCGCCGGGGACCGGAGATGCAGGGAGGAGGAGCGTCAGGACGGCGGCTGGAGCGGCCAATGCGGGGCCGAGGGAGAGGATCACGCCGAAGGCTCGCGCCGCCGCCCGGTGCCGCTGTCCCGGCCCGGGGTCGAGCTGGGGACGACGAGCCGTCAGTGCCGGCCTGGGGACGCTCCATCGGCTCCGCGCTCGGTGAGCTCCCGCGCTCGGTCGGCTCCGTGACCGGCGGAGCGTGAGGGCGCGATTTCGGCCCGCGGGCCCCCTGCCCGTACACTCGCCCCTGCGGCTCGCTCACGCGGGTCGACATCGCACGCCCGCATCCCGGCCCTCGGTCGGCGGCGCACCCTCGGTCCGGTTCACACCGGTCGGGCGCGCTCGGCGGGAGTCAGGCACTCGACCGACCGGCCGGGTGGACAACCGAGTGGCGCTGCCGCGTTCGGGCCGATGGCCCGTGCCGCCTCGGCGCCGGATCAAGGAGCGACCGGCCATGGCCGTCGTCACGATGAAGCAGCTGCTCGAGAGCGGCGTGCACTTCGGGCACCAGACCCGCCGTTGGAACCCGAAGATGAAGCGATTCATCTTCAATGAGCGCAACGGCATCTACATCATCGACCTGCAGCAGTCGCTGACCTACATCGACCGCGCCTACGAGTTCATCCGCGAGACCGTGACCCACGGTGGATCGGTGATGTTCATCGGCACCAAGCGCCAGGCGCAGGAGCCCGTCGCCCAGCAGGCGACCCGCGTGGGCATGCCCTACGTCAATCAGCGCTGGCTCGGCGGGATGCTGACCAACTTCCAGACCGTCTTCAAGCGCCTCCAGCGCCTCAAGGAGCTCGAGCTCCTCGACTTCGACGACGTCGCAGGTTCCGGCCTCACCAAGAAGGAGCTCCTCGTCCTCCGCCGTGAGAAGGACAAGCTCACCAAGACCCTCGGTGGCATCCGGGACATGTCGAAGATCCCCAGCGCCGTCTGGATCATCGACACGAACAAGGAGCACATCGCCGTCGCCGAGGCCCGCAAGCTGGGCATCCCCGTCGTCGCGATCCTCGACAGCAACTGCGACCCGGACATCGTCGACTTCCCGATCCCGGGCAACGACGACGCCATCCGCGCCGTCTCGCTGCTCACTCGCGTGATCGCCGACGCCGTCGCCGAGGGCCTCATGGCCCGCGCCGGCCGCGGTCGTTCCGACGCCGCTTCCGAGGGCGAGGTCGCCACCGACGAGCCGCTCGCCGCGTGGGAGGCCGAACTGCTCGCCGGCACGGACGACTCACCGGTCGAGGTCTCCGCCAGCGCCGTCGAGGAGGTGGCCATCGAGGTCGCCGCCGAGACGCCTGCCGCCGAGCTCGCTGCCGAGGCTGCCGCTGTCACCGAGCCGGCCGCTGTGACCGAGGCGCCTGTCGCCGAGGCCGCTCCCGCGGCCGATCTGGAGGCACCCGTGTCCGAGGCCGTCGGCGAGTCCGTCGAGACCGCCGTCGAGGCAGCGACCGACGCCGCCACCGACGCCGCCACCGAGGCCCCGGCCGCCCAGGCCTGACCTCACCCGCACGATCGGGTCTGCGGCCTGGTCCGGTCCTTCACGGGCCGGGCCGGGCCGCAGCCACGAGAACCTCACGTACAACCCCCAACGAGAGAGAGCCACGCCATGGCTGAGATCACCGCCGCCGACGTGAAGAAGCTCCGCGACCTCACCGGCGCGGGAATGATGGACTGCAAGAAGGCCCTCGTGGAGAACGACGGCGACTTCGAGCAGGCCGCGGAGTCCCTGCGCATCAAGGGAGCCGCGAAGATGGCTGCCCGCGGTGCCGACCGCGAGGCGAGCAACGGCCTCGTCGCCGCTCAGGACGGCGCTCTCATCGAGCTCCGCGCCGAGACCGACTTCGTCGCGAAGAACGCCGACTTCCAGGCGCTCGCGGCCAAGATCGTCGCCAAGGCCGCCGAGGCCCGCCCCGCCGATGCCGCTGCCCTCGCCGCCACCGAGCTCGAGGCCGGGCAGACCGTCGCCGAAGCGATCCAGGGGCTCTCCGCCGTGATCGGCGAGAAGCTCGAGCTCGGCCGCGTTGCTGTTCTGGACGGGCCTGTCGCGGTCTACCTGCACAAGCGTTCGGCTGACCTCCCCGCGCAGGTGGGCGTCCTCGTGGCCTACGAGGGCTCCGAGGAGGCCGCGCGCGCTGCCGCCATGCAGATCGCGGCGATGCGTGCGCAGTACCTCACGCGGGACGAGGTGCCGGCCGACGTCGTCGAGACCGAGCGCCGCGTCGCCGAGGCCAAGGCCGTGGAGGAGGGCAAGCCGGAGGCGGCCCACGCTCGCATCGTCGAGGGTCGCGTCAACGGCTTCTTCAAGGACGTCGTCCTGCTCGAGCAGGAGTCGGTGCAGGAGTCGAAGAAGACTGTCAAGGCGGTCCTCGACGCGGCCGGCACGACGATCTCGAAGTTCGCGCACTTCGAGATCGGCGCCTGACCCCGCACCTCGAGGCTGCCGCCTGACAGACTCGGCCCGGAGCACCGCACAGACCGCCAGGAGGCCGCCGTCGTGGACACATCAGAATCCGCCGCGACAGCGGCCTTCGGCGTCTCGGCGACGGCGGTCCAGCCTTCTCTCGACGGCACGCTGGACACCTGGCCAGGGGTCCCCGAGGGCGGCTACCGACGCGTCCTGCTCAAGCTGTCGGGGGAGGCGTTCGCCGGGGGTGCCAGCCTCGGCGTCGACCCAGACTTCGTCCAGGCGATGGCGCGCCAGATCGCGGCCGTCGTGCGCGGCGGCGTCGAGGTGGCCGTGGTCATCGGTGGGGGCAACTACTTCCGTGGCGCGGAGCTCTCCGAGCGTGGCATGGACCGATCTCGCGCCGACTACATGGGGATGCTCGGAACGGTGATCAACTCCCTCGCGCTGCAGGACTTCTGCGAGCGTCAGGGCGTCGAGACCCGGGTGCAGACCGCGATCGCGATGGGCCAGGTCGCCGAGCCCTACGTCCCGCGCCGCGCCATCCGACACCTCGAGAAGGGCCGAGTCGTGATCTTCGGCGCCGGCCTCGGTGCGCCGTACTTCTCGACCGACACGACCGCGGCGCAGCGGGCCCTCGAGGTCGGAGCCGAGGTCGTCCTCATGGCCAAGGGCGTCGACGGGGTCTATGACTCCGACCCGCGCACCAACGCCGACGCCGTCCGTTTCGACACCCTGACCCACTCCGAGGTCCTCGCGCGCGGGCTCAAGGTGGCCGACGCCACCGCCATCAGCCTCTGCCGCGACAACAACCTGCCGATCCTCGTCTTCAACCTTCTTGTCGAGGGCAACATCGCCCGCGCCGTCCGGGGTGAGAGGATCGGCACGCTCGTCGCGTCCTGATCGTGCGAGCAGCTCGCCGCCTCGCGGTGCAGCGTCCCACCAGCCCGTCCTGACCGTTCGAACCACGAGGAGCACCCCGGTGATCGACGAGACCATGCTCGAGGCCGAGGAGAAGCTGGACAAGGCCGTCGGCGTGGCCAAGGAGGACTTCTCCGGCATCCGCACCGGCCGTGCCACCGCCGCCATGTTCAGCAAGATCACCGCCGACTACTACGGCACCCAGACGCCGATCACCCAGATGGCCGGATTCCAGATCCCCGAGGCTCGGATGGTGGTGATCGCGCCCTACGACAAGGGATCCATGACCGCCATCGAGAAGTCGATCCGTGACTCCGACCTCGGCGTCAACCCCTCCAACGACGGCATCGTGATCCGCGTGGCGTTTCCCCAGCTCACCGAGGACCGTCGTCGGGAGTACATCAAGGTCGCGCGCAACAAGGCCGAGGACGCTCGCATCTCCATGCGCAACATCCGCCGCCACGCGAAGGACGTCCTGGACAAGATGATCAAGGACGGTACTGCGGGCGAGGACGACGTGCGTCGCGCGGAGAAGACACTCGACGACCTCACGCACAAGTACGTCGCGCAGATCGATGACCTGCTCAAGCACAAGGAGGCCGAGCTGCTCGAGGTCTGACCGACCTCGCAGCCCGCCCTCCCATGACCGAGGTGCCCACCGACCAGCCGGCGTCCTCCGGACGTGCCGGCCGCGACCTGGTGTCCGCGTTCTTCGTCGGCGCCGCCCTGGGCATCTTCCTGGTGCTCATCCCGGCACTCGTCCTCCCGTGGCTGTTCAGCATCGTGATCGCCGTGGCGCTGGTCATCGCCTCCCACGAGCTGTGCGGTGCGTTCGCCCAGCGCGAGATCCACCTGGTGTGGATCCCCGTCTACGTCGGTGTCGCCGCGACCGTGCAGGCGGCGTACTGGTACGGCACCCTCGCGTTCATCTCCGTGTTCGCCGGGGCAGTCCTGCTCGTGTTGGGCTGGCGGCTCGTCACGGGCCCGGACGGCTACGTCGCCGACGTGTCCGCCTCGGCCCTCACGTTGGCCTATATCGGTCTGATGGGTGGTTTCGCGTCGCTGATGCTGGCGTCGTCGCAGGGCGGCCTGCGGATCATCACGTTCGTCGTCCTGACCATCTGCAGCGATATCGGCGGCTTCGTGGCCGGAGTGCTCGCCGGACGGCACCCGATCGCTCCCCGGCTCTCGCCGAAGAAGTCCTGGGAGGGGTTCGGTGGCAGCGTGGCGCTGCAGGTCATCGCCGGTATCGCCTTGTTCGTACTGGTCTTCCACGTGCCCTGGTGGCAGGGGCTCGTCACCGGGCTCGTCCTCACCGTCACCGCAACGGCCGGTGACTTCGTCGAGTCCGCGATCAAGCGCGACCTCGGGGTCAAGGACATGAGCAACTTGCTCCCGGGCCACGGCGGGCTCATGGACCGTCTCGACTCTCTCCTGCCGAACGCGTTCGCCGCCTGGCTGCTCCTGCTCGTGTTCCTCGGGCCCTGACCAACCGTGGGAGACTCGACGACGACATGACTGAGGACCTCGAGACACCGCGCCGCCCCGCACCTGGCGAGCTCAACTTCACCGCACCCCGTCGCGGCAAGCCGCCTCGGCACCTCGCGGATCTGACCCCGATCCAGCGCCGTGAGGCCGTCGTCGGGCTCGGGCTGCCGGCCTTCCGCGCCGATCAGGTCTCGCGGCACTACTTCGGCCGCCTCTCGGCGGACCCCTCGACGTGGACCGACGTCCCCGCGGCCCAGCGCGACGACATAGCGAGGGCGCTGTTCCCCACCCTTCTCACCCCGGTGCGCGAGCTCACCTGCGACGAGGGCAACACCCGCAAGACCCTGTGGCGCCTCGTCGACGGCGCACTGGTCGAGAGCGTGCTGATGCGCTACCCCAACCGGGTCACGATGTGCGTGTCGAGCCAGGCGGGGTGCGGGATGAACTGCCCGTTCTGCGCCACCGGTCAGGCTGGCCTCACCCGGAACATGAGCGCCGGTGAGATCGTCGAGCAGGTCGTCGCGGGAGCGCGCGAGCTCGTCAGCGGCGTGGTTCCGGGCGGGCCCGCACGGATCTCCAACGTCGTCTTCATGGGCATGGGCGAGCCGATGGCCAACTACAAGGCCGTCGTCTCCGCCGTGCACCGCATGGTCGACAAGAGCCCGGAGGGCCTGGGGATGTCGGCACGAGGCATCACGGTGTCGACCGTCGGTCTCGTGCCGCAGATGCGCGAGCTCGCCACGGAGGGACTGCCGGTCACCCTGGCCGTGTCGCTGCACGCCCCCGACGACGAGCTGCGCAACACCCTCGTGCCGGTGAACACCCGCTGGAACATCTCCGAGGTCCTCGACGCCGCGTGGGAGTACGCCCGCGCCACCGGTCGCCGGATCTCCATCGAGTACGCCCTCATCAAGGATGTCAACGACCAGGCCTGGCGGGCTGACCTCCTCGCCCGCCGCCTGCGCGGAAAGCTCGTGCACGTCAACCTCATCCCCCTCAACCCGACGCCGGGGTCGATGTGGACCGCCTCCCGCCGAGAGGACGAGCGTGAGTTCGTCCGTCGCCTCGAGGCCGGCGGGGTCGCCGTCACCGTGCGCGACACCCGGGGCCGTGAGATCGACGGTGCCTGCGGGCAGCTCGCGGCGGCGGAGTAGCACCGGCGTCACGCGACGGGTGCCGGGGCGAGGATGGTGAGGTGACCACGACGGAGACTGCGGCCTTCCCTGCTCTGCCCCGGGCCGACGACGACGTCGCCGGGTTCGCTCGCAACCTCGGCATCCCCGGGCTCGCGGACATCCACGTGCACTTCCTCCCCGACCAGGTCATGGCCAAGGTCCGTGCCTACTTCGACGACGCCGAGACGAACTACGGCCGCGCCTGGCCACTGTCCTACCGCGGCGATCAGGACGAGCGGCGCCGCCATCTCGCGACCCTCGGCGTCCGGCGGTTCACCTCGCTCGTCTACGCCCACAAGCCCGGCATGTCGGCGTGGCTGAACGACTGGTCGCTCGAGTTCGCCGCGCACACCCCGGGCTGCGTGCCGACGGCGACGTTCTTCCCCGAGGACGGCGTCGGGGGCTACGTCGAGTCGGCGCTGGCCCGGGGAGCGTCGGTGCTGAAGCTGCACGTGCAGGTGGGTGGGTACGACCCCCGCGACCCGCGGCTCGACCCCGCCTGGGCCGCGTGCGAGAGCGCCGGGGTCGTCCTCGTCGTGCACTGCGCGTCGGGCCCGTTGCCCGGCAGGTTCACCGGCGTCGAGCCGATCAGTGACGTGCTGCGACGGTTCCCCCGACTGCGCCTGGTCGTCGCTCACCTCGGGATGCCGGAGTACACCGACTTCGTGTCCCTGGCCGAGGCCTACGACGGGGTCGCCCTCGACACCACGATGGCCGGTACCGACTTCGTCGAAGACGTGTCGCCGCTGCCGGTGGGCCTGCGGCCGCGCCTGCGCGCGCTGGCACGCGACGGCAAGGTCGTCCTCGGCTCGGACTTCCCGAACATCCCGCACGCCTACGCCCACCAGATCGAGGTGCTGCCGCGCCTCGGGATCGACGATGCCGAACTGCTGGCGCGGGTGCTCTGGCACAACGGGAACTCGCTGATGGGAGCCCCGTAGCCGCGTGCCGTCGACCCGGGCCGGCGCGTGGTGCCGGGCATCGGGTACCGCTCGGCGCGGACGCGCTCGCGTTCGGCGCACGGGTGCCTTGTCAGCCCGACACGCGGTCGCAAACGTTCGTAACCTGTCGTTCACGCCGTTTCGGGAGGACGCCATGCCGCACGAGCAGACCGGGGCCTACGCCGCTGCCCACGCACGTAGTCTCGAGGACCCCGCCGGGTTCTGGGGAGACGCAGCCCAGGTGATCGACTGGGACACCGAACCGGTCACCGTCCTCGACGGCTCGGACGCCCCCTACTACCGGTGGTTCACCGGCGGCCGGCTCAACACGTGCTGGAACGCGCTCGACCGCCACGTGGTCGCGGGCAACGGCGAGCGCCTCGCGCTGATCTATGACAGCCCGGTCACGGGCACGGTCGAGACCTACACCTACGCGCGACTGCGCGACGCGGTCGCGACGTTCGCGGGAGGACTGCGCGACCTCGGCGTCGAGACCGGCGACCGGGTCGTCATCTACATGCCGATGGTGCCGGAGGCCCTGATCGCGATGCTCGCGACGGCGCGCATCGGCGCCGTCCACTCCGTCGTGTTCGGTGGGTTCGCGCCGCACGAGCTGGCCATCCGGATCGACGACGCCACCCCCAAGGTCGTCGTCTCGGCGTCGTGCGGGATCGAGCCGGGGCGCATCGTGGAGTACAAGCCGATGCTCGACCGCGCGCTCGAGCTCGCGAAGCACAAGCCGTCGGCGTCCGTCGTGCTCCAACGGCCGCAATCGGTCGCGGAGATGGGTGACCTCGACGTCGACTGGCGCGAGCTCGTCGCGAGGTCGGCGCCCGTGGACTGCGTGCCGGTGGCGGCCACCGACCCGCTCTACGTCCTCTACACCTCGGGGACCACGGGCAAGCCGAAGGGCATCCTGCGCGACAACGGCGGCCACGCCGTAGCACTGGCCTGGAGCATGACCAACATCTTCGACATCGGCCCCGGTGACGTCTTCTGGGCTGCCAGCGACGTCGGCTGGGTCGTCGGCCACTCCTACATCACCTACGCTCCGCTGATCGTCGGCGCGACCACGGTGCTCTATGAGGGCAAGCCGGTAGGCACCCCCGATGCGAGCGCGTTCTGGCGGGTCATCGCCGACCACGGCGTGAAGGTGATGTTCACGGCTCCCACCGCGTTCCGGGCGATCAAGAAGGACGACCCGACCGCGGCACTCCGTGCGGGACATGACATCTCGTGCCTGGAGACGCTCTTCCTCGCCGGCGAGAGGCTCGACCCCGACACCTACCATTGGGCGACAGACATCCTCGGGATCCCCGTCGTCGACAACTGGTGGCAGACCGAGACGGGGTGGCCGATCGTGGCGAACCCCCGCGGCCTCGAACCGCTGCCCATCAAGCCAGGCTCGCCGAGTGTCGTCATGCCCGGCTACGACGTGCAGGTGCTCGACGAGCACGGCGTCCCCGTCGGTCCGGGGCACGAGGGCAACATCTCGATCAAGCTGCCGCTGCCCCCCGGGACGCTACCGACGCTGTGGAACGACGACCACCGCTACGTCGACTCCTACCTCGGGGTCTTCCCCGGGTACTACGCGACCGGTGATGGCGGCTCGATCGACGAGGACGGCTACGTCTACGTGATGGGTCGCACCGACGACGTCATCAACGTGGCAGGGCACCGGCTCTCGACAGGTTCGATGGAGGCTGTCGTCTCCACCCACCCGCTCGTAGCCGAGTGCGCGGTGATCGGCGTCGCGGATCCGATGAAGGGCCAGGTGCCGCGCGCGTTCGTGGTGCTCAAGACCGGCGCCGACATCACCGCGGAGCAGCTACAGAAGGAGATCGTCGCGGCCGTACGCGACGAGATCGGCCCGGTCGCCGCCTTGAAGTCGGTCGTGGTCGTGCCCGCGCTGCCCAAGACGCGCTCGGGGAAGATCCTGCGGCGCACGATGCGCGGGATCGCCGACGGCCGCCCTGAGGCGCCGCCGTCGACCATCGAAGACATCAGCGTGCTCGACGTGCTCCGGCCGCTGCTGCTGTCACCGCAGGCCTGATCGGGGGCTCGCGACCGGGGCCGAGGCCGCCGGTCGCGAGCTCAGCCCGACGAACCGTGGACGATCGCTGCGGTGACGGCCGAGACCGAGTGGTCGCGGTGCGCCTTCTGCAGAGCGATCGACTGGCGCACGTCGTGGGCACGCAGGGCGTCGACGAGTGCGGCGTGCTCGTTCTTCACGTGCCTGCGGTTGCCTGCGCCGGCGAAATACACCGAGCGGTAGACGTCGGTGGCGTCCCACAGCTGGCGCAGCGTGCGCGAGAGTCGCGGCATCCCGGCGGCGTCGAAGAGCTGGAAGTGGAAGTCGCGGTTGCTGGCCGTCATCCCAGCGAGGTCGCCGGTGCGGCCGGCTGCGTCGACCTGGCGTGCGGCTGCGGCGATCGCCTCGACGTCGGCGTCGGTGAGCTGAGGGACGGCGACCCGGATCGCCTCCGCCTCAAGGAGTTCCCGCAGCCGATACACCTCGACGAGATCCTCCACGGAGAGCTCGGAGACCACGTAGCCGCGATGAGCGGCGTACTTCACGTGCCCCTCGCCCTCAAGGACCTTCAGCGCCTCACGCACGGGCACGCGGGACACCCCGAGCAGCTCGGCCACGGCCTCCTGACGCACCGGGAACCCGGGGGCGAGCTCGCCAGTGACGAGGAGTCGGCGGAGCTCGGTGAGCACCGCCTCCTGCGCGGTGGGCGGGCGGACGAAGTCGGCCGTCATCCCGGCGACCCGATCGCCGGCGGGGGAGTGCGGTAGGTCGGGGGAGTGGCCGACATCCGCAGCGGGTTGGCGACCTGGCCGACGTCGCTGCCCGGAACTCGGACGACCGGGGCGAGGTCGAGCGACGCCGCGAGGTCGAACGCGCCGCGCACGTCGTTGATCGGGCCGCACGGGACGCCCGCGTTCGTGAGCAGCTGGTACCAGTGGTCGGCCCCGTGCGCCGCGAGCGCAGTCTCGAGGACCCGGCGTACGTCGTCGCGGTGGGCGACGCGGGCGGGGTTGGTGGCGTACCGCTCGTCCGCTGCCGTCGCTGGGATGCCGAGCACGGTGACGAGCGAGCGGAACTGCCGGTCGTTCCCGACGGCGAGGACGAGCGGCCGGTCGGCTGTGGCAAAGACGGCATACGGCGTGATCGACGGGTGGTCGTTGCCGAGGATTCCCGGGACGACGCCTCCGGCGACGTATGCCGAGCTCTGGTTGACCATCGCGGAGAGCAACGAGGAGAGCAGGTTCACCTCGACGTGCTGGCCCTCCCCGGTGCGGTCGCGGTGCCGTAGCGCGGCCAGGATGCCGTACACCGCGTGCAGCCCGGTGACGACGTCGACGAGGGCGACGCCCACCTTGGTCGGGTGCGCGGCGTCGGCACCGGTGACGGACATGAGGCCTCCCATCGCCTGCACGAGCAGGTCGTAGCCGGGCAGCTCCGAGCCGGTCCCGGACCCGAACCCGCTGATGGAGCAGAGCACCAGGCCGGGGTTGCCTCGGGAGACCTCGTCGTAGCCGAGACCCATCCGATCGAGCGTGCCGGGCTTGAAGTTCTCCACCATGATGTCGGCCCGAGCCGCCAGCGCACGGGCCTGCGCGAGACCGTCGGACGTCATGAGGTCGAGGGCGAAGGATCGCTTGTTGCGGTTGACCGAGGCGAAGTACGTCGCCTGTCCGTCGGCCGCGTACGGCGGGCCCCAGTGACGCGTGTCGTCGCCGGCATCGGGCCGCTCGACCTTGACGACCTCGGCGCCGAGATCGCCGAGCAGCATCGTCGCGTACGGACCCGCCAGCACGCGGGAGAAGTCGGCGACGACCAGGCCGTCGAGGGCGCCCGGAGTCACCGTCATCCGCGGTACGCCGCGATCCCGGTGAGAGCCTCACCGACGACGAGGGTGTGCATCTCGTTGGTGCCCTCGTAGGTGAAGACCGACTCGAGGTTGTTCATGTGCCGGATCACGGGGTACTCCAGGGTGATGCCGTTGCCACCGAGGATCGAGCGGCACTCGCGTGCGATCGCCAGCGACTCGCGCGCGTTGTTGAGCTTGCCGACGCTGATCTGCTCGGGGCGGACGGTGTGGGCGTCCTTGAGACGGCCGAGGTGCAGCGCGAGGAGGAAGCCCTTGTCGAGCTCGAGGGTCATGTCGGCGAACTTCTTCTGGGTCAGCTGGAACGCTGCGATCGGCTTGTCGAACTGCTCGCGCGCGATGGCATAGGCGATAGCGGTCTCGAGGCAGTCGCGAGCGGCGCCGAGCGTGCCGAACACGATGCCGAAACGCGCCTCGTTCAGGCACGACAGCGGGCCGCGGAGACCGCGGACACCGGGGAGCATGGCGTCGGCGGGAAGGCGCACGCCCTCGAGGATCAGCTCGGAGGTCACCGAGGCACGGAGCGACATCTTCTTGTGGATCTCGCGCGCGGTGAACCCGGGGGTGTCGGTCGGGACGACGAAGCCGTGGATGCCGTCGTCGGTGCGCGCCCAGATGACGGCGACGTCGGCGACGTTGCCGTTGGTGATCCACATCTTGGTGCCGTCGAGCACCCAGTCGTCGCCGTCGCGAACGGCGTGCGTGCGCATCCCTGAGGGGTTGGAGCCGAAGTCGGGCTCGGTGAGACCGAAGCAGCCGATGGCCTGGCCGGCAGCCATGCGAGGGAGCCACTCCTGCTTGTGCTCCTCGGAGCCGAAAGCGTGGATGGCATACATGGCAAGGGAACCCTGGACGCTGACGAGCGAGCGGATGCCCGAGTCACCCGCTTCGAGCTCGAGGCAGGCCAGGCCGTAGGCGACCGCGCTGGTGCCCGCGCAACCGTAGCCCTCGAGGTGCATGCCCAGGACGCCGAGGGAGCCGAGCTCGAGAGCGAGCTCGCGTGCCGGGATCTTGCCCTCCTCGAACCAGTCGCCGACGTTCGGCTTGATGCGGTCCTCGACGTAGTCACGGACGACGTCGCGGATCGCCCGCTCCTCCTCGCTCAGCAACGAGTCGAGGTCGAGAAGGGCGAAGGGGGACTGGGGGGTGACGGACATGGCGTGGTTCTCCCGGGTGCGTGTGGGCAGGTGCCGACCAGACGTTGCGGGGATGATAGCAACAGATTGGATCCAATATCCAGTTCATCTCGGGACCAACCGCTGCGGCCGCCCCTGCCTGATGGCAGGAGCGGCCGCTGCGTGGTCCTGTGCGCCTCGATAGGCGCGAGGACTAGTGGATATTGACGATGTACCAGTTCGTGCCGTCGGACAGCACCTGGAGCACATTGCTGCTGCCGAACGGTGCGGTGAGCGCGAAGTTGCCGGAGGAGTCAGTCGCCCAGACTCCGGCCACTGCGCACGAGGTCAAGCCCGTGTTCATGCGCTTGATCAGGATCTCCTGGCCAGCGTTGGTGGCTGCGAGCGGCAGGGTGAGGACGGTCGTGGTCGTCGGGTTGCACAGCACGACCTGGTCGCTATCGGTCAGGGTCGCGGTGGCCGTGACCGTGCGGTAACTCAGAATCGCACCTGACGCACCGGTGGCGCCCGTCGCACCCGTCGCTCCGGCAACGCCGGCGGACCCGGCAGCTCCTGCAGCACCCGCTGCTCCGGTGGGACCGGTGGGACCCATGGGACCGGCAACACCTGCGACGCCTGCGCTTCCGGCACTTCCGGTAGCACCTGCATCACCAGTGGCTCCGGCTGCACCTGCGGCACCGGTCGGGCCGGCAGGGCCCGTGGCGCCGACCGCGCCCGCGGCACCCGTGGCACCCGTGGCACCGACCGCACCCGCGGCACCCGTGGCACCGTCTGCACCGATCTGGCCTGTGGCGCCGACCGCACCGACTGCACCCGTGGCACCGACTGCACCCGCGGCACCGGTCGCTCCGGCGGCACCTGCTACGCCAGTACTACCGGTTGCGCCCGTTGCGCCAGTCGCACCCTTGGCACCAGCGGCGCCGGCGAGTCCTGCCGGGCCGGTGGCACCGGTGGCACCGGTGGCTCCGCCGCCGGTGCCCTGCCATACGACGAACTTGCTGGTCCCGGTCGGACACACGGTGCTGGACCAGGCGAGGGCCATGACCCTGGTGCTGTTGTTCACGCACATGAACAGGTCGCCGATGGTGGTACCCGGTGAAGCTACAGCCATTGCAGGCGATGCGGCGAGTCCAGTGGCAGTGACGAAGACGGCTGCTCCGCCGATGGCGAGCAGCGAGCGCGAGGTGCGCGTGGCTCCGATATTCATCGTCTGACCTCCTCAGGTCGGTAGGAAAA
The DNA here is from genome assembly GCA_038206635.1 of Candidatus Nanopelagicales bacterium. GTDB lineage: Bacteria > Actinomycetota > Actinomycetes > S36-B12 > CAIYMF01 > Longivirga. The sequence continues at coordinate 64,020 of JBBRAQ010000017.1, read as the reverse complement.
ACCTACGACCGAGGAATGCCTTGTTGCGCGTTGAGTCAGACTGCGAACACGGAGCGTTAGTAAAGGTTGAGCAAGACGCGAGTGAGGGGGACGGCACCGCACATCTGACGTGCGGCAGATCCGATGGGGGGCTGGTGATGTCGGTGGTGCCACCGGCGGCTGGATCGCGGTTTCCCGATGGTCGCCGTCGGCTCGCCAAGCACGGCTCGCCGGGCAAGAGGCGAGGGGCCCCACCGTGAGGCGGGACCCCTCGTCGATGTGTCGGTGCTGACCTGGACTAGCTGTTCTGCCAGGTGAGGTTGTAGCCGGCGAGAGTCGAGAGTGCCGTGCTACCAGAGCACTTGATGGTGAACGACATCGCGGAAGCGCTCGTGAAGTAGAGGTTTCCAGTCATGTTGTAGTTCGCGTGTGCCTGGTTCGTGGTGATGGCGGAACCGACGAGCGTGGCTCCGTTGTAGGCACCGCACGTCATGGTGTTGGTCGTGGCACCGGTGGAGGTGAACCACAGGCTCCAGATACCCATCACCTTGGCGTTGGCTGAGAAGGCCTTCGCCGGCGTGACTGAGGTCAGGGACGTAGGCACCGCAGCTCCGGTGCCGGACTGGAACGACACGGCCGAGGCCCAGCCGTTCGCACCGGTCGCACCGGTCGCACCGGCAGCACCCGCTGCACCTGCGGTACCCGCAGGACCGGTAGCGCCGACGGCTCCGGCCGCACCGGTTGCACCGGCGCTACCCGTGCCACCGGTGGCACCCGCGGCACCGGTCGGTCCGACCGGTCCGACGTCACCGGTCGAGCCAGCCGCACCCGCGGCACCGTCCGAACCGGTGGCACCGGTCGCGCCGTCGCTTCCATTCGGCCCCGTAGCTCCCGTGGCTCCCGTGGCTCCGGCGGCACCGGCCGGACCGGCGACACCTGCCGGCCCCTGAGCACCCTGGACACCTTGGCTGCCGGTGGCTCCGTCGATACCGGTCGCACCGGTCGCACCGGTCGCACCGGTCGCACCTGTGGCGCCGTCGTTGCCGGTGGCCCCGGTGGCGCCGTCGTTACCGGTCGCACCGGTCGCACCTGTGGCGCCGTCGTTGCCGGTGGCCCCGGTGGCGCCGTCGTTACCGGTCGCACCGGTCGCACCTGTGGCGCCGTCGTTACCGGTCGCCCCGACTGGGCCGGTCGGGCCGGTAGCACCGTCGGCACCGGCGGCGCCGACGGGACCGGCCGAACCTGTGGCTCCGTCGTTGCCGGTGGCTCCGGCGGCACCTGTCGCTCCGGTGGCGCCCTTGGCGCCCGCCGGGCCTGCGACTCCGGCCGGGCCGGCTGCACCCGTTGCTCCGGCGGCGCCGGTGGCACCGGTCGCGCCGCCGAGGCCGGCGCTTGCCACGAGCAGGACGAACTTCTTCGTCCCGGTCGGGCACGTGGTGTAGGACCAGGCGAGGTTCATTACCCTCGTCTTGTTGTTGACGCACATGTAGAGGTCACCGATCTTGATGCCATCGGCGAAGGCCGGGGCCGCGGCGACGCCGCTTACGGTGACGAATAGTGCTGCACTGGTAACGCCCAGAACTGTCCGCGACATGCGGCGCGTGCTCAAAGTCATGGCACAGACCTCCCTAGTCCGCGCTGAGGCTACCGAGCGGCCTCGACTGGGCGTCGTTGCCGCGCCCGTGTTCGGCCACGACTTTCCAGAGCTCGCGACGCCCCTGGTGGAGCGCTCCACTGCGTGTTGGGTGCTCGGTGCGCCTTTCGGCCGTGAGAGTGGTCACCGGGACGAGGATGACCGAGTGGCGCCTGTGGTGGCCGGCGTGACCGCAGTCGCCGTCAGGCAGCAGAGCAGCGCGGATGTCCCCGTTGGGCTGCAACGACGGCGCTCCCTCCGATGTAGCCGTTCTGGCCGCTGCGGAGCTGGCTCGTGTGAGAGACGCACGAACGAGCGCGACCCTCCGACCATCGCGGTCGGAGGGTCGCTCTGCGTCGGTGCCCGTTCTCCAACGGCCAGCCGTGCTGGCCAGGGGGAGCGGGCCTCGCCGGTCTCGTCGCTCGGTCGTGCCGTCGGTCAGTTGCCGATGCAGATCCACCCGACGCTCTGCGTCCCCGGGTTAAGCGTCGAAGTGATGGTGAATCGTGAGAGGAGGTTGTAGGTGACGGTGAACCGATAGTCGCTCGACACCGTCCCATTGGCTCCCGAGACCGTGCAGGTATAGCTCGTGGTCGAGGAGAATTGTGCGGTCCCGACGAGGTCGATGCTTCCGGAGGTCCCGTTGGTCAACGTCGAGCGCCCCGTGACGATGCGGGTTCCCGACTGGAGCGTCCCAGCCGTGTTGTAAACCGCCATGGCTCCCGTGGCTCCCGTGGCTCCCGTCGCGCCGTTGGTCCCGGCCGCACCGGTGGGTCCCTGCGTCCCTGCGACCCCCTGGCCGCCGGTGCTGCCCGTGGCGCCCGTAGCTCCCGCCGCCCCGGTCGGTCCGGAAGAACCGTTCGAGCCGGTGGCTCCGGCTGTGCCGGTATTGCCAGTCGGTCCGACGGGGCCGGTGGGTCCCGTGGTTCCAGTGGTCCCGGTGGAGCCAGTTGCTCCGGTCGCTCCGTTCGTCCCGCTGGCGCCGGTCGCTCCGGTGGCGCCGGCTGCTCCGGTCGGTCCGGCGACGCCGGCCGGACCCTGGGCGCCAGTGGCTCCGGTCGAGCCGTTCGTCCCGTCAGAGCCTGTGGCACCTGTGGCACCGGCCGTACCCGTGTCACCGGACGTGCCCGTGGCTCCGGTCCCTCCGGTTGCCCCAGTGGCGCCGGCGTTGCCCTGCGGACCGGTCACACCCTGAACGCCCTGGCTGCCTGCGGTTCCTTGAAGGCCTTGGACTCCCTGCGGTCCGGTGGGTCCGGCGGACCCGGTGGCACCAGTCGCTCCGGTGACTCCCGTTGCACCGGTATCGCCGGTCGCTCCGGTGGGGCCTTGAGGTCCGGTAACACCTGCCACGCCGGTTGCGCCGGACGTGCCCGTGGCACCTGTCGCTCCAACGCCTCCGTTTGAGCCGGTCGCACCAGTTGCACCTGTCGCTCCGATCGGACCCTGAGGTCCGGTGGAACCGGTCACCCCGGCGCTGCCGGCCGATCCGGTCGCACCCGTTGGTCCTGTGACGCCGGTGACACCTGCAGCACCTGTGGCGCCCGATGCGCCGGTGTCGCCCGTGGCACCGGTAGCGCCGATGGCTCCCGTTGCGCCGGTCCCGCCGGTAGCTCCCGTTGCGCCTTCGGCTCCTGCGGCCCCCGTCGGTCCGTCAAGTCCCGTTGGACCGGTTGCACCGGTGCCGCCAGCCGCGCCCGTGTTACCCGTGGCACCCGTGCTGCCGGTCGAGCCGGCGGCTCCGCTCGGACCCTGCGGTCCGATCGCTCCGGCGGCACCCGTGCTCCCTGCAGCCCCAGTGGCGCCGGTTGAACCGGTCGCCCCGGCAGCGCCGGTAGCCCCGGAGGCACCGGAAGAACCCGTCGCGCCCGTGGACCCTGCCGAACCGGAGGCACCTGTCGCGCCCGTCGCCCCAGCGGCTCCTGCAGTTCCGGTCGCACCGGTGGCGCCAGTGGCGCCTGCCGGTCCGGCTGTTCCAGTGGGTCCAGCAGCGCCGGTCGCGCCAGCTGCACCCGTGGCGCCAGTGCCCCCCGCCGCGCCGGCGACGCCGGTGGGTCCGGTGGCTCCGGTCGCGCCCTTGGCACCTGTCGCTCCGGTCGCGCCGCCTCCGCCGGTCGAGGAGAGGACGACGTACTTCGTGGTCCCGGCCGGGCACACGGTGAAGGACCAGGCCAGGGTCATGACCTTGGTCGTGTTGTTCACGCACATGAAGAGGTCGCCGACGGGGAGCGCATTCACCGCCCGGGCGGGTGCTGCCGCCAGCCCGCTCGCGGCGATGAGGATCGCCGCGCCTCCGGCGGTGAGTAGCGAACGCGGGGCAGTGCGCAGCGTGACGGTCATGGTCGTCGGACCTCCCGTGGCTTGGTCAAAACCGAGGGTAGAGGCGCAGGCCCGCCAGACGCGCGCTGAATGGGAAGGTCCTTCCGGAGGTCGTCGACGAGCGTGCGCGCGTCGGTGGAAGGGGTGTGCGAGCCTGCCTCGGGCAAGGTCGCGGCCCCGGCGATGGGCGTCGCGACCCCGACCGGTGGCGGTTGGTGGTGATCGCTCAGGTAGGAGACTCGGGGTTGTAGCGTGGATTCGTGAGCATCCACGAGGACGACCAGGCAGACGCAGGCGCGGCCCCCGACGCGTGGGCACCGACGTCGAGAACCCCGGTCGAGTCGCTGCCCAAGCGGGGTTTGTTCGGATCGGGAGGTTCGGGCGGCTCAGGTGCACGATGGACCGCCATGGCCGTCGTCGCGGTCCTGGTGATCGCCGTCGGGCTCCTCTCGTGGAACTGGTACCAGTCCTCCCAGGCCAAGGACGACGCAACGGCGTCTGCCCCGAACAACCCCGGCGCCGTGCTCATGACCGCCGACCAGCTCAAGGTGGTCGTCGCCAAGGCCGGTCACTCGGTCTACTGGGCCGGGCCGCGGGGCCTGAGCCTGTTCGAGGTCACGATCGTCAACCGCGACATCTACGTCCGCTACCTGCCCGCCGACGTCCCGGCGGGCTCCAACAGCGCCTTCCTCACCGTGGGCACCTACGAGAAGGCCGACGCCTACGCCGGGCTCGTGAAGTCGGCGGGGGTCTCCGGCGCCAAGTCCCAGAAGCTCGCCGGCGGTGCCCTGCTGGTGCAGCCCTCGGGCAACCAGAAGTCGGCGTACTTCGCCTTCCAGGGCGCGAACCTGCTCATGGAGGTGTTCGACCCGACGCCCGGTGCGGCGTACGCGCTGGTCATGTCCGGTGCCGTCCAGCCGATCCAGTAGTCGGGACCGACCTCCCCGATGACTACCTGGATCCTGTGCTGGCTCGTCTTCCCGGTGGTCGTCGTCGCGTTGTCGCTCGGCCTCGGGTTGCTGGCTGAGCGACTCACCCGCACTCAGCTGCCGGCCACCGTGATCCTGGCGGTCGGGATGTCGGCATTGGTCGTGGTGACGTCGCTATTGACGGCCTTCCACCTCACCGCCGTCGTCGCGGGCCCCGTCCTTGTGGTCCTGGCGGCCATCGGGTGGCTCCTCTCGAGGCCGACGTTCCTCACCCGGGCACGTCGCCGATGGTCGAGCCTGTCGGCCGTCGCGGTCTTCGCCTGCTATGCCGCGCCCGTGGCGCTGTCCGGTGCGGTCTCCTGGGCCGGCTTCATCAAGCTCGACGACACGGCGACGTGGCTCGCGCTGGCCGACCGGCTCTCCTCCGAGGGGCACACGACCGACGGCCTCGCACAATCGACGTACGGCGTCCTCATCGACTGGCTCTTCGGCATCGGGTACCCCGTCGGGGCCTTCGCCGACCTCGGCGTCCTGGCCCGTCTCGTGGGTCAGGACCCGGCCTGGATCGTCCAGCCGCTCATGGCCACGCTCGCCGCCGGCCTCGGCTGGGCGCTGTACGCCGCGACCGCCGGGCTGATCAGGAGCCTCGCCTGGCGTGCGGTCGTGAGCTTCCTCGCCGCGACCTCCACGCTCCTCGTGGGCTACGCGCTCTGGGGCGGTCTCAAGGAGGTCACCCTCGCGCTGCTGCTCGTGACCTGCTGCCTGCTCCTCGCCCAAGGACGCAGCGATCCGCGGCCGGTCCCCGCGCAGGCTGCGCTCTTCGCCATCCCGATGGCAGGGGTGTTCGTCGTGTTCGGCATCGCAGGGGTCGTCTACCTCGTGCCCCTCGGGCTGGCCGAGCTGGCGCTCATCTGGCGGTTCTACGGGCTACGCCGGCTCGTGGGCGCGGCGATCGTCTTCGTCGTCGTGTTCGCCTTGTTGGGCCTGTCCAACATCCTGCTGCTCGGGCGGCAGCTGACGGAGTTCACGAACTCGAGCCTACGTGGGGCGGAGGACATCGGAAACCTCTTCGGCCCGTTGCGGTTCGCGCAGATCTTTGGGGTGTGGCCGACCGGTGACTTCCGGGTCGAGCCGAGCGCGATGGGGGTCACCTGGCTGCTCGTCGTCCTCGTGGCTGCCGGCATGGTCGGCGGGGTGGTCATCGCCGTGCGACGCCGGCGTCCGACCGTCCCGGTGTTCGTCGTCATGAGCGTCGTCGTCGCACTGTGGTCGGTGCCGGGGAACGCCTGGCTCGAGGGCAAGGTGCTCGCGGTTGCCTCCCCGGCGATGCTCCTCGCCGCGGGGGTCGCGTTCGCCTACCTCGCCGAGAATGGGCGACGCTTCGAGGGCGTCACGCTCGTGGGGCTCATCGGCGTCGGCGTGATCGTGTCCAACACGATGGCCTACCGCGAGGTGTGGAACGCCCCAGCCGACCGGATGGCGGAACTGGCCGACATCGGTGCCTCCACCGCCCTGAAGCCGGCGCTGATGTTGGAGTACAACCCGCCGGCGGCCCGCCACTTCCTCCGCAACCTCGACGTCGAGGCGGCGGGGGAGCTGCGCTACAACGTCATCCCGATGAACAGCGGCGTGGGCCTGGACAAGGGCGCGTTCGCCGACATCGACGACTTCCCGCTGTCCTCCATCAACGCCTACCCGACCCTCGTGCTGCGCACCGAGCTCACTGGCAGCCGGCCGCCGTCGACCTACGTCGTCGCGCGCCCGGGCCTCTTCTATGACGTGTGGGCGCCCGACCCCGCAGCGCCGGCGATCATTCAGCACTGGCCCCTCGGCGACCACACGGACGCCGCGGCGATCGCGCCCTGCTCGGTCGTCCGCGAGGCCATCGCCAAGGCCGGCCCGGCCGGACGGGTGGCGGTCGCGCGGCGCACAGCGCTGGTGACCGTGCCGTTCGACGCCGGCACGCTCCCGGCCGGCTGGGCCTCGGGCAGTCAGCCGGGCTCGGTGTCGGTCGCTGCGACCGGGAGCATCACGGTTCCCTTCACCGTGGCGGCGGAAGGCCAGTACCTCGCCACGCTCGGCGGCTCGCTCTGGGGCGGCGTCAAGGTCACCGTCGACGGTCGTGACTGGCACTCCGACCAGGGACGCCTGAACTGGACGCCCTACTCCAACCCGACGCCGTCGATCGATCTGACGACGGGACCGCACTCGATGACCGTCGAGTACTCCGGTGGCTGGCGTCCGGGGATGGGGTACAGCCCCTCGGAGATCGGTCCGGTGCAGCTGTCGCTGGCCGGCGCCGACGTCCCTGTCACTTACGTCCCTGCGGCCCAGGCGCTCTCCCTGTGCGGACAGCGACTCGACTGGGTCGAGGCCATCGGGCGCTAAGACTCGACGGCTCTCAGCGGGCCAGCTCGGCGACGGTCTTCGCGATCCGCCGTTGACGGGTCTCGACGGTCTTCGCGCCGTCGATCGCGATGAGGTAGCGGCTCTTGTCGCTGTAGGACAGGGCCTCGAACGCCGTCGCTGCGGCTGCGTCCCGGCTGAGGGCGGCGGCGAGGTCTGCCGGCACCACCACCTCGCGCGGCGCGGTGTCGAGCTCGAGCTCGACACCGAGGACGTCGCCGGCGGAAACGCTTGCGGCCGAACGGTTCTCGGCACTGACGCCGACCAGGTTGCGGCCCCCCAGGACAGCCACCGTGCTGCGAAAGGTGTGCCCGTTGATGGTCACCAGGACCGGTGGCCGCTTGCCCGACCCGAGCGCCTCGACGACCTCAGGAGAGACCTCGATCCCGGTGGCCGTCCGACGTGCAGCTCGAGCGTGGCGCTGAACCTCATGGCTGCTGTCCCCTCATGTCGGCGATCGGCGGTGCTCGTGCCGATCAGTCGGCGATGACGTAGAGCTTGCGCACGGTCTCGGAGACGTCCCAGCGGCCCGACCAGCCCTTGGGCAGGACGAACACGTCCCCTTCGCCCAGCTCGACGGCCTCACCGTCGAGCGGGGTGATCGTGACCTCGCCGTCGATCAGCATCATCGTCTCGGTGTTGGGGCGGTCGACGATGGTCCACCCGCCGGGGGTGCACTCCCAGACCCCGACGCTCACGCCGTGGCCCTCGAAGAAGATGATGCCGCTGGTCTGCGGGTCGCCGCTGTCGAACCCGGCGCGTGGGCCGAGCGGCTCGAGTGCTCCGTCGAGCACGTCGGCGTAGGCGACCACCATAGTGCGCAGTGCATCCGCGGGGGAGAGGTCGGCCGTCGTCATCGCAGGCTCCAGGTCGTCGGTGCTGTTAGGGATTGAGTGTGCACGTCGTGCGCCCCCGGGTGAAGTCCGGTGGGGACCCCGTGCGATCCCCCGCGCGTTCAGTGCCCGAGCAGCGGTGCGAGGAGCTCGGCTCGCCTGGCTGACTTGCCCGTGCGCTCCTCGACGCCGTCGGCCGACCCCATCACCCGAAGCCCGAGGTTGACGCCGAGCCAGCGCAGCGGCTCGGGCTCCCACTTCGGTGAGCGACGGTTGACCCAGGGCAAGGCGGTGCGCTCGTTGCTCACGCCACGGATGAGGTCGGCGATCGTGCGTCCGGCGAGATTGCTGGAGGCGACGCCGTCGCCGACATAGCCTCCGCCCCAGCCGATCCCGGTCTCGGGATCGAGACCGACCGACGGGTGGTAGTCGCGTGGGATGCCCAGCGGACCGCCCCAGGTGTGGGTGACCGCGTGGTCGCTGACTGCCGGGAGCAGCTCGCGCAGGGTCCGCCACAGCCAGTCGAAGACCTCCGGCTCACGGTCGTACTCGGGCTTGATGCGTGAGCGCATGTGGTAGGGAGCGCCGCGGCCACCGAAGACGATCCGGTCATCGCTGGTGCGGTGCCCGTAGATGATGTGGTGGCGGTGGTCGGCGAAGGTCTCATAATTGCGTAGTCCCGCCTCCGCCCAGAACTCCGTAGGCAGCGGCTCGGTGGCCAGGACGAGGGAGTAGACGGGCACGATGTCGCGCTCGGAGCCCGGCAGCTGCGACGTCCACGCCTCGGTCGCCCGGATCACTTTGGCGGCACGGACATCGCCACGTTCGGTGCGGACGACGCCGGGCTCGATCGAGGTGACCTTGGTGTGCTCGTGGATGGTGACCCCGAGACGCTCCACGACCTGCGCGAGGCCTCGGACGAGTCGCGCCGGGTGGATCGCGGCGCAGTGCGGGGAGAAGCTGGCACCCAGGACGTCGGTGGCACCGAACCGCTCACGGGCGTCGTCGGCCCCGAGGAGGTCGAAGTGCTCCGGTCCGAACCCCCACGAGCGGTGGTCCTCCAGCTCGGCGCGCGCGCGGTCGAGCTGCACCGGCGTGCGTGCGAGGTAGACGGTGCCACCCTTGCGGTAGTGGCAGTCGATGCCTTCGTCGGCGGTCACCCGTCCGACCTCGTCGACGGTGTCGAACATCGCCGTCTGGAGCGCTCGCGCAGCCTCGCGCGACGACGTCTTCGCCACGTGCGGCAGGGATGTCGGGAACAGCGCCGACGCCCAGCCGCCGTTGCGACCGCTGGCGCCGAAGCCAGCTGTCTCCGCCTCGAGGACGACGACCTTCAGCGAGGGGTCGGCCTTCGCGAGGTAGTACGCCGTCCAGAGGCCGGTATACCCGCCGCCGACAATGGCGACGTCGGCGGTCGTGGAGCGCGACAACGGTGGGCGCGGCGTGCCGATGAGTTCGTCGGGAAGGGAGTCCCACCAGTAGGAGAGTCGGCGGTAGGAGTCCTGGGAGGTCATCGGGTCCACTTCTCCACGTAGACCGGGACCGGGAAGGCTGCGCCGGCCTCGTCGGGGACGGGGGCGCCGAACTGCTCGCGGATCGGCACCTGCCCCGCCCAGACCGGACGGTCCACGTCTTGCTCGTCCTCGGATGGGCCGCCCGTGCGGATCTTCACGCTCGCCTCGTCGAGGGGGAGGGCCAGCATGAGCGTCGCCGCGAGCTCCTTGCGCGAGGGAGACCGGATGTCGTCCCAGCGGTCGGGGAGCAGGTGGTCGGAGATGTGTCGCAGGGCGTGGTCCTTGTCCGCGCCCTCCAGCACCGTGGCGGTACCGAGCACCATCGCGCCGCGGTAGTTCATCGAGCTCTCGAACGCCGACCGGGCAAGGACCAGGCCGTCGAGGAGCGTCACCGTGAGGCACGTCGGCGCACCGTCGGCGAGCAATCGGAACAGCCGAGATCCGGTGGAGCCGTGGAAGAGGACGCGATCAGCGTCACGTGCGTACGCCACCGGGAGCACGTACGGGCGGCCGCCGTCGACGACGGCGACGTGCGCGACGAGGCCGGCGTCGAGCACGGCGTTGAGGACGCCCCGGTCATCCACCGCGTTCTCCGGGACACGACGCACCCGGGTCCTCTCGGAGGACCCGGGTGCGGGAATGGCGTGCTGGTCCATGCGGACCCTTCCGTGCTCGTGCATGGATGGTGCGGGAGGCGCTAGAGGACCTTCATGCCCTCGGTGAGGACCGAGCGCAGGATCTGCTCGATCTCATCGAACTGCGACTGGTCGACGGTCAGCGGCGGTGCGAGCTGGATGACCGGGTCGCCGCGGTCGTCGGCGCGGCAGTAGAGACCTGCGTCGAAGAGCGCCTTGGAGAGGAACCCGCGCAGCAGGCGCTCGGACTCCTCCTCGTTGAAGGTCTCCTTCGTGACCTTGTCCTTGACGAGCTCGATGCCGTAGAAGTAACCGGCCCCGCGGACGTCGCCGACGATGGCGAGGTCCTTGAGCTTGGAGAGGGTGGCGTGGAACGCGCCCTCGTTGTCGCGGACGTGCTGGTTGATGCCATCGCGCTCGAAGAGGTCGAGGTTGGCCAATGCCACCGCGGCCGACACGGGGTGACCACCGAAGGTGTAGCCGTGCGCGAAGTACGCCGAGCCGTGCCTGAACGGCTCGAAGAGGCGGTCGCTCACGATCATCGCGCCGATGGGCGCGTAGCCGGAGGTCATGCCCTTGGCGCACGTGATGATGTCGGGCGTCACACCGAAGCGCGACATCGCGAACATCTCGCCGATCCGGCCGAAGGCGCAGATCGTCTCGTCGGCGACCATCAGGACGTCGTACTGGTCGCAGATCTCACGGACGCGCTCGAGGTAGCCGGGGGGCGGCGGGAAGCAGCCGCCGGAGTTCTGCACCGGCTCGAGGAACACGGCGGCGACGGTGTCGGCGCCCTCGAACTCGATGGCCTCAGCGATGCGGTCGGCGGCCCAGCGGCCGAAGGCCTCGATGTCGTCCGCGTGCTGCTCGGCACGGTAGAAGTTGGTGTTGGGGACGCGGAACGTGCCCGGGACCAGCGGCTCGAAGTACTTCTTCGCGTCGGGGATGCCCGTGATCGACAGCGCGCCCTGGGGGGTGCCGTGGTAGGCGACGGCGCGGCTGATGACCTTGTGCTTCATCGGCTTGCCGGTCATCTTGAAGTACTGCTTCGCCAGCTTCCACGCGGACTCGACGGCCTCGCCGCCACCGGTGGTGAAGAAGACGCGGTTGAGGTCGCCGGGCGTGTACTGGGTCAGGCGCTCGGCGAGCTCGATCGCCTTGGGGTGGGCGTAGGACCAGAGCGGGAAGAACGCCAGCTCCTGCATCTGCTTCGCCGCGGCCTCGACGAGCTCGCTGCGGCCGTGGCCGACCTGCACGGTGAACAGGCCGGCGAGACCGTCGAGGTAGCGCTTGCCGGCGTCGTCGTAGATGTAGGCACCATCGCCGCGCACGATGATCGGGACGTGCCCGCCCTGCTCGTAGACCGAGTGCCGGGTGAAGTGCATCCACAGGTGCTCGCGTGCCGTCTCGGCGAGCGGATCGTTGCCGGTCTCGCTGACGTATTGCGGTGTGATGGTCATCGGGTACCCCAGGTGTAGATCTGCTTGCGGAGCTTCAGGTAGACGAAGGTCTCCGTGTGGCGCACTCCCGGGATGGCCCGGACGCGGCGATTGACCACCTCGAGGAGGTGCTCGTCGTCCTCGCACACGACTTCGGCGAGGATGTCGTAGCCGCCTGCGGTGATGACGAGGTAGTCGACCTCGGTCATCGCGGCCATCTCGTCGGCGACGGACTCGATGTCGCCTTCGACCTTCACTCCGATCATGGCCGCGCGTGCGAATCCCACCTGCATGGGGTCGGTTACCGCGACGATCTGCATGACGCCGGACTCCTGGAGCCGCTGGACCCGCTGGCGCACGGCTGCCTCGGACAGGCCGACGGCCTTGCCGATGGCGGCGTAGGGCCTGCGGCCGTCCTCCTGGAGCTGCTCGATGATGGCCTTGCTCACGTCGTCGAGACCGACGTGGACCGTCCGTTCTCGGGTCACCACGTGTTGCATCGTCGGGGATCGGATAGGGGCTTGGCAAGTGAATCCGCAGTTCTTGTGCCGAATTCTTGCGGATTCGGTCGCTGACGGGGGTTCTGCCTATCGAGAACCGAACCCGACGGCTAAGGTGCGATCTGCGTCACCGTTCGCCATGTCATGCCATGCCATGCCATGCCATGCCGGACTGACGCCCACCCTGCCCCGACCCACCCGGGAGATCGCGTGAGCGACAAGCGCCACCTGCGCAACTTCATCAACGGCGAGTCCGTCGACTCCGCCGACGGTCGTACCAGCGACCTGGTCGACCCCTCGACCGGCGAGGTGTTCGGCACCGCCCCCATCTCCTCGGCCGAGGACGTCGACCGCGCCTACAAGGCCGCGGCGACCGCCTTCGAGTCGTGGCGCGACACGACGCCCTCGCAGCGTCAGAAGGCGATGCTCGACATCGCCGACACTCTCGAGGCGCACGCCGACGAGCTCGTCGCGCTCGAGTCGCAGAACACCGGCAAGGCGATCGCGGTGACGATGTCGGAGGAGATCCCTCCGATGATCGACCAGATCCGCTTCTTCGCCGGGGCCGCACGCCTGCTGGAGGGTCGGGCCGCCGGGGAGTACATGGCCGGGTTCACCTCCATGGTCCGTCGCGAGCCCATCGGCGTCATCGGGCAGGTCACGCCGTGGAACTACCCGATGATGATGGCCGTGTGGAAGTTCGCGCCGGCGATCGCCGCGGGCAACGCCGTCGTCCTCAAGCCCAGCGACACCACGCCGGTGTCGACCGTGCGCATGGCGGAGCTGATCGCCGACGTCCTCCCGGCGGGCGTGCTCAACGTCGTCACGGGTGACCGCGACACGGGCCGTGCGCTCGTGGAGCACCCCACGCCGCAGATGGTCGCCATCACCGGTTCGGTGCGCGCCGGCATGGAGGTCGCGAAGTCGGCGGCCCTCGATGTCAAGCGCGTGCACCTCGAGCTGGGCGGCAAGGCACCCGTCGTGGTGTTCGACGACGCCGACGTCGAGGCGGCCGCGGAGTGGCTCGCCGTCGCCGGCTACTTCAACGCCGGCCAGGACTGCACCGCGGCGACGCGCGTGCTCGTCGCGCCCGGCATCTACGACGACTTCGTCGCTGCGCTCGCTGAGCAGGCACGGGCGACGAAGACGACGTTCGAGGGCGGACCCACGGGCGACTCCCTCGTGCCGCCCGTCAACAACGCCAGCCAGCTCGAGCGCGTCCTCGGCTTCATCGAGCGCACGCCCGACCACGCCTCGATCGCAGCTGGTGGCGTCCGTCAGGGCGACCGTGGCTTCTACATCGAGCCCACCGTCATCGCCGGCCTGCGCCAGGACGACGAGATGATCCAGAACGAGATGTTCGGCCCGGTCATGACGATCCAGAAGTTCAGCGACGAGGCCGAGGCGCTGCGCTGGGCCAACGGCGTCCAGTACGGGCTGGCGTCATCGGTCTGGACGAAGGACTTCGGCCGCGCGATGCGCATGGCCAAGCGCCTGGACTTCGGCTGCGTCTGGATCAACACCCACATCCCGCTCGTCGCGGAGATGCCGCACGGCGGCTTCAAGCACTCGGGCTACGGCAAGGACCTCTCGATGTACGGCTTCGAGGACTACACCCGCATCAAGCACGTCATGGCGAACCTCGAGTCCTGACCGGACTGCGTCGGCCCGCACCCTCCCGGGGGTGCGGGCCGTCGTCGTGTCACGGGGCCGCTCAGTCGAGGTGCCGCAGGTACCTTCCCGGTGCCTCGAGGAACGCCAGCAGCGTCCGGACGAGGTCGCCGACGTCGAACTCGACCGCGGTGATGCCGTCCTGATCGAGGTGGAGGATCCGCACCCCGGGAACAGCCGCGACGGCCTCGGCCAGGGTCGACTTGCCCGCGCCGTTCGGGCCGATGACGACGGTGATGCCGGGGTCGAGGCCGAGACCGTCCTCGGCGACCTGCCGCACGCGCTCCACCGGTCATCGGCGGATGGCGTCGAGCGCCAGGAGTGCGACGTGCAGGGAGAGACAGGACTCGACCGAGTCGAGGTCGACGGAGAGCACGCGCTCGATGCGGTGCAGCCGCTCGTAGAAGCTCGGGCGCGACATGTGGGCGGCGTCGGCGGCGGAGGACTTGTTGCGCCCGGCCGCGAGGTAGGTGCGCAGGACGCCGACGAGGTCGGAGGAGTGCTGCGCGTCGTGCTCCAGCAGCGCGCCGAGCTCTCGCTCGACGAAGGTCTGGAGGCGGTCGTCGTCGCGCAGCAGGTGCAGGAGTCCGCGCAGGCGGACGTCCGGGAGCCGGTAGTACGGGCGTGCCACGCCGTCGTCGCCCGAGGGCGCGGCGTCGGCGACCTGTGCCGCCTCGAGGAACGCACGCCGCACGTCGCGGACCGAGGACACGATCGATCCGACTGCCATCACCCAGTCGTCGGCGGCGACGACGGCCCGACCGGTGGCGGCGCGCTTCGCCAGCGCGGCCGAGAGCCGCTCCAGTGCACGGTCGACGTCCTCGCGCGGCGGCAGGGACAACAGCACGCCGACTGTCGCGTCGTCGACGCCGCCCACCAGCGCGACCCCTCGGGTGTCGCGTACGGCCGCTGACACCGTCTCGGCGAAGTCGCGCAGCCGCTCCTGGACCTCGAGCGCCGGGCCCGTCGGGCCGGTCGCCAGGCGGACGAGGACGGAGACGAGGGCGCGACCCTCGAGCGGGACGCCGAGCGCCTGTGCCCTCGCCGTGGTCTCGGTCAGGGCGACCGAGCCGGCGATGATGCCCGTGAGGAGCGTGCGATGGCTCTGACGCTCCAAGGACTCCCGATCTCGTTCCACGAGCCGCGACAGCGCCACCGTGGCTGCTCCGCGCTCCAGCAGCATCGAGTCGCGCACCGTGGGGACGGTGTCGGTGACCAGCACCAGCCGACCCCAGTCCTGACCTCGTGCGCCGACGGTCGTGACGAGCCAGCCGATGGTGGCGTCGTACGCCGTGCGCTCGCGGACCCGGACCGCGCGGCTGCGGTCCTCCCAGCCGTCGAGCACCTCGGCGAGGTCGCGCCCCGAGGCGTCGACCGCGAGCACCTGGTGCGCCAGGTTCTCCAGGACGACCGGGCGGCCCGCCATGCGCGCGACCTGACGGACGATCTCGGTGGGCGGCGCCCCCTCGACGGTGAGCTCGGTGAACGCCGCGTGGACCTCGTCGGACACCCTCAGCTCGGCGAGCTGGGCGTCGACGATGCGCGCGGCGACCTGCTCGGTGACCGCGGCGAAGCGCACCTCGCGGGTCAGCTCGACCAGGACGAGCCCGGTGGCCTCGGCCGTCTCGACCATGACGTCTGGGAGGCGGTCGAAGCGGCGTCCGACCTCGACGAGAACACCGGTGACCCCCGCCTCGGCGAGCCCACGCACGTAGTCGGCCAGACCGTTGCGGTCCTCGGGCAGCAGCACGCCGGTCGTGAGGAGCAGCTCGCCTCCGTGGAGGAGCCGCGCGACGTCGGCGACCTCGGCGGCGTGCGTCCAGCGCACCGAGCGGCCCAGGGAGCCCCGGCCGGCCCGCACCACGGGGGCGCCATCGCGGACCGCGGGGAGGTCGAGGACCTCGGCCACAGTCGGATAGATGTCGGCGAGCCGGTCGGGGGACCCCACGGAGCACGAGACTAGCCCCGGGCAAGACAGGGCGTCAGACAACAACCTGCATCCTTGGCAGCCTGTCGGTTGCGGGAGGGCGAGTCGGACCCGCACGGTGACCGAGGGCGACGTGGACCGGGCGGGCATCAGGTACGGGAAACCTCATTTCCGTGTTACGAACGCGATGCAATTCGTCGCGAAACACGCCTTTGGCTACGGAATCCCTTGTTCGTGCCCGAAGCGCGTGCGAGGATCACCGCCGTTCGGACGCGCGTCCCCCCCGGGGGGCGTCGTCCGCGATCGTGACAGGAGGCACCGGTGCCGGACCACGGCCACCAGTACATCGACGGGGGATTTCGCACCGGATCCTCGGGCGAGACGCACGACGTCGTCAATCCGGCGACGGGCGCTGTCGTGGTGAGGACCGACCTCGCCGGGCCGCAGGACGTCGACCTCGCCGTGGCCGCTGCCACGCGCGCCCACTCCGAGTGGTCGCGCGCGACGCCCGGCGAGCGGGCGGCAGCCCTGACGTCGCTGGCAGCGGCCATGTCCGAGCGCGCCGAGGAGTACGCCCAGACCGAGACCTCCCAGGCAGGCAAGCCCATCAAGCTGACCCGGGAGTTCGACGTCCCCGGCTCGATCGACAACGTGTCCTTCTACTCCGGCGCCGCCCGCAACCTCGAGGGTCGCGCCTCCGCGGAGTACGACGGCACCCACACCTCGATCGTCCGCCGTGAGTCCGTCGGTGTCGTCGGGTCGATCGCCCCGTGGAACTACCCGCTCCAGATGGCCGTGTGGAAGATCATGCCGGCCATCGCCGCCGGTAACACGATCCTGCTCAAGCCGGCCGAGCTGACCCCCCTCACCTCGCTCATGCTCGCCGAGGACTGCACCCGCGCGGGCATCCCGGACGGCGTCGTGAACGTCCTCACCGGTGCTGGTCGCGTCGTCGGCGAGGCGATGCTGACCCACCCCGGCATCCGCATGTGCTCCTTCACCGGCTCGACGCCGGTGGGCCAGCGGGTCATGGCGCTCGCGTCGCAGACCGCGAAGCGCGTCCACCTCGAGCTCGGCGGCAAGGCCCCGTTCGTCGTCTTCGACGACGCCGACCTCGAAGCTGCGGTGCACGGCGCCGTCGCGGCGTCGCTCATCAACACCGGCCAGGACTGCACTGCCGCCACGCGCGCCTACATCCAACGTCCCCTCTACGACGCCTTCGTCCAGGGCGTCGCCGACCTCATGGCCACCGTGCGCCTCGGTGACCCGACCGACCCGTCGACCGACCTGGGGCCGCTCGTGTCGCACCGTCAGCGCGACAGCGTCGCCGGCTACGTCGACCGCGCACGGGGCTACGGCGCGAAGGTCGTCGTCGGCGGCCGGGCACCCGGTAGTGTCCTCGAGGTCGGCGCGTACTACGAGCCGACGCTCGTCGTCGACGTCGCCCAAGACTCCCAGATCGTCCAGGAGGAGCTGTTCGGTCCCGTGCTCGTGGTTCTCCCCTTCGACACCGACGACGAGGGCATCGCGCTCGCCAACGACACCCCGTTCGGCCTCGCGGCGTCAGCGTGGACCCGCGACGTCCTGCGGTCGATGCGTGCCAGCCGCGACATCCAGGCCGGCTGCGTATGGATCAACGACCACATCCCAATCGTCTCCGACATGCCGCACGGAGGCTTCAAGGCATCCGGGTTCGGCAAGGACATGAGCCAGTACTCCTTCGACGAGTACACGCAGGTGAAGCACATCTCGATCGAGATCACCGGTGACGTCCGCAAGGACTGGCACCGCACCATCTTCGGCGATCGCTAGATCCCCGGATCGACCTCATCACCACCGCACGTTCGAAGCTCGCCACCGCAACGAGGAGTTACGACTGATGGCCGACAAGTCCCTTGACCCGATGACCGAGGCCGTCCGCGCCGCTTCCCGTGCTGGGGTGCCCCGTCGACGTCTGCTGCAGGCTGCCGCCCTTGGCGGGGCCGTCGTCGTCGGTTCCCCCTTGCTCGCCGCGTGCGGCACGAAGGGCACCGCCTCCCCCAGCGGTAGCGCCAGTGCTGCCCCGACCACGCCAGACAAGTCCGACACCGACAAGACGCTGAACTTCAGCAACTGGCAGCTCTATCTCGATGTCGATGAGAAGAACCAGAACGTCCACCCGACGCTGGACCAGTTCAAGGCCAAGACCGGCGTCACGGTGGCCTACACCGAAGACATCAACGGCAACGACGAGTTCTACGCCAAGATCCTTCCCTCGCTCAAGGCAGGCCAGGACACCGGTCGTGACCTGATGGCGCTGACCGACTGGATGGCCGGACGCCTCGTGCGCCAGGGCTACGTCGAGAAGATCGACAAGGCCAACACCCCGAACGTCACCGCCAACCTCCTCGACTCGTTGAAGTCACCGTCGTGGGACCCCACGCGCGACTACTCCGCGCCCTGGCAGTCCGGTGTGACCGGCATCGCCTACAACTCGGCGAAGGTTCCCGAGGTGAGGAGCATCGAGGAGCTGCTCACGCGCCCCGACCTCAAGGGCCGTGTGACAGTGCTCACCGAGTGGCGTGACACGATCGGCCTGATCCTGCTTCAGCAGGGCAAGGACCCGGCGAACTTCACCGCAGACGACTTCAACGCCGCCGTCGACATGCTGCAGCGGGCCAACGACTCCGGCCAGATCCGTCAGTTCACCGGCAACGACTACTCCGCGCTGCTCTCCAGCGGCACGGCGCTGGCGTGCATGGCCTGGTCAGGCGACGTCGTGCAGCTCCAGGTGGCCAATCCGAAGATCAAGTTCGTCCAGCCTGAGGCGGGGATGATGATCTGGTCGGACAACATGCTCATCCCGAACATGGCCCAGCACAAGAAGAACGCCGAAGAGCTGATGAACTTCTACTACGACCCGGCGATCGCCGCGCAGCTGACGGCCTACGTGCAGTACATCTGCCCGGTCACCGGTGCGAAGGAAGCGATGACGAAGATCGACAAGACTCTCGTCGACAACCCGCTCATCTTCCCGGATGCCGCCTTCCTCGCGAAGACCCACCTTTTCATGGGGCTCGACGACGTGACGGAGAAGGCCTACGCCAAGGCCTTCAATGCGGTGAAGGGCGCCTGATCCGATGAGCCCGTCCCAGTCCGGCGCGGACCTCCGCATCATCGACGTCACGAAGCGCTTCGGTGACTTCGTGGCGGTCGACGACCTGACTCTCACCATTCCCGCCGGCTCGTTCTTCGCCCTGCTCGGCCCGTCGGGCTGTGGCAAGACCACGACGCTCCGCATGGTCGCCGGGCTCGAGGAGCCCACCGCGGGCACGATCCTCATCGGTGAGCAGGACGTCACGTGGGCCAAGCCCTACAAGCGTCCGGTCAACACCGTCTTCCAGAGCTATGCCCTGTTCCCGCACCTCGACATCTATGAGAACGTCGCCTTCGGCCTGCGCCGTCGAGGCGTCAAGGACATCAAGAAGCCGGTCGAGGACATGCTCGCCCTCACCGAGCTCTCCGGGCTGGCGCGCCGCAAGCCCCAGCAGCTCTCCGGTGGCCAGCAGCAGCGAGTCGCGCTAGCGCGTGCACTCATCAACCAGCCCTCGGTCCTCCTGCTCGACGAGCCCCTCGGTGCCCTCGACCTCAAGCTGCGCCGTCAGATGCAGCTCGAGCTCAAGCGGATCCAGACCGAGGTCGGCCTCACGTTCGTGCACGTGACGCACGACCAGGAGGAGGCGATGACCATGGCCGACACCATCGCGGTCATGAACGCCGGAAGGGTCGAGCAGCTCGGCGGCCCGACCGATCTCTATGAGAACCCGAGGACCACCTTCGTCGCGAACTTCCTCGGGCAGTCGAACTTCTTCGACGGCACGATCGTGGAGCGCTCAGGCGGCTACGCCACGGTCTCCGTGCAGAACCAGCGGGTCGGGGTCCCCGAGTCGCGGGTGCACTCGACGGGCGACAACGTCCACGTCGGGGTCCGTCCGGAGAAGCTGCGGATCCAGTTCCTCGACGACGCCTCGCTCTCCGACGGGGAGAACCGGCTCGAGGGCACGATCACCTACAGCTCGTTCATCGGGGTCTCCACGCAGTACCTCGTGGACACGGCCTGGGGCCAGGAGCTGACCGTCTTCGCCCAGAACACGACGCGCGACGAGCGCCTTGTTCCCGGCGCCCGCGTCGTGCTGACCTGGGCGCCCGACCACACCTTCGCCCTCGACGCCGACCAGGACATCGCTGCCGGCGTGGAGATCGACGAGGACGCGGCGACGCCGGACACCGTCGGGGTCGCGTCATGAGCGGCGGCGCAGTCGCCGCCACCGCGCTCGAGCAGGAGGACATCCGCGGTCCGCACCAGGACTCCGGGGCGTCGGAGGCCAAGGCCGTCGGCACCTCCAGATGGACGCCGTATCTCCTGCTCTCCCCGGGGATGCTGTGGCTCGCGGTCTTCTTCGTCGTGCCGACCGTCGCGCTGCTGGTCACCTCGCTCTACACCGGCTCGCTCGACCAGGGCTACACCTTCACGTTCCCTGGGAACTGGTCGACGTACTCCGACGCGCTGTCCACGTACTACCCGCAGTACTTCAGGTCGTTCGTCTACGCCGCGCTCGCGACGGTCTTCTGCCTGCTCCTGGCCTACCCGCTCGCGTACTTCATCGCGTTCCGCGCCGGGAGGTGGAAGTCGACGATGCTGGTCCTGGTGATCGCGCCGTTCTTCACCAGCTTCCTCATCAGGACGCTCGCGTGGCAGACGATCCTCGCCGACGACGGCTGGATCGTGCAGACGATGAACACCCTCCACATCACCAACGTGCTGACGTGGCTCCACCTCACCGAGCCCGGCCGCGTCATCAACACCCCGCTCGCCGTGGTCACCGGACTGACCTACAACTTCCTGCCGTTCATGGTGCTGCCGCTCTACGCCTCTCTCGACCGGATGGACTCGCGTCTCATCGAGGCGGCTCAGGATCTGTACTCCTCGGCGTGGACGTCCCTCCGCAAGGTCACCTGGCCGCTGTCGCTGCCGGGCGTGGTGGCCGGCACGTTGCTCACGTTCATCCCAGCCGTGGGTGACTACATCAACTCCGAGCTCCTGGGCTCACCCAAGACCACGATGATCGGCAACGTCATCCAGGACAAGTTCTTCTCCGAGGTCGACTACCCGACGATGGCCGCGCTGTCGGTCGTGCTCATGGTGGCGGTCCTGATCATCGTCTCGATCTACGTACGCCGAGCCGGGACGGAGGAGCTGGTCTGATGGCGACCACCACTCACGCCGCACCCCGCACCGGCACCACTCGGTCGAGCACGAAGCGCCCTGGCGGGCCGATCCGCTGGGTCCGCGAGCGCATCATCGCGATCATCGGCCTTCTCGTGGTGCTGTACATGTTCGCGCCGATCTTCGTGGTCGTGCTGTTCTCGTTCAACCAGCCCGCGGGCAAGTACAACTACCAGTTCACGCAGTTCTCGACCAACGCCTGGACCAACCTCTGTGAGGTCGGAGGCATGTGCGAGTCGCTCCGGCTGAGCCTGTTCATCGGCGTCGTCGCGACTCTGGTGAGCGTGGTCCTGGGCACGCTCGTGGCCTTCGCGATCGGGCGACACCGGTTCCGTGGCCGCTCGGGCACGAACCTGCTGATCTTCATGCCCATGGCCACGCCCGAGGTCGTCATGGGGGCCTCGCTGCTCGCGTTCTTCGTCGGCATCAGCACCGCGCGCGGCGTCGGCACCATCCTCATCGCGCACATCATGTTCTGCCTGAGCTTCGTGGTCGTGACGGTCAAGGCGCGCATCTCGAGCCTCGACTCCCGCCTCGAGCAGGCCGCCATGGACCTCTACGCCGACGAGCGGACGACGTTCTGGAAGATCACCTTCCCGCTCGTGCTGCCCGGAATCATCGGTGCGTCGCTGCTGGCCTTCTCCTTGTCGTTCGACGACTTCATCGTCACGAACTTCAACTCCGGCTCGACGACGACCTTCCCGCTGTTCGTGTGGGGTGCCGCTCAGCGTGGTGTGCCGCCGCAGGTGAACGTCGTGGGATCGTTGATGTTCTTCGCCGCGCTGGCCATCGTGCTGGTCAGCCAGGTCGTGCAGAGGCGTCGCGCCAAGGCGTGACCTGGCGCGAGTCGCCTCGCAAGCCCGTCGCCCACGTCGTCCTAGGAGGACAGCGTGGGCGTCGGCGTCTTCGGGCGCGTGATGCTGCACGGCCGTTCAGGATCTGCGGTATCCTGCGACGGCCGCGGGCACAGCGACGGATCCCTCCGCCGGTCCACGGCGGCCGTATCGTCCGGAGGACCCGGGGCGGCCAATCCCGGAGCCGTGAGAGTCGTGCCGTTCGCACGCACCCCCCGTCCCTCGTCGTACGCCGCTGTCGCCTCCGCGTCGCACGTCCCTTTCTGGCTCGACGACCCGCGTCGTCCTGATGCCCTCGATCCCTTCTCCGGTACCACCACTTCTGACCTGCTCGTGGTCGGTGGCGGGTTCTCCGGGCTCTGGACCGCGCTGCTCGCCAAGGAGGCGGACCCCGACCGTGACGTGCTCCTGCTGGAGGGTTCGCGCATCGGCTGGGCAGCCTCGGGCCGCAACGGCGGGTTCTGCTCGGCCTCGATCACCCACGGCTTCGAGAACGGTCACACCCGCTGGCCGGAGGAGATGGAGGTCCTGACCCGGCTGGGTCTGGAGAACCTCGAGGGTCTCGCGGACACGATCGACCGCTACGGGATCGACTGCTCGTTCGAGCGCACTGGTGACATCGCGCTGGCCACCGAGCCGCACCATCTCGAGGGGCTGGCCGACGTCACCGAGCTCGTGGCGGCCTACGGCGAGAAGCTGGAGTTCCTCGACGCCGACAAGGTGCGGGACCTGGTGCGGTCCCCGCGCTATCTCGGGGGTCTGCTCGACCGCGACGGGACCGCGCTGGTGAACCCCGCGCGGCTCGCGTGGGGCCTCCGCGAGGCGGGCCTGTCGCTCGGGGTGCGCATCCACGAGCACACCCGCGCGGTCGGCTTCGGCGACTGCAGCGGCTCGGGCATCGAGATCCGCACCGAGTCCGGCGCCGGGTCCGGGACGGTTCGTGCCTCGCGTGTCGCCTTGGCCACCAACGCCTTCCCGCCGCTGCTGCGTCGGCTCAACCACTACATCGTGCCCGTGTACGACTACGTCCTCGTCACCGAGCCGCTGACCGACACGCAGTGGCAGGCGATCGGATGGGACGGACGGCAGGGACTGTCCCACATCGGCAACCAGTTCCACTACTACCGCCGCACGGACGACGGACGCATCCTCTTCGGCGGCTATGACGCGATCTACCAGCGTCGGGTCGATGCCGGCCACGACCAGCGCGAGGAGTCCTTCGCCCTGCTCGCCGAGCATCTGACCGAGGTGTTCCCGGCGCTGGAGGGGGTGCGTTTCTCTCACCGCTGGGGCGGGGCTATCGACACCAGCTCGCGCTTCTCGGCGTTCTTCGGGACCGCCAAGCAGGGCCGGGTCGCGTATGCCGTCGGCTTCACCGGCCTCGGGGTCGGTGCCACGCGCTTCGGGGCGAACGTGATGCTCGACCTGCTCGACGGTCGCGAGACCGAGCGCACGCGCACCCGGATGGTCTCGACCATGCCGTTGCCGTTCCCGCCGGAGCCGGTCCGCTCCGCCGCGATCGGCCTGACGACCTGGTCGCTCGCCCGCGCAGACCGCCGTCAGGGCCGCCGCAACCTCTGGCTCAGGACACTCGACCGCCTCGGCCTCGGCTTCGACAGCTAGCTGGGCCCCAGGGTCGGCCGACTGCGCTTCGACCCGCGGCAGCGGTGCTGGGGCGTCGGCTCAAGCCTGGCGGTGTGTTACACCTCGTCAAGGTGCTGGCCGATGGGGCGCCAGATTGATGGTGGCGGGGTGGAGGGTCGGCAGGTGAGACTGCGGTCATGACTGAGCCCACGCGTATCACCCACTGGATCGACGGGAAGCGCTTCGGCGCCGTCGCCGAGCGCACGGCCGAGGTCCATGACCCCGCGACGGGCGCGGTCACAGGCCGTGTCGACTTCGCGACGACCGAGGTCATGGACGAGGCCGTCGCCGTCGCGAAGGCCGCCTTCGCCGACTGGCGCCACGTGTCGCTGTCGCGTCGCGCGCAGGCGCTGTTCTCCTTCCGCGAGCTGCTCAACGCGCGGAAGGGGGAGCTCGCGGCGATCATCACCGCCGAGCAGGGCAAGACCCTCGCCGACGCCCTCGGTGAGGTCAGCCGTGGCCTCGAGGTCGTGGAGTTCGCCTGCGGCATCCCGCACCTGCTCAAGGGTGGCTACTCCGAGGGCGTCTCGACGAAGGTCGACGTCTACTCCATCCGCCAGCCGCTCGGGGTCGTCGGCATCATCTCGCCGTTCAACTTCCCCGCCATGGTCCCGATGTGGTTCTTCCCCATCGCCATCGCCGCGGGCAACACGGTGATCGTGAAGCCGAGCGAGAAGGACCCCTCGGCGGCGAACTGGATCGCCGAGCTGTGGGCCGAAGCCGGGCTGCCTGCCGGCGTCTTCAACGTCGTGCACGGTGACAAGGTCGCCGTCGATGCCCTGCTGGACAACACCGACGTCAAGAGTGTCTCGTTCGTCGGCTCGACCGCGATCGCGAAGTACGTCTACGAGCGCGGCACCGCTGCCGGCAAGCGGATCCAGGCCCTCGGCGGGGCGAAGAACCACATGGTGGTCCTTCCCGACGCCGACCTCGACCTCGCTGCCGACGCCGCGGTCAACGCCGGCTTCGGTGCCGCGGGCGAGCGCTGCATGGCCATCTCGGCCCTTGTCGCCGTGGGCGACGTCGCCGACGAGCTGGTCGCGAAGATCTCCGAGCGCGTCGCCACCCTGCGCACCGGCGACGGTCGTCGCGGCTGCGACATGGGCCCGCTGGTGACCGAGCAGCACCGCGACAAGGTCGTGTCCTACATCGAGGCTGGCGTGGCCGCGGGCGCAACGCTCGCCGTCGACGGTCGCGACGTCCAGCCCGACGGGGATCCCGGCGGCTACTGGCTCGGCCCGACCCTGTTCGACAACGTCACGACCGACATGACGATCTACACCGACGAGATCTTCGGACCGGTGCTCGGCGTCGTGCGCGTCGACAGCTATGACGACGCGCTGACGATGGTCAACGAGCACCCCTATGGCAACGGGACCGCGATCTTCACCAACGACGGTGGCGCGGCTCGCCGCTTCCAGAACGAGGTCGAGGTGGGCATGGTGGGAGTCAACGTCCCGATCCCCGTGCCGATGGCGTACTACTCCTTCGGTGGGTGGAAGTCCTCGCTGTTCGGCGACAGCCACGCTCACGGGACCGAGGGCGTCAACTTCTTCACCCGCGGCAAGGTCGTCACGAGCCGCTGGCTCGACCCCAGCCACGGCGGTCTCAACCTCGGGTTCCCGCAGAACTCCTAGCCCCGCCCGCGGGCCGGCCCTGTCCCCCTCGTGGTGACGGGGCCGCCCTTGTCGGTCATGGCTGAGGCGAGAACGACGGCAGCGGGATCGTCCGAGCGAGTGTCGGTGACTCCGACGGGCTCTCGAGAGTCCGCGACGGGCAGGATGTGGCGCATGGCCGAGGCGATGCGCGTGCTGATCACCGCGGGAGCGGCCGGCATCGGGGCGGCGATCGCCCGCGCCTTCGCCTCTGACGGTGCCCGGGTGAGCGTCACCGACATCGACGCTGACGCCGTGGCACGCGTCGTCACGGAGCTGCGGATCGAGGGACAGGTCTGCGACGTCGCGGAGCCGGACGACGTGGACTCCTGGTTCGACGACGTTCTCCAGCGCTGGGGCGGCATCGACGTCCTGGCGAACAACGCCGGGAGCGCAGGACCCACCGCGCCGGTCGAGGACATCGGCGATGACCAGTGGCGCGGCTGCCTGGCTGTGGGCCTCGAGAGCCAGTTCCTCACCAGCCGTCGGGCGGCGCGGGCGATGAAATCGCAGGCGTCGGGCTCGATCATCACCATCTCCTCCACCGCCGGGCTCTACGGCTACGGGCTGCGCACGCCCTACGCCGCGGCTCAGTGGGCCGTCGTCGGGCTCACCAAGTCCCTCGCGATCGAGCTGGGCCCGCACGGTGTGAGGGTGAACGCGATCTGCCCCGGCTCGGTGGACGGGCCACGCATGCGCGGGGTCATCGCGAGCGAGGCCGCGGCGCGTGGGCTCTCCGATGAGCAGGTGTCTCGGGAGTACACGGGCGGTCAGTCGATCTCCCGCCTCGTCCAGCCGCAGGAGATCGCCGACCTGTGCCGCTTCCTCGCCTCACCCGAGGCGTCCATGATCACCGGTCAGGCCATCGCGGTCGACGGTCACACCGAGACCTTCCACATCGGCGCGGGATGACTCGCCGATGAGGCGTCACGGCCCGGCGCGGCTGCTCGTCGCCGGTTTCCTCGCCGGGGTCTCGGCACTCACGGCGCTGGCGTCCACGCCGTCGGCGTCCGCCAGGATCGCCGTGTCGGACACGGGCTGGAGCCAGGTGACGGTGGCGCGCTGCGTCGACTTCCTGCGGTCCACCGTGACGCGCACGGCCGCAGGCTTCGTCGTCGTCGACCCCTACGGCTACTCCTTCGACCAGTCGGTGCTCACTGCCGCGGCGTGGCAGCACCCGTTGCCCCCCGACGCCGTCAAACAGCTCGCCGTGTACGGGCTCTCCTGGGCCGGAGCGCTCGTGACTCTCGCGCAGCGCACGGGTGACACCGCACTCCAGGAGAGCATCGTCTTCGGCGCAGCCGCGACGCTGGCCTGGTGGCCCGACACCGGCAGTCGGATCGACCACGTGTGGAACGAGGGCGCCAACCTCCGGCGCCAGCAGTCGCTCAACTGCCTGTACGGCCTCACCCAGGACACCCGCCTCGTGCCCGTGATGGAGGCGGTGGCGTCGGCCAACATGGACCCGTTGCGCTACTACGGGCCCCCGGCGCACCCCGCGCACAACCACGGCCTGATGGCGAACATGGCCTTGCTCGACGCGGCGGACCTGCTCGGTCGACCCGCCTGGGCGACGTTCGCCCTTGCTCGTATCGACGCTGCCGTCGACGGCTCGTTCACCCCCGCGGGGCTCTCTGTCGAGCAGTCGTCGGCCTACGACGACGCCATCGTCGCCGCCTGGGGGGAGTCCTCGACCCTCCTGCGCGCCTCGGGCGCGGCGGCGCGGATCGCCGTGGCCGGGCACATCGAGCGCGTCCTCGTCCGCGCCCGGGGAGCGCTGCAGCAGCTCGCGCAGCCCGACGGCGTACCGGTGCCGTTCGGGGACGCGCAGGCTCCGCCACTGGCCCTCGTGCCGTCGGCCACGACCAGGTTCGTGGACACCCGTGCCGGCGTCCTGACGGGCCGCTGGTCGTGGACCGGTCAGACCGACTTCTACGCAGCGCGGTTCGGTTCGGCGCGGCGCATGCACGGGCACGAGGACCGGATGTCGTTCGTGTGGTGGGCCGGTCGACGCCCGGTCGTCGTCGACCCCGGCTTCCTGACAGGTGCGCCAGGCGCGACGCGCACGTGGACGATCTCCCAGGCGGCGCACAGCGTCCCGGTCGTCCGGGGACGCCTGTTCGTGCCCGCGGCGGTCATCTCCCTGTCGCAGCGCACCGCAACGGGCCTGGTGGATCGCTTCGTCCTGACCGGGAGCCCTTACGGTGTCCGTCAGACGCGCACGGTCGTCGTGGACTCCCGGCGCCACTCGGTGCGCGTCACTGATGTCGCTCCTGTCGGCGTCAACGAGGTGTTCGCCCTCGCCTCGCGCTGGAGGCTGGAGTCCATCAGCTCCACGCGGACGCGCGCGACGTTCGTCGACGGCTCCAGTGCGAGGTTGCTGCTGTCCACCACGGGTCGGATCGCGATCGTCGTGCGAGGTGGCCCGGGGCTCTCCGGCGGTTGGCTCTTCAGCACGCCGCCGCCGGCGCGCACGGCTGGCGCACGCGTGGTGGTCGTGGGCGCCGCGGCCGTGACGACGACTCTGACGGTCCGCTCCCTCGCAGCGAGCACGCCCGTGTGACGTCGTCGGTTGCACCCGATGCACCATCTGGGATGGTTCTGGTTCTCGACGTTCCCGGCCCCTCGCCACGGCTGCCGCGCTAGCGTCGGGCCCATGAGGATCACAGTGGTGCTGGACTGTCGCGACCCTGACGCGCTCGTCACGTTCTGGGAGACCGCCCTCGGCTACCGGCTCAACGAGTCGCTCGACGACTACCGGGTCCTCGTGCCGCGCGCGGGCGAGGAACCTGGCCCGGTCTTCCTGCTCGCCCAGGTCAGCGGTGAGAAGGCGGCGAAGAACCGCATGCACGTGGACGTGCACCCGACCGACGCCGACGCGCACCTGACCCGGCTGCACCGCCTCGGCGCGACCCTTGTCGGGGAGCGGGTCGAGCGCTACGGAATCTGGTGGCAGGTCGTCGCCGATCCCGAGGGCAACGAGCTGTGCGTGGTGTCGGGGGCGCAGGGGCCCGACGTGGGCGACGCCAGCAGCGGCTGACCGCTGCTGGCGCCACGGTCCACCGCGACGGTGCGACCGGCGGGCGCCGGTCAGGCCGGACCGTTCCCACCCTGATGCGGCGGGATGTCGTGGCGGTGCTCACCCGTGGGCGTGGGCAGGTTGTCTCCCTCGACGAGCTCCTCGTAGAGGTCCTCCTGCGACTGGGAGGCGAAGCCCTCCACGATGTCGCCCTCGGAGTCGAGGTACCTCGCCTCGCCGGTCTCGAGGTCCACCGCTGTCGCTCCCGCGGGAAGGTTGGACAGGTCGGGGGCGACGACCAGCGACGGCAGGCCCGAGTCGGGCAGGCGCATCGTGTCCATCTCCATCTCCGGCGTCAGCATCACCAGGTCGCGCTCGCCCCGCTTGGGCAGGGTCGTCCGGTTGAAGTAGTCCGGCGCGATCACGTTCCAGATCACCATGAGGACGACGCCGGACAGCAACGCCCCGATGCCGATGACGAACACGCCCCCGATGCCGAGGATCGTCGTGCTGCCGTAGTCGGGGCTGGCGTATTGGAAGCAGGCGATCACGAAGGCGCCGAGCAGCAGGATGCCGCCCATGCCCGGGAAGATCCCCTTCATGACGGTGTCGCCGACGCTCCTGCCGAGGTCCTTGCGGTAGTACCACACGCAGGCGAAACCGGTGAGGCCGTAGTAGAAGGCGATCATCAGACCGACAGCCGCGATGGAGTCGGCCAGCACGTCCTGGCTCACGAGGGTGAGTCCGACGTAGAAGATGATCGACACCGCCCCCATCCACACCGTCGCGACCGATGGAGTGAGGTTGCGCGGGTGGATCGTGGCGAACCGGCTGGGGATCGCCTTGTAGGCGCCCATCGAGAGGGCGGTACGGGCCGTCGGCAGGATCGTCGTCTGCGTCGACGCGGACGCCGAGGTGAGCACCGAGATGATGAGCAGGGTCTCGAAGACCTTGCCCAGCCCGGAGTCGCCGAAGACCGTCGGGCCGATCGCGTTGAAGACGTCCGCGGAGTTGTCGGGGTTGGCCAGGCCGAGGTCCGTGTCGCCGACCCCGGCGAAGGCCACCGTCGCGATCGACACGAGCGCGTAGGTCGCGAGCAGCAGCAAGGTGGAGATGATCGCGGCGCGGCCGGGGGTCTTGGTGGGGTCGGACGTCTCCTCGTTCACGCTGACCGCGGTGTCCCAGCCCCAGTAGATGAACACGGCGATCAGGGTGGCGGTGACCAGGGCGGACAGGGACAGGTCGCTCGGGACCAGCCAGGACAAGCTCGGCTTCAGGGACTCCGGCGTCGCGTTGTCCGAGTACACCTTCGTGAGCGCGGTGACAGAGAAGGCGATCAGGATGACGAGCTCGATGCCCAGCAGACCGTACTGAAGGCGGGCGCTGACCTCGATGCCCTTGTAGCAGATCCACGTCATCACGATGATCCAGATGACCCCGGCGACCGTGCTCCACCACGTGCTGGCTGCGAGATCGTCGAGGTGGAACAGCGAGAACGTGTACTGGCCGGCGATCTGAGCCAGGTTGGCCATCACGATGACGTCGGCCGCGATGATGCCCCAGCCGCCCATCCAGCCGGCTCGCGGCCCGAACGCCCGTGCGGCCCAGGTGAAGGTGGTTCCGCAGTCGGGCTCCGCCCGGTTGAGCTGCTGGTAGGCCACGGCGATGAGGAACATCGGGACGAAGGCGAGCAGCATGATCGCCGGCGCCTTGACGCCGACGATCCCGTCGCCGTTCACGGTTGCCACGACGAAGCCGAGGCTGGCCGCGAGGCTGTAGGCGGGGGCCGTCGAGGCCATCCCGACGACCACGCTCGAGAACAGACCGAGCGCACCTGCCTTCAGCCCCTTGTCGGGGGCGAACTCGGGGTAGCCGATCGGCGCTTCGGTCGAATGCGAGGACATGTCTGACCG
Organism: Candidatus Nanopelagicales bacterium; assembly: GCA_038206635.1. Taxonomy (GTDB): domain Bacteria; phylum Actinomycetota; class Actinomycetes; order S36-B12; family CAIYMF01; genus Longivirga. The sequence continues at coordinate 33,887 of JBBRAQ010000017.1, read as the reverse complement.
CCCCTTCGTACTCCCGCTCACATGACCACGGAAGATTACCCACCCTCGCGCGAGTTCCGTCGGAGAAGCCGCGACTTCGCAGTGGGAGTGTGCAGACCCGCAAGTCAGCGCCCAGGATCACCGTCGACACCGCGCGGATCAGCGACGCCGTATCCTGTGCCCCGGCGATGCGGTGGTGCCGGCTCGGCGTGCTCGACCGGGCAGCGCGAGTCCGGGCACGCGAGCTCGTCGCAGATACGGCACATGTACTCGCTGGTGAGCAGGTCGTCGGTCAGTACCTCGAGCATCGCACCGAGCACGTCGGCGAGCCTGCGCACCTGGGCGTCGTCGAGTGCGGATACCGCGCGCTCGAGAACTGTGCGGCGCTCCGCCAGCACCGCGAGTGCGACGGCCTCGCCGCGAGCGGTGAGGGCCAGCAGCTTCGTGCGACCGTCGAGCGCCGGGATCCTTTCGGCGAGATGGTCCTTCTCCAGTCGATCGACGAGCTGTACCGCACCCGGATGCGTGATGCGCAGCCGGCCGGCGAGGAAGGCGATCGGGCGGTCGGGATACCAGAGCAGGGTCACCAGGGCGGCCGGGGCGTTGGCACCGTGGCGTGCGACGCGTTTCGTGCCGAGACCGACGCGGTCGGTGACGGTGAGCGCGAGGGTGCCGAGGGCGTTGGCGGTGAAGGCGCGGTCGGCTCCCGCCCCCCGGCGCGGGGGTCTTGGGGCGCTGGCGGGGATGGCGAAGCCGCCACTGTCGTACTCGCGGATCACGACGTTGCTCCCCGTGTGCGGAGGTGTGGTGGCGCGGAGCGCCCGGCACGATCAGACGTCGTCCACGCCGGGCCGTCGGGGACACCGTGAGCGATCCAGCAGCGAGTCATGTCGTCTCCGTGAGTCATATAAGTGGCTTATGCCTTAGCGTGCCCCGGGAACGGGTGCGGACACAAGGGTCGGCGCCCACGAGAACGGGACACTTCATGCGGATCCTCATCGTCGGCGCCGGTGGCGTCGGGTCGTCGGCGGCACTGATCGCGGCCCGACGTGACTTCTTCGACCACTGCGTCATCGCCGACCACGACCTCGACCGGGCGACGGCGCTTGTCGCCCGGCTCGCCGACGACCGGTTCGTCGCCGCGCAGGTCGACGCCTCCGACGCGCACGAGGTGGCTAACCTCGCCCGCGAGCACGGGATCACCCACGTGCTCAACGTCGTCGACCCCCGCTTCGTCCTGTCGATCTTCGAGGGCGCGTTCCTCGCCGGCGCGGACTACCTCGACACTGCGATGAGCCTGTCGAGCAAGCACGCCGAGCACCCCTACACCCTGCCCGGCGTCAAGCTCGGTGACGACCAGTTCGCCCACGACGAGTCGTGGAAGGGCGCGGGACGCCTTGCGCTGTGCGGCATGGGTGTCGAGCCCGGCCTCGCCGACGTGTTCGCGCGCCACGCCGCAGACAACCTCTTCAGCGAGATCCACGAGCTCGGTGTGCGCGACGCCTCGAACCTCGTCGTGCACGGCTATGACTTCGCGCCGTCGTTCTCCATCTGGACGACGATCGAGGAGTGCCTGAACCCGCCGGTCATCTGGGAGAAGGACAAGGGCTGGTTCACCACCGAGCCGTTCTCCGAGCCCGAGGTGTTCGACTTCCCCGACGGCATCGGCCCGGTCGAGTGTGTCAACGTCGAGCACGAGGAGGTGCTGCTCATGCCGCGCTGGGTCGACGCGCGCCGTGTGACGTTCAAGTTCGGCCTCGGCGACGAGTTCATCGACGTCCTCAAAACCTTGCACAAGCTCGGCCTCGACCGGACCGAGAAGGTCCGGGTCGGGCACCACGAGGTGAGCCCGCGCGACGTCGTCGCCGCGTGCCTTCCCGATCCGCTGACCCTCGGCGAGAAGATGACCGGCAAGACCTGTGCGGGTCTGCTCGTCACCGGTACCGGCAAGGACGGCAACGCCCGCGAGGTGTACCTCTACCACGTCGCTGACAACGAGTGGACGATGCGCGAGTACGGCGCCCAGGCGGTCGTGTGGCAGACCGCGATGAACCCCGTCGTCGCCCTGGAGCTGCTCGCGAGCGGCGCATGGTCAGGCAGTGGCGTGGTCGGTCCCGAGGCGCTCCCGAGCGAGCCCTTCCTCGACCTGCTCAAGAACGGCTACGGCCAGGAGTGGAAGCTCCAGGAGCGCGACCCCGACACGCACGCGGTCCTCGCCGGCTGACGCCGCGACCGGACGCCGGACCGGCGCGCACCTGGAGGGCGCGCCGGTCCGGCGTCGTCGTTCCGTGGGCGGGTCGCCACCCGGATCTTTCACGCGCGCAACGTGAGACGGGCGCCGTCCTCCTTGGCGGAAGACGGCGCCCGTCGATGGCGTGGGTGCCGGTCAGTGGCCGGTGTGCGCCAGGAACTGATCCTCGAGGATGGTGAGGGCCTCGTCGAGGAGGTGGTCCGGGATCGTGAGCGGCGGGAGGAAGCGCAGCACGTTGCCGTAGGTGCCGGCCGTGAGGACGACGACACCCTGGGCGTGGCACGCCTTCGCGATCGCACCGGTGAGCTCGGCGTCCGGGTCGAGCGTGCCGGGCTTGACGAGTTCGACGGCGATCATCGCGCCGCGGCCGCGGACCTCGCCGATGACGCCGGTCTTCTCGGCGATCGCCTGAAGGCGCGGGACCATCACCGACTCGATGTGCTGGGCGACCGCGGCGAGATCGAGCTCTTCCATCGTCTCGATGGAGGCGATCGCCGCGGCGCACGCCACGGGGTTGCCGCCGTAGGTGCCGCCGAGGCCGCCGGCGTGGACGGCGTCCATGATCTCGGCGCGGCCGGTGACCGCCGCGAGCGGCAGGCCGCCAGCGATGCCCTTGGCCGTCGTGATGAGATCCGGGACGACGTCCTCGTGGTCACAGGCGAACCAGTCGCCGGTGCGGCAGAAGCCGGTCTGGATCTCGTCGGCGATGAACACGATGCCGTTGTCGCGGGAGTAGGCGACCATCGCGGGCAGGAAGCCGTCGGCGGGGACGATGAAGCCGCCCTCACCGGCGATCGGCTCGATGATGATGGCGGCGATGTTGCTCGCCCCGATCTCCTTCTCGATCTTGAGGATCGCGTCGCCGGCTGCGACCTCGCCGGAGCGACCGTCGCGGAAGGGGTAGGAGAGGGGCACGCGGTAGATCTCGCCGGCGAAGGGGCCGAAGGACTGCTTGTAGGGCATGTTCTTCGCAGTCATCGCCATCGTGAGGTTGGTGCGGCCGTGGTAGGCGTGCTCGAACACGATGACAGCGTCACGCTTGGTGTAGGCGCGGGCGATCTTGATGGCGTTCTCGACGGCCTCGGCACCGGAGTTGAACAGCGCCGAGCGCTTCTCGTGCGTGCCGGGCGTGACGCGGTTGAGCGCCTCGCACACCTCGACGTAGCCCTCATAGCCGGTGACCATGAAGCAGGTGTGGGTGAACCTCGCGACCTGCTCCTGGACCGCCGCGACGACCTTCGGCGCGGAGTTGCCGACGCTCGTGACCGCGATGCCCGAGCCCATGTCGATGAGCGAGTTACCGTCGACGTCCAGCAGGACGCCGCCGCCCGCGGCCTCGATGTAGACGGGGAGGGTCGCGCCGACGCCCCTGCTCACCGCGGCCGTACGGCGCTCCTGCAGGGCCTGGGACTTCGGACCGGGGATGGCAGTGACGAGGCGGCGCTCCTGGGGGAGGTCCGCGGCGACGTGCGAGGGGGTGGTCGTCATGGGCTGAGCGTAGGGCGGGGAGCAACCTGCGCGACCTGGACCTCTCGTCCAATCGCATCGCTACTCTTGTCCAGTCCGGACATGACTGCTGTGAGCCTGTGGCCCGTCGCACCTGCCACAACCGCCGAGAAAGGGGTCTCGCTCGTGCCGCCGACCCTGCGCGACATCACGACCCTCGTCAATCTCGGCCTCACCGTCCGCGCCGCCCCCGAGCACCTGGGCCGCCCCGTGCGGTGGGTCGCCGTCAGCGAGCTCGAGGACCCGGCGCCGTTCCTCGAGGGCGGGGAGCTCCTGCTCACCACCGGGATGCGCCTGCCGGAGAAGTCCGCCGCCTGCACCGCGTACGTCAAGCGCCTCGTGGCTGCCGGCGTCGTCGGGCTGGGGCTCGGGGTCGGGCTGTCGCACCAGGTCATGCCCGACGCCCTCATCGCGGCGGCGGAGAAGGCCGGGCTCACCCTTCTCGAGGTGCCCGAGCGCACGCCGTTCATCGCTGTGACCAAGGCGGTGTCCGTACTCCTGGCAGCCGAGGAGTACGACCTGGCCGCCCGCGGCTTCACCGCTCAGCGTGAGCTGATCCGCGCCGCGCTGATCTCCGACGACGGCGGCACCGCAGCCGTCGTCGCCCGCCTGGCCAAGCACGTCGGCGGGTTCGCCCTGGTGCTGGACCCGACCGGTGACGTCGTGCAGGCGAGCCCCGCATCCGCCGCGCCCCGCGCCGTCGACCTCGCCAGCGAGATCACCCGGCTCCGCCCGAGGGGACTGCTGGCCTCGGCCGTGGTCTCGGGTGCTGACGACCACGTCGTGATCCAGCCGCTCGGCGTCCGAGGGCGGGCTCGCGGCTTCCTCGCCGTCGGTGCTCCCGGTCCCTTGCGCGCCAACGACCAGGCGGTTGTCAACCTCGCAGTCTCGTTGCTCTCGTTGTCGTTGGTGCGATCGGAGGGGCGCACGACCGCCGAGCGCGGCGTACGCTCGGCCGCACTGCGCCTGCTGCTCGACGGCCGCGCCGCCGACCTTCCGCTCGAGCAGCTCGGCTGGGGCGGGCTCCGCGGCCGACCGGTCCGCGTGCTGCTCGCCCGCCCTGCGGCCGTCGATCCGGCCGGTGTCGCGGGTGGTGGTGCTACCGGTGTTGCGGGCGGTTCCTCGGCTGGTGTCTCGGCGGGTGGCTTGGGCGGTGTCGCGGCCGCGGAGGACAGGCTCGCGGAGTCGATGCCTGGTGCCGCCGTCGCGGGCGGTCTCGTCGTCGACGACCCGTCACTCGTCGTCGTCGTGGCGTCGGCGTCCGCAGCCGAGAGCGGGGCGGCGTCAGCGATCGAGGACGCCGAGTCGCTCGTGGCCGTCGGGATCGGTGACCGTGCCGACGTCACCGACGCCGCCGGGCTCGCGCGCTCCTGGGCGCGGGCCCGGCGGGCGCTCGAGGCCGGAGGTCCCGGCGTGCGCACGTACGACGAGCTCGGAGGAGGGCTCGAGGCCCTGCTGGACCCGGCCGCGGCCGACGCTTGGGCCACGGCACTGCTCGCGCCCCTCGACGAGCCGGGGGAGCGCGCCGACCTCGCCGCGACCCTCCTCGCCTGGCTGTCGCGGCACGGCCAGGTCGACGCCGCCGCCGCCGACCTCGGCGTGCACCGCCACACCGTGCGCCACCGCCTGCGCCGCGCCGAGGTCCTCCTCGGCCGCTCCCTCGACGACGCCGGCGTCCGTGCGGAGCTCTACCTAGCCCTGACCCGCCAACCCGGCTGAGGTTGGCACTGAAGGGGACCTTCATCTCAGCTCCGGGATGAAGGGAAGGATTGTTTCGCTCTTAGCACCGAAGGTGGCCTTCATCCTGCACAGATGAGGGGGGTGGCATGTACGGGGCGGTGGGTGGGGGCGGCTTGGGGGGCCGGATGGGCGTAGGGGGCGCCTCGGGTGCGCCGTACCGTCGGCGGCATGACTGATGTCCGTCCGATCTGGATCGCCGGCCGCCCCGAGACCTCCGATTTCACCGTCGACGTCGTGAATCCCTACGACGGCTCGATCGTCGGCGCGCACAGCTTGCCCACCGCGGCGCAGGTCGAGGAAGCGGTTGCTGCGGCCTGGGCGGTGCGTCAGGCGTTCGCCGCGACGTCCGCCGCGCAGCGTGCCGATGCGCTCCTGCATGTGTCGCTGCGCATCATCGAGCGCCTCTCGGAGATCGCCGAGCTCATCACGGCCGAGAACGGCAAGCCGATCATGTGGTCGCGTGCCGAGGCCGCACGTGCCGCCTCGACGTTCCGCTTCGCTGCCGAGGAGGCCCGTCGCTTCGGAGGGGAGATGCAGCGCCTGGACACCGACGCCGCCAACACCGGCCGCGTCGGAATAATCCGACGGTTCCCGCTCGGCCCCGTGCTGGGCATCGCGCCGTTCAACTTCCCGCTCAACCTCGTCGCGCACAAGGTCGCACCCGCGATCGCGGTCGGTGCCCCGATCATCATCAAGCCGGCGCCTGCGACGCCCCTCTCGGCCCTGCTCCTCGGTGAGCTGCTCGCCGAGACGGACCTCCCCGCCGGGTCGTGGTCGGTGCTTCCCGTGGGCAACGACGTCGCCCCGTCACTGGTCGCCGACGAGCGTCTGCCGATAGTGTCGTTCACCGGATCGGAGACGGTCGGTTTCGCGATCCAGAAGACTGTGCCGCACAAGCACGTCACCCTCGAGCTCGGCGGCAACGCCGCTGCCGTCGTGTGCCCCGACTGGACCACCGACGCTGACCTCGAGTGGGCGTCCACGCGCATCGCGACCTTCGCCAACTACCAGGCCGGCCAGGCGTGCGTGTCCGTGCAGCGCGTTCTCGTCAACTCCTCCGTGTGGGACCGGCTCGTGCCCTTGATCGTCGCGAAGGTCGAGGCACTGCCCACCGGATCCCCGTGGGACGAGAGCACTGTGGTCGGTCCGCTGGTCAACGAGGCGGCCGCACTGCGCGTCGAGTCGTGGGTGTCCGAGGCGGTCGCCGCCGGTGCCACGCTGCTCACCGGTGGGGTACGCGACGGCGCTTCGTACGCACCGACGGTGCTCACCGACGTGCCCGCCGACGCCAAGGTCGTGTGCGAGGAGGTCTTCGGGCCGGTGATGGTGCTGCAGCGGGTGTCGGGCGTCGACGAGGCCTTCGCGCTCGTCAACGAGAGCAAGTTCGGACTCCAGACCGGCGTGTTCACCCACGACCTGCAGGTCGCCTTCCGTGCCCACGCCGAGCTCGAGGTCGGCGGCGTCATCATCGGTGACGTGCCGGCCTACCGCGCCGACCAGATGCCCTACGGCGGGGTCAAGGCCTCCGGCGTCGGTCGTGAGGGGCTGCGTTCGGCGATGGAGGACTTCACCTACGAGCGGGTCCTCGTCCTCACGGGTATCGCACTCTGAGCCCGGCGTCGCGCCGACCGTGGCTGTTCGGCACGGACACGCCATGACGTCGACCAAGATCGCGAATCCGGGAGTGAGAACGTAGTTCAACTGCGCGATCCTGCCCTAAGGGTGGTTCTCGGCAGTGCGGTGCGGTGCGGTGCGGTGGCTTGCTGTGCGTGGGCTAGGTGGGGTCTGGCGTTGGTGGGACGACCTTGCCGAGGCAGATCGACCGGGGGTCCTCGGCGTACTGGCCGTAGTCGGGGACGCGTTGCCAGCCACTGCTCTCATAGAGACCGAGCGCCCCGGGCTGCTCGGTCCCCGTCTCGAGCTGCAGCCAGGTGTAGCCCAGCCCGGCCGCGACGCCGGTGAGCCCGGTCATGATCCGGCGGGAGAATCCACGGCCGCGGGCTTCGGGGACGACGTAGACCCGCTTGATCTCACCATGGGTGGCCGGCGCACCGGGGAGGCTGTTCGACAGCCGCTGGACGGCGCCGCACCCGAGCGGCGTCCCGTCGTCGTCGCGCAGGAGCACCCAGCTCGCCGACCCGCTCGTGGCGGCGATGGGCGCGCCCGCGTCGTGGTCGTCGTCCTCATACATCCCGGTCAGCTCCGCCAGCAGGGCGGAGACGAGTGGCGCGACGTCTGGATGGTCGCAAGCCACGGAGGTCACAGTGGGCACCCGCCCATCCTGGCCGACGGTTCGGGACGGCCACGGCTCGCCGTGCCCGCACGCCCGGCCCGACCCCGATCCCGACCCCGGGCACGGGGGCAACGGGGCGTCGTGTCGCCCGTACTGGCGAAGCGCCAGGCCCCGACGTCCGTCACACTGTGGGGATGCGCGACGTCGTGATCCTCGGCAGCACCGGGTCCATCGGGACCCAGGCCCTCGATGTCGTGCGCCGCAACCGTGACCGCTTCTCCGTCTCGGCACTGACCGCCGGAGGCACCGACGTGTCGGCGCTCGCCGAGCAGGCGGCCGAGTTCGACGTCGACGTCGTTGCCGTGGCGGACCCGGCGAGGGAGCCCGCGCTGCGCGCGGCGCTCGAGAGGCACGGGATCACACCCAAGGTCCTGTCCGGTCCCGACGCGAGCACCGAAGCCGCGGCACTTCCCACCGACGTCGTCCTCAACGGCATGACCGGCTCGATCGGCCTCGGCCCCACCCTCGCCGCGCTGCGCTCGGGCAGCACGCTGGCGCTGGCCAACAAGGAGTCGCTCATCGCGGGTGGCCCGCTCGTCCGGGCCGCGGCGTCGCCGGGTCAGATCGTCCCGGTCGACTCCGAGCACTCAGCGCTCGCGCAGTGCCTGCGCGGCGGCCGGGCCGAGGAGGTGCGCCGCCTCGTCGTCACCGCGAGCGGAGGCCCGTTCCGGGGCCGCGCCCGAGACGAGCTCGTCGACGTCACCCCCCAGCAGGCGCTCGCTCACCCCACCTGGACGATGGGTCCGGTCGTCACGGTGAACTCCTCGACGTTGGTCAACAAGGGCCTCGAGGTGATCGAGGCGCACCTCCTCTTCGACCTCCCCTTCGACCGGATCGAGGTCGTCGTGCACCCGCAGTCGGTGATCCACTCGATGGTGGAGTTCACTGACGGCTCGACGCTGGCCCAGGCCAGCCCGCCGGACATGCGGCTCCCCATCGCCCTGGGCCTGGCCTGGCCCGACCGCGTCCCGGACGCCGCGCCCGGGTGCGACTGGACCACCGCCGCGACGTGGACGTTCTTCCCGCTGGACGTCGAGGCCTTCCCCGCGGTCTCGCTCGCCCGGCGCGCTGGGCTCGCGGGAGGCACGGCCCCGGCAGTCTTCAATGCGGCCAACGAGGAGTGCGTCGAGGCGTTCCTGGCCGGACGTCTCCGCTTCCTCGCCATCGTCGACACCATCGCCGCCGTGCTCGAGGAGCACCTGGTCACCGCGTCGGGGAACCCTCTGACAGTGCAGGACGTCCTAGCGGCAGAGAACTGGGCGCGCTCACGCGCCCGAGAGCTGACAGGGGATCCCGCGTGACGTTCGCGCTCGAGGCACTCGGCTGGCTCATCTTCCTCATCGGCATCGGCTTCTCCATCGGTCTGCACGAGATCGGCCACCTCGTCCCGGCGAAGGCCTTCGGGGTCAAGGTCACCCAGTACATGGTGGGCTTCGGCCCGACTATCTGGTCCCGGCACAAGGGCGAGACCGAGTACGGCATCAAGGCCGTGCCCCTCGGCGGCTACATCCGCATGATCGGGATGTACCCGCCTGCACCAGGCAGCGACGGCACGCTCCTGCGGGCCTCGTCGACCGGCCGTTTCTCCGCCCTCATCGACGACGCCCGCAAGCAGTCTCTCGAGGAGGTGACGCCCGAGGACGCCGACCGGGTCTTCTACAAGCTCCCGGTCCGCAAGCGCGTCCTCGTCATGCTCGGTGGGCCGACGATGAACCTCATCCTCGCGTTCCTGCTCTTCACCCTCGTGCTGAGCGGCATCGGCCTGCTGGCCCCGTCCACGACCGTGGGCGCCGTCGTCCCCTGCGTGCCCACGACGTCCAACACCGACGGCACCACCAACGCCCAGGGCACCTGCGCACCCCTCGCCCAGTCCGCGGCGGCAGCGGGCGGGCTCAAGGTCGCCGACGTCGTGACCTCGTTCAACGGCCAGCCGGTGTCGACCTGGGCCCAGGAGCAGGCGGCCATCAAGGCCGCGGCCCCGGGCAACGTCCCGATGACCGTCGTGCGCGACGGCCAGGAGATCACGCTCACGATCCCGGTGGCCCCGGCCACACGTCCGGTGTTCGACGCGGACGGCAACGAGACCGGCGCGACCGAGCAGCGCAACTTCGTCGGCATCGCTCCGGCGCTGACCCGCCAGACCCAGGCAGTCAGCACGATCCCCGGCTACATCTGGAACCTCAGCGTCGCCTCGGCCGAGAAGATCGTGACCCTGCCGGCGCGCATGGTCGACCTCGTCCGCCAGACCTTCACCTCCGAGCCCCGCGACCGCAACGGCATCGTCGGCATCGTCGGAGCGGGCCGTATCACCGGCGAGGCGGTGGCGCTGGAGAACACCCCGGTCATCGACAAGACGGCGTTCGTGCTCGGCCTGCTGGCCGGCCTGAACCTGTTCCTGTTCCTGTTCAACCTCGTGCCGCTCCTCCCGCTCGACGGCGGGCACGTCGTAGGCGCGCTGTGGGAGTCGGTCAAGCGTGTGTGGGCGCGGATACGCAGCCTCCCCGACCCCGGCCCCGTCGACACCGCCAAGGCGCTCCCGCTCACCTACGCGATGTCGATCGCGCTGGTCTTCATGGGAGTCATCACGGTCGTCGCGGACCTCGTGAAGCCCGTCACCCTCGGCGGCTGACGGCGTCACCGTCGATGCTCGGCGCGGCGGCTGACCCGGCAGTACCGGTCACCGCCAGGCGACGTCGACGACGAGTAGGTGCAGGCCGCTGAGCGTGGTCACCCGGATGCGCACAGGGCCCCGGACACCGACCCCGTAGGACACGACTGCCTCGAAGTTGCCGATCTCGCGCACCTCACGGATCGCGGGATACCTCGGCACCAGGTGCCCGATGACGGCCGTCGAGGTGAGCACCGTGTCGTGCACCGTGACCCGCACGCCGGCGTCGCCCTCGAGGGTGACCTTGAGGTCGCTGGGATCGCGCGGGAAGGTCGATGTCTGCTGCGGGGTCACCGTGAAGTGAGGCACCGGGTTGCTGCCGAAGTCCAGGACGAGGCGGTCGAAGCCCTCGTGGCTCGCGGCCACCACCCGGACCAGGTGCGACTGGTCGGGGCCGGTGAGAGAGTGCCCGCCCGAGACGGGAGCGGTGCCGAAGCCGGTCAGCGCGATGGGCGTCGCGCTCGCGGAGGTGCTCGACGAGGTGGAGGTCGAGGACGCCGACGAGGACGTCGTGGCACTCGGCGACGCGGAGGAGGAGGAGGCGGAGGAGGAGGCGGAGGCGGACGCCGACGAGGACGGGGACGACGTCGAGGCGCCCGGCGACGTGGTGCCGGCACAGGCGACGAGCGTGGCCAGGACGAGGAGCGCACCCGCCCAGTGAGTCGTCCCGCCCGAGCTGGTGAGCCACCTGAGTCCCATGTCTCCAGTGTCCACCTGGACACCCCCGGGATGCCATGGACGCGGGATCGGCGAACTCGGGGGATGATGGACTCATGAGCGTCGGACTCGGAATGCCATCACTGCCCGCCCCCGTACTCGCGCCTCGCCGCGCCAGTCGCAAGATCCGCCTGAACCACCCGACCCACCCGGTCGAGGTCGGCGGTGACGCGCCCATCTCCGTGCAGTCGATGACGACCACGCTCACGAGCGACGTCAACGCCACGTTGCAGCAGATCGCCGAGCTGACGGCCGCGGGCTGCCAGATCGTGCGCGTCGCTGTGCCTAGCCAGGACGACGCCGATGCGCTCGCCCAGATCGCGCGCAAGTCGCAGATCCCGGTGATCGCCGACATCCACTTCCAGCCGAAGTACGTGTTCGCTGCGATCGACGCGGGTTGCGCGGGCGTCCGGGTGAACCCCGGCAACATCAAGCAGTTCGACGACAAGGTCGGCGAGATCGCGCGTGCCGCCAAGGACGCCGGTGTCCCGATCCGGATCGGCGTCAACGCCGGGTCGCTCGACAAGCGCCTGCTCGAGAAGTACGGCAGGGCGACGCCGGAGGCTCTCGTCGAGTCGGCGCTGTGGGAGTGCTCGTTGTTCGAGGAGCACGACTTCCGCGAGATCAAGATCTCGGTCAAGCACAACGACCCGGTCGTGATGGTCTCGGCCTACCGCCTCCTCGCCGAGCGCTGTGACTACCCGCTGCACCTTGGCGTCACCGAGGCCGGGCCGGCGTTCCAGGGCACGATCAAGTCGGCGGTCGCGTTCGGCGCCCTTCTCTCCCAGGGCATCGGGGACACGATCCGCGTCTCGCTCTCGGCCCCGCCGGTGGAGGAGGTCAAGGTCGGCAACCAGATCCTCGAGTCGCTGAACCTCCGCAAGCGCGGCCTCGAGATCGTCTCCTGCCCGTCGTGCGGCCGCGCTCAGGTCGACGTCTACACCCTCGCCGAGCAGGTCACCGCCGGCCTCGAGGGTCTCACCGTCCCGTTGCGGGTCGCCGTCATGGGCTGCGTCGTCAACGGCCCGGGGGAGGCGCGCGAGGCCGACCTCGGCGTCGCGTCGGGCAACGGCAAGGGCCAGATCTTCAAGCGCGGCCAGGTGGTCGCCACGGTGCCCGAGTCCAAGATCGTCGAGACGCTCGTCGAGATGGCGCTGGAGATGGCCGAGGAGATGGGTGTCGACGCCGAGGCCGGAGCCGACGCCCCGGTGGTCACCGTCAGCTGACCGGTTCGCGTCCGGCTCGACTGTCCCCGAGCCGGCGTCGCCGCCAGAGTGCTGTCGTGCCGGAGAACGGCCCTCGCCAGGGAGGGCGGGCTGATCTCCCGGGGGGCGCGTCGCTGGGGAGGCACGCATCCCGAACGCCGGTCGGGCAGGATGAGCCCGTGACGACGGCGACCACGGGCGTGCTGCGGGTGCTGTCCCCGCGCGACCTCAAGCAGGTCGAGCGGGTCCTGGAGCGCAACCCGGTCGCGCACTGCTTCGTCTCCTCGCGCATCCGCGTCAGCGGCCTGGACTCCTGGCGCCTTGGTGGCGAGGTGTGGGGCTGGTCGGAGGGCGGTGTGCTGTCCTCGCTGCTGTACCTCGGTGCCAACCTCGTCCCGGTGGAGACCACGCCGGAGTCCCGCCGAGCCTTCGCCGACCGGTGCCGGCGGATCGGGCGCCGGTGCTCCTCCATCGTCGGTCCGGCCGAGGAAGTGGCCCATCTGTGGCCCCTGCTCGCCGACTCCTGGGGTCCAGCGCGTGACATCCGCGCCCACCAACCGCTACTGGTCCTGGACACCGATTCCCCGTTCCCGGCCGACCCGGGGGTACGCCGCGTGCGCGAGAGCGAGGTCGACGTGCTGATTCCGGCGTGCGTCGCGATGTTCACCGAGGAGGTCGGAGTGTCCCCGCTCAGCGGTGGCGCGGCCGACGCGTACCGGGCCCGGATCGTCGAGCTGGTGCGCCACGGTCGCGCCTACGCGCGCTTCGAGAGCGGGCGGGTCGTGTTCAAGGCTGAGATCGGCGCGGTCAGCCCGGGTGTCTGTCAGGTGCAAGGCGTGTGGGTCGCCCCCGAGGACCGTGGCCGTGGTCTGGGCGCTCCGGGCATGTCGGCAGTGGTCGAGCTGGCCCGCAAGGACCACGCCTCTGTCGTGAGCCTCTACGTCAACGACTTCAACACCGTGGCCCGCAGGGTCTATGAGCGCGTGGGCTTCAGCCCGGCGGGGGAGTTCTCCACGATCCTGTTCTGACTCGCTGACCGGGCCGGGCCGGGCCGATCCGCTGCGCGGTCCGGCCCGTCCTGGTCCAGCTGTCGAGCGGCTCCTCCTCGGCGGGGGACACTGAGGCCATGCTGCGTCGTCCCGACCCTGATGGGCTATGGGCCGACCCGGACTGGGTCCGCTACTGGACGAGCCGCGTCGTGTCCTACGCCGGCGGCACGGTCACCTACATCGCGGCTCCGATCCTCGTCTACGCGCTGACCGGCTCCGCGCTGCTCACCGGCGTGGCCGCGGCGACGGAGGGGCTGCCGTACCTCATGTTCGGGCTGCCGGCCGGCGCACTGTCGGACCGGGTGGACCGCCAGCGGCTCATGGTCGGCTGCGACCTGGCCAACGTCGTGGTCCTCGCCTCGGTGCCGATCGCTGCGGCAGCGGGGCACCTCACCGTCGCCCACGTCATCGGTGCCAGCTTCGTCTCCATGTCGTTCTTCGTGTTCTTCGACGCCGCGAACTTCGGCGCCGTGCCGACCCTCGTCGGCCGCGACCGGATCTCTGCGGCAAACTCCGCGGTGTGGGGGACCACCCAGGTCTTCGACGTCGTGCTGCCGGGGATCGTCGGCGTCGCTGTCGCGGTGGTCTCGCCGTCGACGCTCTACTGGGTCAACTCCTTCACCTTCCTGGCTTCCGCGATCCTCATCCGCACGATCCGGAGGTCCCTCACCGGAGAGCGCGACGCCGACACGCAGCGGTTGCGCGACGACGTGCTCACCGGCGTCCGCTGGCTCTGGGTGCACCCGACGCTGCGCAGCATGACGTTCGTGGGGACGTCCTCGGCGTTCGCGATGGGTGCGCTCCTCGGGCAGCTCGTGCCGTACGCGGACCACGCCCTCGGGATCCGCCAGGGCGACGTGCGCCTCGGTGCCGTGTTCGCGGCGTTCAGCCTCGGCGGGCTCATCGGCGCCCTGAGCCATCGCCTCACGAGGCCGTACAACCCGGCGCGGGTGTGCCTGGTGGCGATGTCGTGCATGTCGGCCCTGCTCCTCGTGCTGCCGTTCGTGCGCGAGTGGCGGGCGGCGCTCGCCGTCGTGCTCGTCTTCGGCATCGTCGACCTCGTCGCGGTCGTCAACGTCATCAACTTCCGGCAGGAGGAGACGCCCGAGGAGCTGCAGGGGCGGGTCAACACGACCGGCCGGATGCTGTCGTGGGGGCTGGGTGGGCCCACGGGGGCGCTGCTCGGCGGGCTGGTCGCCGGCACCTACGGCTCGGCCGCGGGCATGTTCGCCGGAGCCGTCGTCCTGGTGCTCGGCACGGCCGCCGGGTGGGCCTCCAGCCTGGGCCGCGTGCCCGCCCGGAGAAATGCGCTGACCAGGAACGCCTGACCGACGGATATCCTTCGATCACTGTTCGTCGTCCGCCGCCATCGCCCCTGGAGATCCTCGTGCTGCTCCGCATGTCCTCGCTGTTCCTGCGCACCCTGCGTGAGGACCCGGCGGACGCCGAGGTACCGAGCCATCGGCTGCTGGTCCGCGCCGGCTACGTCCGTCGCGTCGCGCCCGGCATCTTCACCTGGCTGCCCCTGGGCTTCGCCGTCTATCGCAACGTCGAGCGCATCGTGCGCGCCGAGATGGACGCCGCGGGCTTCCAGGAGGTCCACTTCCCGGCGCTGCTGCCCCGCGAGCCCTACGAGGCGACCGGGCGCTGGACGGAGTACGGCGACAACGTCTTCCGGCTCAAGGACAGGCGCGACAACGACTTCCTGCTCGGGCCGACGCACGAGGAGATGTTCACGCTCCTGGTCAAGGGCGAGTACTCCTCCTACAAGGACCTGCCCGTCTCGCTCTACCAGATCCAGACGAAGTACCGTGACGAGGCGCGTCCTCGCGCCGGGATCCTGCGCGGACGCGAGTTCGTGATGAAGGACTCCTACTCCTTCGACGTCGACGACGCCGGGCTGCAGGTCTCCTACGACAAGCACCGCGACGCCTACGTCAAGACGTTCACCCGGCTCGGCCTCGAGTACGTCATCGTGTCGGCGCAGTCCGGTGCCATGGGCGGCTCGGCGTCGGAGGAGTTCCTCGCGCCGTGCGAGTCCGGCGAGGACACCTACGTGCGCTGCGTCACGGGTGACTACGCGGCCAACGTCGAGGCGGTCACCACCCCCGTGCCCCCCGCGCTGCCCCTCGACGATGCGCCTGCGGCCCACGTCGAGGACACCCCCGACACCCCGACCATCGACACGCTCGTCGCGCACGCCAATTCCCATCAGCCGCGCGAGGACCGTGCCTGGACCGCGGCCGACACCCTCAAGAACCTGCTGCTCACGGTGACGCTGCCCGACGGCACCTCCTACCCCCTGGCGATCGGCCTCCCCGGCGACCGGGACGTCGACATGAAGCGCCTCGAGGCGGTCCTGCAGCCGGGTGAGCCCGCACCCATGGACGAGTCCGAGCTGGCCCGTCATCCCGCGCTCGTCAAGGGCTACATCGGTCCGGAGTCGCTGGGCGAGGAGTCCACGTCCGGTATCCGCTTCCTCGTGGATCCTCGCGTCGTCGAGGGCACGCGCTGGATCACCGGTGCCAACAGCGCGGGCCGTCACGTCTTCGACCTGACCATGGGCCGCGACTTCGGGGCCGACGGCACGATCGAGGCCGCCGAGATCCTGGCCGGAGACATCTGCCCCGTGTGCGGCAACGAGCTGCAGATTGCGCGAGGCATCGAGATCGGCCACATCTTCCAGCTCGGACGCAAGTACGCCGAGGCCCTCGACCTCAAGGTCCTCGACGAGAACGGGAAGCAGCGCGTCGTCACGATGGGCTCCTACGGCATCGGCGTCTCGCGTGCCGTGGCCGCCATCGCCGAGCAGTGCCATGACGAGCTCGGGCTCCGGTGGCCCCGCGAGGTCGCTCCGGCGGACGTCCACCTCGTCGCAACCGGCAAGGACGACGCCGTCTACGTCCATGCTGCGGCTCTCGCCGACGACCTGGTCGCGGCCGGCCTGCGAGTCATCTACGACGACCGTCGCAGCGCATCCCCGGGCGTGAAGTTCAAGGACTCCGAGCTCCTCGGAGTCCCGACCATCGTCGTGGTGGGCAAGGGCCTTGTCGACGGCGTGGTCGAGGTCAAGGACCGCGCGACCGGTGAGCGCACCGAGGTCCCGGTGGCCGAGGCGCGCGACCGCATCGTGGGTATCTGCACCGCATGAGCGGCGTCGACGCCGTCATCTTCGACTGGGGTGGCACCCTCACGCCGTGGCACTCGATCGACCTCGTGGCCCAGTGGTACTCCTACGCCCAGGTCTATGACGCCGTGCACGCCGCCGAGCTCGCGCAACGGCTCTTCGACGCCGAGGAGTCGATCTGGCAGCGGCAGCGGCAGTCGGGCGGGGCGACGGGCACCGGACATCTCGACCTGGTCTTCGAGCTGGCGAGCATCGACACCGGTTCCTGGCAGCATGCCGAAGCGATGGAGGCCTACCTCGAGGCGTGGGACCCGCACACCCACACCGATCCCGACGTCGTACCGCTGCTCGAGGCGCTGCGCGCAGACGGGCTGCGCGTGGGCGTGCTCTCCAACACCATGTGGCCGCGCGAGCACCACGAGGCCGTCTTCGCGCGCGACGGCGTCCTTCACCTCGTCGACGGCGCGGTCTACACCAGCGAGACCGCCATCGGGAAGCCGCACGTGGATGCGTTCGCCGCGGCCATGGCGGCGATCGGCGTCACCGACCCGGCTCGTGTCGTGTTCGTGGGCGATCGTCCTTGGGACGACGTCCATGGGGCGCAGCAGGCGGGCATGCGTGCGATCCTCATGCCGCACTCGGACATCCCCGAGCACCAGCAGGTGCCCGTCGACGTCGTGCCCGATGCCGTCGTGCAGCGCCTCGGCGACGTGATCGACGTCGTACGCCGGTGGAACTCAGCGGGCTGACGGCGTGGAGTCGCTGTACGGCGTCGCTCCGGTGGTCCTGGCCTTGCTCGTCGCAGCGGCCGCGCTCGCCGGGTGGGTCGACGCCGTCAGCGGGGGCGGCGGCCTCGTGCAGCTGCCGGCCCTTCTCCTCGGGCTCCCCGGAGCCCCGCCGGCAACGGTGCTCGGGACGAACAAGCTCTCCTCGATCATCGGGACGTCGGCCGCTGCGCTCACCTACCGCCGCGCGGCCGTCACCGACGTCGGCACGGCCTGGCCCATGGCGGTGGCTGCGTTCCTCGGCTCGGCGGCCGGAGCTGTGGGCGCGACCCACCTGCCGGGGTCGTTCTTCCGACCCTTCGCGCTCCTCATGCTCGTCGTCGTGGGCGTCTGGACGTTGGTGCGTCCAGCGCTGGGGGAGTCCCAGGAACTTCGGTGGCAGGGCGCGGAATCCCATGCGCGCCACGGCATCGCGGCTGTCGCAATGGGTGCCGTGATCGGTGCCTACGACGGCGTCTTCGGCCCAGGTACGGGCACGTTCCTCGTGTTCGGCCTCGTCGTGATGCTGGGCTACTCCTTCCTCAACGCCTCGGCCATCGCGAAGGTCGTCAACGTGTCGACCAACCTCGCGGCGCTGATCGTGTTCGGGCTCGGTGGGCACGTCCTGTGGGTGCTCGGCCTCACGATGGGCGCCGCCAACCTCGCCGGCGCCGTCGTGGGTGCGCGTACGGCCGTACGCCACGGCTCGGGGTTCGTCCGAGTCGTGTTCCTGGTCGTCGTGGCCGCGCTGCTCCTCCGCCTGGGCTACGACGTCCTGCGCGGCTGACCGGGCACGGCCCTGCCGTGTCCTTCAGCCCCGCCGCCCGGCCGGGTTCAGGCGTCGGGAACGTGCACGTCGAGCCAGGTGATCGTCTCGGCGAGCACCTTGTCGCGCTCGGGCTCGTTGTGCGTCTCGTGGAAGAGACCGTCGTACAGGTGGACCGTGCAGTCCCCGGTCACCTTCGCCGCGAAGGCCTCGGTACCGCTGGAGTACGTGATCGGGTCGGCAGTCCCGTGCACCATCAGCAACGGCAGCGGGAACCGAGCGGCGTCGGCCAGCGTCGCGGCTGCCGCTGCGGCACCGTCGCGCCCCAGCGCGAGGCTCGCCTTGTCGTGGACCAACGGGTCGGCCAGGTAGGCGTCGACGACCTTGCGGTCGCGGGACAGGCCAGCGGCGTCGAGCCCCGTCGGCATGGTGACCGAGGGTGCGACCGCGCCGAGGACCTTCGCCGCGAGCATCTTCAGCCGCTGGTCGAGGACCGGGCTCCGCAGCCCGGCCGACGTCGCGACCACGCCCGCGAGGTCGGCGTCGCGCTGCAGGACGTAGGTCAGGACGAGCAGCCCGCCGAGGCTGTGGCCGTAGAGGAATCGGGGACGGTCCGGCCAGCGCGCGGCGGCATCGGCGAGCAGGGCGTCGATGTCGCTCAGGTCGGCGGGGAAGGGCGCGTCGCCGCGCGCGCCGGGCGACCGGCCGTGGCCACGCAGGTCGTAGGAGCTCACCGCGTAGCCGGCGGCGGTGAGAGTGTCAGCGACGCCCGAGTACCGGCCCGAGTGCTCCCCGAGCCCGTGGACGAGGCAGATGATGGCCTTCGGCGCGGCGTCCGGTTCCCATCGCTGGGCGAAGAGCTCGGTGCCGTCAAGTGATCGCAGCGTGTCCTCGACGTGTCTCATGCCGCGATTCTGCCCGCATCTGCCGCCGTCGGTGGTGCTGTGACGCAAGTCGGGTGCTGGTGGCGCGGCTCGGTCACCTCGCGCCGTTCCAGACCGGCGCCGCTCCCGACCACGTGACCGAGCGAACCGCGCAGGCCTGCGCCTTCAGCGCCGTCGAGGTGCGGGCGTTCGCCGCGGACGCAGCGGCAAGTCCGGCCCACTGCCCGGCGAGGCGATCCTCGACGAGGGCGGCGAGCCTGCGGGCGGAGACGGCGTTGGTCACGGGGAACGGTGGCGTGTACGCGGCGGCCGCCCCCGCCGGACTTCCACCGAGCATCGTGATCCGGGCCCGGAGCATGTCACGCTCGATGCGGTGTCCGGCCATGGCGCTGAGGGCGCGTGATCGTTCCGCGCCGGTGAGCCGGGCGGCGACCAGGCCGTAGGCGTAGACCGTCGCCTCGGTGCCCTCCAGCACGACGGAGGCGGAGTCGATCTCGCTCATGGGGTCACCGAGCGCAGGACCTCGGCCGCCGCGGCTGCGCCCGCGCCGGCGAGCACGATCGTGCGGGCGAGGTCGGCGTCGGTGGCGCGCGCGCACTGGGCGGCCCGCGCCTTCGCGGTCTCGACCTCGGCCGTGAGCAGCCTGGCCAGGGTGGCGCGCACGGCGGCCGGGGTCGACGCCGGCCGCACCGGGGTGACGGCGGGGGAGGCACTCCTCGAGGCCGTGGAGCCCGACGCGGTGCCGGAGCCAGGCGCATCGGCGAGGTGGTCGGGGTCGATCGCCTGCCGGTAGGCGGCGTGCCGGCTGCCGAGGGCCGTCACCCGGGTCCCGAGCGGTGCTGCGATGCCGGGACCGTACGTGGCGTAGAGCGCGATGAGCGTGGTCTCGGCACGGCCCACCTCGGCGCGCAGCGCACGGTCGGGATCCTCCGGGCCGCCCGGTGCGGTCGCCGGGTCGGGGTTGCCGTTGGTGGCGGTGGTGCACGCCGCCAGCGTGACGACGGCGACGGCGCCCGCGCCGAGGCGCAAGGCATCGCGACGCGTCATCGACGGCAGTGCTGGCATGTGCCGCAGCCTCTCACGCCGTGCGGCCCGACCCGACGACCTGGTGGGGACGCCGTGAGGACGGTGCCCGGACGGACGACGGCGACAGACCTGGGCCGGCCCGAGTGCCCGCCCGTGCGCCGCTAGGGTTACTCCCACAACTGCGACGTCCACAACAGGATCCCCACAACAGCACAGCACCCGGTGACCCAGGCCACCGGTGCCACCAGGAGGCGTCATGTCCGCCCGTCCCCCCCAGGGCCGCCGGCCCGGCTCGACGCCACGGCAGCCGGACTCCGCCCGTCAGGACCAGATCGTCGCCGCCCTCGCCCCGGTCGTGCAGGGCGTCGGCCTCGAGCTCGAGGATGTCGAGGTCCGCGCGGTCGGCCGCCGCCTCGTGCTCCGGGTGCTGGTCGACAGCGATCACGGGGTGACCCTCGACGAGGTCGCCACCGCCTCGACCGCGGTCGCTGAGGCCCTCGAGCACACCGACGTCCTCGGCGACGAGCCCTACACCCTCGAGGTGTCCTCGCCCGGCGTCGACCGTCCGCTGACCCTGCCGCGCCATTGGGTCCGCTCGCTCGGCCGACTGGTCGCGGTCACCCGTTCCGGAGGTCCCGCGCTCACCGGCCGGATCACCAGCGTCACCGACACCGAGGTCGACCTCGAGGTCGATGAGAAGGGTCGCAAGCGGCACGTGGTGATCCCGCTGGCCGACATCACCCGGGCAGTCGTGCAGGTCGAGTTCTCCCGTTCGGCACCCGAGCAGTCCGACGCGGCAGACCTCGACGCGGACCTCGACGCCGCGGACCTCGACGCCGCAGACGACGTCGTGACAGATGACGACGCGGACGATCCAGAAGGCGACGACACCGACACCGACCACCACGAGGACTGACCCGCCATGGATATCGACGTCAGCGCACTCAAGGCCCTCGTCCGGGAGAGGGACCTCTCCTACGACCTCGTCGTGGACACGATCGAGCAGGCGCTCCTGCTGGCCTACCACCGCACGGAGGGCTCCGCGGACTCCGCGCGCGCCGTGCTCGACCGCACGACCGGCCACGTCCTGATCTGGGCCCGCGAGGCCCCGGGTGAGGACGGCACGCCCGGTCGCGAGTACGACGACACCCCCGACGACTTCGGGCGGGTGGCGGCCACGACCGCGCGCCAGGTGCTCCTCCAGCGACTGCGTGAGGCCGAGGACGACGTCACCTTCGGGGAGTTCGTCGGCACCGAGGGCGACCTGGTGTCGGGCATCGTCCAGCAGGGGAGCAATCCGCACATGGTGCTGGTCGACCTCGGCAAGATCGAGGGCGTGCTCCCGCCGCAGGAGCAGGTGCCGGGTGAGAAGTACACCCACGGAACCCGGCTCAAGTGCCACGTCATCGGGGTCACGAAGACGCCCCGGGGACCGCGGGTGACCCTCTCCCGGACGCACCCGAACCTCGTGCGCTCGTTGTTCGCCCTCGAGGTGCCCGAGATCGCCGACGGCTCGGTCGTGATCGAGGCGATCGCCCGGGAGGCCGGCCACCGCACGAAGATGGCCGTCCGGTCGACGGTGAACGGGCTCAACGCCAAGGGCGCCTGCATCGGTCCGATGGGACAGCGCGTCCGCGCGGTCATGTCCGAGCTGCACGGAGAGAAGATCGACATCGTGGACTGGTCCGACGACCCGGCGGAGATGGTCGGGTACGCACTGTCGCCCGCGCGCGTGTCCTCGGTGACCGTCGTCGACGAGGCCGCGCGCTCGGCCCGGGTCGTCGTCCCGGACTATCAGCTCTCCCTCGCCATCGGCAAGGAGGGGCAGAACGCCCGCCTCGCGGCCCGCCTGACCGGCTGGCGCATCGACATCCGGTCCGATACCGAGCCGCAGGGTGATGCGAGGGAGAGCGACGCGGGTCGTGGGCGTGACTGAGCCGTCCAGCGGCGCGGTAGACTCATCCTCGGCCGGTCGCCCGGTCGCCCGTTCCCTCGCGCGCACCCCGGTGCGCACCTGCGTCGGATGCCGGGTTCGTGGCGGCCGCCCCGACCTGGTGCGTGTCGTCGTGGTCGAGGGCGTTCTTGTCCCCGATCCCCGTGCGCGCCTGGCCGGACGAGGTGCCTGGTTGCACCCCGATCCGGCCTGTCTCGACCTCGCCGTACGCCGGCGGGCGCTTCCCCGGGCCTTGCGGTCCGACGGCGCGCTCGACGACACCGCGGTGCGGGCCGAGCTCGAGCATCGGTACGCCGAGCACCGCTCGGGGTCGCCGAGCCCGGCCCAGCACGACGCGTGACGGTCTGACCGCCGCGTGGCACCACCTGGCCACTGTCCACTTACGTTCGGGAGCGACAAGGACATGAGCACCCGATGAACGCCCAGCGATGAGCGTGTCCGTGCACGTCTGAGTGGTCCGGGTCGACCCCGATACCGGACCGAAGAGCAGGAGAACTGTGTCGAAGGTCCGGGTATACGAGCTCGCGAAGGAGCTCGGTGTCGAGAGCAAGGTCGTCGTGGCCAAGCTCCAGGAAATGGGTGAGTTCGTCCGATCGGCGAGCTCCACCATCGAGGCGCCGGTAGTCCGGCGGCTCCGTGAGGCCTATCCCGTCGCGCCGTCAGCCCCCGCGGCTGCCGCGCCGGCCGCGAAGGCCGCACCCAAGCCGGGACAGCCTGGGCCCGCCGCTCCGGCCGCCCCCGTCGCTCCGGTCATCAGCGCTCCGGCGCCGGTCCCCGCAGCACCGGTTCCGGCCGCCCCCGCAGCACCGGCTGCGCCCCTCGCCCCCGCCGCATCGGCAGCACCCGCGGTCCCGGCTGCCCCGCGCGGGCCGCGTCCGGGCAACAACCCGTTCACCGAGAAGAGCGTCGAGGCTCCCGCTCGCCCCGCCGCCCCGGCTCCGGCCGCCCCGATCCCCGGTGCCCCCCGCCCGGCACGTCCGGGCAACAACCCCTTCACCGACCGCAGCGTCGAGCGCCCCGCGACCGGCGGCGTCCCCGGCGCTCCCCGCCCGGCGGCCCGTCCCGGCGGCGGCGTCCCCGGCGCACCGCGCCCCAACCCGGGGATGATGCCCGGCCAGCGTCCCGGTCGTCCGGCCGGCCCCGGCGGTCCCGGTGCCGGTCGTCCCTCCGGCCCGGGTGGTCCCGGCGCCCGTCCCGGTGGTCCCGGCGCCCGTCCGGGTGGTCCCGGCGGTCCCGGTGGTCGTCCCGGCGGCGGTGGCGGCGGCTTCGGCTCTCCTCGTCCCGGTGGCCCCGGTGGTCCTGGTGGCGGCGGTAGCGGCTTCGGTCCGCCGCGTCCCGGCGGCTTCTCCGGCCGTCCCGGTGGCGCGGGTCGTGGCACCACGGCCGGTGCGTTCGGCCGTCCCGGTGGCAAGCCGGCTCGTGGGCGCAAGTCCAAGCGGGCGAAGCGCCAGGAGTTCGACAACATGTCCGCCCCGTCGATGGGCGGCGAGGTTCGTCCGATGGGTCAGGGCCAGGTCGTTCGACTGGCCCGCGGATCCACGGTCACGGACTTCTCCGACAAGATCAACGTGAGCCCCGGCATCCTCGTCGGCGTCATGTTCAAGCTCGGCGAGATGGTCACGGCGACGCAGTCGCTGTCCGACGACGCGCTGATGCTGCTGGGTACCGAGCTCAACTTCGACGTCCAGATCATCAGTCCCGAGGACGAGGACCGCGAGCTGCTGGAGAGCTACAGCCTCGAGTTCGGCGAGGACGAGGGCGACGAGTCCGACCTCGTCGAGCGTCCGCCGGTCGTCACCGTCATGGGTCACGTCGACCATGGGAAGACGCGCCTCCTCGACGCCATCCGCAAGACCAACCAGATGGCCAAGGAAGCCGGTGGCATCACCCAGCACATCGGTGCCTACCAGATCGTGGCCCGCCCCGACAGCGACGACCCGCGTGCCATCACCTTCATCGACACCCCGGGCCACGAGGCGTTCACCGCCATGCGTGCTCGTGGTGCGCAGGTGACCGACATCGCGATCCTGGTGGTCGCGGCCGACGACGGCGTGAAGCCGCAGACCATCGAGGCGCTCAACCACGCCAAGGCGGCCGGCGTCCCGATCGTGGTCGCGGTCAACAAGATCGACAAGGAGGGGGCCGACGTCACCAAGGTGCGCGGCCAGCTCACCGAGTACGGCCTGGTTCCCGAGGAGTACGGCGGCGACACCATGTTCGTCGATGTCTCGGCCAAGGCCGGGATCGGGATCGACGAGCTGCTCGAGGCGCTCATCCTCACGGCGGATGCGGCTCTCGACCTCCGGGCCAACCCCAACCAGCCCGCCCAGGGCGTGTCCATCGAGGCGCACCTCGACCGCGGTCGCGGTCCGGTCGCCACGGTGCTCGTCCAACGCGGCACCCTGCGTCCGGGTGACTCGATCGTGGTCGGCGACGCCTACGGCCGCGTGCGCGCCATGCTCGACGAGCACGGCAACACGCTGCACGAGGCCACCCCGGCCCGTCCGGTCCAGGTCCTCGGCCTCACCGCCGTCCCCGGTGCCGGCGACAACATGCTGGTCGTCGACGACGACCGCACTGCCCGTCAGATCGCCCAGACCCGTGCCGCCCGTGAGCGCAACGCCGCGCTCGCCCAGGCACGGGGTCGCCGCACCCTCGAGGACTTCCTCAAGTCCCTCGAGCGTGGCGAGACCGAGGAGCTCAAGCTCATCCTCAAGGGCGACGTGTCCGGTTCGGTCGAGGCTCTGGAGGACGCACTCGTCAAGCTCGAGGTCGGCGACGAGGTCCTGCTGCGCGTCATCGACCGGGGCGTCGGTGCCATCACCGAGAGCAACGTGATGCTGGCTGCGGCGTCCGACGCCGTGATC
Source organism: Candidatus Nanopelagicales bacterium (assembly GCA_038206635.1). Taxonomy (GTDB): domain Bacteria; phylum Actinomycetota; class Actinomycetes; order S36-B12; family CAIYMF01; genus Longivirga. The sequence continues at coordinate 9,091 of JBBRAQ010000017.1, read as the reverse complement.
ATCGGCTTCAACGTGCGACCCGAGGGCAAGGCCCGCGACCTCGCCGAGCGCGAGGGCGTCGACGTGCGCTTCTACTCGATCATCTACCAGGCGATCGACGACATCGAGGCCGCGCTCAAGGGCATGCTCAAGCCGGAGTACGAGGAGGTCTCGCTCGGTACCGCCGAGATCCGCGAGGTCTACCGTTCGAGCAAGTTCGGCAACATCGCCGGCTCGCTCGTGCGCTCGGGCCTCATCCGCCGCAACTCCAAGGCGCGCCTCATCCGTGACGGTGCCGTCGTGGCGGACAACCTCACCATCGAGTCGCTCAAGCGGTTCAAGGACGATGCCACCGAGGTCCGCGAGGGCTTCGAGTGCGGTATCGGACTCGGCTCGTTCAACGACATCAAGGTCGACGACGTCGTCGAGACGTTCGAGATGCGCGAGAAGCCGCGCGTCTGACCCGCCCTGTCGTTCACCAGGAGGACGTCGTGTTCGTGGGAGCCCTCGAGCTCGACGTCCTCCTGGGTGACATCTACTCGCTCAAGGAGAAACGCGGGATCGTCCGCCCCCTGCTCGCCGACCTTCGTCGGCAGTTCGAGGTGACGGTGGCCGAGGTGGGCTATCAGGAACTCCATCGGCGGGCGCTGCTCGGTGTCGCGGTGGTGTCCTCGGACCCCGCCCACTGCACGGCGGTCCTCGACTCCTGCGAGCGGATGGTCGCCGCGCGCCGCGAGCTCGACCTGCTCAGTACCCGCCGTACCCTGCACAGCAGCGACGACGACTGAGCCGTCCGACCAGACCCGATTGGGTCGCTCGTCCGGCACGAGCGTCACAGCACGACGCACACGCACCCGTACCTCGAAAGGACCCCTTCCATGGCTGACCCGGCCCGCGCCCGCAAGCTCTCCGACCGGATCCGCGTGATCGTGGCCGAGATGCTCGAGCAGCGCATCAAGGACCCGCGCCTGGGCTTCATCACCATCACCGACGCGCGGGTCACCGGCGATCTGCACGAGGCCACGGTCTACTACACGGTCTATGGGACCGAGGAGGAGAAGGTGGGCACGGCCGCCGCGCTCGAGAGCGCGAAGGGCGTGCTGCGCAGCGAGATCGGGCGCCTCACGGGCGTGCGGTTCACCCCGACCCTCGCCTTCGTCGCGGACGCCGTCCCCGAGAACGCCCTCGCGATCGAGGACCTCCTCAGCCAGGCTGCCCGGGCCGATGCCGAGGTGCACGAGAAGGCAGCCACGGCGACCTATGCCGGCGACGCCGACCCCTACAGGAAGCCGCGCGAGGATGAGGACGACCTCGACGGTGACGACTCCGACGAGGACGAGGACGACTCCGACCTCGACGACTCCGACGTCGACGACGACCACGAGACGCCCCGGGACGCCGCGGCCGCCGCCGCTGGGGAGCCGACCTCGTGACCTGGACCGCGGCGCCGCTCGAGGCCGACTGGGATGCCACGGTGGCGGCCCTGACCTCGGGAGCTCCGGTCCTGCTGCTCGCCCATGTCTCTCCCGACGCCGACGCGCTGGGGTCGGCCCTCGCCGTCGGGCTCGCACTCGAGGCGCGCGGCGTCGACGTCGCGGTGTCCTTCGGCGACGACCCCTTCGTCGTGCCGCGGATCCTGCGCTCGCTGCCGGGCCAGCACCTCCTCCTATCTCCTGACCACGTGTCGGGCCGCACCGTCGTGGTGTCCTTCGACGTCAGCTCCTTCGACCGTCTCGGGGTGCTGCGCAGCGTGACGGAGTCGGCCGAGACCTTCGTCGCGATCGACCACCACGCCTCCTACACCGGCTTCGGGCGCCTGCACCTCGTCGATGTCGACGCTCCGGCGACGGCCGTGCTGGCCCTGTCGCTGGTCGACCGTCTCGGCGTCACCCTCGACTCCACGATCGCCACGCCGATCTATGCCGGGCTCGTCACCGACACGGGGTCGTTCAAGTACGCCGGCACCACCGCGCAGACCCACGAGATGGCCGCGCGGCTGCTCGCGACCGGAATGCGACACGACATCATCGCCCGCCAGATCTATGACGACGAGCCCTTCGGGGCGCTGCGCCTGCTCGGGGCCGCGCTCGACCGCGCCGTGCTCGAGGAGTCGTCCGTCGGCGGCCTCGGACTCGCCTGGACCGTCGTCAGCGACGCCGACCGGGCCACCTTCGACCTTCCGCTCGACGCCGTCGAGCGCATCATCGACGTCCTGCGGATCGCCAGCGAGGCGGAGGTCGCCTGCGTGCTCAAGCAGGACGACACCGGTGCGTGGCGGGTGTCGATGCGCAGCAAGGGCCGTATTGACGTCTCGGCCATCGCCATCGCTCTCGGCGGAGGCGGCCATCGCTTCGCGGCGGGCTTCTCCGGCGCCGGAGGTCCGCGCGACGTCCTGCGCGGCGTGCGCGAGGCGCTGGCCTCCGCGCCGCACCTGCCGGAGTAGGCATGGCCCGCGGACCCCGGGCGCGCACCGCGCCCGACGGACTCGTCGTCGTCGACAAGCCGGCCGGGATGACGAGTCACGACGTCGTCTCCCGGATGCGCCGGATCATCGGGACCCGCAAGGTCGGTCACGCCGGAACCCTTGACCCGATGGCGACCGGGGTGCTGCTGATCGGCATCGAGCGCGCCACCCGGCTGCTCGGCCATCTCGCCCTGACCGAGAAGGACTACGACGCCACGATCCGGCTCGGCAGCACCACCGTGACCGACGACGCCGAGGGCGACGTCCTCTCCGCCGCGGACGCCGGTGCGGTCACGGACGCCGATATCGAGGCGGCGATCGCGCCCCTGCGTGGGCCGATCGAGCAGCGGCCGTCGTCGGTGAGCGCAGTCAAGGTCGACGGCGTGCGCTCCTACACCCGTGTCCGCGCCGGGGAGGAGGTCGAGCTGGCGACCCGCTCGGTCACCGTGTCGCGCTTCGACGTCCTCGGCGTGCGTCGCTCGAGGGTCGACGGGCTCGGCGTCGTCGATGTCGACGTCACGGTCGTGTGCAGCTCCGGGACCTACATCCGGGCGCTGGCACGTGATCTCGGCGCCGCTCTCGGCGTGGGGGGTCACCTCACGGCCCTGCGCCGCACGCGGGTGGGGCCGTTCGGCCTCGAGGTGGCGCGGACCCTCGAGGGGCTCGCAGTCGAGCCGTCCGTGCTCGCGCTGGCCGACGTCGTCGCCACGGCCTTCCCGCGGATCGACGTCGACGACGCCACGGCGGTGATCGTGCTGCACGGCGGCCGAATCCCGGTGCCGGAGTCGGTCCTCCTCGACGCTGGCGCGACGGTCGGGGTGTTCGGTCCGGACGGCACGGTGCTGTCCCTCGCCGAGCCGCGCGACGGTCTTCTCGCCCATCTCGTCGTCTTCTCCTGACCTGACGGCTGCACGCACCCGGCAGCAGGTCCTCACGGCTGCGGTCGGCGTCGACGGCGCACCGATGCCGACAGGTCGGCGACAGGATGGCAGGCTGTGGCCCGTGCAGCGCTGGCAGGACCTCGACGACGTGCCCGCCGACCAGCCCGCGTCGGTCGTGGCGATCGGTGTGTTCGACGGTGTGCACTACGGGCACCGCGCGGTGATCGGCAAGGCGGTGGCGCACGCTCACACACTCGGCGCGCCCACAGTCGTCGTCACGTTCGATCCCCACCCCGACGAGGTCGTGCGGCCCGGCACGCACCCCACCCTGCTCTCCACGATCGACCACCGGTGCGCCCTCATGGCCGAGCTCGGAGCCGACGCCGTCTGCGTGCTGCCCTTCACCCGCGAGCTCGCGGGGCTCTCACCGGAGGAGTTCGTCGACCGGGTGCTGCTCGAGCGCTTCCACGCCCTCGCCGTCGTCGTCGGGGACAACTTCCGGTTCGGCCACCGCGCGGCCGGGGACCCCGAGACCCTCGCCGAGCTCGGGCGCGACCGCGGCTTCGTGGTCGACTCCGAGCCGCTCGTCGCTGGGGAGGGCGGGGTCTGGTCCTCGACCTACGTCCGCGGTCTCATCCGCGCGGGTGACGTGGCGTCGGCGGGCTACTCCCTCGGTCGTCCGCACCGGGTCGAGGGCACGGTGGTGCACGGGGACAAGCGTGGGCGTGAGCTCGGCTACCCCACAGCCAACCTTGCGACCTCGCCCCACGCAGCTATCCCGGCCGATGGCGTCTACGCCGCACGCGTCGTGCTGTCGCCGTACACCGAACACAGGGTGACGATGCCGGCGGCCGTCAGCGTCGGGACCAATCCGACGTTCGACGGCGTGGAGCGCCGCGTGGAGGCCTACGTCCTCGACCGGGACGACCTCGAGCTCTACGGCGCCCACGTGGCGATCGACTTCGTCGACCGGATCCGCGGCCAGCTGCGCTTCGAGGGACCGACCGCCCTCGCGGACCTCGTTGCCCGCATGGCCGTCGACGTCGACACCACCCGGCGGATCCTCGCCTGAACCACCACCTGACCTACCTTCTTGGGCCCATCGGGAGGGAAGGTGCAGTTCAACTGCACCTTCCCTCCCTCAGGGGAGGATCGGGAAGGTTGGCGAGTGGTCTGACCTGCGGGTTCGGGGTCGAGCGCGGTTTGGGCGGTACGCCGCGGCGCTGGTAGTCTGCCCGGTGACGGCCGTGGGGTGGGTGCCCCGCGGTTCGCGACTGTTCTAGGGTCTGCGCCCCCTGCGCGATCCGCGATGCGCCCTGAAGGATTCCCCGCATGTCGCTCGATACCGCGACCAAGAACGCGATCATCGCCGAATACGCCCTCTCCGAGGGTGACACCGGTTCAGCCGAGGTCCAGATCGCGCTGCTCACGCGCCGCATCAACGACCTCACCGAGCACCTGAAGCTGCACAAGCACGATCACCACAGCCGCCGTGGGCTGCTGCTGCTGGTCGGCCAGCGCCGTCGGCTGCTGAAGTACCTCACCAAGACCGACATCAACCGCTACCGCGCGATCATCGAGCGCCTCGGCATCCGTCGATGAGCCTAGGAACAGGGGAGTGGCCCACTGGGTCGCTCCCCTGTTCTCCTCCGCGGCCGGGGTAGATACCTCAGTCGATGCACGTCCCTACCACCCGCACCACCCCGCTGCTGGATCACCCAGCGACGCACCACAGGGATGATCGTGGGGCGAACGCCCCGGAGACGCCCCAGTCGTCGGTCCTCGGTAGTGGCACCCGGGCACGTCGCCCCCCGCGCAGGAGCGTGGGAAGCGGCCCGCAGCCCGGGCGCTTCGATCGATGACCGGCCTCCTGCCGACTGGTAGGTGCTCCTGCGCTCGCTCCTCGACGTCCCACACGACAAAGAGGAGGGCACCCGTGGAGGGTCCCGAGATTCACACATCCGAAGCCGTCATCGACAACGGCGCCTTCGGCACCCGCACCATCCGGTTCGAGACGGGCCGTCTCGCCCAGCAGGCCGCCGGCTCCGCCGTCGCCTACCTCGACGACGACACCATGCTGCTCTCGGCCACGACGGCCGGGAAGCACCCCAAGGAGCAGTTCGACTTCTTCCCGCTGACGGTCGACGTCGAGGAGCGCATGTACGCCGTGGGACGCATCCCCGGCTCGTTCTTCCGCCGTGAGGGCCGCCCCAGCGAGGACGCGATCCTCACCTGCCGCCTCATCGACCGCCCGCTGCGCCCCTCGTTCGTCAAGGGTCTGCGCAACGAGATCCAGGTCGTCATCACGGTGATGTCGCTCAACCCCGACCACCTCTACGACGTCATCGCGATCAACGCGGCGTCGATGTCGACACAGATCTCCGGCATCCCCTTCAGCGGCCCCATCGGCGCCACCCGCGTCGCCCTGATCAAGGGCCAGTGGGTCGCCTTCCCGTCGCACTCCCAGCTCGAGGAGGCCGTGTTCGACATGGTCGTCGCGGGCCGGATCGTCGGCGACGACGTCGCGATCATGATGGTCGAGGCCGAGGCCACCGCCAACACGATCGAGCTCGTCAAGGGCGGCGCCAAGGCGCCGAACGAGGAGATCGTGGCCGAGGGACTCGAGGCATCGAAGCAGTTCATCAAGATCCTCTGCGACGCCCAGAGCGAGCTCGCGGCGAAGGCGTCGAAGGAGATCCGGGAGTTCCGGCTCTTCCTCGACTACCAGGCAGACGCGTTCGATGCCGTCGAGGGCGCGGTCGCCACCGAGCTCGCCGCAGCCCTCACGATCGCCGGCAAGCACGACCGCGAGGCCGAGCTCGACCGCGTCAAGGATCTCGCCGCGGAGCGTCTCGCCGGGCAGTTCGACGGACGCGAGAAGGAGATCGGCGCTGCGCTGCGCTCGCTCACCAAGAAGCTCGTGCGCCAGCGCGTCCTGCGCGACAAGGTGCGCATCGACGGCCGCGGGCTCACCGACATCCGCACGTTGTCGGCTGAGGTCGACCTCATCCCTCGGGCGCACGGCTCGGCGCTGTTCGAGCGCGGCGAGACCCAGATCCTCGGCGTCTCCACGCTGAACATGCTCCGCATGGAGCAGCAGCTCGACACGCTCAGCCCCGAGACGCGCAAGCGCTACATGCACAACTACAACTTCCCGCCCTACTCCACCGGGGAGACCGGCCGCGTGGGCTCGCCCAAGCGTCGCGAGATCGGTCACGGTGCTCTCGCCGAGCGCGCCCTCGTGCCGGTCCTGCCGACGAAGGAGGAGTTCCCCTACGCCATCCGCCAGGTGTCGGAGGCCCTCAGCTCCAACGGCTCGACCTCGATGGGCTCGGTCTGTGCCTCGACCATGTCGCTGCTCAACGCAGGTGTGCCCCTCAAGGCCCCCGTCGCCGGCATCGCCATGGGCCTCATCTCCGACGAGGTCGACGGGGAGACCGAGTACGTCACCCTGACCGACATCCTCGGAGCCGAGGACGCCTTCGGCGACATGGACTTCAAGGTCGCCGGCACGCGGGAGTTCGTCACCGCGCTGCAGCTGGACACCAAGCTCGACGGCATCCCCGCCTCGGTCCTCGCCGGTGCCCTGACGCAGGCCCGAGGGGCGCGTCTCGCGATCCTCGACGTCATGCTCGAGGCCATCGACGTGCCGGATGAGATGTCACCGTTCGCGCCTCGGATCATCTCGATCCAGATCCCGACCGACAAGATCGGCGAGGTCATCGGCCCGAAGGGCAAGATGATCAACCAGATCCAGGACGAGACCGGCGCCGAGATCACCATCCAGGACGACGGCACGATCTACATCGGTGCGACCGACGGCCCCAAGGCCGAGGCCGCACGGGCGATGATCAACGCCATCGCCAACCCGCACATGCCCGAGATCGGTGAGCGCTACCTCGGAACGGTCGTCAAGACCACGACGTTCGGTGCCTTCATCTCCCTCATGCCGGGCAAGGACGGCCTGCTCCACATCTCCAAGCTGCGCAGCCTCGCCGGTGGCAAGCGCGTCGAGAACGTCGACGACGTCGTGTCCATCGGCCAGAAGGTGCTCGTGGAGATCTCCGAGATCGACGCGCGAGGCAAGCTCTCGCTCTCACCGGTCGAGGACAACGGTGACACCTCCGCGGTGACGCCGGCCGCCGCTGACGACGACGCAGACGACGAGGCCTGAACTCCTCGATGACCGCATCACACACGATCCCGGGTACGCGGCGCAGCCGCGTGCCCGGGGCTCGTGAGCAGAAGCCCGGCACGACGCGCACGCTGCTGCTCGAGGAGGGCGCGCGCGTACGTCGCACCGTCCTCCCGGGCGGGGTGCGCGTGATCACCGAGAACATCCCCGGCGTGCGCTCGGCGGCGTTCGGGATCTGGGTGGGGGTGGGCTCGCGTGATGAGACCCCTGCCCAGGCCGGTGCCGCCCACTACCTCGAACACCTGCTGTTCAAGGGGACCGCTCGGCGGTCCGCACTCGACATCTCGGCGTCGATCGACGCCGTCGGTGGCGAGATGAACGCATTCACCAGCAAGGAGTACACCTGCTTCTACGCCCGGGTGCTCGACGTCGACCTGCCGCTGGCAGTCGATGTGATCAGCGACCTCGTGACCTCCGCGCTGCTGCGCGCACCCGATGTCGAGTCCGAGCGTGACGTGATCCTCGAAGAGATCGCGATGCGCGACGACGACCCCGGTGATCTCGTGCACGAGGAGTTCGCCGACGCGATGTTCGGCAAGACACCGCTGGGTCGCCCGATCCTCGGCACGGTCGAGACGATCGAGTCGATCACCCCGCGTGCGATCCGCGCGTTCTACCACCGGCAGTACCGTCCCGAGAACATCGTCGTCTCGGCGACCGGCAACGTCGACCACGCCACCGTGGTTCGTATGGTGCGCAAGGCTTTCGGGTCGGCCGGCTTCCTCGAGGGCGACGCTGTCCCGGCGGCGCCTCGCGCCGGCGGGTTCCGCACCCGCGGGGCTGGCGACGTACGCGTGCTGACCAAGACCACCGAGCAGGCCAACATCGTCCTCGGTGTGCCGGGGATCGCTCGTGACGACGACCGGCGGTTCGCGCTCAGCGTGCTCAGCTCCGCCCTCGGCGGCGGCATGAGCAGTCGGCTGTTCCAGGAGATCCGCGAGAAGCGCGGTCTGGCCTACTCCGTGTTCTCCTTCGCCTCGCACTATGCCGACACCGGCCAGTTCGGCGTCTACGCCGGGTGCATGCCGAAGAAGGTCGACGAGGTGCTCGCGGTCTGCCGCGACGAGCTCGTCAAGGTCGCGGCCTCGGGCCTCACAGACGAGGAGCTGCAGCGCGGCAAGGGTCAGATGCGTGGTGGCCTCGTCCTCGGCATGGAGGACACCGGGTCGCGCATGTCGCGCATCGGCAAGGCCGAGCTGCTCACAGGTGACCTGTGGTCGACCGCTGACGTGCTCGCCGCAATCGAGGCGGTCACGCTCGACGACGTCACGGCGATCGCCGACTCGCTGCTCGAGGTCACGCCGACCCTCGCCGTCATCGGGCCCTTCGATGCCGATCGAGACTTCTCGTCCGCCATCGCCTGAGCACGCCAGCACGCCAGCACGCCAGCACGGGCACCACTGACGAACGCAACCACCGCAGCCTGAGCACTCACTGCCTGAGGGAGCACCCATGAGCATCCGCGTCGCAGTTCTCGGTTCGGCCGGACGCATGGGTGCTGAGGTCGTACGCGCGGTCTCCGGAGCAGCTGACCTCGAGCTGGTCGCGGCGCTCGACCAGGGCGACGACCTG
>JBBRAQ010000016.1:0-91616 GCA_038206635.1 Candidatus Nanopelagicales bacterium | reverse complement strand
ATGCCTGAGATCGGCGAGCGCTACCTGGGCACCGTGGTCAAGACCACGACGTTCGGCGCGTTCATCTCGCTCATGCCCGGCAAGGACGGCCTGCTCCACATCTCCAAGCTGCGCGGTCTCGCCGGTGGCAAGCGCGTCGAGAACGTCGACGACGTCGTGTCCATCGGCCAGACGGTGCTCGTGGAGATCTCCGAGATCGACGCCCGCGGCAAGCTGTCGCTGTCGCCGGTCGAGGAGGGCGACGCATCCGACGCCGCCACGTCCGACGAGACCGCTGACGTCGAGGCCTGATCCTCGACATGGCACCGTCACGCACCACCGCGCTGGGCACCCGGTCACACCGGGTGCCCAGCGCGCGTGACCAGAAGCCCGGCTCGACCCGCACCCTGCTCGACGAGGACGGTGCTCGCGTACGCCGAACCGTCCTGCCCGGTGGCCTCCGGGTGGTGACCGAGAACCTGCCAGGCGTCCGCTCGGCAGCGTTCGGCATCTGGGTCGGTGTCGGCTCGCGCGACGAGACCCCGGCTCAGGCCGGGGCAGCGCACTACCTCGAGCACCTGCTCTTCAAGGGCACCGAGCGTCGTTCCGCGCTCGACATCTCCGCCGCGATCGATGCGGTCGGCGGCGAGATGAACGCCTTCACCAGCAAGGAATACACCTGCTTCTACGCGCGGGTGCTCGACGTCGACCTGCCGCTCGCGGTCGACGTCGTCTCCGACCTCGTCACCTCCGCGCTGCTGCGCGCCAAGGACGTCGACGGCGAGCGCGACGTGATCCTCGAAGAGATCGCGATGCGCGACGACGACCCCGGCGACCTCGTGCACGAGGAGTTCGCCGATGCCATGTTCGGCCCCACCCCTCTCGGGCGCCCGATCCTCGGCACGGTCGAGACCATCGAGGCCATCACGCCTCGCGCCATCCGTGCCTTCTACCACCGCCAGTACCGACCTGAGAACATGGTCGTGTCGGCCGCTGGCAATGTCGACCACGCCGCGGTCGTGCGCCTCGTGCGCCGGGCGTTCGGCGCTGCCGGGCTCCTCGAGGGCGACGCTTCGCCCGCGGTCCCGCGCAGGGGTGCCTTCCGCACCCGGGGTGCCGGCGACGTGCGTGTGCTGTCGAAGACCACCGAGCAGGCCAACGTCGTCCTCGGCGTGCCTGGCCTCGCGCGCGACGACGACCGCCGGTTCGCCCTCGGCGTGCTCAACTCCGCGCTCGGCGGCGGCATGAGCAGCAGGCTCTTCCAGGAGATCCGCGAGAAGCGCGGTCTGGCGTACTCCGTGTTCTCCTTCGCCTCTCACTACGCCGACACCGGCATGTTCGGCGTCTACGCCGGATGCATGCCCAAGAAGATCGACGACGTCCTGGAGATCTCGCGGGACGAGCTCGCGAAGGTGGCGGCCCACGGGATCACCGACGAGGAGCTGGCCCGAGGCAAGGGCCAGGTGCGCGGCGGTCTCGTCCTCGGACTCGAGGACACCGGGTCCCGCATGTCCCGCATCGGCAAGGCCGAGCTCCTCGCGGGCGAGCTGTGGTCGACCGCGGAGGTCCTCACCGCGATCGACGAGGTCACCATCGACGACGTTCGCGAGATCGCGGGCTCGCTGCTCGAGGTCACGCCCACCCTCGCCGTGATCGGACCGTTCGACACCGACCGCGACTTCTCGTCCGCGGTCTCCTGAGGGGAGTCGGCATGGCCGTCCGCGTTGGGGTCCTGGGATCCGCAGGTCGCATGGGCGTCGAGGTCGTGCGTGCCGTCACAGGTGCCGCCGATCTCGAGCTCGTCGCGGCGCTCGACGACGGCGACGACCTCGCCGCGCTCACCGCTGCGAACGTTGAGGTCGTCGTCGACTTCACCCATCCCGGTGCGGTCATGGCGAATCTCGAGTTTGTTCTGGCGCACGGTATCCACGCCGTCGTCGGCACCACAGGGTTCGACGACGACCGCCTCGCCACGGTGCGGGGCTGGGCGGCCGCCTCGCCCGCGACCGGCGTCCTGATCGCCCCGAACTTCGGGATCGGCGCAGTGCTGATGATGCGGCTCGCGGCGCAGGCGGCACGTTTCTTCGAGTCGGTGGAAGTCATCGAGCTGCACCACCCGAACAAGGTCGACGCCCCGTCGGGCACCGCGCGCCACACGGCCCACCTCATCGCGCAGGCGCGAACCGCGGCCGGCCTCGGCGCCCAGCCCGACGCCACCTCCGACCTTCTCCCCGGCGCACGAGGTGCTGACATCGACGGCATCCCGGTCCACTCGGTACGGCTGCGGGGCCTGATCGCGCACCAGGAGGTCCTGCTCGGTCAGGACGGCGAGACCCTCACGATCCGCCACGACTCCACCGACCGTGTGTCGTTCATGCCCGGCGTGCTACTCGGGGTGCGCAACGTCGCCGCACACCCGGGTCTCACCGTCGGCCTCGACTCCTACCTCGGGCTCGACTGACTCCGGCGGATCCCCATCGTCACGGCCGCGGCAACCGTGGCGGCGGCGCACAGCCCCGCCACCAGCACCGGTTGCGGCGCGAAGGTCGAGATCAGCACCATCGAGGCGCCCACACTGACGATGACGCCGTACGGGGCGTCGTCGTGCGGGCGGAGGTGGAGCCACCAGACCATGACGAGGTAGATCGCGACCGGGACGGTCACCGCGGCACCGGCCGTGCGTTCGCTGATCTCAGCGGCACCGGTGGCTTGGTCCACCGCCACCACGAGGCCCGCGCCCACCGCGGCTGCCGCCGCGAAGACGACGAGATGGCCGTAGCCCCAGCGGAATGCGACTGCGTCGCTGGTGAGCAGCTCCTCGGCCGAGCGGGCGAAGTACTTCCACCACATGCTGCACACGAGGAGCAGGCCACCGAGCGCGATGCCGGCGATCGCGCGCACGTCGGAGCCGCCGTCGAGCGCGGTGCCGACGGCCACCGATCCGGAGAGCACCGACTCACCCAGCACGATGATCGTGAACAGCCCGTAGCGCTCGGCGATGTGACCGGCGTGCCACGCGGTGGAGCCGGTGCGGTGCGCGACCACAGGCACGCTGAGCTCGGCGACGATCAGGAGTGCGAAGCCGATCAGCTTCGCGGGCTCCGGAACCCACAGCAGGGCGATCCAGCCGAGCTGGCACAGCCCGATCCCGACAGCGAATCGCAGTGCCGTGGCGCGTCGTGGCACGTCGTCGTGGGCGGCACGCAACCACAGCCCCACCAGCGCGGTGCGGATCACGACGTAGCCCAAGGTGACCACGGCGAAGTCGCGGTCGTCGAAGGCGCGGGTCACCCCGGCCGCCAGGATCAGCGCGCCGCCGATCATGACGAACACCGCAAGGCGGTACAGCACATCGTCCACGTCGTAGGCCGAAGCGAACCAGGTGACGTTCATCCAGGCCCACCAGATGGCGAAGAAGACCATGGCGTAGCCGAGCAGGCCTTCCCAGAGGTGCCCCTCGGACTCCGCGTGGTGCAGTCGGCCGGCTGCGGCCGCAATGGCCACGACGAAGCAGAGGTCGAAGAATAGCTCGAGCGGGGTGGAGGCGCGGTGCGCCTCGTCGACGTCGCGAGACACCATCGGTCGGCGCCAGACGAGGCTCTCGCTGGTCACGTCGAGGCCGGACTGCGCTCGTGCCACCGACGATCGATCGCGAGCGCCGAGACGCCATGCGACTTGGTGCGACCGAGGGAGTCCGATGATGCCGTCGTGATCGTGGTGTGCACCTCGCTACCGTCGCTCAGCACGGGGAGCACACGCACCCGGCCCTCCTGCACGTCGTCGGTGTCCAGCGGACGGTGCCGGTCGAGATCGCGATAGAACACCCGGAACGGCGGGCGCTGTTCGCGGGGCCCCGAGATCATACGCTGATCATGCCCTGGGTCACGTGGCCCAGCCCATCGTGCGTAGCCCCGCGGCCACCCCGGCGGCGACGATCACGACAACGAGGAAGGGCGCGCGCAGCAGCAGTGCCACGATGGCGGCGCAGAGCCCGGCGAAACGCGCGTCGAGCACGAGGTGCTGCCCGACGGCGAAGGTCTGCACGGCGACGAGGGCCATCAGCAGCGCGACCGGCAGGGCGTCGGAGATCGCGAGCACCAGTGGACGGTCGAGCATCCGCTGCGGCACGGACTGACCGGCGATCTTGGCTGCGTAGCACCCGAGTGTGGCGGCGATGATGGCCCACCATGTGGCGCTCACGGCGTGGCCACATCGTCGTAGTCCTCGACCGACGGCACGTGGTCGCGCACGGCGAGCACGCCGGCGATGACCGCCACCACGGAGGTGAGGAGCACGGGGACACCGGGGCGCAGGAACGGCGTGAGCACCAGGGCCACCGCCGCGGCGCAGAGCCCGATCGTCCAGGACCGCCGGTCGCGCAGCCGTGGCCACACCAGTGCGATGAACCCGGCAGGGATCGCGGCGTCGAGACCCCAGGCGCGCGGATCGCCCAGGGCGCCCGCGCCGAGTGATCCCGCGAGGGTCGCGAGGTTCCAGAAGACGAACACCGACAATCCCGTGGCCCAGAAGGCGAATCGGGAGGCGCGACCGTCGTCGTGCTCCACCGACCTGCCGACCGCCATCGCGGTCGACTCGTCGATGGTGAGGTGCGCGGCGACCGCGCGCTGCAGCCCGTGGACACGTAGCACGGGTGCCATCGTGAGCCCGTAGAACGCGTTCCGGACACCGAGCAGGACGCTCGTGCCGATCGCCGAGACAGCACCCCCGCCGGCGACGAGCACGCCGACGAAGGCGAACTGGGACCCGCCCGTGAACATCAGGGCCGAGAGCATCTGCGTCTGCAGCACAGTGAGTCCACCGGTGACGGAGATGGCCCCGAAGGAGATGCCGTAGGCGCCGACAGCGACGCCGACTCCGAGAGCGTTGGTGAGGATCTCGCGGCGTTCCTCGGCCCAGTGCGGGGGAACGGCCCTGTCCGCTGTCGCACTCACCGCGGCTCCGGCGGGATGCCGTCATCGACGGGACCCACGTGGTCGACGAGCCAGTCGACGAGCGGCGACATGGCGCGCCACCCCGCACGCACCTTCGTCAGCGCCGTCCTGGTGCTGACCCACGGGCCGACGGCGAAGTGCCGCTCGACCGTGAGGGTGCGGTGACGCATGAGGTCAAGGTGCGGATGGTCCTCCGCGACACCGCGCGGACGCGTCTTCATGACGTCGCCGCCCGCGACGAGCCTGCCCGTCTCGGCCGCGGCCAGCGCCTTCTCGAGCTCGACGACGACGGGGGAGTCGACGGCGTCGCGATAGCGCTGCACCTGCTTGCCCTCGGCGGAGTACCAGCCCCCGGCGACCATGAGCCCGGTGCTCGAGATCTGCACGTAGTAGCCGATCGAGTCCTCGGCGCCGACGAAGGCGCCCTGGCTGTCCTTGTACGGCGTCTTGTCCTTGGCAAAGCGCACGTCGCGATAGGGCCGGAACACGTGGCCGGCGCCGAACTCGCCCTCCAGCTCGGCGATGAGCTCGACCAGAGGTTCCCTGACGAGGGTGTCGTACTCGCTCTTGTGCTCGGCCCACCACACCTTGGTGTTGTTGCGGGCGAGCGCGTCGTAGAACTCGAAGGCCTCGATCGGGATGCCGGTGAATCGCGATGTCACGGGCCGAGCCTAGGGCCAGACCCCAGACCCCAGACCCCAGACCCCCGACCCCAGACCCCAGACCCCGGACCCGGTCTCGCGGCCCGGTCACACCAGGCTCGTCAGCCGGACCTGGCGCAGCCCGCCCGACGCCCCGTCGGTGTCGGACTCGCCGTCGAGGGTGCGGCTGGCACCGTCGGGTCCGAAGCCCGCGGACGTGAGGAACACCAGGCGCGGGTCGTCGCCGACGGCACACCAGGTGAGGATCTCGGTCCCGCCGTTTCGGCGCCCGTGGTCAACCGCCGCGGCGAGCAGGCGCGACCCGTGCCCTCGGCGGGTTCCGTCCGGGTGCACGACGAGGTCGACCAGCTCGATCCGGGACTCGTCCTCGTCGGAGTCGGGGTCCGGCGAGGGCGCGAGGACCGCGTAGCCCACGACCGAGTTGGCCTCGAGGGCCACCAGCACGGCGTGGCGTGCGCTGGGCGGCGACCCGATCGCCGCCCGCCACTCGCCGGCGATGTCCCGCGCGGAGAGCCCGGTCAGCCCGTCCGCGGGGAGCAGGTCGGCGTACTGGCGCTGCCAGGACGCGACGGTCACGGCGGCGACGGCGTCGGCGTCGGCCGGGCGCGCCGGCCGGACCGACACGTCGGAGCTGGGTTGGGTTGCAGGAACGGTCATGCGGCCATTGTCCCCGGTAGCGTTCCCGCCATGCGGTGCGTGGTCGTGGGGGCGGGGGCGTGGGGGCTGCCGGCAGCCGCCGAGCTCGCACGCCGTGGGCACGACGTCTCGCTCGTCGACCGGTTTGGGACGGCCTCGCAGCTGGCGTCGTCATCCGGCCCCACGAGGCTCTGGCGGCTCAGTCACACGGACCGCATCCGCGTACGCCTCGCCCTGCGGTCGGTCGAGGCGTGGGAACGGCTCGAGGCGGCGACGGGGATCACGGCGATCCTCCGGACCGGCCTGCTGTGGCGTGACGGTGAGACGGTGCCCGCCGTCGCCGCCGCGCTCGAGGCCGAAGGGGTGCCCCGAACGGTCGTCGAGCCCGACGACGTCGGTCGGTTCTTCCCCGGTCTGCGCCCCGACGGCCGCCCGGCGGTGTGGCAGGAGACGGCCGGCCCGGTCCTGGCCCGTGCCGCGCTCGACGCGCAGGCAGCGCTGTTCGCGATGGCCCACGGGGAGCTCGTGGTCGGCCCGCTCATCCGCGAGATCGACACCACCTCCGGCGGAGTCGAGCTGCGGGCCGAGGACGGTCGCAGGTTCCGGGCCGACGTCGTCGTCCTCGCACCTGGCCCCGGCGCGGGTGCCCTGCTCGCGTCGATGGGCATCCATGTCCCGTTCCACGCCGTCCTCGAACAGGTGTGTCACGTCGGGCAGGCGGAGCACACCGACGGCCTGCCGTGCCTCTATGACGGGCCGATCGGCGACGAGCCCGGAATGTACGCCATGCCCACCCCAGGCCGCGGGTACAAGCTCGGCATCGACCAGGCACTTCGCGACTGGAGCGAAGGCGACCACGACCGTGTTCCGGATCCCCAGGTGTCGCAGGCGATCTCGGCTCGCGTCACCCGCAACTTCGTCGACCTCGACCCCACGGTCCGCGACGCGCAGGTGTGCAGCTGGACCGACTCACCCGACGGTCGCTTCGTCATCGACACCCTCGCCGAGGGTCGGGTCATCATCGCCGCCGGGGACTCGGGCGAGGGATTCAAGTTCTCGGCCCTCATGGGCCTCGTGCTCGCCGACCTCGCGGAGGGTCTGACACCCGACGGCGACATCGCGTCGTTCGGGCTCGCCCGCTTCGACGGCGACGGCGGGGCGACTCCTGGTCTGCACGTGCTCGGCCGGTAGCCTTCGACCCTCACCGCCAACGCACCTGGAGCGACCATGACCGACGGAGCCGTCTCCGAGATCACCTTCCGGAGCGACGTGACCGTCGAGCTCGTCAAGGCCTCGGCATCCGACGCCGACGTCGTGTTCGCGGCGCGCGTGTCGACCCAGGGCGAGCAGTCCCTCGAGGGGGTCGACGCCGACGCGAGCCGGTCGCAGGGCCTCATCAACTACCTGATGCGCGACCGCCACGGCAGCCCCTTCGAGCACAACTCGATGACCTTCTTCGTGCGGGCGCCGATCTTCGTGTGGCGCGAGCACATGCGCCACCGGATCGCCTCCTACAACGAGGAGAGCGGGCGCTACCGCGAGCTCGAGCCGGTCTTCTACGTCCCCGGCCCCGACCGCAACCTCGTCCAGCAGGGCAAGCCTGGCGCCTATGAGTTCGTTCCCGGCTCGGCCGAGCAGTACGCGCTCGTCGATGCCCAGGTCCGTGCCTCGTGCGCCCAGTCCTACGCCGCCTACCTCGCGATGCTCGAGGCTGGCGTCGCCCGTGAGGTGGCACGGGTCGTGCTGCCCGTGACGATCTACTCCTCGGCGTACGTCACCATGAACGCCCGCGCGCTGATGAACTTCCTCTCCTTGCGCACCAAGCGGGAGGGGTCGCACTTCCCGTCCTTCCCCCAGCGCGAGATCGAGATGGTCGCCGAGAAGTACGAGGCCGAGTTCGAGCGCCTCATGCCGCTGACCTACGCCGCGTTCCAGACCAATGGGCGCGTCGCCCCCTGAGCCCCGGTGGGACACCCGGCGCCGGACCCGACCTCAGGGTCCAGCGTCGCCCTGTGGGCGGTAGCCTGGAGGCCATGCCTGTGACGTCCACGCCCCAGAGGCCTTTCGGTCGGATGCTGACCGCGATGGTCACTCCGTTCGCTGCCGACGGCGGGCTCGACCTCGAAGCCGCAGCCGCGCTGGCCGTCGAGCTCGTCGACCTCGGTAACGACGGCCTCGTCCTCAACGGCACGACGGGGGAGTCCCCGACGACCTCCGACGAGGAGAAGGACCGCCTCGTCCGGGCCGTCCGCGAGGCCGTGGGCGACCGCGCGCACGTCCTCGCCGGCGTCGGGACCAACGACACCCGGCACTCGATCGAGCTCGCCCGGTCGGCCGAGAAGGCCGGCGCCCACGGCCTGCTCGTGGTCACGCCCTACTACAACAAGCCACCGCAGGACGGCCTGCGGGCGCACTTCGTGGCCGTGGCGGAGTCCACCGGCCTGCCGGTCATGCTCTACGACATCCCGGGCCGCACCGGCGTCGCGATCTCGACGGAGTCGCTCCTGCGACTGGCCGAGCACCCGCAGATCGTGGCCAACAAGGACGCCAAGGGCGACCTCTTCGGCGCGCAGCAGGTCATGTCGCGCTGCGAGCTCGTCTACTACTCAGGGGACGACGCGATGAACCTTCCGCTCGTCGCCGTCGGCGCCGTCGGTGCCGTGAGCGTCACCGGTCACCTGGTCGCGGACCGCATCGCGGCCATGGTGATCGCGCACGAGGCGGGCGACGTCGAGCTCGCCCGTGAGCTCAACGACGAACTCGTCCCGGTCACCGAGGCGATCATGATGCGTACCCAAGGAGTTATCGCCGTGAAGGCAGCACTGGAGCACCAAGGACGTCCGGGCGGCGGGGCGTTGCGCATGCCCCTCATGCCGATGGCTGCGTCTGACCGCATCGAGCTCGTCGTGGCCCTCGCCGACGGCGGCGTCCCCGGGTTCGCCGCATGAGCCACGCGCACCCGGCTCTCGGTATCCCCCCGGAGCTTCCCTCGAACGGCCTGCGCATCGTCCCGCTCGGCGGCCTCGGCGACATCGGCCGCAACATGACGGTCTTCGAGCACGCCTCGCGCCTGCTCATCGTCGATGTCGGCGTCCTGTTCCCCGAGGACGCCCAGCCCGGCGTCGACCTGATCCTCCCGGACTTCGACTTCATCCGTGATCGCCTCGACGCCGTCGAGGCGATCGTGCTCACCCACGCGCACGAGGACCACATCGGTGCCGTCCCCTACCTGCTGCGCGAGCGACGCGACATCCCGGTCTACGGGTCGAGGCTCACCCTCGCCCTCCTCGAGGCCAAGCTGCGCGAGCACCGCATCAAGGCCACCACGATCGAGGTGAAGGAGGGTGAGCTCGCCCGAGTGGGTCCCTTCGACCTCGAGTTCATCGCGGTCAACCACTCGATCCCCGACGCCCTCGCCGTGTTCATCGAGACGCCCGCCGGCACTGTGCTGCACACAGGCGACTTCAAGATGGACCAGCTCCCCCTCGACGGCCGGATCACCGACCTCCGCGCCTTCGCCCGTCTCGGCGAGTACGGCGTCGACATCTTCCTCACCGACTCGACCAACGCCGAGGTGCCTGGTTTCGTCTCCAGCGAGCGAGAGATCGAGCCCGCGCTCGACCGCGTCTTCAGCAACGCCCAAGGCCGGCTCGTGGTGGCGTCGTTCGCCTCCCACATCCACCGCATCCAGCAGATCATCGACATCGCCCACCGGCACAACCGCCGTATCGCTTTCTTCGGCCGCTCGATGGTGCGCAACATGGGCGTGGCAGGGGATCTCGGCTACCTCACCATCCCGCCGGGCGTCCTCGTCACGGCCGAGCAGCTCAGCGACCTCCCCGACAACCAGATCGTCCTGATCTGCACCGGTTCCCAGGGCGAGCCGATGGCCGCGCTGTCGCGGATCGCCAACAACGACCACCAGATCAAGATCGGGCCCGGCGACACGGTCGTGCTCGCCTCCTCGCTCATCCCCGGCAACGAGAACGCCGTCAGCCGCGTCATCAACGGCCTAACCCGCCTCGGCGCGAAGGTCGTGCACAAGGGCAACGCGATGGTGCACGTGAGCGGGCACGCCGCAGCCGGCGAGCTCCTCTACTGCTACAACATCGTGAAGCCGCGCAACGTCATGCCGATCCACGGCGAGCCCCGCCACCTCAAGGCGAACGCCGAGCTCGCCCTGGCGACCGGGGTCCCGGCCGAGCGCATCATGCTCACCCTCGACGGCGGAGTCGTCGACCTCGTCGACGGTCGCGCGAGCGTCGTCGGTGCGGTGCCCTGCGGCTACGTCTACGTGGACGGTGCGAGCGTCGGCGACCTCACCGAGTCCTCGCTCAAGGACCGCCGTGTCCTGGGGACGGAGGGCTTCATCACCTGCTTCGTCGTCGTCGACTCCGTCGACGGCAAGGTGACCGCCGGACCGGAGATCCAGGCCCGCGGGTTCGTGGAGGACGACGCAGCCTTCGACGACATCATCCCCAAGCTCAAGGTGGCCGTCGAGGACGCGATGCGCAACGGCAACACCGACCAGTTCGCCCTCCAGCAACTCATCAGACGCATGCTCGGCCGCTGGGTCAACGACCAGCACCGCCGCCGCCCGATGATCGTCCCCGTCGTCGTCGAGGCCTGACCACCCACCACCACCCCACCACCCGGACCACCCGACCCCCGCCCTCCACGGCGGGGGTCGTCGTCCTTCTGAGCCGCGGCTCGTCGCGACCGACCCGCGGAGCTGCAGGACCCGTCGGGCCGACCGGTCGGGCGGCTGAGCCTGGCGTCGGCTCCGACCGGCGGTGGGCAGAGAAACCCGCCAGCCAGAGCCGACGACAGCCCCAGCCTCAGGAAGTCTCGAGCAGCGCGCACACGCCGTACGGCGCCCCCGGTGTCAGGCCAGGGGAAGGCGGGGGAGGTGCGGGGGCGCGAGGCCGGGCGAGCGGAGAGAGCAGTGGGGGCGGTGTGGCGTGCGGGACGCGTGGGGGAGGAGTGGGTAACGTAGGGATCATGGCGACCCGTTCGCCCGCGCCGCCGCGACCCCGTTCGGGGTCGGGACGGTCCGGGACTTCCCCCACGAGCCGCTCGAGCACGACCACGGCCTCCAGGTCACGGTCGTCCTCGACGCGCCCCTCGGCAGCCTCTGCACGCCCGAGTCGAGCCTCCGCCGGCCCCTCGCCGATCACGAGGGCCTTCGCGGCCATCGGTGGCGTGGTGGGTGCCGTCTGGGTCGGCATCGGCCATCTGATCGGCGGCGTCGTACGTCGGGTGGGCCATGGGGCTCGCGAGCTCGACCCGGCCCACCGGCGGGACGGTCTCGGGCTGACGTTCATCGGCCTCGCGATCCTGGTCGCCTTCTCGGTCTGGTGGAACGTCACGGCCGGGCTCGGCGGGTTCGTCGGCTCGATCGTCACCGGGGCCATGGGCAGTCTGGACTGGCTGCTGCCGTTCCTGCTGCTCGGTCTGGCGTGGCGGGTCCTGCGTCGTCCCGAGGAGAGCGCTGCGACCGGACGCATCACGATCGGCTGGGGCGCTGTCGTGCTCTCGGCGTGCGGCCTCACCCATGTGCTTCACGGCACGCCTGTCCCGGCCGACGGCAACGCCGTCATGGCGGCTGGTGGGGGTTGGATCGGCTGGCTCGCGTCGGCTCCCGTCGTCGCGGCGACCCACCCGGTCGTGGCCGGGCTGCTCCTCCTGCTGCTCGCGGTGTTCGGCATGCTCGTCGTCACCGCGACGCCGATCGCGGCCGTCCCCGCGCGTTTCCGCGCCCTGCGCGACCGGGTCACCGGGGTCGCTCCGGTCGAGCCGGCCCAGAGCGCCAGTGTCGAGGCCGGGCCCGAGACGGCCCGTGCGCGTCGTCGTCGGCTCAAGGCCGAGGCGGGGGTGGACTCCGGTCTTGGTGTGCTGGCGGGCGACGTTGCGTTCGAGACGCCGCTCGTCGCCGACGCGACGCCCGAGCCGCGACGTCGCGGACGCCGGGTCAGCGTCGACCTCAGCGAGCAGGTCGACGAGGCGGAGCACCCACACGACCCCGACGACATCTCGACGGTGATCGTCGACCTGAGCTCCGGCGCGATCGTGACGAACCCGAACAGGAGCGTCGCCGACCCGCTCCCCTTGTCGCCGTCGCACTCCGAGCAGCTTCCGCTGTCGGGGGACGTCACCTACCACCTGCCGCCGGCGGACGCGCTCAAGCCCGGTGCGGTGCACAAGGCGACGAGCAAGGCATCCGACGCCGTCGTCGCCTCGCTGACCGCGGTGCTCGACCAGTTCGACATCGACGCTCAGGTGACCGGCTATTCCCGCGGGCCGACGGTCACCCGCTACGAGGTCGAGCTCGGACCGGCGGTCAAGGTCGAGCGGGTGACAGCGCTGTCGAAGAACATCGCCTATTCGGTGGCCAGCGCCGACGTCCGGATCCTCTCGCCGATCCCGGGCAAGTCCGCGATCGGCATCGAGATCCCGAACACCGACCGTGAGCTCGTCAGCCTCGGCGACGTCCTGCGCAGCAAGGTCGCCACGAGCGACCACCACCCCATGCTCGTGGGCCTCGGCAAGGACGTCGAGGGTGGTTTCGTCTGCGGCAATCTCGCGAAGATGCCGCACATCCTCGTCGCCGGTGCCACCGGTGCGGGCAAGTCCGGCTGCATGAACACCCTCATCACGAGCGTGCTCATGCGCTCGACGCCGGACGAGGTGCGCATGGTGCTCATCGACCCGAAACGGGTCGAGCTCACGGCGTACGAGGGCGTCCCGCACCTCATCACGCCGATCATCACGAGCCCGAAGAAGGCGGCCGAGGCGCTGCAGTGGGTCGTGCGCGAGATGGACCTGCGCTATGACGACCTCGCGCACTTCGGCTTCCGCCACATCGACGACTTCAACAAGGCCGTCCGCACCGGTCAGGTGCAGCCGCTGCCCGGCAGCGAGCGGGTCATCACGCCCTACCCGTACCTGCTGGTCATCGTCGACGAGCTCGCGGATCTCATGATGGTCGCCCCGCGTGACGTCGAGGACTCCATCGTGCGCATCACCCAGCTCGCCCGCGCCGCTGGGATCCACCTGGTGCTGGCGACCCAGCGGCCCAGCGTCGACGTCGTCACCGGTCTCATCAAGGCCAACGTTCCGAGCCGGCTGGCGTTCGCCACCTCCAGCCTCACCGACAGCCGGGTCATCCTCGACGGCCCGGGCGCGGAGAAGCTGGTCGGGCAGGGCGACGCCCTGTTCCTGCCGATGGGGGCGAGCAAGCCGATCCGGCTGCAGGGCTCGTGGGTCACCGAGAACGAGATCCGCGCCGTCGTGGCGCACTGCAAGACCCAGATGGTCCCTGCCTACCGCTCGGACATCGGTCCGGCAGTCGGTGCCAAGAAGGAGGTCGACGAGGAGATCGGTGACGACATCGACCTCCTGCGCGCGGCCGTCGAGCTCGTCGTCACGACCCAGTTCGGCTCGACGTCCATGCTGCAGCGCAAGCTGCGGGTGGGCTTCGCCAAGGCCGGGCGCCTCATGGACCTCATGGAGAGCCGCGGCATCGTCGGCCCCAGCGAGGGCAGCAAGGCCCGTGACGTTCTCGTCACACCTGATGAGCTCGAAGGGATCCTCACGCTGCTCGGCGGCGAGTGACCGGGCGCCCGGACGGCCCAGATGATCTTGGTCGGGTAGATCCAGCCGTCCGGATCGGCCTAGACTGGAGTTCCAGACGGTTCCTTCGGTGACTACATGGTCACCCTCCGTCGTCAACGAGGGCGAGGTCCTGGCGTGAGCGAGGCACCGCTGACGGTCGGCCAGACCGTCGCGCGCGCTCGGACCGACGCCGGCATGACCGTCGCCCAGGTGGCCGGGACCACGCGCATCCGGGCCACGGTCATCTCCGCGATCGAGGACGACGACTTCCGTCACTGCGGCGGCGACGTCTACGCCCGCGGGCACCTCAAGAGCATCGCGACCGCGATCGGCATCGACCCGATCGCCCTCGCGACCCAGTTCGACACCGAGCATGGCGCCACTCGCACCGCGAGCCTGGCTGTTGCTCCCATCGTGCAGCCCACGCACCTGATGGACCACGACTCCGGTTCGGGATACGGGCTCGCTTCGCTCGCCGGCACCCTCGGCGCGTCGGTGTCCGGCGGCCGGCGCGGTGCCAACTGGACCGCTGTCATGGCGCTCGCGCTCGCCGTGATCGTCGGTGTTGGCGTCATCTCCGTCCTGAACCGCCCTTCCGGCAGCAGCGGCCTGGTGGCCGAGCCCACGACGAGCTCCTCCTCCACGGCCGCCGCAGGCACGCCGTCCTCGCAGCCCTCGACGCCGGCCACCACGGCGCCGTCGACCACCCCCTCGAGCGCGGCGAGCCCGCCCGACGTCATCGCCGCCGCCGACGGTGTCGTGGTCAACCTCGCGGTGACCGGTCGCGCCTCGTGGGTGCGCGTCACCAACGCCGCCGCCAAGACCCTCTTCGAAGGCACGCTCACCAAGGGCGAGACGAAGGTCTTCCGGGACAAGACCAAGGTCAAGCTCGTGGTCGGCAACGCCGGCGCCATCTCGCTCAACGTCAACGGCCACGACCTCGGGCAGCCCGGCTCCGGCGGCCAGGTCGTGAAGGTCGAATTCGGTCCCGGCGACCCGACCCAGACCGCGGGCTGACGCGTCGGGCCCAGCCCGTCCCTGCCCGTAGGCTCTTCGCATGACCGTCCCCCCGGTGTCCGCCCCTGCCGTGCGACGCGTCGCCCTGGTGACTCTCGGCTGCGCGCGCAACGAGGTCGACTCCGAGGAGCTGGCGGGACGCCTCGCCGCCGATGGCTGGGAGCTCGTCGAGGACGCCGCCGAGGCCGATGCCGTGGTCGTCAACACCTGCGGCTTCGTCGAGGCCGCGAAGAAGGACTCCGTCGACACGCTGCTGCTGGCCGCCGACCTCAAGGCCACCGGCCGGCCGCAGGCCGTGATCGCGGTCGGCTGCCTCGCCGAACGCTACGGCGACCAGCTCGCGGAGTCCCTGCCCGAGGCGGACGCCGTCCTCGGCTTCGACGACTACGCCGACATCGGCGCCCGGCTGCGGGCCATCCTCGGCGGCGAGGCGCACGTCCCGCACGCGCCCCGGGATCGCCGCCTGCTCCTGCCGCTCTCCCCGGTCGACCGCGCCGACACCACGGTCGCCCTGCCCGGCCACGCCCAGCAGGACGTGCCGGACCTCCCCGAAGGGGTCGCCCCGGCCAGTGGCCCGCGCGTCGTACGCCGCCGCCTTGGCAGCGGTCCCAGTGCGCCGCTGAAGCTGGCGTCGGGATGTGACCGTCGGTGCTCCTTCTGCGCGATCCCGTCCTTCCGTGGCTCCTTCGTGTCGCGCCGCCCCTCCGACGTGATCGCCGAGGCGCAGTGGCTCGCCGGCCAGGGCGTCCGCGAGATCGTCCTCGTCAGCGAGAACTCCACCTCCTACGGCAAGGATCTCGGGGACCTGCGCCTGCTGGAGACCCTGCTGCCCGAGCTGACGGCCGTCGAGGGCATCGACTGGGTCCGGGTGTCCTACCTCCAGCCCGCGGAGACCCGGCCCTCCCTCGTCGAGGCGATCGCCCGGACGCCCGGCGTCGTGCCCTACTTCGACCTGTCCTTCCAGCACGCGTCCTCCGCGGTGCTGCGCCGGATGCGCCGATTCGGCGGCACGGAGTCCTTCCTGGACCTGCTCGCCTCCCTCCGGGCGCTGTCGCCCCAGGCGGGAGCACGCAGCAACGTCATCGTCGGCTTCCCGGGCGAGACCGAGGCCGACGTCGAGGAGCTCGAGGCGTTCCTGATCGCGGCCCGGCTCGACGCCGTCGGGGTGTTCGGGTACTCCGACGAGGACGGCACCGAGGCTGCGACCTATGACGCCAAGGTGTCCGAGGACGTCATCCGCGAGCGCGTCGAGCGGCTGTCAGCCCTCGTCGAGGAGCTCACCACCCAACGTGCGGAGGACCGCCACGGCGACACCGTCGAGGTGCTCGTCGAGAGCATCGCCGACTCCACGGGCGGCCTCGTCGTCGAGGGTCGCAGCGCGCACCAGGCACCCGAGGTCGACGGCAGCACCCTGCTGGTGGGCGCCACCTCCGCGAGCCAGGGCGGGATCGACCTCGCCTCGTTGCGGGTCGGCGACGTCGTGACCGCGCTGGTCGTCGGCTCCGACGGCGTCGACCTCCTGGC
This sequence comes from Candidatus Nanopelagicales bacterium, assembly GCA_038206635.1. GTDB lineage: Bacteria > Actinomycetota > Actinomycetes > S36-B12 > CAIYMF01 > Longivirga. The sequence continues at coordinate 75,232 of JBBRAQ010000016.1, read as the reverse complement.
CGTACCCCAGGCGCGGTCGGCGCGATGATGCGCCCGGCGCCGCCTGACCACGTCGGCGATCCGGTCCAGTCTCCGTCGGTCGTGAACGTCCCGAACGCGCTGACGATCCTTCGGCTGCTCCTCGTCCCGGTCTTCGCCTGGCTCCTGCTGCGCGACGGCGGCACCGACGCCGCGTCGCGGGTGTGGGCGGCGGTCGTGTTCGTCATCGCCTCAGCCACGGACTTCGTCGACGGCGAGCTCGCGCGCCGTCAGGGTCAGGTCACCAACTTCGGCAAGGTGGTCGACCCGATCGCCGACAAGGCGCTGACCGGCACCGCCCTCGTCGGGCTGTCCTGGCTCGGCGACCTGCCGTGGTGGGTCACCGTCGTGATCCTCGTGCGCGAGATCGGCGTCACGCTGCTGCGATTCTGGGTGATCCGGCTCGGCGTCATCCCGGCCAGTCGAGGTGGCAAGGCCAAGACCGTTGCCCAGATGTTCGCGATCCTGCTGTACCTGCTGCCGGTCACCGGGTGGCTCGTCACCGGCCGCGCCGTCGTCATGGGGGTCGCGGTCGTCCTGACCCTGGCCACCGGCGTCGACTATGTCGTGCGCGCCTGGCGCTTGCGCTCTGCAGCCCGGCAGGCCGAGGCCTGAGGTGCCCGGCGCCGCGAGCATCGAGGTCACGGCCGTCCAGGCCGTGCGCCTCCTCACCCGCCACCGCCAGACCGTGGCGGTGGCCGAGTCGCTCACCGGTGGGCTCCTCATCGCGGCCCTGGTCGGCGTGCCGGGAGCGTCGGCCGTGGTCCGCGGGGGAGTGGTCGCCTACGCCACGGACCTCAAGGCCAGCGTCCTGGGCGTCGACGCCGACCTGCTCGCGCTCGAGGGGGCTGTGCACCCCGACGTCGCCGTGGCGATGGCGCACGGGGTGCGGACCCTGCTGCGGGCCGACTGGGGCGTGGCGACCACCGGGGTCGCCGGCCCCGACCAGCAGGACGGACGACCCGTCGGCGAGGTGCACCTGGCCGTCGTCGGCCCCCGGGTGCTGTCGGACCAGATCGTCCTGACCCGGGAGTTCGACCCCACGCTCGGGCGCGAGGGTATCCGCCTGGCCGCCGTGGCGGAGGCGCTCGACCAGCTCGTCGACCTCGTCGGTTGCTGACCCGGCCCCCGGTGGAGATTCCCGGTGGCGCGGGGCGGGAACACCTGCACATGATTACGGCGTTACACCCTCGACGCGCCAGACGCCGTCGACCCCGACCGAGAGGTGCGCCCCCCCATGATCAGCACCACCACTCCCGCGGCTCCGCGACGCGCCGATCTAGGCCGACCGGGTGCTGTCAGTGCGACCAGGGTCACTGCCGGGTACGGTGGTGGCAGCGCTCCGGTGCCCGACGCCCGGATCCGGTCTGCGAGAGGTGGTGCCCCCGTGATCGTTCTCCGCCGCGTCATCGGTGACGAGCTCCGCCGACGTCGCCAGGATCAGGGCCGCACCCTGCGTGAGGTCTCCGGTGCCGCCCGCGTGTCGCTCGGCTATCTCTCCGAGGTCGAGCGCGGTCAGAAGGAGGCCAGCAGCGAGCTGCTCGCCTCGATCTGCACGGCCCTCGACGTGCCGCTCGCCATCGTCCTGCGCGCAGTGAGCGACGAGGTGGCCGTGCTCGAGGGCGTCGCCCCCGTCACCGACCTCCCCGTCGCGGCCCCGTCCGTCGTCGCCGCGGCCTGACCACCACGACCGTGCCCGAGCGTTCCCCGCGATCCCGCGCGGGCAACGCCATGGGCCGCACGCGCACCGGAGCCCTCGACGGTGCTCGCCGGGTCCTCGCCGAGCACGGACTCCGCAAGGCCACCATGGGTGATGTCGCCGTCCGGGGCGGCCTGGCCAAGGCCACGCTCTACAACCACTTCCGCACCAAGGACGACCTCGTCGCGGGCCTGCTCGCCGATGACCTCGCCGAGCTCGGGTCGGACTGCTGCGACCTCGCCGCCGACGACCTCGCCGTCGCCCTCACCCGGGCCGCGGATGCCGTTGCGTCCCACGCCGTGCTGGTCGGCCTGCGAGCCGTGGAGCCCACCGCACTGCTGGCGGCTGCGGCTCCCGGCGTCGGCGCCGGCTGGGATCTCGCGCGCGGGGAGGTGGGTCGTTCGCTGGAGGCCGCTGGCCGCTGCCACGAACCCGAGCACGTCGACCTCGTCTGCCGGTGGCTGGCCTCGCACGTGATCGAGCCGGGCACCCAGGACTCCCGCGCGTCCCAGGCCAGGCTGCTGGCCGGGGCCGTTCCGGTCAGGGTGCGCACGACCTCGTTCGCCTCGCCAGCGACCTGACACCATCCGCACCGCTCCCGCGCGGCGAGGGTCTCAGTGCGCGCCGTCGGCCGTGGGGGACATCGCTGAGCGCTGGGAGAGGAACTCCCGCACCTCGACGGTGAAGTAGGAGCCGTCGACCCTGAGCCCGTCGCGGCCCGGCTCCGAGCGCAGCGACCGCCTGATCTCCTCGGCGTACGCCGAGGGCACGGCGCCGCTGGGATCGGCCAGGAGGGCGTCGCGGCAAGCGGTGCCGAGCGAGGTCCACCAGTCGTCGAAGGGGTGTCCGTGCTGGGCGATGAACAGGTCGCGGTCCCCGCTCGCCCAGTGGTCCTCCTGCCGGTGCCTGGCCCGCAGGCGGCGGATCTCGGCCCACGTCGTCACCGGCACGGGCTCGTCGCGGTCGTCGAAGGTCGCCAGGAAGGCGCCGTCGGGCTGGCGGGCGATCTCAAGACTGCGTTCGGACACGTCACGACAGTACGCCGAACGGCTCGTTCCCTCGCGGCGCGGCATCCTGGCAGCGCCGATGTGTGAGGTGTGACGCGAAGCACTTCTCCGGGGGGCCACGGCGCCGGGGACGCGCCTAGGGTCGAAGCGACGGCCGACCAGGCCCGCTGCGACGACTCCGACGCCTCGACGCCGGGGCGGCACCGGATCCCGTGGGAGGCGTCGAAGGAGCCCGAGTGAACGTCGGAGAGTCCCGGGTTCGCAATGCGGCCCTGCGTGCGAAGGTCACCGATGCCGAGCACGCGGCGTCGTTCATCCACCCCGGTGACGCCGTCGGGATGAGCGGCTTCACCGGGGCGGGCTACCCCAAGGCGGTGCCGGGGCGGCTCGCGGCCCGCATCCACGATGCGCACGATCGCGGGGACGCCTTCCGCGTCAAGGTGTTCACCGGTGCGTCGACGGCTCCCGAGCTCGACGCCGCGCTCGCCGAGGCCGACGGCGTCGAGCTGCGTCTCCCCTACCAGTCCGACCCGGTCACGCGGGCGAAGATCAACTCCGGGGCGATGGAGTACCTCGACGTCCACCTCTCCCACGTCGCCCAGCAGCAGTGGATGGGGTTCTACGGCGACCTCGACGTCGCGCTCATCGAGATCGCGGGCATCACGCCGTCGGGACGGCTCATCCCGTCGTCGTCGGTGGGCAACAACAAGACCTGGATCGACCGCGCGGAGCGCGTGATCCTCGAGGTGAACTCCTGGCAGCACCCTGACCTCGAGGGCATGCACGACATCTACTACGGCACCGCCCTCCCGCCGCACCGGATGCCGATCCCCCTCGTGCACCCGCAGGGGCGCATCGGTGACCTGTACTTCCGCTGCGACCCGGACAAGATCGTCGCGATCGTCGAGACGGACTCTCCTGACCGCAACTCCGCGTTCGCGACGCCGGATGAGACCTCGAAGCTGATCGCCGGCCACGTGCTGGACTTCCTCGCCCACGAGGTCGTCCGGGGGCGTCTGCCCGAGCACGACCTCCTGCCGCTGCAGTCCGGCGTCGGCAACGTCGCCAACGCCGTGATGGCCGGGCTGAACGACGGGCCGTACTGGAACCTCTCGGCGTACACCGAGGTCATCCAGGACGGCATGATCGACATGCTCGACTCGGGGAAGCTGCGCTCGGTGTCGGCCACGTCGTTCTCCCTGAGCCCCGATGCCGTCAGCCGGGTGTACGCGGACATGCACCGTTACCGCGACCGGATCCTGTTGCGGCCGCAGGAGATCAGCAACCACCCGGAGGTGATCCGGCGGCTGGGCGTCATCTCGATGAACGGCATGATCGAGGCCGACGTCTACGGCAACGTGAACTCCACTCACGTCATGGGGTCGCGCATCCAGAACGGCATCGGCGGATCGGGCGACTTCGCCCGCAACGCCTACGTGTCCATGTTCCTGAGCCCCTCCACCGCCAAGGGCGGCGCCATCTCCGCGATCGTGCCGATGGTGAGCCACGTCGACCACACCGAGCACGACGTCGACATCATCGTCACCGAGCAGGGCCTCGCCGACCTGCGGGGGCTCTCGCCCAAGCAGCGGGCCCAGGTCGTGCTCGAGCGGTGTGTGCACCCCGACTACCGCGACCAGCTCGCCGACTACCTCGATCGCGCGGCGACGGCGTCGTACGGCCTGCACACGCCGCACCTGCTCGGCGAGGCGCTGTCCTGGCACGAGCGGTTCGTGACGCAGGGGTCGATGCACGCGTAGTGCCGCGGTGGCGCTGGGCTATGGGGCACCGGCCCGGCGTCGACGTGGGCCGGGGTCCCGGTTCGCCCGTGCCGGTTGGGGTCCAGGCTGGCAGGTGGGGCACCAGTAGGTGATCCGGTCGTACGGCGGATCGCCCTGCGGCGCGCTGCGCACCGGCGTCCCGCACCGTCGACAGGGCCGACGGGCGCGGTCATAGACCCAGTGCTGGTGCCCGGGGCGGGTGTCGCCCGTGGTGGCCTGTGCGGCGTGCAGCTTGTTGGAGTCGAGGAGCTTGCGTGCGACGTCCACGAGCGCACCGAGGTCGGCGACGTCGCTGACCGGGGCCCACGGCGAGGTGCGGGTCAGGAAGAGGCTCTCCGCCTTGTAGACGTTTCCGACCCCGGCAAGGTTGCGCTGGTCGAGGAGCGCTGTACCGGTCTCCCGCACCGGGTCCCCTCGCAGCCGGCGCAGCGCCTCCTCGCGGTCGAACGCCGGGTCGAGCAGGTCCGGACCGAGATGGCCGACGACGTCGCCCTCCCGGGCCGTCTCGACGATCTCCAGGACGGGCAGGCGGTAGCCGATCGCGTCCCACTCGGCGTTGGACAGCACGGCCCTGACCTGCCAGTCGGGACCTCCCGTCCACCGCGTGCCGGGGCGGTGCAGGTGCCAGGCGCCGTCCATCCGCAGATGGCTGTGCACGGTGATCCCACCCTCGACGCGGATCAGCAGGTGCTTGCCGCGGGCCACCACCTCGAGCACCTCGCGCCCGGCGAGGTCGGTGGTCGCGAGGGCGGGCACCCGGAAGTCGCTGCGCAGCAGGCCCCGGTCGGCCAGCGCGTCGTGCAGACGTGCGGCGACGAGCCACACCGTGTCGCCCTCGGGCACAGTCCACCTCCCGCATCTCGCCCGGCTGTCCGGGCGGCTCCGTCGCCGCGCCGACACGTCGAGGATCGACCGGCACGCTCGCAACGTTCCTGCGTCATGATCCTGTCGGGCGGGGGCCACGGGCGCGAACGCGGCGACCGGGCGACGTCGACCCGGCTGAGCAGCGAGGGAGAGGGGAACGACATGAGGATCGCCGTACTGGGCACGGGAGCGGTCGGCACCACGGTGGGCGCACGCCTGGTCGAGACCGGGCACGAGGTCCGGATGGGCTCGCGCAGCGCGGGCAACGAGAAGGCGGTCACCTGGGCTGCGGCCCTCGGCGGCGCCGCGACAGAGGGCACCTTCGCCGACGCGGCTTCCTGGGGCGAGGTGGTCCTCAACGCCACCGGCGGTCTCGTGTCGATCGAGGCGCTCACCGCCGCGGGCGCCGACAACCTCAGCGGCAAGCCGCTGCTCGACCTGTCCAACCCGCTGGACTTCTCCGAGGGCTTCCCGCCCAAGGTCGTCCAGCCCGACGGCCGCTCGCTCGGCGAGCACATCGCGGAGGCGTTCCCGCTCGCCCGGGTGGTGAAGACCCTCAACACGATGAACGCCGACGTCATGGTGCACCCGCGGTCCCTGCCCGGGGCGCACTCGGTGTTCGTCGCCGGCGAGGACTCCGACGCCAAGGCGGTGGCCGCCGGGCTGCTCCGGGGATTCGGCTGGGAGGAGTCTGAGATCGTCGACGCCGGCGGGATCGCAGCGGCTCGCGGTCTCGAGCTCTACCTGCCGCTGTGGCTCTCCCTCATGGGCAGCTTCGGCTCCCCGTCGTTCAACGTGAGCGTCGTGCGCGCCTGACCCTGGTGGCGATGGAGCCGACGCCACTGGAGCCGACGCCGCTCACGGGTCGGGTCGGGTCGACGCCGCAGTCAGCCGCGCAGGCGCAGGCCCTGGGGGGTGGCGGTGAAGCCGGCCGACTCCAGGGCCGCGCCGAGCACGGAGCGGGGCGCGAGCACCGAGGTTCCGTCGGCCTTCTGCACCGTGAGACGACCGAGCACGCCGGTGCGCACCGCGCGTGCCAGGGCGCCGGTGGCAGCCGCGAGCATGGGGGCAGCGGCGTCGTCGACGGAGGAGTCGTCCGTCCAGGTCAGCAGGGTGCGGCCGCCACGTTCGACGTAGAGCACGAGGGCGCCGTCGACGAGAACGACGAGGGCGCCCGCCTTACGCCCGGGCTTGTGGCCGCTGGCCACCTCACCGGGCCGGGGCGGCCACGGCAGGGCCGCGCCGTAGGGGTTGGCGGGGTCGGTGGCGGCCAGCACCACCGTGTGCGGCGCGGCGGTGGGGTCGAGGCGGTCCGGGGCGGCCGCGCGCACACGGTCGATGGCACCCGGCAGGGCGAACTGCGCGGCGCCGAGACCCTCCACGACGTAGGCCCGGCGACACCGCCCTGCGTCCTCGTACGCCGACAGCACCCGATAGACCCCGGCGAAGCCGCCGCCCACCCGCTCGGCCATCACCGCGCCACGGGTGACGACGCCGTGCCGGTCGAGCAGGCCCTCGGCCAGGGCGGCAGCGCGCAGGGTGGCATCGGTGCTGCGCGGCTCGAGCAGGGACCACCGGCCGGCGGCCGTGAGCGGCCCGGACCTCGACGGCAGGCCGACGCGCGGCCGGGCGTAGCGGGTGCGGGCGCCGGTGCGCACCGGGGCGGCGGCCGTGCGCGGCTTGCGGCTCGGCCCGGCGAGGTGGGCGCGCAGAGGTGCCCAGGTGTCACCGGTGACCTGTCCGGACCACACGAGGTCCCACAGTGCGGCCACGAGCCGGGTGTCGTCGACGCCCCCGCCGCCGGGGGCCACCGCGGGTCCGACCCGGTCGGAGAGCGCCCGGAAGAACCAGCCGCCGCCGCTCCCGAGGGTGTCGAGGACGGCGTGGTGGACATCGTCGAGCTCGAGGTCGAGCACCTCCGGGAGCAGGAGCCCGGCGGAGTCGGTGGGGGCGAGGGCGACCCAACCATCCCCGCCCGGCAGGGCGCCGGCGCCCGTCCACACGACCTCCCCCGAGGAGGTGAGCTCGTCGAGCAGCGCCGGCTGATAGTCCTGGATCCGGGCCGGGAGCACGAGGGTCTCCCAGGCCGACGCGGGCACCATCACGCCGGCGAGCTGCTCGATCACCCGGAGCACCCCGTCGGCGCCGCGCAGGCGAGCCCCCCTCGCCGGGGCACGGGAGCCCTGGCCGCGAGGTCCGGGGTCGGACCCGTGACCGACGACGTGCTGCCATGCGGGCAGGAACACTCCGAGGGCCTGCGGTGGCACCGGCTCGGCCTCACGCCGCAGTGCCGCGACCGAGCGACGCCGGATGAGCCGAAGGACCTCGGCGTCGCACCACTCGGTGCCCGAGCCGCCGGGACGGAACTCGCCGGTGACGACGCGGCCCGCCGCGGCAAGGCGCACCAGGGCTCCGGTGACGACCGCGGTGCCGAGCCCGAACGCGGCCGCGGCGTCGGAGACGTGGAACGGGCCGTGGGTGCGCGCCCAGCGCGACACGAGATCGCCGACCGGGTCCGAGACCGGCTCGAGGAAGGCGTCGGGGAGGCCGACCGGGAGAGCGGTGCCGAGCGCGTCGCGCAGCCGCGCGGCATCCTCGATCGCGGCGAAGCGGTCGCTCCCGGCGATCCGCACGATGATCGCGCGGCGGGACTCGACGAGGGAGTCGAGCCAGGCCGGGTCGACGCCGCGCGCCGCCGCCTCCTGCACCGACAGCGGCCCGAGCATGCGTAGCAGGTCGGCGGCGCCTTCGGCGTCACGAGCATGACGCTCGGGCACGAGCCGCTGCAGCTCTGCCTCGACCGTCCCGAGGGAGTCGGGGTCGAGGAGGTCGCGCAGCTCGGCCTGACCGAGCAGCTCGGCGAGCAAGGTGGAGTCGAGGGTGAGGGCGGCCGCCCGGCGTTCGGCGAGGGGGGAGTCGCCCTCGTAGAGGTAGGCGGCGACGTAGCCGAAGAGCAACGACCGGGCGAACGGCGATGGCGTGGCGGTCTCGACCTCGACGACGCGCACCTCGCGCGCCTGGATCGACCGCATGAGGGCGACGAGCCCGGGGACGTCGTAGACGTCCTGGAGCACCTCGCGCATGGTCTCCAGGACGATCGGGAACGAGCCGTACTGCGAGGCGACCGACAGCAGCTGCGCCGAGCGCTGACGCTGCTGCCACAGGGGGGATCGCTTGCCGGGGTTGCGCCGCGGCAGGAGGAGGGCGCGCGCCGCGGACTCCCGGAACCGCGCCGCGAACAGCGCCGAGCCACCCGCCTCCGCGGTGACGAGCGCCTCGATCTCGTCGGGATCGATGAGGGCCGCCTCGAGGACGCCGCTCAGGACGTCGTCGTCCTCGACGTCGGGCAGGCGGAGCACGATGCCGTCGTCGGCGTGCATCACCTGCGCGTCGACACCGTGCCGCTCACGGATGCGAGCGGCGATGGCGAGCGCCCACGGCGCGTGGACCTGGGCGCCGAACGGGGAGTGGAGCACGATGCGCCAGTCGCCGAGCTCGTCGCGCACGCGCTCGACGACGAGGGTGCGGTCGTCGGGGAGATGACCGGTCGACTCGCGCTGGTCGTCGAGGTAGGCGAGGAGGTTGCTGCGGGCGCGGTCGTCGAGGCCGATGGTGGACAGGCGGGCGTCGGCCTCGGCCCGGGGGAGCGCACCGACCTCGCGGACGAAGCCGCCCATCGCGCGGCCGAGTTCATAGGGACGTCCGAGGGAGTCGCCGTGCCAGAACGGGAGCCGGCCGGCGAGACCGGGCGCGGGGGAGACCAGGACGCGGTCGTGGGTGATGTCCTCGATGCGCCAGCTCGACGCGCCGAGGGAGAACACGTCGCCGATGCGCGACTCGTAGACCATCTCCTCGTCGAGCTCACCGACGCGAGACGCCTTCTCGCCCACGAGGAATACGCCGAAGAGACCACGGTCGGGGATCGTGCCGCCGCTCGTGACGGCGAGGCGCTGGGCACCGGGTCGGCCCGTGATCGTGCCCGTGCTGCGGTCCCAGACGACGCGCGGGCGCAGCTCGGCGAACTCGTCGCTCGGGTAGCGCCCGGCGAGCATGTCGAGCACGGCGTCGAACGCCGACTGCGGCAGCGAGGCGAACGGCGCGGCCCGGCGGACGAGGGCGAGCAGGTCGTCGACCTGCCAGGTGTCGAGGGCGGTCATCGCGACGATCTGCTGGGCGAGGACGTCGAGTGGGTTGCGCGGCATGCGCATCGACTCGATGAGGCCGTCGCGCATGCGTTCGGCGACCACCGCGGTCTGCACGAGGTCGCCGCGGTACTTCGGCAGGACGACGCCCTTGCTCACCGCACCGACCTGGTGGCCCGCGCGACCGACGCGCTGCAGCCCGCTCGCCACGCTGGGAGGCGACTCGACCTGGATGACGAGGTCGACCGCACCCATGTCGACGCCGAGCTCGAGGCTGCTCGTCGCGACCACGGCCGGGATGCGCCCGGCCTTGAGGTCGTCCTCGATGATCGCCCGCTGCTCCTTGCTGACCGAGCCGTGGTGGGCCCGGGCCAGGATGGTCGGTGCGCCGCCTGATGCGCCCGACTGGGCCATGAGCGCGGCCGGCGCCGACCCCGTCTCGTGTACCTCGCCGGTGGTGCGCTCGAGCCAGATCTCGTTGAGCCGTGAGGTGAGGCGCTCGGCGAGACGTCGGGAGTTGGCGAACACGATGGTGGAGCGGTGGGCCACGATGAGGTCGACGACGCGTTCCTCGACGTGCGGCCAGATCGATGTGCGGCGCTCGTCGCCGGCCGCGGAGCCCGACACCTCACCGGTCGAGGCGCCGAGCTCGGCCATGTCGTCCACCGGGACGACGACCTCGAGGCTGATGGTCTTCGTGCTCGGCGGGTGCACGACGGTGACCGGTCGGGCCCCGCCGAGGAAGGACGCGACCTCCTCGACCGGGCGCACGGTGGCCGAGAGCCCGATGCGCTGGGCCGGCTGCTCGAGCAGGGCGTCGAGGCGTTCGAGGGAGATCGCGAGGTGGGCGCCGCGCTTGGTGCCGGCGAGGGCGTGGACCTCGTCGATGATCACGGTCGTGACGCCGCGGAGGGAGTCGCGGGCCGCGGAGGTCAGCACGAGGAAGAGCGACTCCGGCGTCGTGATGAACACGTCGGGGGGACGGGTGCCGAAGCGCCGCCGTTCCTCCGCGGGGGTGTCGCCGGAGCGGACTCCCACCGTGATGTCGGGCTCGGGGACGCCCAGGCGGGCCGACTCGCGACGGATGCCGGTGAGCGGGCTGCGGAGGTTGCGCTCGACGTCGACGGCGAGGGCCTTGAGGGGGGAGATGTAGAGGACCCGGCAGCGCAGCCGCGGGTCGTCCGGCGGGGGTGTGGCCGCGACCTGGTCGAGCGCCCACAGGAAGGCCGCCAGCGTCTTGCCCGAGCCGGTCGGGGCGACGACGAGCGCGTTCTGCCCTGACGACACCGCGTCCCAGGCGCCGATCTGCGCCGTCGTCGCGGCCTCGAAGGAGGACTCGAACCAGGCGCGGGTCGCGGGGGAGAAGCGGGCAAGGACGCCCCCGGTGCCGTCGCCGGTGCCGGTGCCGTCGCTCGTGACGGCACCGGGACCCGGGACGGGTGCGGCACCGGTGGTGGGGGGCGACGCGGGCACGGGACCATCCTGGCCCCCACCTCCGACGCCCGCCGCCCCGCCGGCCGGTCTCGTCCCGCCCCAGCGAGGCCGTGCCTTCACGCGCGCTCGGTGCCGGGTCGGATCCTGGCGCCGGTCACCGTGGCCGTGCTCGTGGTCGGGGGTTCGTGCCGGGAGATCACGAGGCGCCTGGTGCCCCCTCGGGGCAGGCGTGGCACCCTGAGCCCCGAAGTGTCGACGTCGGAGCGACGGCGACCGGGGAGGGTGGCACATGGTCGCGACCGGGTCCGCGTCGGTTGCTGCGTCCGGCCACGCCCCCGCGTTGGCCGCCGCGGCGAACACGCTCGGGGCCATCGTGGTCACCGTCGTCGTCCTGCTCGCCCTCGGCGCGGTCTTCTGGTCGTTCCTACGCCGGGCCGGGACGGTGCGCGCCCCGCTGGCCGTCGACCGTCGCGCCGCGCCTCGCCTGCCGGAGCCGGCCGACCCCGGTGACCTGCCGGGCTCTGTCGCGGGCTCGACGGCTGTGGCCGCGAGCACGGCTCGCGCCCTCGAGGACGAGATCGGCGACGGCTCGCCGGTCACCGGGGGCGTTCCCGACGTGGCCGGGTCATCTGACGTGACGGGGACGCCCGACATGCCCGGCCACGACGCCGGGTCGTGACCTCGTGCGGCTGACGGAGCTCTGGCGACGCCTCGAGGACACCCTCGGACCGGCGTACGCCCACTCCTGGGCACGGGACCACGTGGTGTCCGGGCTCGGCGGTCGCACGGTCGAGCAGGCCATCGCCGGCGGCGAGGAGACGGTGCTGATCTGGCGGGCCGTCCACACCGACCTCGGCCTGCACGCCCGCGAACGCTGACGAAGCCACCCCCACCGCGACTGCGTCGATCTTCCCTTAGGGAGGCAGTGTGCAGTTGAGCTGCGCTCTGCCTCCCTAAGGGAAGATCTTGGCAGTTCCTCTGGAGCAGCTGGGGCGTTGGGTCCTCCCAGTACGGCAACACGCGGGGGTTCGCGCGCCACAAGTGCCGGCGCCCGCTCCGTGCTGTCGCAGGTCCGGGTTCCCCCAGGCCTCTCCCCGCCGTGCTGAGCCCGCGTTGGCCACGTCGGGGTCGGGACGCGTCGCTCCACGAGACGTGTCGTCCCGGACGCAGCTGCACTCCGACGTGACGGTGTCTGACGGCCGCTTGCTTCGCCGGCGTCGCCCACGCCGTCGTGCTCGCGCTGCTCCAGTGCGTGTCCTGCAACCGCGGCGAGGGTCACCGCAGCATCCACGTCCCGGTCGATGACCAGTTCGCAGGTCGTGCACGTGTACTCGCGCTCGGCCAGGAGCAGTTTGGCTTTCATTGCACCACAGGCTGAGCACGTCGTGCTGGACGGGGGGAACCGGTCGGCTTTCACCACGACAGACCCGCGCTCGGCGGCCTGGTGCTCGAGGGTCGTGACGAACGACGCCCACCCGTTGTCGGCGATCGAGCGGGGGAACCGCCAGCCGCGGCTCCGTCGTGCCCTGCCCCGCAGGTTGAGGTCCTCTACCCCGATGACCGGGTGTGCCTCGACGAGCGCGATCGCGAGCGTCCGGCGGGAACCTTCCCGGCGGGCGACGACTTTCCCGTGCAGGCGTTGGACCCGGGCGACGGCTTTCGCCCGGCGCCTGGATCCCTTCTCGGTGGGGGTGAGCCAGCGTTGCGCGTCCGCGAGCCGTGCCGCAACCTGGCGCAGGTGCCGGGGCGTCGCGATGACCCCGTCCTCGTCGGTGACGCCGGTGATGACCGTGGACTGGGTGGCGAATCGGGTGCCCATCCCCGCGTCGACTCCGACCGGGCCGCTCGTGCGTGCTCCGGGGCGGCGCCGTGGTTGGGGGACGGCGTCCGCGACGACGCGGAGTCGGAGCGCTGCCCACCAGTACCCGCCGGAGTGGGAGTACGTGAGCGCCCGCACCTGTCCGCGCCCGGACCGGATCAGCCGGGCAGCACGGGCGAGGCGTCGGTCCTTCACCGTGCGGACCGCGCCGGGTTCCTCGGCCGCGGCGATGCCGAGCTCGCGGGACGTCGCGAGGGCGAGCGGGGGGGGTGCACCTGGCGGCCGTCCTTGAGCCACCCGATCTGCTTGTCGCGGAGCGTGAACGGGACCATCCCGGCATCGGGTCCGCGTCGTGGCCACGTGGACGCGAACCGGGCCTTCCCCCGACTTCCATCGGGTCAGCGCGCCGGGGAAGTGGTGGGTCGCGCGGTTCAGGACCAGATCTCACCGTCCTGCGCGAGGATGCGGGTCTGGGTCTCGGGGTCCACTGCGACGGGTGCCGGGGACAACGCCCGATGTGTCGCGCCAACCCCACGTGGTGCCGTACTGGGGGTCCTCTGAGTGGGGCGCGAATCGTGACGGGTACATCTGTACGACTTCGGTCGGCGTGTCGTACGATGCTCGAACACCCGTACGATCTACTGTGGTCACCGCACCACCCGCTCGTGCACCACCGAGAAGCACCATCGAAGCCCGCAGGAGTCCCCAGACCCGGCCCCTGGCCGGTCGTCCCCAGGCTCCGCGGGTCGAGGTCAGTGCGATGTCGGACCTGGTCCGTAGCGTTCCCGTCGTTGTCATTCCCCGTCACGTGAAGGCAGGTCCACATGGCCCCCTCCGACCGTAAGACTCCCGGCGGCTCCGGCGGTTCCGACCGCGAGAAGGCGCTCGACACCGCACTGGCTCAGATCGAGCGCCAGTTCGGCAAGGGATCGGTCATGCGACTCGGCGCGGAGGGTCGCGCACCTGTCGAGGTGATCCCCACCGGATCGATCGCGCTCGACATCGCCCTCGGCATCGGTGGCCTCCCGCGCGGTCGCGTCGTGGAGATCTACGGCCCGGAGTCCTCGGGCAAGACCACGCTCGCGCTGCACGCCATCGCCAACGCCCAGAAGCAGGGCGGCATCGCGGCGATCATCGACGCCGAGCACGCCCTCGACCCGGAGTACGCCAAGGCGCTCGGCGTCGACATCGACGCGCTTCTGGTCAGCCAGCCCGACAACGGCGAGCAGGCGCTCGAGATCGCCGACATGCTCATCCGCTCCGGAGCTGTCGCCATCATCGTGATCGACTCCGTCGCCGCGCTCGTGCCCCGCGCGGAGATCGAGGGCGAGATGGGTGACAGCCATGTCGGTCTCCAGGCCCGGCTCATGTCCCAGGCCCTGCGCAAGCTCGCCGGCGCGCTCAGCAACTCCAACACCACCGCGATCTTCATCAACCAGCTGCGCGAGAAGATCGGCGTGATGTTCGGCAGCCCCGAGACCACCACCGGTGGCAAGGCGCTGAAGTTCTACGCCTCGGTCCGGCTCGACGTCCGTCGCATCGAGACGCTCAAGGACGGCACCGACGCGGTCGGCAACCGCACCCGCGTCAAGGTCGTGAAGAACAAGATGGCCCCGCCGTTCAAGCAGGCCGAGTTCGACATGATCTACGGCGAGGGGATCTCCCGCGAGGGTGGCCTCGTCGACATGGGCGTCGACCAGGGCTTCGTGCGCAAGTCCGGTGCCTGGTACACCTACGAGGGCGACCAGCTCGGACAGGGCAAGGAGAACGCCCGCCAGTTCCTACGCGACAACCCCGACCTCGCCGACGAGCTGGAGAAGAAGATCCTCAGCAAGCTCGGCATCGGTCAGCCGCTCGAGCTCCCCGCCGACATCGTCATCCCCGACACCGTCCCGATCGACCTCTAGGTCGTCTCGCGTGTCACTGCAACGTCGTGTCTCGGCCGACGCCCCCGCCCAGGGGTCGTCGGCCGAGGCCGTTCCGGACCCCGATCCACTCGAGACCGCCCGCGCGATGTGCCTGCGCCAGTTGACGATGGGGCCGCGCAGCCGCGGCCAGCTCGCGACCGTGCTCAAGCGTGCCGGCGTCGATCCTGAGATCGCCTCGACGGTGCTCGACCGGCTCGAGGTGGTGCAGCTCGTCGACGACGCCGCGTTCGCGGAGACGTTCGTCGGGTCGCGCCGCGCTCAGGGCCTCTCGCGCCGGGCGCTCGGCCACGAGCTGCGCACCAAGGGCGTCTCGGGCAGCGTCGTCAACGAGACGCTCGAGGCCCTCGATCCCGACGACGAGATCGCAACCGCGCGTGCCCTCGTCGACCGCAAGCTGAACGGCACCCGCTCCCTACCCCTCGAGGCGCGCATCCGACGGCTGGTCGGGATGCTGGCGCGCAAGGGCTATCCGGGAGGGCTGTCCCTGCGGGTCGTCCGCGAGGCGATCGCCTCCGAGACCGAGCTCGACGGGCTCGAGCGCGCGATGCTCGACGGGCTCGACGTCGACCTCAGTGATGCGGCACGGCGGGGGGAGTGACGTCGTCGGCGTCGGTGTCGTCGAGGTCGAGACCCGTCACGGTCGCCTCGACGTCGGGGTGCACGCGGCAGAACTCCGACATCGCCAGAGCCGGCAGCGACTGCAGCTGGGCCTGAACGGTCTCAGCCAGCCGGGTCATCAGCCCGGTGAGCTCCTCGACGTCGCTCCGCGGCCAATCGGCGAGCAGGATCCGGGTGAAGAACCGCGACATCGCGGTCGCATCCGCCACCACGGCTCGGCCAAGATCGGTGAGCGCCACCGTTGTCCGACGTCGGTCTGCCGGGTCGACGCCGCGCACGAGAAGGCCCTCGTCCTCGATCTCCCCGAGCAGGCGGCTCACGGTGGAGTGCTCGAGGTCGAGGCTCGCGGCGACGTCCTTGACCGACACCGAGGCCGCGGTCTCCGACAGCTCCGCGACCGCGTCGCAGGCGAAGATCTTGGCCATCTCGAGCTGGCGCCCTAGTGCCGGCACCGGCACCTTGCCGGCCGGCGGTCGGATCATGGACTTGCGCAGACCTCGGAACGCCTTGTCGAGGGTGTCGACGAGGGAGTCCGGGAGATGGGCGCCGGCAGCGGTGGGGAGCGGTTCTGCGGCCATGCTGGGCACCTCCCCGTGGTGTCGCATCACTTCATCCGAGCGTCACACGATCGGAATTGCCTGTGTCGCACACATAATCTACTCTGAGTGTCAATCCGGGGGAGCAACCCCGATGTCGAGCTGTCACGGCTCGCGACCCACGCCGGCGCCCTCGGGCGTCGCACGAGAGAAGAGATCAACATCATGGGTGGATTGTCTCGCTGGGCCGTGCGGAAGCCGTGGTACGCCCTGGCAGCGTGGGCTGTGCTGGTCGTGGCGGTCTTCACCCTCGGGGGCGTGTTCGGTGGGAAGCTGAACGACTCGTTCTCCTTGCCCGACACCGAGTCCCTCAAGGCCCAGGACCTCCTCGGCAAGATGCAGGGCGGCCAGGCCTCGGCAGCCACCTCGGCCACCGCCAACATCCTCTGGTCGCCCGACGCCGCCGGCGCCAGCGCAGTGGATGCCGCGACCGCCACGACGATCTCGCCGATGCTCACCTCGATCTCCCAGCTCCCCGGGGTCGCGTGCGTCACCGACCCCTTCAGCAAGACCGGTGCTGCGCTGGGCTCGACGTGCCCGAAGCCTGAGGCGGCCCCGGATCTCAGCCAGGTTCCGCCGGCGCAGCTCGCGGCCTTCAAGGGCGGGCTCGCGGCTGCAGCGAAGGCGCTCTCGCCGGTCAGCCCGGACGGCCACGTCGCGAAGTCGGTCATCACCTTCGAGGGCGCTGGTGACGGCGCCGGCGTCCCGACGGCGACGGCGAAGCAGATCCTCACCGAGGTCAAGGCGGCCAACGCCAAGGCCGGGCTCCAGGTCGGCGCGAACGGCCAGGTGCTCTCCTTCGCCGACCAGGAGCCGCCGAGCTCGGAGGCATTCGGCGTCGCGTTCGCCCTTGTCATCCTGCTGATCGCGTTCGGCTCGCTCATCGCCGCCGGCCTCCCGCTGCTGACCGCCATCTTCGGCGTGTCGCTGGGGGCGACTTTCCTGCTGTTCGTCGCCCGCTTCACCGACGTCGCAACCTTCGCGCCAACCCTCGCGGCCATGATCGGTCTCGGTGTCGGTATCGACTACTCGCTGTTCGTCATCAACCGGTTCCGGCAAGCCGTGCACGCCGGTCACGCTGCGAAGGACGCAGCGATGGAGGCGGTCAACACCTCGGGCCGTGCTGTCGTGTTCGCTGCTTCCACCGTGATCATCGCCCTGCTCGGCCTGTTCGTCATGCGGATCACGTTCTTCAACGGCTTGGCGCTGGCGGCGTCGGGCACGGTCCTGCTCGTCATGCTCTCGGCCATCTGGCTGCTCCCCGCGCTGCTCTCGCTGCTCGGCGAGCGCGCCGTCACCCCGGCGTCGCTGCTCATCGCCCACGGGCTGGAGAAGATCAGGCTGGGCGCCGTGGCCGCACCGTTCCGAGGCTTCTACCGGCTCACCCGTCACTCCCGCTGGACCCAGGAGTTCCACCCCGAGGGTGGTCGCTGGGCGCACTATGCGCGGCTGCTGCAGAAGCGTCCGCTCATCCCGGCGGTGATCTCCCTCGGCCTCGTGCTCCTGCTCGCCATCCCGGCGCTGTCGCTGCGCCTGGGCTTCCCCGACGACTCCGGGACACCCGAGGGCAGCATCTCCCGCATCGCCTACGACCTGACCGCCGAGGGCTTCGGTCCCGGTGCCAACGGCCCGTTCTTCGTCGCGGTGCAGCTTCCCAAGACCGGTGACGTCGAGGGCCTGGGCCAGATCATCGGTGCACTGGCCACGACCGAGGGCGTCGCCAAGACGATTCCCAACCTCGAGATGCTTCCGCTGCTCGGTGCCCAGCTCAAGGACTCCACCATCACGGCCATCCAGGTCAACCCGACTACCGGCCCGCAGGACCTCAAGACCGACCAGCTGCTCAACCGGCTCCGCAACGACACCCTCCCTGCGGTCACGGCCACGACGCAGTCGGAGGCCTATGTCGGCGGCACCACCGCAATCGTCGCGGACTTCAGCACCGTCATGAGCAAGGCGATGCCGATCTTCCTCTCGGTCGTCGTGGGCCTCGGCTTCCTCATGCTGCTGGTGCTGTTCCGCTCGGCCGTCGTGTCGGCCACGGCCGTCGTGACGAGCCTGTGTTCCTTCGCAGCGTCGATGGGCATCACCGTCGCCGTCTTCCAGTGGGGCTGGCTCAACGGCATCCTCGGGGTCACCGGTGTCGGGCCGATCTTCCCGTTCCTGCCGGTCATGGTGTTCGCGATCCTGTTCGGACTCTCGATGGACTACCAGGTCTTCCTGGTCAGCCGGATGCAGGAGGAGTGGTCGCGCACGCGTGACAACGCGGTGGCCGTACGCCGTGGCCTCGCCGGCTCGGGCCGAGTCGTCCTGATCGCGGCTCTGATCATGGCCAGCGTGTTCGCGGCCTTCATCCCGACGCCGAACAACACCATCAAGCTGTTCGGCGTGGCGCTCGCCTCGGCAGTCCTCGTCGACGCGTTCCTCGTCCGGCTGATCTTCGTGCCGTCGTTCATGTCGATCCTCGGCCGGCGGAACTGGTGGCTGCCGGGCTGGCTGGCGACGCGCTTGCCGCACTTCGAGGTCGAGGGCGGGGCCGACGAGGTCACCGACGACGAACCGGACTCCCTCGAGTCCGACGCGGAGCTCGTCACCCGCTAGATCGGCTGGACCCGCTGGACCCGAACATCCCGCACGGCTCACCGGCCCGGGCAGGCAGCCAATCGCTGCGTGCCCGGGCTCGTGCCGTTAACCTTCCGTTGTCGGGCCGTGTGCCCGGCCCCGACGAACGACACTGCAGCGCTAGGGCCTTCGGGCCGATCGTTTGAGTTCCGGACCGTGCCTGCACGGTCCGGCAGGGTGGCGGTGTCCTCCTGCGTCGGTGCACGACGTGAGGGTCCGTTCCTCGCGCTGGGTTCGAGGCGAGGAAGGCGATCACGATGCAGCCGTTGACGGTGATCGCGCTCGTGGTGGCTGCGGCACTGGCTGGGGCCCTCTGGGCCGTGGCCTCGCGCTCGCGCAAGCTGGCGGCCGAGAGCGACCGCGCCCGGGACACCGAGATCGCGGCCGGCGTCGACGTCGAGCTCAGCCGGCGCGCGCTCGAGTCCGAGACCCGGGCGGAGGGTGTGCGCTCCGCTGCCCAGGCCGATGCCGAACGCACCCGGACCATCGCCGAGGCCGCGCTCGCGGCCGCCGAGCAAGTGCGTGCGGAGGCCGCGGAGGACGTCCGCCGGGCCGAGGAGCGCCGTAGCCAGGTCGGGGCCGACGTCGCCGATGCGCGGACCGAGATCGCCGCAGCCCGCGAGGAGGTGGCCCGGGTGCGCGAGGAGGCCGAGCGCCGCGAGGAGCGGCTCGCCGAGCGCGAGGCACGGCTCGACACCGAGCGCACGGCTCTCGCGGACAAGCGCGGTGTCCTCGACCAGGGCGAGAACGACCTGGTGGCGCGAGCAGCACTCCACGCAGCGAACGAGGCATCTCTCGCGGCCGAGCGCACCGCTGCGCTCGAGCGGGTTGCGGGCCTGACAGCGTCGGAGGCCAAGACGGAGGTCGTGGCGATCATCGAGCACCAGGCCAAGCGCGAGGCCGTCCTGACGGTCCGCGAGATCGAGCGTGAGGCGCGCGAGGAGGGCGAGGACCGGGCCCGGCGGATCGTCACCCTGGCCGCTCAGCGGGTCGCCTCCGAGCAGACCGCGGCGTCGACCGTGTCCGTGCTGCACCTCCCGGACGACTCGATGAAGGGTCGGATCATCGGTCGTGAGGGCCGCAACATCCGCACGTTCGAGTCGGTCACCGGCGTCAACCTGCTCATCGACGACACCCCTGAGGCGGTGCTGCTCTCCAGCTTCGATCCGGTACGCCGTGAGGTCGCGCGGATCACCCTCGAGGCGCTCGTCGCCGACGGCCGGATCCAGCCCAGCCGGATCGAGGAGGAGTACGAGCGCGCCCGCCTCGAGGTGGACGCACGCTGCATCCGCGCCGGGGAGGACGCCCTCGTCGACCTCGCCATCGGCGACATGCACCCCGATCTCATGGCCCTGCTCGGCCGCCTGCGCTACCGCACGTCCTACGGCCAGAACGTCCTTGGTCACCTTGTCGAGTGCGCACACCTCGCGGGCATCATGGCCGCCGAGCTCCGACTGCCGATCGAGCACTCGAAGCGCTGCGCCGTCCTGCACGACATCGGCAAGGCCCTGACCCACGAGGTGCAGGGATCGCACGCGCTCATCGGCGCGGAGGTCGCGCGCCGCTATGGCGAGCACGAGGACGTCGTCCACGCGATCGAGGCGCACCACAACGAGGTCGAGGTCCGCACCCTGGAGGCCGTGCTGACCCAGGTCGCGGACTCCATGAGCGGCGGACGTCCCGGCGCTCGGCGGGAGTCCCTCGAGCACTACGTCGAGCGCCTCGAGCGGCTCGAGGCGATCGCGTCGTCGCACGAGGGCGTCGAGAAGGTCTTCGCCATGCAGGCCGGTCGCGAGGTCCGGGTCGTGGTGATCCCCGACCAGGTCGACGACATCGGCATGGCGGTGCTGGCTCGCGACATCGCCGCGGAGATCGAGCACGAGCTCACCTACCCCGGGCAGATCCGGGTGACCGTCGTACGGGAGTCACGAGCCACCGGGCTCGCCCGTTGAGCTCCACCCCGGACCCCGCGCCAGACCCGACACCGGCACCGGACCCCGTTCCGGCGCCGAGGCCGACACCGGCACCGGTGCAGACACCGCCGGAGCCGACGACTCCCGCCGCAACGAGGGCCCCGCGGCGCGGCCGCGGTGCTGCGCTGGTGGGCGCGTTGCTCGCAACCCTCGTCGTCGTCGGCCTCGGACTCCTGGTGGGGAACGACTGGGCACCGCTCCTCGAACTCGACCTGCGGATCGATTCGGCTCTGCACGACGCGGCAGAGTCCGTGACCTGGCTCCAGAGCCTCGCGTGGTGGCTCGGCGTCGTCGGAGGCGGTCCGGTGTCCTCCGTGCTCTCCGTGGCAGTCGTGCTGGTCCTGCTCGTCGGGAGGCGTTGGCGGACGGCGCTCGCCGTGGCGGTCATCTCTGCCTGTGCGCCGTGGCTGACCGGGCGGATCAAGGTCGTGGTCGGACGCGGGCGCCCCGTGTGGGCCGACCCGTTCGAGACGCTGTACGACCCGTCGTTCCCCTCCGGGCACGCGACCGGGGGCATCGCGGTGTGGTGCGTGTGCGGGATCGCGCTGGCGAGCCTCGTCCGTGATCGGAAGTGGGCGCTCATCGTCGCCATCTCCTTCATCGTGGTGGGCGTGGCGATCGGGCTGTCGCGGATGGTGCTCGGGGTGCACTGGCCCAGTGACGTCGTCGCGGGCTGGTGCGTTGCGCTCGCCGTGACCGGTGTCGTGTCGGCGCTGGTCCTTCCCGGGCGAGCCGAGCCCGATCCACCCTGACCCGGCCGCGGTCCGCACGACGACACCACGTCCGGCGCCGTAGCCTGGTGGTGACGGGAGGCGGGCATGGCCACCGTCGGGATGTTGGCCCAGCGCAGGACGTTCAAGTCCGGCGCCGCGCACCTGAGCGTCGCGGCGATGATCGCACTCGCGCTTGCTGCCTGCGCGACGGCGGGCCCACCTGGCACGATCACGAGCCCCAGCGTGACCATGGGACCGACGCAGTCGGCGAGCGGCTCGCCTTGCCCCTCGCCGACGCCGACGGCGTCGCCCCGGACCTCGACCCCCCCGTCGTCCTCGTCCCCGAGGACGTCCTCGAGCCCGACGAAGCCCTCGACGCCGACGTCCGCGCCCTCGACGGTTGCGCCGAGTCCCACACCCTGTCCGACGACGTCACCGTCCGCGACCGGGACCGCCGTTCCCGCGTGGCTGCTCGGGCGTGACGTCGTTCGGATCGCCACCTCGCGCAAGGTCGTCGCCCTCACCTTCGACGCCGGGGCGAACGCCGACGGGCTCCCGTCGATCCTCGCCACCCTGCGCGCCACCGGCACGCCGGCGTCGTTCTTCCTGACCGGGCGGTTCACAGCGGCCTACGCCGCACAGTCCCGGGCGGTCTCTACCGCCGGCTACGTGATCGGAAACCACACAGTGACGCACCCGCACGCCACCGCGATCAGCGACCTCGAGCTCACCGCCGAGGTGCTCGACGCCGCCACCACGATCGCGCGCGTGACCGGGCGCGACCCGCGGCCGTGGTTCCGGTTCCCCTACGGGGAGCGCACACCGGCAGATATCCGGCTCGTCAACGGCCTCGGCTACGCCGCCATCAGCTGGAGCGTCGACACCCTCGGGTGGCAGGGCACCAGCGAGGGTCGCAGCGCGTCGAGCGTGCAGGGGCGCGTGCTGGACTCGCTGACCCCCGGCCTGATCGTGCTCATGCACGTGGGATCGAACCCGATCGACCGTTCGACCCTCGACGCCGACGCACTGCCCGGGCTGATCACCGAGCTGCGGGCTCGGGGGTACGAGCCGGTCACGCTCGACGCCCTGCTCGTCCAGCCCTGATCCGCTCCCGCGCCGGCACGGGCGGAGTGGCGGTGTCGCGACGATCGGGCCGAGCGCGTCCGGGACGCGGCCATGCGCCGGAGCATCCCCTCGCTGGACTTACCCTGGACCCATCATGAGCGCGCGCACCTACGAGGTCCGCACCTACGGGTGCCAGATGAACGTCCACGACTCCGAGCGCCTCTCCGGGCTGCTCGAGGGTGCCGGCTACGCCCGCGCGACCGACGGCGAGCAGGCCGACGTCGTGGTCTTCAACACCTGTGCGGTGCGGGAGAACGCCGACAACCGCCTGTACGGCAACCTCGGCCACCTCAAGCCGGTCAAAGACGCCCACCCCGGCATGCAGATCGCTGTGGGCGGGTGTCTCGCGCAGAAGGACCGCGGCGAGATCACGCGCCGGGCGCCGTGGGTCGACGTCGTGTTCGGCACCCACAACATCGCCTCGCTACCGGTGCTCCTCGAGCGCGCACGCGTCAACGAGGAGGCGGCGGTCGAGATCCTCGAGTCGCTCGAGACGTTCCCGTCCACGCTGCCCTCGCGCCGTGAGTCGGCATACGCCGCGTGGGTGGCGATCAGCGTCGGGTGCAACAACACCTGCACGTTCTGCATCGTGCCGTCGCTGCGTGGCAAGGAGAAGGACCGTCGCCCTGGCGACGTGCTCGCCGAGATCGGTGCGCTCGTCGGTGAGGGTGTCATCGAGGTGACCCTCCTCGGCCAGAACGTCAACGCCTACGGAGTCGAGTTCGGTGACCGGCAGGCCTTCGCGAAGCTGCTGCGCGCGTGCGGTGGCATCGAGGGTCTCGAGCGCGTGCGCTTCACCAGCCCGCACCCGGCCGACTTCACCGACGACGTCATCGCCGCGATGGCCGAGACGCCGAATGTCATGCCACAGCTGCACATGCCGCTGCAGAGTGGGTCGGACCGCGTGCTGAGGGCGATGCGCCGTTCCTACCGCTCGGAGCGCTACCTCGGCATCATCGACCGGGTGCGCGAGGCGATGCCCCAGGCCGCCATCACCACCGACATCATCGTCGGCTTCCCCGGCGAGACCGACGACGACTTCGCGCAGACCCTCGATGTCGTGCGGCGTGCGCGGTTCGCCTCGGCGTACACCTTCCAGTACTCGCCCCGCCCCGGTACGCCGGCGGCGACATATGAGGACCAGGTGCCGCCCGACGTCGTCCGCGAGCGGTACCAGGCTCTGCAGGCCGTCGCCGAGCAGGTCGCGTGGGAGGAGAACAAGGCCCAGATCGGGCGGCGGGTCGAGCTGCTCGTGGCCGAGGGCGAGGGCCGCAAGGACGGCGCCACCCGGCGACTGTCGGGTCGCGCACCGGACAACCGGCTCGTGCACTTCACCCCCGGTGACGCCGCGCCGCGCCCGGGCGACGTCGTCGTCGTCGAGGTCACCTCGGCCGCACCGCACCACCTCATGTCCGACATCGCAGTCGACTGGGTCCGCCGCACCCGAGCCGGCGATGCCTGGGAGGCGCGGCGGCTCGACGGGCCGACCACGCCTGCCGTCGCGGTGCCCGTGCTGCTCGGGCTCCCGACACTGCGTATCTGACAGGGCGCAGCCGGGTGCCTGAAGCCCACTGCGTCAGAACCCAGGTGGCGCGCAGCACACCAGAGAACGATCCGGGGGCCGTATCACTCGGGTGATTCAGGGAGATCAACTGCGGTGAACCTGGGTCGGCCGCCGTGGGAATCGTGAATCCCGTTGCGCACGTGGACATCCCACTCGGCCAGGGAACGGACGCCGTGCAGCATGGCACGTGATAGTCGTCACAGACCATCGGCGATTCCAGGCCCGGGCGGTCGAGGCCGCCGTACAGATGGTCAGCGGGTCCTACGGCACCAGGACGGGCTCGCGGAGCTGATCAGGCAGGCAGCGGTCAGCGCACCCACCGAGCGAGCACGCGTGCGCACTACCGCCCACGAAAGACTGACCCGCCCTTCTGGTTGTCCTCGACCGCACCCATGGTCGTCACGGTGGCGATCCTGAACATCTGAGCGACGTGATGGCATTCCATCTGGCGCATGTCGAACCGGCGAAATCGTCACGTGCTGAGGTGCCTGGCGTGAGACTGAGGTCGTGACGGAACCAGAGCAGGTGACGGGCGTGGTCTCGACGTGGAACGACGACGAGGGGTGGGGGGTGCTCGTATCGGAGCGCACGCCCACTGGCTGCTGGTGTCACTTCTCGTCGCTCGCGATGCAGGGCTGGGGAACGCTCGCTCCTGGGACGAGCGTGGAGTTCCTGTTCGAGGAAGTCGAGCAGGACGGATTCAGCTACCGGGCGCTGGAGGCATGGCCGGTCGGGCTTCGGCATCGCCCGGCATCCTTCGAGGGGGTCGGCGAGGTCTATCTCAGCAGGCTGATCGTCCACCTCGACGCAGACGACGGAACCGACTGACCATCCGCAGGTGCCGTCCCCGTGACGCTACCGGGCGGCCGTAGTGATCGATCTCGCTGCGGACCGGACCGCACGCCGCGCTCGGCACCTGCGCCGAGCTCACCCGGTGCGATCTGGCCGGCCCGACCTGGTGGGATCCACCGGGAACCGCCGCGTGGCGGGTCACGTCGCAGTGTCACGGTCCGACGACGCCGAAGACACGGGGGCGGCGTCGTCGGTACCGTCCATCCACCGGCGTGTTCTCGCCGTCCCGACCCTGGAGGCTGTGTGCTCAGACGGGCGGGGTGCCTCGGGCTGGTCGTCGCTCTCGTCCTGGTCGTCCCCCTAGGGTGGTTCGGCTACCAGACCTACCTGCACGTGACCGACGCCCGGGCCGTCGACGATCGGCTCTCCTCGCTCAGTGGCGCGTGGGCTGCCGACCCCGCGGCCCTCTCTGCGTCCCGTGCCGCCGCCGTCACCGGTCAGGGGGGTGACCGGCCCGCGGCCGTCCCGGACACGCCGTTGCGACGCATGGGCTCGTTGGCGGTGGAGGCCTACGACGCCGCCGGACGCGACCTCCGGATCGCGATCGTGCGCGGGGAGTGCAACGTCCCCGTCTACGACGTGGAGTTGCGCGAGTCGGGACAGACCGTCGTCGTCCTCGTGCACCCGCACAACTCCTGGCTGCCGGACCTCTCCGGGATCCGGGACATCTGGGGTGGGCAAGGATGCTCGGCTGTCGGGGTGTTCCAGGCCATCACCGTGCCGCTCGCCGCCCCTCTCGGCAAGCGTGTCGTCGTCGACGGTGTCAGCGGTGCCGGCGTGATCCGCCGACCGGGGCTCACCGTCGGCTGAGCGTCGCGCGCCGCCGTCGGCCCGGGGCCGAACCGCCTCGCGTCGCGGTCGCCCGTAGGGTCGAGCTCGTGATCACCGGAATCGCCTTCGTGCCGAGCACACCGATGCTGGTTCCTGCCGTCGCCTCCGGCGCGGCGGGTGAGCTCGACGGCGTCCGGGCAGCGTGCTTCGAGGCACTGCGCGAGGTCCTCGCGACGGCGCCGGAACGGGTCGTCGTCGTGGGTGCGGGGACGTCCTCGCAGCGGCACGGCGCCGGTACGGGGTCCCTGCGCGGGTTCGGCGTCGCTCTCGACGTTCCGCTCGACCCGGCCGTCGCGTCGCCGACACCGCTCCCGCTGTCGCTGACGATCGGCGCGTGGCTGCTCGCCGCGGTGGGGTGGCCCGGTGACCGCGTGGCCCTCGAGCTCGACGCCTCCGCCGGGGCGGCGACGCTCGCGGCGATCGGCACGGCACTGGGCCAGGAGACGGTGCGGACGGTGCTGCTCGTCGTCGCCGACGGTTCGGCGTCCCGGACCGAGAGGGCGCCAGCCTCGCTGGACCCTGACGCGCAGGCGTTCGACGCCGACGTCGAGGCCGCGCTGGCCTCTGGACACCCGCACGTGCTCGCCGAGGTCGACGGCGACCGCGCGGCCGCCGTCACGTCGCACGGTTGGCCCGCCTGGCACGTCGCCGCGACTGCGACCGCCGTCGCGGGTGATGCGCCGTACGAGGCGCGTGTGCTCGCCGCCGAAGGACCGTACGGCGTCGGCTACCTGGTGGCTTCCTGGACGGCGACCTGATCGTCCCGCGGCCAGCTCTGACTGGGTGGGATGACGGGTGGGATGACGGGTGGTCGTCAACTGGGCGACACCCGGTGCATCCCAGGGGTTTTCAGGATACGAGTGCAGGACGCGTGGTGTCCGTCGCGCCGGTCAGGGAGCTGTCACTCGTCGGCATCCGTGACCGGGTCGGCGGTCTTGGCCGAGTCGGACTTGAGAGAGTCGACGGCCTTGGCTGTGACCTCGTCGACCTTGCCGCCGGTCTTGTCGCTCACGAACGTGGTGGCCGAGGACACCGCCCCGGTGACCTTGTCGCCGTGCTGGTCGGCGATGCCGCTGACGGCGTCCTTCGCCTTGCCTGCCGCGTCGCTGGCTCCCGCGGCGGCCTTGCCGGCGACGTCGCCGGCGCCTGCCGCCGCCTTGCCCGCTGCTTCGCTCGCCTTGCCGGCCGTGTCTCCGAACAGGCCCTTGACGCTGTCGAGGAATCCCATCGCGTGCGCCTCCGTGGCTTCGGTCGAGTCGTGCGTCGTCGCGACGATCATGGTCGGGGGACCGGGAGCAGCACAAGGCCGGTCCGCGTCGAGCGGACCGGCCCTGTGGACGCTGCGTAGCTCAGTTGCCGGAGAATTTGTCGATCGCGCTGTTCGCGGCCTCGTCGACCTTCTCGGTCACGACGTTGGAGGCGCCGCCGGTGGCGTCGTCGACCTCGTGGATGCCGCTCTTGATCTTGTCGGCGCCCACGGCGTCGACCGCCTGGTCTGCTGCGCCGGTGAGGCCGCCGAGGGCGTTCTTGGCATCGTCGAGGATGCCCATGCTGTTATCCCGTACCGGATCGGGGCGGCACCGTCGGCCGCTCATGGAGAGAAAGTAGGGGAGGATCGCGATCGTGCAAGCCGACACTGCCGAACTTCTCCCGCCCCTGGTCGCCGTCGTGGGACCCACTGCGTCCGGTAAGTCCGACTTGGGCGTGTCCCTCGCCCTCGCCCTCGGCGGCGAGGTGATCAACGCGGACTCGATGCAGCTCTACCGCGGGATGGACGTCGGCACAGCAAAGCTCTCCCTGGCCGAGCGCCGCGGCGTCGTCCACCACCTGCTCGATGTCTGGGACGTCACCGAGACCGCGAGCGTGGCCGACTACCAGCAGCGCGCCCGCGCCATGGTCGACACGCTCCGCGGCAGCGGCGCTACGCCGGTCCTCACCGGTGGCTCCGGGCTGTACGTCCGTGCCACCCTCGACCACCTCGAGTTCCCCGGCACCGACCCAGGCATCCGGGCGCGGCTCGAGGACGAGCTGGCGCGGATCGGCGCGGGGCCCATGCACCAGCGCCTGGCCGCGGTCGATCCGGCTGCGGCGGTGGCGATCCACCCGAGCAACGGACGTCGGGTGGTGCGTGCGCTCGAGGTAGTCGAGATCACCGGTGCCCCGTTCTCCGCGTCACTGCCCACCCGGCGCGACGTGTACCCCTCCGTCCAGATCGGGCTCGACGTCCCGCGTGCGGCCCTCGACACCCGGATCGAGGAGCGGGTCGAGCGGATGTGGGAGGCCGGGCTCGTGGAGGAGGTGCGTGGGCTGCTCGACGCCGGGCTGCGTGCCGGCGTCACGGCGTCGCGGGCGCTGGGCTACGCCCAGGTGCTGCGGCTGCTCGACGGCGGGTGCACCGAGGAGCAGGCACGCGAGGAGACCCAGCGCGCGACGCGGCGTTTCGCCCGCCGCCAGGAGACGTGGTTCCGCCGCGACCACCGCATCGTGTGGCTCCGCTACGACGCAGACGACCTCCTCGACCAAGCCCTCACCGCCATCAAGAACGCCGCACCACCCGAGGCAGCACCCACCACCCGTGAGCTGCCGTTCTCTTCCCTTAGGGAAGCAAAGCGCAGTTGAACTGCGTTCCTGCTCCCTAATTCGCGATCTTCGTCCGGCCCAGCCGCAGGTTCAGGCGGTCGACGCCGGGGTGGGTCGGGGCGGGCGCAGGACGTAGTACTCGGTGCCGAAGACACGTCGGAACAGCAGCTGGGGCATGCGCAGGAACGCCGCGAGGGTGCGGTCGCCGGCGTCGGCGGTGGCTTGCGAGGCGTGAGCCGCCATCGAGGCGCGCTTCGCGACGAGGTAGCGCCGTACGTCGACCCGGTGGGTGATATCGGTCGAGGCGGTGAACGCGCGCTCGAACGATGTCGGGTCGAACTCCGGCGGGAAGCGGTACACCCGTGCGGCCAGGCGGATACCGCGCAGGAGCAGGTCGCGCGGGACGGTGGTCTCGAACACCCGGGGAGTGCCGGCGAGCTCCGCGGCGCGGACACCGAGCTCGTGGACGCGGACGTGGTCGGGGTGCCCGTAGCCGCCGTTGGGGTCGTAGGTCACCAGGACGTCGGCGGCCTCCTCGAGGAGGATCGCGGCCAGGACCGACGCCGACTCCTCGACGGGGACGCTGCACAAGGGTGCGGGGCCGCCGGGCGCTACCTCGGCCTTGCCGTCGAGGCCGGAGTCTGCGTACCCGAGCCAGGCCAGACGGTGGACGCCGATGGCGAGACAGGACTCCTCGAGCTCGTGCGTACGGAGTAGGGCGAGGTCGACGGCGAGAGCGCTCGACGTGAGTCCGGCGCCTCCGTCGGTGGCGACGACGAGGACGACGCGCTGGCCCTCGGCGACGGCGCGCGCCATCGTGCCGGCGGTCAGGAGGGCCTCGTCGTCGGGGTGGGCGTGCACGAAGACGAGCGTGCGCGACCCCTGCCCGATGACCATGCGCACACCCTCGCAGATCACGCGCGAACTGCTCGATCCTGCCTTGAGGGAGGATCGCGCGAGTTCACCCACGTTCTGGCTCCGGCAACCGCGATCGTGGGCGGCTGGTCCGCGGCCGGTCGACGCCCAGCCCGGTCGTGCGGCACCAGGTCCCGATCGCGAATCGAGGAGCCAGAACGTAGTTCAACTGCCGATCTCGTCCCTAAGGGAAAGAACCAGCAGCTCGTGGGCTGGGGGATGCGTCCCCGATGACGGGTAGGGTCGCGGATCGTGCGGATCGTCCACATCAGTGACTGCTACCTGCCGCGGCTCGGCGGGATCGAGACCCAGGTCCGCGCCCTCGCGACTCGCCAGGCAGCAGCGGGGCACGACGTCCACGTCATCACCGCCACGCCCGGCGAGGCTCTGCTGCGCGGCACCGAGAACCTCGACGGCGTCGTCGTGCACCGGGCCACCGCCAGGATGCCCGCCGACATCCCCGTGCACCCGCGCGTCAACCGCGTCGTCCGCGAGCTGCTCGATGACGACGGCCTCGCCGCCGGTGCCGACGCCGTGCACGTCCACGGCGGCGTCGTCTCACCGTTCGCCTACCCGGCGGCCCGGGTGGCTCGTCAGCTCGGCCTCCCCACGGTCGTGACGATCCATGGCGTCTGGGGCGGGGTGTTCCAGCCCGCGGCGCGGCTCGCAGACCTCCTCACCCACTGGACGTCGTGGGGCGTGGTCCTCACCGCGGTCAGCGACGCCGCTGCCGACCCGATCCGACGGCTCGTCGGCCCCGGCGTCCCGGTCACGCTGATCCCCAACGGCATCGACGTCGAGGGCTGGCGGATCCCGCACGTCGCGGGCGACTCGGCCGAGGTGCGCCTCGTGGCGGTGATGCGCCTCGCCCCGCGCAAGCGCACGATGGCGCTGGTCACGATGGCGCAGGACGCGAGCCGCCGTCTGCCCCTGGGACGCCGGCTGCGCCTCACGATCGTGGGTGCAGGCCCGCTCGAGGCTCAGGTGCGTCGCCACATCGCCCGCAGCGGCCTCACCCACGGCCCGTATGTCGTCGACCTCGCCGGCCGGCTCGCACCGGCCCAGGTGCGCGCCACGCTCGCGGCGTCGGACGTCTTCATCGCACCGGCGCGGCTCGAGTCGTTCGGGATCGCCGCGCTCGAGGCACGCACGGCCGGGCTCCCGGTGCTCGCCTACGCCTCGACCGGCATCGCCTCCTTCGTCCACGACGAGGTCGAGGGGCTGCTCGCCGTCGATGACCGGGCAATGGTCGCCGCGATCGCGCGCATCGCCGGTGACGACGTCCTGCGCAAGCGGATCGCGGCGCACAACCGCGATACCGAGCCCGAGCAGTCCTGGTCCCACGTCCTGAAGATCGTCGACGCCGCCTACACCTCCGCACGCGCCGTCGACCCCACCCAGAGCGCCACCTGATCGGACCCAACGACGACGGCGCACCGCCTGCCCCACCCGCCCGCATCGCCACCCTCGCCGCACCGCTCTCGTGCCTGTGCCGCTGGTGATGCCTGTGTCACTTTCGTGCCTGTGTCACTGGTGGTGTGGTCGATTTCCGAGCCGGGAATCGACCACACCACCAGTGACATGCGTTGGGGTGCCGGCGTGTGCCTACGGCGTGCCGTGGTGCCGTGGTGCCGGTGCCGGTGCCGGTGTGGGCGTGCGGCGTGCCGGCGTGCCGGCGTGCCGGCGTGCCCGCGGGGTGCGGTGTGTGGCGTCGGTGGGTCCGGACGTGCGTGAGGGGTGGCCGCGTAGGCTCGGCAGGGTGACCAGTCATGCGGACGTGCTCGCGGCCCTTGCGGGACTCGACGTCGTCAAGGGGCACGGCACGGGCAACGACTTCGTCCTCGTCCCGGATCCCGACGCCGTCCACGACCTGACGCCGGCGCAGGTGCGCGCGCTGTGCGACCGCCACCGGGGGATCGGCGGCGACGGCGTGCTGCGTGTCGTCCCGACCGCCGCGGTGCGCGAGGTCGCCGAGCAGGCGGGCCAGGCGCGGTGGTTCATGGACTACCGCAACGCCGACGGCACGGTGGCCGAGATGTGCGGCAACGGGGCGCGGGTGTTCGCGCGGTACCTCCACGACTCCGGGCTCGAGGTGTCCTCGCAGTTCCACCTCGCCACGCGCGGTGGCGCGTGCGCCGTGACCATCGAGGACGACGGCGACGTCACCGTCGACATGGGCACGGCCACGAGTCCGCTGCTGCGTGCCATGCCGGTCGTGAGCGTCGGCCACCAGAGCTGGAACGGCAGCGGGATCCTCGTGCCCAACCCGCACTGCGTCGTGTTCCTCGACGACCCTGACGAGCTGGTCTCCCTCGACCTCACCGCCGCACCGAAGGTCGAGCCGAAGGCGATGTTCCCCGACGGCGTCAACGTCGAGTTCGTCCACCGGCTCGGGGCGCACAGCGAGCACCACGTCGCGATGCGCGTGCACGAACGCGGTGTCGGCGAGACCCTGTCCTGCGGCACCGGGGCAGTTGCGGTGATGGTCGCGGTCGCCGCGCGCGACGACGCCCCCACGGAGACGGCGTACATCATCGACGTGCCCGGCGGCACCGTCGTCGTCACACGACGCACGGACTCCCACCTCGAGCTGCGCGGCCCCGCAGTCCTCGTCGCGAGGATGACTCTCGGCGGAGTCGCGTGAGCAGCCAGGATCGCGCGATCGACGACACCGCGACGATCACTCTCGGCGGAGTCGCGTGAGCAGCCAGGATCGCGCGATCAACGGCACCGCAACGACTCTCGGAGGTACCACGTGACCATGGCCGACACTCTCGACATCGACGACGGCCCGGCGTTCGCCTCGGCGTGCGCGCCACTGGTCGCAGCCCTCGGCGGCGGTTTCATGATCTCCGCCCAGGCCAAGGCGTTCGCGCACCAGCACGGCCTGCGTGGCCGTTCGGGCTACGTGCTCGGACGCGGCAGCGTGCTCGGCGACGTCGACGCCGATGTCGTCACCGCGGCGTTCGGCTTCTGGCCGGCCGACATCGTGCGCGAGTCGTGGGACGCCGGCCGCTCGCTGTTCGACGTCGCCACCGCCCGCCAGGACTACGCCGAGGCCAGCCGCGAGTGGGGCCGCGCGCGTCTCGCCGGCTTCGACGGCGCGGGGCGTCTCGCCGAGCTCGCGAGCTGGGTCGTCGACACCGTCGACGTCGCCGGGCTCCCGCTCTTCGCCGGCTGGCGCGCCGTCGAGCTGCCGGCCGACGACACCGCGCGGGCCGCCCAGCTCCTCCACGTCCTGCGGGAGTACCGCGGCGGGATGCACATCGTCGCCGTGGTGGCCTCGGGCCTCACCCCGCTGCAGGCGGTGCTGGCCGGCCCGGGCGGCCCGGGCAACGCCTCCTTCTTCGGCTGGGAGGAGCCCTTCGAGGACATCACCGGCCAGAGCCGGGCGCGCTCGGAGGCCGAGAGCCTCACCGACCGCCTCGTGACGCCGGCGTTCGACGCCCTCGGCCACGACGAGCGGGTCGAGCTCCTCGGGCTGCTGCAGGCAGCCGCACAGGTCGCGTTCCCGCCTGCGGGCTGACCGTGCCACCGGCTCCGGGGGGAAGCCTGGCGAGGCGCACGAGCCACGCGCACGACCCAGGCGCACGACCCAGGCGGGCGAACCTGCGCACGACCCAGGTCGCGACAATGCGGTGGCGGACCTGCCCGCGACCCCTCGAATCGGGGCGTGACGTCCACGGCCGCGGCACCGCTCAGCGAATTCCGGTTGGCCGACCGCGCGCGGGCCGTGCGACGCTGGACCCACGATGAGTGATACCTACCTCGACGACCTCGACGACCTCGACGGCCACGACCCCACTACGGGTGCGCTGGACCTCTCCGATCGCGCGGCCCTGCGCCGCGTCGGCGGGCTCTCCACCGAGCTCACCGACGTCACCGAGGTCGAGTACCGCCAGATCCGCCTCGAGACCGTCGTGCTGGTCGGCGTCTGGACCGAGGGCACGCTGCGCGACGCCGAGCGCAGCCTTGCCGAGCTCGCGCGCCTCGCCGAGACCGCCGGTTCGCTCGTCGTCGACGGCCTCGTGCAGCGTCGCGACCGCCCGGACCCCGCGACCTACATCGGTTCGGGCAAGGCCAAGGAGCTCCGCGACGTCGTCGTCGAGACCGGCGCCGACACGGTGATCTGCGACGGCGAGCTCACCCCCGGCCAGCTGCGTCAGCTCGAGGAGATCTGCAAGGTCAAGGTCGTCGACCGCACCTGGCTGATCCTCGACATCTTCGCCCAGCACGCACGCAGTCGGGAGGGCAAGGCGCAGGTCTCCCTCGCGCAGATGCAGTACCTCCTCCCGCGGCTGCGCGGCTGGGGCGAGTCGCTGTCGCGCCAGGGCGGTGGCGCCGGTGGCTCCAGCGGTGGCGTCGGCACGCGCGGCCCGGGTGAGACGAAGATTGAGACCGACCGACGTCGGATCCGCACGAACGTCGCGAAGCTCCGCAAGGAGATCAAGGAGATGAAGACCGCGCGGGAGACCCAGCGCGCGGACCGTCGTCGCCACGGTGTCCCCAGCGTCGCGATCGCGGGATACACCAACGCCGGGAAGTCCAGTCTGCTCAACGTGATCACGGGTGCCGGCGTCCTCGTCGACGACACCCTGTTCGCGACGCTGGACCCCACTGTGCGCAAGGCGCAGACCCCGAACGGCCGTGACTTCACCGTGTCGGACACGGTCGGCTTCGTCCGGCACCTGCCCCACCAGCTCGTCGAGGCGTTCCGCTCCACGCTGGAGGAGGTCGCCGAGTCCGATCTCATCCTGCACGTCGTCGACGGCTCCGACGACGAGCCCGAGGACCAGCTCACGGCGGTGCGTGCCGTGCTCGCGGAGATCGGTGCGCAGCACGTTCCCGAGATCGTCGTGATCAACAAGTCCGACGCCGCCGACCCTCTCGTCGTCGCCCGAATCCTGCGGCGCGAGCCGCACTCGATCGTCGTGAGTGCGCGCACCGGCGAGGGAATCGCCGAGCTGATGGCGCTCATCGAGGTCGACCTCCCGCACGGCGCAGTCGCGATCGACCTCGTGATCCCTTACAGCCGTGGAGATCTCGTCGCTCGCGCGCACAGTGAGGGCGAACTCGACCTCGTCGAGCACCTCGATGACGGAACGCACCTCGTCGGCCGCGTCAACGAGCCGCTCGCGGGCGAGCTCGCTGCTGCGGCCCAGGCAGCCGTCGTGGCCGCGCGGGAAGCGGCAGCAGCCGACATCGCCTGAGCCGACCCCGGCCGGTGCAGGGATGCCGGCTCGGGCCGTTCGACGAGCCGTCGCCGGATGGGCGAGGACGCGGTGAGAGAGCTGCCCACCGGCGTGACGTACGGTCGGGCGAGGGCCGTGTGGAACGTCCAGCTGTCGGTGCCCGCCTGTGGTCTCGCTACGTCGAGGCCTCCGGATCCCCGGGCAGGGATGTGCTGGCGGCGGCGTCCAGCGAGGCCGGGAAGTGCTCGTCCTGGCGTGCGTGCTTGCCGCGGGACATCAGGGCGTCGGCACACGCGAGGGCGTCGTAGAGGTCCTCACGGGCGCCCAGACGGCGAACCCGACCGACCACGACGCCGGTGCACCCGGCGGACGCTGGCGGCGAGGTCGGCCGCCTCGACCGGGCCGGTCCCAGCCAGGACGATCGCGAACTCGTCGCCGCCGTAGCGCGCGACGAGGTCGGTGGCGCGCAGCTGGGAGAGCCAGGCGAGTCCGACGCCGACGGGAATGGAGTCCCCGGCCATGTGGCCGTGGTAGTCGTTGTGGCTTGTGACGTCGTCGAGATCGACGATCCCCACGGTCACGACCGAGCCCGCGCGGGCTGCGGTCGCGGCGGCGACGGGGAGAGCTCCGCGAGGTCGCGCCGGTTGAGCAGACCGGTCTTGCCATCGCGCAGGACGAGGTCGCGGAGCCCGCCGACGAGACGGGAGACGGTGATCGAAGTCCCGGCGACGGCGACGGCGACGAGCGGGTAGGTGATGGGGCTCGCTGCGAGCGGATGCGTGGCCGCTGCGACGACGAACCTGCCGAGCACCAGTCCGAGATGGGCCAGGAAGCGCCGGCGCGGCAGGAAGTACGCGGCGAACACCGCGACCATCAGCAGTCCGATACCGAGGAGGACCTGTCCCACGTCGGTCTGCACGTCGGCGACGCCACAGGCGGCGAGCGACCAGCCGAGCGCGACTGCGGCGTCGAGCCCCCAGTGACCACGGCTGCGCGGCCCTAGGCGGAGGGCGAGGACGGCCGCGACGAGAAGGACGACGGCGATTCGCGCGGCCACGACGTCGACACCCGCGTCAGGGTGGGGACGGTCGTGAACAGCAGCGTGAACGACCCGCCGAAGGCCAGGAGCCCGGCGAGGACGCGGAAGGCGGTCCGGACGTTGCCTGAGGACGGCACGGACGGAGAGACCGGCGTCGAGGGGGGCGGGAGGGCTCCGGTGTCACGCCCTTGCTCCTCCTCCGGCTCACAGCTCGACGTGAGGTCGCGAAGTTCTCCGTTCCCGCACCTGCGGGTCTGCTGCGGAGGTGGAGCCGGTGACCGTGCGGGACGGCGGTGCTCACGGAGCAGCGCCGTCCGGTCGGCATTCCCAGCCGAACGGTCGGTGGCGTCGGCTGCCCGGCGGCGGGCTGGCTGTGGCGGCTCGGCGTGTCGCGGGGTCGGGCAGCTCCCGGCGCTCGCTGTGGGCAAGGGCCGGGCGGCTCCCGGTGGGCGCTGTGCGCGGCCGTCACGGGGTGCTCGCCGAGCCTGGTTGGATCAGGGGGTGAGCACCCCCGACGACACGTCCCCGCCCGAGCCGTCGGCCCCCGGCACCAAGCCCGAGCGGGCGGCGTCGGCGGTGGGCTCCGCACTGGCCGCGGTGGTCGAGGCGCTCGGTGGTGAGGACCGCGACGGCCAGCTCGCGATGGCGGAGGCAGTCGCCTCCACGCTCGGCGGTTCCGGGCACCTGCTCGTCCAGGCCGGCACCGGCACCGGGAAGTCCTTGGCGTACCTCGTTCCGGCGATCCTGCACGCGACGAACCCGGACCGCCGCGTCATCGTCGCCACCGCCACCCTCGCGCTTCAGCACCAGCTGATCTCGCGCGACCTCCCGCGCCTCGCGGACGCGCTCGAGCCGGTGCTGGGGCGGCGTCCGACCTACGCCGTGCTCAAGGGTCGGCACAACTACATCTGCCTCGACCGGCTCCACCGCGGCGCGACCGACCGCGAGGACTCCGACGACGACGCACTGTTCGCGGCGCCGACAACCATGCTCGGCCGTCAGGCCAAGGACCTGCGCGAGTGGGCCGACGAGACCGAGACCGGCGACCGCGACGACCTCCCGTTCAGCGTCGACGGCCGGGTGTGGCGCGGCGTGTCGGTGTCGGGCCGCGAGTGCGTCGGTGCACAGAAGTGCGCCTACGGCATCGAGTGCTTCGCCGAGGCCGCGCGGGCACGTGCCACCGCGTCGCAGGTCGTCATCACCAACCACGCCATGCTCGCGATCCACACCCTCGACAACGTCCCGGTGCTGCCCGAGCACGACGCCGTCGTCGTCGACGAGGGGCACGAGCTCGTCGACCGGGCGACCGCCGCGGTCACCAACGAGATCTCCGCCGCGCTCGTCGAGCGTGCCGCCTCGCGCAGCGGTCGACTCGTCGAGGCCGACCTCACCGACCGGCTCGAGTCGGCCGGCGAGGCGCTCGGGATCGAGCTGGCGGCCCGGGCCGACGGGCTCTTCGGTCCGGTGCGGATCGAGAAGGTCGACGGCGCCCTGCTGCTGGCCCTCGCCGCGGTGCGCGACACCACCCACGCCGCACTCACCGCGCTGGCCTCGGACCTGAAGAAGGACGAGCCCGACCAGCTTGCGGCGCGCACCCGGGCCCGCGGACTGCTCGGCGAGGTGCACGAAGTCGCCGGCGAGCTGCTCGCACTCGATGACACCGACGTCGCCTGGCTCGACCCGGGCGACCGCCGATCCCCGGCACTGAGGATCGCGCCGCTCGAGGTGGCCGGGCTGCTGCGCACCCAGCTCTTCGATGTCTCGCGCGTCGTCATCACGAGCGCGACGTTGCAGCTCGGCGGATCCTTCGAGCCGCTGGCGCGCTCCTTCGGGCTGCCGGTGGAGGCGACGACATCGGCCGAGGGCGCGTGGGAGGGCCTCGACGTCGGATCGCCGTTCGACCATGCGCGACAAGGGATTCTCTACGTCGCGGCATCGGTGCCCCCGCCCGGTCGGGGCGGCACCGACGACGCCGCGATGGACGAGCTCGTGGATCTCATCGCCGCCGCCGGCGGTCGCACCCTCGCGTTGTTCTCCTCCTGGCGCGGCGTCGAGCGGGCGGCGGAGCACCTCGCCGAGAAGCTTCCCGACAAGCTCCTCGATCGCAAGATCGTGCCGCTGGACGTCGAGGTCCTGGTGCAGAAGCGCGGCGACTCGGTGGCCGACCTCGTCTCGCGTTTCGCCGCCGACCCGCGGTCGGTGCTGCTCGGCACGCTGTCGCTGTGGCAGGGCGTCGACGTGCCGGGGGAGGCCTGCCACCTCGTCGTCATCGACCGGATCCCCTTCCCGCGCCCGGACGATCCGCTGATCGCCGCCCGGTCGAAGCACGCCGAGGAGCACGGCGGCAACGGCTTCACCGCCGTGTCGGTGCCGCGTGCGGCGCTTCTGCTCGCCCAAGGCGTCGGACGGCTGATCCGGTCCTCGACCGACCGGGGCGTCGTCGCCGTGCTCGACCCGCGCCTGGCCACGGCGCGCTACGGCGACTTCCTGCGGCGGTCGCTGCCACCGTTCTGGTTCACCACCGACGGCGCGCTCGTGCGTCAGAGCCTCGTCCGCCTCGACGAGCTGACCGTGGAGGCCGCAACGTCGCGGAAGCCGGCAACGTCGCGGAAGCCTGCAACGTCAGCGAAGCCTGCGACGTCAGCGGCTACGGTCGCGAAGAAGAAGCAGCCGAAGAAGAAGTCGACGCCGTAACTCGGCCCTCCACTGCCAACGCGCCGAGCAGTGGTGTCAACGCAGGGGATACCCAGCGCTGACACCAGCTTTCGGCGTTCGGCGTCGGCTGCTACGGACACTGCTCGCTGAGCTTGACGGCTGCCAGAACGACAACTGTCGAGATCGGGACGTGCGCCCCGGACTTCGGCTTCTGGGTGCACACCTTCCAGTTGGAGTCGAGGACCTGGATGCGGCCCAGGCCCCGGGCGTCCTGCTGGTCCATGACGTAGGAGTCGAGAGTCTGCAGCAGGTCCTGCGCGTCCTGGAGCACCATGCCGGTCACCTTTGGCATGACGAACGTCGCCTCGACCGCCTTCGGCGTGCTCGCATCCGGGCTCGGGGAATCGGCGGTGGGGGAGACCTCGGTCGGTGTCGGTGTCGGTGTCGGTGTCGGTGTGTCGGACGTCGCGGAACTGGCCGCCGGGCTCTGCGGAACGGTCACGGTCACGGCGGGGGCTGCCGTTCCACCGCAGCCGGACAGCAGCCCGGCGGCAGCGAGCACGGCGGCGAATCGTGCGAGATTGGCGGGCTTCACGGGACTCCTTGAACTGGTGCAGGACCGGGCGCCCGCGCTCTGGTTCAGTGTGTTCTTCGCCGAGTGCCGTGGCGCGGCGACAACGAGAGCGTGCGTTGAGGTTCCCGGCCGGCTTAGGCAGCTGCCGACAACGCCGAGAGGTGGTGTCAACGCGGGGAATACCCGGCGTTGACACCACCTCTCGGCGTTCGTGTCGTGCGGTGACTAGAGGCGGCGAAGCACCGCGACGACCTTGCCGACGATGCGGGCGTGGTCGCCGTCGATGGGGGAGAAGTCCTTGTTGGCGGGCAGGAGCTTCACGTGACCGTTCTTGCGCTGGAAGGTCTTGACGGTGGCCTCGTCATCGAGCATCGCCGCGACGATGTCGCCGTTGGAGGCGTCGGGCTGGCTGCGGACGACGACCCAGTCGCCGTCGCAGATGGCGGCGTCGATCATCGACTCGCCGACGACGCGGAGCATGAAGACCTCGCCGTCGCCGACGAGGGACTTCGGCAGCGGGAAGACCTCCTCGATCGACTGCTCAGCCAGGATCGGGCCACCCGCGGCGATGCGACCGATGACCGGGACGTAGGCCGCCTCGGGGTGGGCGTCGCCGATGCCGGTGAGGTCGTGGGTGTCCTCGCCGGGGGAGGTGATCTCCATCGCGCGTGGCAGCCGCGGGTCGCGACGGATGTAGCCCTTCTTCTCCAGTGCGGCGAGCTGGTGGGCGACGCTGCTCGGGCTGGTGAGCCCGACAGCGTCGCCGATCTCGCGCATCGACGGCGGGTAGCCGCGGGTCTCGATCGCCGTGCGGATCATGTCGAGGACGATCCGCTGCCGGACGGTGAGGCCGTCGACGTCGGGAAGCCCCTCGGGGGCGGTGATGTCGACGATCTTCGGACGCCCGGCCTTGCGACGCGGGGTCTTGGGGGTGTCAGTGCTGGCCATGGTGCTCCCTCGCCGTGGACTGCTCTTCGGACTGTGCTGGTGCGGGCTGCTCTGCGTGCGTGCGGTCGGTGCGTGGACCACCGCTGTCGGACCCCCTGGCAAGACTTCGGACGTGCCAGGGCGTCGAACTTCACGCTAGCGGGTTAGGACAGGTGTTTCAAACATTTGTTCGGAAATACGTGACACGGCGCGTCGCACGTGCTAAAAATCAGATAACCGTTCGATCGTACACACGTTCGGGAAGCGGGCACAGGGGACGTCCACGGCAAGTCCCGCACGCACACCACCACGACAGGCAGTCACGACAGCCGTTCACGACAGACGTTCACGACAGACGCAGACCAGACGCACACGCACAGCAGGAGGCAGACATGGCCACGATCTCGCTCGCAGCCCCGGCCCAGTTCCGTACGGCCGCGCGTCGTCCGGCAACCGTCCGGGTCGGCGTCAACTCCGCGGCCGGCGTCGGCACCACCATCGAGGCAGCCCACGGCGCCACCCGCCCGGAGACCCAGCCGCAGCCGCAGCCGCACCGCCAGGGTGTGCGCCTGACCCGCCGTGGACGCCGCCTGGCCCGCACGGTCGTCGTCCTGCTGGCACTGGTCGCCGCGCTCGTCCTGTCTCTCACCAGCTACAGCCCGCCTTCGCAGGCGGGGGACTCCCCGGCGGTCTCGGCCACCACGGTGGTCGTCGTGCAGCCCGGCCAGACCCTGTGGGGCGTCGCCCGTTCGCTGTCCACCGACGTCGACGTCCGGGAGACCGTGGCCCGGATCCAGGAGCTCAACGGGCTCTCCGGCCCGTCCGCCAGCACCGTTCGTCCAGGTCAGGCGCTCATCGTCCCCGTGATGGGCTGAGCCCTCCCGATCCCGCCTTGTCACGGCCGAAAGGGCGCGACACGCTCGACACGCCGAGCACCTCGGTCAGGTCTTGCGTCTGGGGCGGTCGCGCTCTACGGTTCCCACATCTAGTAGTTACACCGCTGTAAGTCATCCACAGATTGTGGTCCGGTACCCCCAGGGGAACCGGGGTTGTCCCCAGGTGATCCCCAGCGGTGTCCACAGGAACCCAGATCGAGAGCCCGTAGACGGGGAGGTGTCAGGCCGGTGCACTGCCCCTTCTGCCGCCACGACGACTCCCGCGTGATCGACTCCCGCACGGCCGATGACGGCACCGCCATCCGGCGCCGGCGCCACTGCCCCG
This sequence comes from Candidatus Nanopelagicales bacterium, assembly GCA_038206635.1. Lineage (GTDB taxonomy): Bacteria > Actinomycetota > Actinomycetes > S36-B12 > CAIYMF01 > Longivirga. The sequence continues at coordinate 34,543 of JBBRAQ010000016.1, read as the reverse complement.
AGTGCGGCAAGCGCTTCACGACCTCGGAGACGGTCACGCTGACGGTGGTCAAGCGCAGCGGCGTCACCGAGTCCTTCAGCCGTTCCAAGGTGGCCTCCGGCGTCCGCAAGGCCTGCCAGGGCCGCCCGGTGAGCGATGACGACCTCGCGGTACTCGCGCAGACGGTCGAGGAGGCGGTCCGCGCCAGCGGGTGCGCCGAGATCGCGAGCCACGACGTCGGCCTGGCGATCCTCGGCCCGCTGCGCAACCTCGACGAGATCGCCTACCTGCGCTTCGCCAGCGTCTACCGGGCGTTCACCGACCTCGAGGACTTCGAGGCCGAGATCGGCCTGCTCCGCGCCGAACGCGACCTCACGACCACGAGCCCGGCCCCCTAGCCCGCACGAGCACCAGCCCGCACCAGCACCAGCCCGCACCAGCACCAGCCCGCACGACCACCGGGGCAGAGCCACCGCTCGAACGTCACCGCACACCCTTCCCCAGCATCACCGCACGACCAGCACGACCACGACGACGCTGAACGCCGAACGAGAAACACCCCAGAACCACCCGGATCGTGGAAGGCCACGGCCCGGGACGACGTTGGACTACAAGCACGAGTCGCACGCCCCGTGGGGACGTGCGACCGGGTCGCTGGAGGAGCGAGATGACGCAGACGACGGGCGGCAGCGCGAAGAGCGCAGCTGCGAAGAAGGGTCGGCCCGAGGTGGCCGGACTCACGATCGACCGGATCTACACCACGCCGGGGGTGCACCCCTACGACGAGATCAACTGGGAGCACCGCGACGTGGTGCAGACCAACTGGAAGACCGGCGAGACCGTCTTCGAGCAGCGCGCCGTCGAGTTCCCCGACTTCTGGTCGGTGAACGCGTCCACGATCGTCACCACGAAGTACTTCCGTGGCGCCGTCGGCACCGACGTCCGCGAGCGCAGCCTGCGCCAGCTCATCGACCGCGTCGTGCTGACCTATACCAAGGCCGGCAAGGACTACGGCTACTTCCTCACCGACGCCGACGCGGAGGTCTTCGAGCACGAGCTCACCTGGATGCTCGTGCACCAGGTGTTCTCCTTCAACAGCCCCGTGTGGTTCAACGTCGGCACGACGAGCCCGCAGCAGGTCAGCGCCTGCTTCATCCTCGCCGTCGACGACACCATGGACTCCATCCTGAACTGGTACCGCGAGGAGGGCCTGATCTTCAAGGGCGGCTCCGGTGCCGGCCTCAACCTCTCCCGCATCCGTTCCTCCAAGGAGCTGCTGCACTCCGGTGGCACCGCGAGCGGCCCGGTCTCCTTCATGCGCGGTGCCGACGCCTCCGCCGGCACCATCAAGTCCGGTGGTGCCACCCGTCGCGCGGCGAAGATGGTCGTGCTCGACATCGACCACCCCGACATCTCGGAGTTCGTCGAGACCAAGGCCGCCGAGGAGCGCAAGATCCGCGTCCTTCGCGACGCCGGCTTCGACATGGACCTCGGCGGGAAGGACATCACCTCCGTCCAGTACCAGAACGCCAACAACTCCGTTCGCGTCACCGACGACTTCATGCGGGCGGTCGAGGAGGGTCGCGAGTTCGGTCTGCGTGCCCGCTCCACCAACGAGATCATCGAGACGGTCGATGCCCGCACCCTGTTCGAGAAGGTCTGCAAGGCCGCATGGGAGTGCGCCGACCCGGGCATCCAGTACGACGACACCATCAACGACTGGCACACCAACCCCGAGACGGGTCGCATCACCGCGTCGAACCCGTGCTCGGAGTACATGAGCCTGGACAACTCCTCGTGCAACCTCGCGAGCCTCAACCTGCTCAAGTTCCTTCGCGAGGACGACACCTTCGACGCCCCGACCTTCGGCAAGGCCGTCGAGCTGATCATCACCGCGATGGACATCTCCATCTGCTTCGCGGACTTCCCGACCGAGCCCATCGGGGACACCACCCGGAAGTACCGCCAGCTCGGCATCGGCTTCGCCAACCTCGGCGCGCTCCTGATGGCGACCGGCCTGCCCTATGACAGTGACGGCGGCCGCGCCCTCGCCGGTGCGATCACCAGCCTCATGACCGGCACGGCGTACAAGCGCTCCGCGCAGCTCGCCGGCGTCGTCGGCGCGTACGAGGGCTACGCCCGCAACGCCGAGGCCCACCAGCGCGTCATGCGCAAGCACGCCGCGGCCACCGACGCGGTGCGTTCGGTCACCACGCTGGACTCCGACGTCCTCAAGCTCGCGCACCGTGCGTGGGACGAGGGCAACAAGCTCGGTGCGGTCAACGGCTGGCGCAACGCGCAGGCCTCGGTGCTCGCACCCACCGGCACCATCGGCTTCATGATGGACTGCGACACCACCGGAATCGAGCCCGACTTCTCGCTGGTGAAGTTCAAGAAGCTCGTCGGCGGCGGCTCGATGCAGATCGTCAACCAGACGATCCCGCGCGCGCTGCGCAAGCTCGGCTACACCGAGGAGACCGTCGAGGCGATCGTCGAGTACATCGGCGACAAGGGTCACGTCATCGACGCGCCCGGCCTCAAGACCGAGCACTACCCCGTCTTCGACACCGCGATGGGCGAGCGATCGATCACGCCCATGGGCCACGTGCGGATGATGGCGGCGTGCCAGCCGTTCCTCTCCGGTGCGATCTCCAAGACCGTCAACATGCCGGCCGACGCGACCATCGAGGAGGTCGAGGAGATCTACTTCGAGTCGTGGAAGATGGGCATCAAGGCTCTCGCGATCTACCGCGACAACTGCAAGGTGGGTCAGCCGCTGTCCGACGGCAAGTCGGCCACCAGCGACAAGGCCTTCGACCCCAACGCCCCCGTCGTCGCAGCTGCAGCCGCGACGGTCGTGGAGTACCGCCCCGTCCGCAAGCGCCTCCCCAAGAAGCGCCCGAGCCAGACGGTGTCGTTCTCCGTGGGCGGTGCCGAGGGCTACATGACGGCGGGCTCCTACCCCGACGACGGCCTCGGCGAGGTGTTCCTCAAGCTCGGCAAGCAGGGCTCCACGCTCGCCGGTGTGATGGACGCGTTCTCCATCGCCATCTCGATCGCGCTGCAGTACGGCGTGCCGCTCGAGGCCTACGTCTCGAAGTTCGTCAACATGCGCTTCGAGCCGGCCGGTCTCACCGACGACCCCGACATCCGTATGGCCCAGTCGATGATGGACTACATCTTCCGTCGCCTCGCGCTGGACTACCTGCCGTATGAGAAGCGTTCGGCGCTCGGCGTCTTCACCGCCGACGAACGGGCCGAGCAGGTCGCGGGCACCTACGTCACCCCGGCCGAGGTCGCCTCGGTCGAGGCCGACGTCGACATCGAGTCGCTGTCTCAGTCAGCCCCGGTCGAGTCGCCGGTGCCCCCGGCGTCCGCGACCCCGGCAGGCTCCGCACCGGCTCCCAAGACGGCGCACTCGACCGCGGAGATGCTCGAGATCATCACGGGCAAGGCCTCGGACGCACCGCTGTGCATGACCTGCGGAATCAAGATGCGCCCGGCCGGAAGCTGCTACGTGTGTGAGGGCTGCGGCAGCACGAGCGGCTGCAGCTGATTGGAGACTCCTGGCGCCGGCAATAGCGGGCGCTGGGTGACGTTGGGGCGGGTTGTCGTGGGGAAGCGACACCCCGCCCCAACTCATGTCCGGGGTCGGTGAGGAAGTCGACCCTGATCGGTCACGGTGTGGGGTGCGGCCATTGGATCCTCGGACGAACCCGATGTGATCGGTCGGGAGGCAGCCACAGCCGAGCGCCTGCAGGATGGGGTCATGACCTTTGTCGCCATCAATGTCCTGGCCGTCCCTGAGGGGCGCGGGGAGACGCTCGAGCAGCGTTTCGCCGGCCGGGCGGGATCGGTGGAGCAGGCTCCAGGCTTCGAGCGATTCGAGCTGCTGCGGCCTGTCGAGGGGACCGATAGCTACTTGGTCTACACGCGTTGGCGCAGCAGGGAGGACTTCGAGGCGTGGACGGCGTCACAGGCATTCGATCGCGGGCATGCGCAGGCCTCCGGCCGGCCAGCCGGGGATGGTCCGGCAGCGACGGGCTCGACCATCTGGTCGTTCGAGATGGTGCAGGCCGCGGATCCGGCCTGACTCGGCACGTTGAGCGGGTCTTGGTGCCGCCGGGATGTCGAGGTACTGGAGCCGAGGTAGCGGACACGGACGGACTCGGACGTCAGCGCGCCGGCACAGTCGGTCTGTCGCCGCGAAGCCGTGGGCTACCGACTCGAACCCCGTAGGAACTGGAGGATCGCCGTGTCGGAAGTCTGAGCAGGTGACCCGCCGTACGCCGAACGCTGCGCTGAACGGCACCGCCAAGCATCCGTGACCCAGTACCGCGCTACGGTCCTGATCGCAGGGGGTGGTGTTCTGGTGGCAGATGAGGTCGAGAACGGGCTGCTCTGACTCAAGCACTATCGGCATCACGGTGCCCGTGCCTCACAAACCACTCGTTGTGCTACTCGCACTCGAGCGGCTTTCCGAGACCGGTTCGAGCAGTCGGGTGTGGGCTGAGACTGCCGAGCGGCTGGCGGACCTGGTCACCGAGTTCGGGCCATCGACGACGACAGTGCGAACGCAGAGCGCGGCTGATCCGTTCACCACCCTGCGCAGTGACGCGGTCGGGGAGCTGTCGAGCGACGTTCCGATGGACAGGGTGTTGCTCCTCGCGGAGAACCGGGTCACCGGTTAGTTCACCAGCGCCATCGAGGAGGCGCTTCGGCGCGAACCTTCCCGCACCCAGGCGTTGGCTCGGCAGATCGTCGACGCCCAGTTCTCCTCCGCTGTTGCACCCGACGTCCTCGCCGCCGTCGGCTTCGACCCCGACCAGGTCGACGCCCCCACTGTGGGTCGTACGACGGAGGAACCGGTAGGACGCCGTAGCGCAGCTTGCGTGCTGGCATCCTTGCCGGCTGGGATGGGGCATGTGCGTTCTACGGTTTCGATGGCTCCGTCGGGGGTGCTCCGGTGGGGATCGAGGCAGCCCACGTCCGCTCGTTCAACTTCGACCGCCCCGACGATCTCGACAACGGCCTCGCCCTCTGCTCGCTGCACTACAAGCGCTTCGACCGTGGCGTCCTCGGCCTCTCCGACCTGCTTCAGGTCCAGGTCTTCAGTGTCTTCCGAGGAGTCGGACCCGGCCGCGCGGTCTACAACGTGCACGGACGGACGCTCCAGCCGCGACTGGGCATGCCAGCTCCCGCGAGACGCTAGTCGGAACTCACCGCAGCCAGGTGTTCCGTGGGGTTCCACTCGCCAGCTGAACCTGAAGCCGTAAGTGGAAACGGGAGAACGAGGGATCGACATGGCATGGACACCCTCTGGCGGAGGAGTCGCGTTCCAAGAACAACAGTCGGTGAGAAGGACATCGTGAACATCGGGATGACACGCAAGGACCGGAGGTAGCCTCACTCACGCGACCCATCAAGATCACAAAGGTGCTGCCGATGAGTCCGTCATGGTGAGGCGGGTATCGGCAGGCAAGCTCAAGCTGTGGCAAGCGGCACGGGCGGAGCTCGCCCGGCAGCGTGGGGGAATTGCCAGACTCGTCGCTGTGATGGCGGTGGGACTCGTGTTCTGCAACGTCCCGTGGTGGCCGTCCTACGAGCGTGGATTGCTGACCGGTGTGCTGCTTGCGATGACAGGGGGCGTCATCGCGTGGAGTGTCTGGGTCACCAGCGGCCTCGCCTTTCGCCTCAACGGGGTGTGGGCTGAGGAGTGGACGAACGGAGTCCTAGCGAAGCACGCGAGTACCCTGGCGCTCCTTCCTAGCTACAAGTTCAGCCGGTTCGACATCGATGTGGTCCTTGCGACGAGGTCTGCGATCTACGCGGTCGAGACGAAATGGACGAGCAGCCGACTCTCACAGGATGATCTGGTCGTCTTGGCTGGCCGACTCCAACGCGACGTCGTGAAGCTCCGGCGCGTCATGGTCGGTCAGGGCACTCCAGAGAGTTGGATCCGGGGTCTCCTCGTTGTCTGGGGGCCGAACGTCCGTGCTATCGGCAGTCAGTTGATCGACGTCGGTGGCGGCGCCCAGGTACGCGTGGTGGCTGGCCAGCTGTTGACGGAGTGGCTGGACACCCAGTCGGCGGGCAAGGTGGGACCGGACTACGCCGCGGATCTGATCCGACGGCTGAACGTCGACAACGCGTCGATCGAGGACCAGATCGAGGCGGGGCGGGTCATGCGCTGGTTGGCGCGGACGCGCTGACGTTCCACGGCTGAGCGCCCCAAGCCCGCCACGATCTTCCTGGCCGCGGTGGGCTCTCGCACCGGCTGTCCAGGTGCGGCCGCCGGAAGCCGAAATCCAGTTTGGGCCGAGATGGGGGAGCCCAGCTCATGGGTTCACAAGGTTCTCTCACGGCGTCCCGCAGGATACTGAGCGATACTGACGCTGTGGCCATGACCCTCACGTCTCGTTCGCGCGTAGTTCGCTGGCTCGTGCCGGTGGGCGTCCTCGCCGTCATCGCAGCCGGCGCGACGCTCAACGCCACCTCGGCGGGCGCCTCCTCACCGGATCTCCCGGAGAAGACCGCCACCCAGCTGCTCGCCGCGGTCGCGCAGGCCACCCCGCAGCCGTTCTCCGGCAGCGTCACCGAGACCGCCGACCTCGGGCTCCCCGCACTGCCCGGCACGAGCAGCACGTCGCTGTCGTGGCAGTCGCTGATCTCCGGCACCCACACGGCCAAGGTCTGGGTGGCCTCGCCGCAGCAGGTGCGCCTTGCGCTCGTGGGTGACCTGGCGGAGAGCGACGTCGTGCGCAACGGCTCCGACCTGTGGATCTGGTCGAGCCGTGACAACACCGTCGACCATGTCGCCCTGCCCGCCGGCGCGACCAAGCCGACGTCGGCGACGATGCTGGCGAACCTGCCGCCGGTGACCCCCGACGTTGCTGCTGCGAAGGTGCTCGCCGGGCTCGACCCCACGACCCAGGTGTCCGTCGATCGCACCGCCATGGTCGCCGGGCGTCCGGTCTACGAGCTCGTGGTCGTGCCGCGCCAGACCGGCTCGCTGGTCGCGTCGGTACGTGTTGCCCTCGACAGCGAGACCTCGATGCCGCTCGGTGTCTGGGTCTACGCCGTCGGCCAGGAGGCACCCGCCTTCCAGACGGAGTTCACCGACATCTCCTTCGAGCGTCCTGACTCGTCGGTCTTCGCGTTCTCCCCGCCCGCCGGCGCCATCGTCACCGAGCGGTCGTTGCCCGACCTGCCCACCTCGCGTGCGTCCTCGCCGACGTTGCCAGGTGCTCTCGGTCAGAAGCCGACGGTGATCGGGCGTGGCTGGACGAGCGTGATCGAAGCGACCGGCCTGTCGTCCCTGATCAACGGCGCGGCGTCGACCGGTGGATCATCGTCGGGGTCGAGCACCGCAGCCCTCAACCTGGTGCTGCAAGCAGCGACGCCCGTCTCGGGCACCTACGGCAGTGGCCGGATCATCCAGACGTCGCTGCTCACCGTGCTGCTGCTCGACGACGGCCGCGTGTTCGCCGGTGCGGTGACGCCGGCCGTGCTCGAGCAGGCCGCAAGCACCACCCGGTGAGCGGCCCCGAACCGTCGCCGGACGTCGCGGGCGCCGGTGCCGTCGCGGTAGCTGACGACGACACCGCCATCCGCACGACCGGGCTCACCAAGCGGTTCCCCGGCGGCCAGGTCGCGGTGAACGCCATCGACCTCTCCGTGCCTCGCGGAGCGGTGTTCGGGTTCCTTGGCCCCAACGGCTCGGGCAAGACCACGACGATCCGCATGCTGCTCGGCCTCATCGGGCCGACCGCCGGCAGCTTCGCCGTGCTCGGGCGTCCCATGCCGGACTCCGCCGGCGCCGTCCTCCCGCGCGTCGGTGCGCTCGTCGAGGGGCCGGCGTTCTATCCCTACCTGTCCGGGCGGGCCAACCTCACCCGCCTCGACGCCGCCGACCGCAGCGTCGACGCCCGCACGGCGCGCGCCCGGATCGACGCCGCTCTCGAGCGCGTCGGTCTCTCGGCCGCGGCGGAGAAGCGGTACCGCGCGTACTCCCTCGGGATGCGGCAGCGCCTCGGCCTGGCGTCCGCGCTGCTACGGCCCCGCGACCTGCTCGTCCTCGACGAGCCGACCAACGGCCTCGACCCGCAGGGAACCCGCGAGGTGCGCACCCTCGTGCGGGAGCTGGCCTCCGACGGCGCGACCGTCTTCCTGTCCTCACACCTGCTCTCGGAGGTCGAGCAGGTGTGCACGCACGTCGCGGTGATGAGTCGCGGGCGCCTCGTGAGCCAGGGCACCCTCGACGCGCTGCGCAGCGTCACGACTGCGCGAGTACGCGTCGTCACCGCGGATACGGCGCAGGCGGCAGGCGTCGTCCGCAGCCTCGGGCTCGCCGATGTGGCTGTCGCCGTCGACCACGTGTCGGCGACGCTCGGTGAGCTGGCCTCCGAGCGCGTCACGGAGGCGCTCGTGCGGGCCGGCGTCGGTGTCCGCGAGCTCGTCGTGGAACGGCCCGACCTCGAGGACGTCTTCGTCTCCCTCACCGGGGAGGGTTTCGATGTCGAGCAGTGAGGTCGTGATCGCGCGCCGTTCCTGGCGTCCGCGGTTCCTTGCCTCCGAGCTCCGCCTGGTCTTCACCCGACGACGCAACCTCGCGATGCTCGTGGTGCTGGCCGGGGCGCCGCTGCTGCTCGGCCTCGCGATCCGGCTCAGCACACGGCGTCCCGGAGGCGGAGGCGGTGGCGGTCCGGCGTTCATCGGGCAGATCACCGGCAACGGGTTGTTCCTCGCGTTCACCTCCCTGGTCGTGACGCTGCCGCTGTTCCTGCCGCTGGTCGTGTCGGTGGTGTCGGGGGAGGCGGTCGCGGGTGAGGCCTCGACCGGCACGCTTCGGTCGCTCCTCGTCGTCCCCGTCGGGCGCACCCGGCTGCTGGTGGTGAAGTTCGCGGGGATCATCGCCTACGCGTTCGCCGCGACGCTCACCGTGGGGGTCTCGGCGATCGTCGTCGGCTTCGCGCTGTTCCCGACCGGGCCGGTGACGCTCCTCTCGGGTGGCACGATCCCGCTGTCGGCGGCGCTGCTGCGTGTGCTGCTCGTCGCGCTGTACGTCGCGGCGATGCTCGCCTCCGTGGCTGCGATCGGGCTGTTCGTCTCGACGCTGACCGAGGTGCCCCTCGCCGCGATGGCGACCACCGCGATCCTCGTCATCGTCATCGAGATCCTCAATGCGATCCCGCAGATCTCCCAGATCCACCCCTACCTCATGACCCAGTGGTGGCTCAGCTTCGGCGACCTCGTGCGAGACCCCGTCGGCTACGGCAACATCGCGCACGGCCTGGTCGTCACCGCCGTCTACGTCGTGGTGTTCGGCTCGCTGGCCTGGGCCAGGCTCACCACGCGCGACGTCACCTCCTGAGGTCTCTCGCCCGCGTTTCCCTCGTGTGTGCGCACGCGGCAGGACTCGCCCTGGGAGTCGGCCTAACGTCGAGGGTGCGCTGCGTCGTGCGTTCACCACCGTGGACGGCACGACCGGCGCTCCGAGGGGAAGTGTCGCTTATGCACGTCCGGCGTACGACGTCTCTGCTGGTGCTGGCCTCCGTGGCCGTGGCGATCTCGGGGTGCGCCGCCGGTGCGCAGCCAGACGCGTCCTCCGGCCATCCCACCGCGACCCGGTCGGCGGACTACACGCGTGCCTACGACCTCGGGCTCGAGGCCTACACCTACGGGCTGCCGCTGCTCACCACCGACGCGACGTTCCAGACGATGACCAGCGTCAACGTCTCCCAGGGCACGTACGGCCCGGTGAACCAGTTCAACAACGTCCGGTCGGCGAACGATGCCGGCAGCACTGCCGTCGTTGCACCGGGCTCGACGAGCCTGTCCTCGATCGCCTGGCTCGACCTGGTGGCCGAACCTCAGGTGCTCCACGTGCCCCAGGTGACCGGTCACTACTTCGTCCTGGCCCTCCTTGACCCCTACACCGAGAACCTGGTCAACCTGGGCTCGGCCAGCAGCACGGCGCCGGGCGACTACGTCATCGCCGACCCCAGCCAGAGCGCGACGCCGATCCCCGCGGGGACCCACCGCATCGAGGTCGACTACCCGCGGATCTGGATCATCGGGTCGACCCAGCTCAAGGGACCGGGTGACGTCGCGAACGTCACCAGGATCCAGGACGGCTACACGCTCACCCCGCTGAGCAAGTACGGCACCGCCTCCACGCCTCCGACCCCGGCACAGCCCACGACGACGGTCACCGAGCACGGCGTCCCCACCGGGATCCAGTTCTTCGACGCCCTCGGGCAGCTGCTCGCGCAGTTCCCACCGCCGAGCCAGGACCAGCCTGAGCTCACCCGACTTGCCGCGGTCGGTATCGGCCCCGGCCTGACCCCCTCGACGGACTCGCGGCTCAGCAACGAGACGCTGGCAGGGCTCAGCGACGCCGTGGTCGCAGGGCCCGCGCAGATCCAGAAGGACACCCAGCAGCTGCTGAGCACCGACTCCAGTGTCCACAACGGCTACCTCCTCGGCGGCTTCGGCCGCTACGGCACCGACTACACCCAACGCGCCGTGATCTCCCAGGTCGGGCTCGGCGCCTTCGTGCCCCAGCAGGCCATCTACGCCATGGGCTGGAACGACCATGCCGGAAGAGCGCTGTCCGGGTCGAGCAGCTACGTCCTGCACCTGACGGCACCGCCGCCGAGCACCGAGGGCTGGTCGCTCACGGTCTACGACCTGAAGGGGGCACTGGTCGCCAACTCGATCGACCGGTACGCCTTCACCAATCTCTCGGCACTCGCGCGCAACGCTGACGGCTCGATCGACCTCTACCTGCAGTCGAACTCACCCACCGACGCCACGCCGGCCTCCAACTGGCTCCCCACCCCCAGCGGGCAGGGCTTCGAGGTGATCTGGCGACTGTTCGCCCCCGAGCCCGCCAGCATCGACGGCATCCTCTCCGGCAGCGGTTGGCAGCCCCCGACGATCGCAACGGCCGGCTGACGTCACCAGCCGGCCAGGGGGATCTGGGTCCCAGGAGCGCCGTCGCGGCAACGGGTACAGACTCGGGGGTGGACGCAGGACCCGGACGAGCCGGGTCGCGGGATGAGGGGGCGCCACAACGATGCGCTATCTGGACGGGATCGAGACCACCAAGCGCGTGTCGCGGGTCGGTCTGGGCACCTGGCAGTTCGGTTCTCGCGAATGGGGTTACGGCGAGGACTACTCCGGCAAGGCGGCCGATGAGATCGTCGCGCGCGCGGCCGAGGTCGGGATCACGCTGTTCGACACGGCCGAGGCGTATGCCTTCGGTGGCAGCGAGCGGATCCTCGGCGACGCGCTCGAAGCCCACGACCTCAGGGACTCCGCGTTCGTGGCCACCAAGATCTTCCCGCTGTTCCCGATCGCGCCCGTCGTGCGTCAGCGTGCGATCGCGAGTGCCGCTCGGCTCGGCGTCTCCACGATCGACCTGTATCAGGTGCACCAGCCCAATCCGGTCGTGCGTGACGGTACGACGATGGCGGGCATGCGCGGCCTGCAGGACGAGGGCATCGTCGGCGAGGTGGGAGTCAGCAACTACTCACTCGCCCGGTGGAAGGATGCCGAGCACGCGCTGGGCAGTCGCGTGCTGTCCAACCAAGTCTCGTTCTCCCTGGCCGATTCCGCACCGCTGGACGAGCTCGTGCCCTATGCGGCGTCCGTGGGCCGGGTCGTCATCGCCTACAGCCCCCTGTCACAGGGATTGCTCTCGGCGCGCTACGACGCGACGAACCTGCCGAGCGGGGGAGTCCGGGGGATGAACCCGCTGTTCCTGCCCGAGAACCTCGAGCGGGCGCAGGGGCTGCTCTCCGCGCTGCGTGAGGTGGCGAGCAACCACCAGGTCACCCCTGCCCAGGTCGCGCTTGCCTGGCTGATCCACCACCCCGCCGTCGTCGTGATCCCCGGGGCATCGAGCGTCGCCCAGGTCGAGGCCAACGCCGCCGCAGCCGACATCGAGCTGGCTCAGGACGAGGTCGACGAGCTGACGAGTCAGGCCCGACGGTTCCGTCCGGTGGGCGGGCTGTCCGCCGCCGGTGGCCTCTTGCGTCGTCGCCTGCACCGGTAGGCACCTCGTCCGCTGCTGGGCCGGATTCCGGCCAGGCACCAGCGCCGTCGACGACGGCGCCGCCGTCCCCGACGGCATCTGCTGCGGCCGGGGTCACGGACTACTCAGAGTCGGCCAACAGGTTGTCGTCGTCGTCGGCAGCCAAGAAGAAGGTCGCGGTCCTCTTCCGCTCCCCGACGATCTACAAGCGGGCCAGCTCGAGTGATCCCCTGGTCTGCGCGGTCGACAACCCCTAGATGCGCGCGGGAGCCCCGGTGGCGTTCGCCCGGCCCACCACGGTCTTCTCCCCCCTCGCCGACATGCGCACCCCCTACTACCAGCAGGCGGCTCGGCAGGTCCTCGCAGTGCCCCTGCAGCAGCAGCAGTCGCTGGTCGCCGGAGTGCCGACGTCCGATGCGGTCGCGCGTCCGACTACGTCATCCACCACGTCGACGAGGGCCGTCCCTTCATCCTTGCGGGACACTCCCCAGGGCTCGAACATCATGCTCAACCTGCTGGCCGACCACATGAGGCCGTACCCCCGGGGTCTAGGAGCGGATGATCGCGGCGTACGTGCCGAGATACTCCATCACCCCGCAGTACCTGCAGCACAACGAGGAGCTGACGTTCGCCACTGGTTCCGGCGACACCGGAGTCATCATCTCCCACAACACCGTCGCTCCCACGGCCACCGAGCCCGATCCGGTCGGGCTGCCAGGTGCCCAGGTGATCAACCCGATCACCTGGACGCGAGACTCAACCCTGGCGACGGTCGCACCGAACCTGGGGGGGATCTCCTTGGACAGCAACGGGTCTCCCGTGCTGGACGCGCAGGGCGATCCCACGAAGATGGTGAGCAACGCCGACGCCCAGATAGACACCGTCAAGGAGAGCCGGTCTGCAGCACGGCGGACACGGGCACGCAGAGTGCTGGGAACGCCCTTGTGGCTGCTGGGATCGATGACATCGACGACTACCCGTCCTACTACTTCGGTCTGCGCGCCTACGCCGCACAGCGGATCGACAACTACGTCGCCGGGGAGTAGCACGGCGCCGCGTCCCACCAGGCACGGAGGCCGACACCCATGGCGTCGCGCAACCGGGCGACGCGTCGGATCTACGCGACGCGCTCACCGTGCTGGGTCAGGAGATGATCCCGTGTGCCCGGTTCCAGTTCTGCGCGCCGGTGTAGGCGTCGACAAGACCCCAGACGAAGAAGCCGATGACGCCGAAGATGCCGATGATGACGACGGTCAGGACGATGCTGACGAGGTAGCCGATGAGGATGCCGACGCCCTTGCCGACCTCGCCGTTCATCATCGTGCCCACACCGGGGAGGAAGAAGGACACGATCAGGGACAGCGCCGGGTTCTTCGCCGCGATCGCGTAGCCCTGGTTGTTCACCGGGTAGCCCTGATGCGGGACGACGTAGCCGGGGTTGGGGACAGCGACGGCGCCGTAGCCGGGAGCCGGGTGGGTGTACGCCACGACGTGCGCGGTCCAGGCCCGACCGTCCCAGTACCGCTGCTGCTGCGGGTTGCTGGGGTCAGCGAACCACCCTGCACTCATCACTGGCCTCCGGCCGTCGTCGTCAGATGGTCATCGGACACGCGTCGCGGCAACGCGACAGGACCCTGGTGAGACGTGCACCTGCGGGCCACGACGCACCGTAGTGGCTCGGCGTCCTCGGCCCGGGCGCCGGGCCTGGTGGGCGCCGGCGTCAGTCCCTCACGGGGGCGGAGTTGAAGACCTGCTCGACCGGGAAGCGGCCGTGCGCGGCGGCGAGCTTGTCGCCGGCGGCAGTCGCAAGGTCGATGTCGAGGACGTCGGCGAGCCGCACGAGGTAGAGCAGGACGTCGGAGATCTCCTCGGCCACCCGGCTCGACAACGGCGGGCGCATCAGCTCGTCACGCGCGGAGTCGGCGGGCAGCCACTGGAGCAGCTCGGCCAGCTCACCGACCTCGCCGACGAGCGCGAGGGCCAGCGACTTGGGGTCGTGGAACTGCCCCCACCCGCGCTCCTCGGTGAACAGCCGCATCTGGTCCCGCAGGTCGATCAGATCACTCATGCGACAGACCCTGCCAGATCGCGCACCGCGTCGGGGCCCCGCTCTAGAGTGAGCGTGAAAGAGCGGCCCGACGGACTTCCTCTGCCTCGGCAGTCTGGACATGTCCCCACCCGCACGGATCCTCGTGCTGCCTGGGGGCAAGTCCATGGCGCTTGTGCGCCTCACTCCGTCGTCGTTGCTCCAGCCTGCCCAGACCGAGAGCGTGGTCGAGCGGTTGTTGGCGCAGATGCTCTACCGCACGGGTCGCCACCCGTCTCCGGGTGAGGCCAACTCCTGGCGTGCCAGCCTCCCGGTCCTCGCGCGCGACCTGATCGACGCGGAGCTGCCCGACATCGAGATGCTCGTCGAGCACCAGCTGCCGCTGACGAGCCGGCGGATCGACGTCGTGCTCGCCGGCTTCCACCCTCGCTCGGGGGAGCCGTCCTATGTGCTCGTCGAGCTCAAGCAGTGGAGTGCCGCCGCGATGTTCGAGGAGGACCCTTCCCTCGTCACGATCGGCGCGTACGGTCCGCGCCCGGTGCTGCACCCGGTCGAGCAGGTCCGCGGCTACTGCGAGTACCTCGTCGACTTCGTCCCCACCCTCGCCGACGCCGAGGACCCCGTCGTCGGCGTCGCCTACCTGCACAACGCGACCGAGCGCGGCGTCGCACCGCTTCGGGTGCTCCCCGAGACGGGGTACGGCCGGCTCTACACCGGCGACGCGCGTGGGGAGTTCCACTCCTTCCTGCGGTCACGGCTCGACCCGTCACGGCCCGGGGCTCCCGCCGCCGACGCGCTGGTGTCGGCACGCGTGGCGCCGAGCCGTCAGCTGCTCGCCGTCGCCGCCGATGAGGTCAACGGCCGCGCGCGCTTCACCCTGCTGGGTGAGCAGCAGCTGGCCTACCGCCGAGTGCTGCACGCGGTCGAGCGCGCGCGTACGGCGGACCACAAGCAGGTCATCGTGATCTCGGGTGGCCCGGGCTCGGGCAAGAGCGTGATCGCGCTCTCGCTCCTGGGGGCGCTGGCCGCGCAAGGCCGTACCGTCGTGCACGCAACCGGGTCGCAGTCCTTCACCCAGACGATGCGCAAGGTCGCCGGCAAGGGAAATCCCAGGATCCGCAAACTCTTCCGCTACTTCAACCAGTTCATGGACGCCGAGAAGAACGGCCTCGATGTCCTCATCGCCGATGAGGCGCACCGCATCCGGGAGACGTCGGTCAGCCGCTACACGAAGGCGGCGCTGCGCTCGGACCGGCCGCAGGTCGACGAGCTCATCGCCGCCGCTCGGGTGCCGGTGTTCCTGCTCGACGAGTACCAGGTCGTGCGGCCGGGGGAGCTCGGCTCGGTGGAGGAGATCACGGCGTTCGCGACGAAGTCCGGTCTGGAGTTCGTGGTGATCGACCTCGACGATGAGTTCCGCTGCGGTGGCTCCGAGGCCTACGTGCGCTGGGTCAAGGGGCTGCTCGAGCTCGAGGGCCGAGAACCCGAGGTTTGGCAAGGCGATCCGGCGTTCCAGGTGCAGCTGGCGAGGTCTCCGGAGGAGATGACGTCCCTGCTCGAAACGCAGCGTGACGCCGGCCTCGGTGCCCGGATGGCGGCCGGGTTCTGCTGGTCGTGGAGCGATCCGACGGACGGCATCCTCGTCGACGACGTCGTGATCGGCGGATGGTCGCGCCCGTGGAACGTCAAGGGCGACCGCGCCGTCGGTGACGCCCCGCCGTCGGCGCTGTGGGCCACCGAGGACGGCGGATTCGGCCAGGTCGGGTGCATCTACACCGCGCAGGGCTTCGAGTACGACTGGAGCGGCGTCATCTTCGGCCCCGACCTCGTCCGCCGCGACGGCGCCTGGGTGATGCGCCGGGAGTTCAGCAAGGACCCGGCCTTGCGCAGCGTCACGACGGTGTCGGACGAGGAGCTCGACCAGCTGCTCCGCAACGTCTACAAGGTGCTGCTCACGCGCGGCGTGAAGGGGACGATCGTGTTCTCGACCGACAGCGAGACCCAGGAGTTCCTCAGGGGCCTGCTAGTGACGTAGCGACGGCGCCCGCCCGGCTCCTGTGGTGCCGGGGGGGCTCGCTCGGGCGAGCCCTCGGGCGGTGTCCAGGAGCGTGTCAGCGGCTCGGCCGGCACGAGTGCTTACGTCGTCAGTGGGCGACGGCTCGCCGTACCCTGCCTTCATCGTCATCCCCACCAGTGTCGCCAGCGCCTGGCCCGACTCCCGGTCGGCGGTGCGCAGGAGCATGGTCGCCTCAGCGTGACTCTCTCCTACGGCGTGTGCGCCTGGCTTCGCGCAGCAGGTCACGTCCGATGCGGCTGTCCCGGCGTGCCCGGCGTGCCCGCAGAGCGCGACGTGCCCGCAGAGCGCGACGTACGCGTCCGATGCGGCTGTCCCGGCTGTCCCGGCTGTCCCGGCGTGCCCGGCGTGCCCGGCGTGCCCGGCGTGCCCGCGGAGCGTGACGTACAAGTCCGCGACCTCGCTGTCCACGGCCGCGAGTTCGTACACCTGCTGAAGGGCATCGAGGAACTGCTGGGCCTGGCGAAACCGGGCCGGGCGTGTCTCCGGAGTGCACGGTCGCGTCCGAGCGGTCACCCAGTGCGTCTGGCGAGGTGTCGACGTAGCCAGTCCCTCGTGCCGGCGACCGTCAGCCCGCCCCGGAGGACGTCGGCGAGAAGCCGGTCGGTCGCCGCCGTAGCGAGCGCGTTGCGCGTGTCGATCAGGGGTCGGCAGTCGTTTCCCCCGGCTGATCGCGCGAGTCAGACCTCCGACCCGCTCCTCCTCGAGGTCGTGCGGCGTCGACACCGACCAGTCGGGGGCGATCACGATGTCGTGCTTGGGAGTGCGGGCGCCCACGACCCTCGACGTCCAGCAGCGGACCCGCAGCGTGACCGGGGAGCCGTCCGGACCGGGACCGGGACGGGGACGGGGACGGGCGGGTGGATCGGTCGCCAGCCATCGCTCGTCGGCATCGACAGTGCCGAGAGAGGACGGACGGTGCACCGGTGATCCCATCGACGTTCGGGACGCCGGACGCTATGCCCGCCCTCCGACAACGCCCGCACCAAGAACGCGCGCACCACCGCCGAGGTGGGCGTGGTGGGCGAGGTGGTCGAGGTCGTCACCACCGCCGAGGTGGGCGAGGTGGTCGCGCGGTGCTACGGCGCTCTCACCGCAGCGGCGCCACACGCCGCCCCGACGGGACGCCCGAATAGCCCTGAGGCGCAGTGCCGGGACTCCGTCAGGGCTGCAAAGAAGCGGCTCTCAGGTCTTGCGCTCGAAGGCCTTCCGGACGTCGTCGGACACTTCGGCGAACGTCACGCTCAGCGCGTCGGTGAGGGTCTGTCCGACCCGCTTGACGTCGGCCTTGACGGCGTCGTCCTTGCTCGCCTCGCCAAGGGCGTCGAAGGCGTCCTGGAGGGCCGCGCCGAACTTCGCCATGGCCGACTCGACGGCCACCTCGTCGGGGGAGGCCTCGTCCGGGGAGCCCTCATGTTGCTCCTCGTAGTGGAGCTTGAGCTTGAGTCCGAGACCGCTGAGGGCCTCGCCCGCTTCATCCCATGCACTGCGTACTTCAGCCATACCTCCTTCCTAGCACCGGCAGACACACAGTGCCAGAGCAGAACGTCCCCCAAAGCCCCGCCCGCTGCGCCGAAATGAAGGTGGCCTTCGGTGCAAAGAGCGCAACAATCCCGGCCTTCATCCAGATGGGCGTCGGCGAGCCACCTGGGCGTCTCACACGCCGTCGACGTAGGATCAGACGCCGGTACCGACGCTGACGAGTCCGATGGTCAGGACCACGATCACCACCACGCCGTACGGGGCGAACACGCCCCGGACGCCGATGGCCCAGGCCAGGAGCTTCGTCAACGTTCGCCACGAGGACGGGCCGAGTCCCTCGACCGAGGCCGCCCAGGACCGTCCCACTACCCCGCGCCGTAGGGGAGCCAGCCGCGACGACCGGCCGCACGCCCTGGGGCACCGACGTCATTGTCGGACCTGGTCGGGGGCGTCGAGCTCCGGGTGAGATACGGCGGCACCAGAGCCACAGCGAGGGGCAGCGGACAGGCCGGCACATACCGACCGCTGACGGCCCAGGAGGTCGTCACCGACAGGTGATCAGACTGGTCGTCGAGCCGCAGTCCCGTCTCACCAGACGCCCCGACGTCGTGACGTATGGACTCAGACGGCTTGCCGCGGGCTCGGACTGCCATCGTCGTCGCGGTCCAGAAGCTGGGGACACGGGGCAGAGGATCTTGTCTCGTGCGGGCCGCGGACGGGCCCAGAGTCGAAAGCGGGAGTCAGGCGACATAGTGCGACGTCGATCCTGTGTGCGCCGCGACTCTCCCGGTAGGAAGGGCAACAATTCGCCGAGGCAGGGCCACGGTGCGTGCTGCGCGGTGCGCTCTCTCGCGGTTGCCAGGGATCCACGACCCGACCGTCTTGCGTGGGAACTCCTTGCGGTCTGACGCCGGGGCCTAGGGCCCTGACTGCTGCTTCATGACCGCGGTCGAGCACGATCAGCTTCTCCTGAGCCATCTCGAACTGCAGTTGCGACCGGACCGGAGCCGACGAGAGGATCCTGGGTCGCAACAGAACACGAGAAGTGAAGGCCCAGATTGTTGCGCTCTTAGCACCGAAGGCCACCTTCATGCGTATCAGTACCTGGGGTTTGGTGCATAGCCTGGGTTCATGACGTTGGCTGGTGAGGCAGGGGTCGGCGGTGCGCGGCAGCGTCGCGTTGCGGCTCAGCGTGAGGCCGTTGAACGGAGTCGTACCTCGGTGGCGCCGCGCACTGCTGGGCAGATTCCGGTGTGGGACGAGGGTGCCATCCTCGATGCACTCCGGGCCGCGGCCGACGGCGGGATCGCCATGTCGGCCGACGCGTGGCGCGCGGGCGGGCTGGCGCCAACGCCTCCGGTGATCATCCGCCACTTCGGTTCGTGGAACGCGGCTGTGGCGGCTGCCGGGCTGCGTCCCCGCGCCAGCAGTGGTGGCGGCGTCCGGATGCTGTTCGACCGGGGGAGCTGCGTGCGTGCGGTCGCGTTGTTCCTCCGGGACCCGGACCTGTCGCACTTCGGTGCGGCTGCCTACGACGCCTGGGCCCGGGGCCGCGACGACGTGCCGTCGCTCGCAACCGTGCGCAACCGCGGACCCTGGGCCGAGATCAAGCGCGACGCGATCGCACTCACCACCTAGACCCGGGACCGGCTCAGGAACCCGGCGCCCACGAACCCGGCGCTCACGGAACAAGTTCACGGAACAAGTTCACGGAACAAGCTCACGGAACAAGCTCACGAACCCGGCGCTCACGGAACGAACTCACGGAACAAGCTCACGGAACAGGTTCACGGAGCAGGGCCACCAAGCCGGCGGAGCCAGCGGCCGGAACCGGCGCGCGCGGGGCCGACCGTGGCCGTGGCAGGGGTTTCGTGCGCGCACAGGCGGCCGGAGGGACCGCCTGGTGGCAGCGACCTTCCTCACGATTCCCTCACGGGACTCCTCGTTGTCGCCCGAGAGCTGAAGTCCACACGAAGCACCGCCGATGGTGCTCTCAGCGACGACGTGCGGGCCGGCTTCCTGACCTCGCCCCGAGGCGGGGTGAGGAACGCCCGGAGGTGGCAGCCCTTCCCGGCGTCGTGGCCCGGGAATGGCGACCAGACGAGGGTGACCTGCGATGACGTTGATGCTCGAGGATCTCGAACCCCCGGCAACTGGTGGGAACCACGGCGACTCCCCGGGCACCGCGGTCGTACGCAGCACCCGCAAGCGTCAGTGGGGTGCCGAGAAGCCGCGCCCGCCGCTGTCGATCGTGGAGCGACCGGCAAGCACGACCGCCACGTGGCTGGGCGGCCTCGCCATCGCCGTCACCATCCTCGCCTGGGCCGCCTACCTGATCAGCACCTTGATCTCGGAGTTCATCGACCACGGCGCGCACGACAGCATCTTCATCGAGCAGACGGTGGCCTACGTCGTCATCATGACGTTCCTCACCTTCTCGGCCCTGATGTACCTCACCGCCCGGCAGGGTGCGCTCTACCGCTCCCGCAGCCACGTGCGCGTGCCTCGCGCCGAGATCGATGCGTTCATGGCCAACTCCCGCCCGTCCCTGACCGTCCTCGTGCCCTCCTACTGCGAGGAGCCGTCCGTCGTCCGCTCGACCCTGCTCTCGGTCGCCCTGCAGGAGTACCCCGGCATGCGCATCGTGCTGCTCCTCGACGACCCGCCGAACCCGTCCGAGCCCGGGCTCGTCGAGTCGCTGGCTGGCTGCCGTGCGCTCCCGGACCAGATCAACGAGCTCCTCCGCCCACCGCACGAGCGCTTCGCGGGGTCGCTCTCGGTCCACGAGAAGGCAGCAGGGTCCGGCGGGCCGAGCACGTCGGGCGCGGTCCGCGCACTCGCCCTCGACTTCGTCTGGGCCGGTCACTGGCTGCGCGACCAGGCGGCCGCCCACCCGCGCACGTCCGACGGCGACGACCTCGTGGCCGACGAGGTCCTCGGCGCCCTCGCCGCCGACTTCGAGGTGACGGCGCGGGCGCTGTTCGCCGCGCTCGACCAGGGCGCGGTGCTCCCGGCCGAGCGCCTCAGCCAGCTGTGTCGGCGCCTCGTGTGGACCTTCGGCGCCGAGCTCTCCTCCTTCGAACGCAAGGCGTACGCCGACCTGCCGCACGACGCGAACAAGGCGATGAACCTCAACGCCTACCTGGGCCTGATGGGCCGGTCGTTCCGGCTGGTGGAGACGAGGCTCGGTCTCGTGCTGCGCGAGCACGAGGGCCCGGACGCCGTCGTCTTCCCCGACAGCGACTACCTGCTGACCCTCGACGCGGACAGCGTGCTGTTGCGCGAGTACTGCCTCCGGCTCGTCTACCACATGGAGCTGCCGGGAAACGAGCGCATCGCGGTCGTGCAGACGCCGTACTCCGCGTTCCGGGGTGCGAGCACCCGGCTCGAGCGCATCGCGGGTGCCACCACCGACATCCAGCACATCCTCCACCAGGGCCTCACCCACTTCGGTGCGACGTTCTGGGTGGGCGCCAACGCCGTCATCCGCAAGCCCGCGCTCGACGACATCGTCGAGGTGTCCTTCGCCCGGGGGCAGGAGGTCCGCCGGTACGTGCAGGACCGGACGGTCATCGAGGACACCGAGTCGAGCATCGACCTGATCGAGCACGGGTGGACGCTGCACAACTTCCCCGAGCGGCTCAGCTACAGCGCGACGCCACCGGACTTCGGGTCCCTCGTCGTCCAGCGCGCGCGGTGGGCGAACGGCGGGCTGCTCATCGCGCCGAAGCTGCTGCGCTTGCGTCGCAGGGCACGCAAGGAGGGACGCCGCATGCCTCGTGCGGAGTTCGCCCTGCGCCTCAACTACATGGCCTCGATCTGCTGGGCCAGCGTGGCTCTGGTCCTGCTGCTCACGTTCCCCTTCAACAGCCGACTGCTCAGCTCGATCATCCTGGTCGCAGCCCTCCCGTACTTCCTCGCCATGGCCTCGGACTTCCACCGGCTCGGCTACAAGCGCACGGACGTCTTCCGCGTCTACGCCTTCAACCTGATCCTGCTGGCGGTCAACCTCGGAGGGACGCTGAAGTCCTTGCAACAGGCGGCATCGAAGTCCAAGATCGCCTTCGCGCGGACGCCGAAGGTCGAAGGCCGCACGGTGTCTCCGGCCCTCTACGTGCTCTCGGCGTACATCATCGTGGCGCTGTCGTTCTACACGCTTCACGCCGACGTCGTGACGGGCAACTGGAGCAACGCCGCGTTCGCCCTCCTCAACGGCGTCCTGACCTGCTACGCCATCGTGGCGTTCATCGGCGTCCGGAACTCCGTCGTCGACATCGCCGTGGGCATCGCGCACTGGGTGCGGGTTCCGGTCGACGAGCCCGAGAGCACCGACGTCGACCCGGGATCGACCGATGCCAGCGCGAGGGTGCTGGACTGGGCGGCCGTCCTGTACTTCGGACCGGACCAGGCTGTGACCACGTCCGAGCGGGTCGGCATCGCCGTCGCCGACGTCCCCCCGCCTCGTCGCGGCGAAACCCGCGCGCACCACCGGTCGGAGTGAGAAACATGCGAATCATCAACCACCGCAACGTCACTCACGCTCCGGCACCCGCCGCTCGCTGCGATCGCGTCAGGAGCACACGATGAGTACGAGCCCGGCCAGCGCTACGGCGGTGGCGCCTGCAGCGGTGCCGCGTCGCAACCGCACGCGCATCTCCCTCCCCCGCGTCGGCATCGTCCTGGCCTCGACGGCGCTCGTGGGTTGGACCGGCGTCCACGCGATCTCGGCCGCGGTCACCAGCCCGACGGTCCCTGGGCCGACCGGCTTCGCGGCGTATGTCGACGTCACCGCGACGCCGCTCTACCCGTTCGAGACCCCGGCCGGCCCGGCCCAGTCCGACGTCGTCCTCTCCTTCGTGGTGGCCGGATCGACGGACCCCTGCACACCCATGTGGGGCGGTGCCTACTCCATGGACAAGGCGGCGTCCGACCTCGAGCTCGACCGTCGCCTCGCCCAGCTGCGCCTCAGCGGCGGCCAGGCCCGCGTGTCCTTCGGCGGCCAGCGTGGGCACGAGCTCAGCTCGACGTGCACGGACCCGCGTGCCCTGGGTGCCGCCTACCAGTCCGTCGTCGACCGCTACCAGGTCACGAGCATCGACCTCGACCTCGAGGGCGCCACGCTCGCCGACGTCGCGGGGGCGGCTCGTCGCGCTGCCGCCGTCAAGGCGGTGCAGGAGGCCGCGCGCGCCGGTGGCCACGAGGTACGCGTCTGGCTGACCCTTCCCGTGGGACCCACAGGGCTCACCGGTCAGGGCGTCTCGGCCGTCTCGTCCATGCTCTCCGCCGGGGTCGAACTCACCGGCGTCAACGGGATGACGATGGACTTCGGGAACGGCACGGTCGCGCCGCTGGCCACGACGGTCGTCGCCGCCTCCACCGCCCTTCACTCCCAGGTGGTCGACGCCTACTCCGCGGCCGATCAGAGGCTCGACGCCGCTCAGGCCTGGGGCAAGGTCGGGATCACGCCGATGATCGGCCAGAACGACGTCGCCGCCGAGGTGTTCACCCTGGCCGACGCCGAGGCGGTCAACGAGTTCGCACGTGCCCAGGGCGTCGGACTCCTGTCGATGTGGTCGCTCAACCGCGATTCCACCTGCGTCTCTCCGCTTCCCAGCGTTCTGACGGTCGTGCAGACATCGTGCAGCGGCATCGACCAGGGGAACCTGCACTTCGCCGACGTCCTCGCGCAGCACAGTGTCGGTGCGACATTCGTCTCGCCAACCCCGACGTCCTCGGCGTCGCACGCCACCGGAGGCGTGACACCGGTCGCCGGCACCGTGGACGACCCCGCGACGAGCCCGTTCCCGATCTGGGACCCACTGGGGACGTACGCCGCAGGAGCCAAGACGGTCTGGCACCACCAGGTGTACCAGGCGCGGTACTGGACCACTGGCTTCCCGCCGGACACTGCTGTCGCCAGCGCCCCGGACTCGCCGTGGACCCTCGTCGGTCCGGTCCTGCCCGGTGACCGGCCGGCCCCGCTGCCGACGTTCCCGGCGGGGACCTATCCCCAGTGGAGCGCGACGCAGGCCTACGTCGCCGGCGCGCGCGTCCAGCTCGGGCTCGTCCCCTACCAGGCGAAGTGGTGGTCCCAGGGCCAGACGCCCGGTGTCGCCACCGCCGGGGGAGCTCCCTGGGCGCTCGTCGCCTCGGGGACGTGACCGGCGTCGGCGACCCCCGGCCCTCGGTGCCGGTGCTTGTCGGAGGTCTCCGCTAGCGTCGTGACGTCGCCAACGAAGGGCTCCGATGTTCCTGCTCGACGACGTCATCGTCTACAGCGCCAGTGATCTCGCGCTCGCCGCCGTCTGCGAGCTCGGTGCGCTTCGCGCGCTCGACGTCCGGCTCCGCCGCGTCGAGGCGGTCACTGTCGAGGACGAGATGCTCGCTCGCACGGCAGGTCTCGGCGACGCACACGAGGCCCGGGTGCTCGCCGGCTACCTCGAGGAGTTCGGTGCCCACCTCGCCGGCACGCCGGGCGGCGTCGTCGAGATCGAGCCGACCCATCGCTATGACTCCGCCTCGCTGCTGGCCAAGCTCGAGGAGACCCTCGCCGCGCTGCGCAGCGGTGCCGACGTCGTGTTCCAGGGCTCGTTCTTCGACGGGCGGTTCCACGGCCGCTCCGACTTCCTCGTACGTCGTGGCTCGGCCTACGCGGTCTACGACACGAAGCTGGCGCGCCACGCGAAGATCACCGCGCTGCTGCAGCTCGCGGCGTACGCCGACCAGCTCGATCGAGCCGGTATCGCCGTGCACGACGAGGTGGGCCTGATCCTCGGCGACGGCGCGGAGTCCCTCCATGACGTCCGCGACCTGCTCCCGGTCTACCGCGAGCGACGGTCGAGGCTCCAGAGCATCCTCGACGAGCACCAGGCCGACTCCGGCCCGGTGCAGTGGAACGACCCGCGTTTTGTCGCCTGCGGTCGCTGCGACTCCTGCGCCGCCGAAGTTGCGTCACACCGCGACGTCCTGCTCGTGGCCAACCTGCGGGTCACGCAGCGCACCGCCCTGCGGGCGAAGGGGATCGAGACCATCGAGCAGCTGGCGGCATCCAGCGACGCGATTCCCGGGATCGCAGCCGGCACGCTGGCCCGGCTGCGCGACCAGGCGGCACTGCAGGTGGCGCAGGACACGCGGCCGCCGCTGGCCAACGGGCAGCCCGACGTCCGGGCGTCGGTCTACGCCCACCCGGCTCTCGAGGCGCTGCCGGTCCCCGACCCGGGCGACATCTTCTTCGACTTCGAGGGTGACCCGCTGTGGGCGGAGGACGGCTCGGGCGACTGGGGGCTGGAGTACCTCTTCGGCGTCGTCGAGAGTGGCACCGAGGCGTTCGTGACGTTCTGGGCGCACGACCGCCCGCAGGAGAAGGCAGCGCTGGTCGCCTTCCTCGACTACCTCGCCCAGCGACGGGCGGCGCACCCGGCGATGCACATCTACCACTACGCGCCGTATGAGAAGACGGCGCTGCTGCGCCTGGCCGGGCGCCACGGCGTCGGGGAGGAGCAGATCGACGAGCTGCTCAAGTCCGGCGCCCTCGTCGACCTGTACTCCACCGTGCGCCAGAGCATCCGGGTGTCTCAGCCGTCGTACTCCATCAAGAAGCTCGAACCGCTCTACATGGGCGATGAGCTGCGCGACGGCGACGGTGTCACCAACGCGATGGCGTCGGTCACCGAGTACGCCCGGGCCTGCGAGCTGCGCGAGGGCGGCATGAGCGCGGAGTCCCAGGCGATCCTCGACACGATCGCCGACTACAACCGCTACGACTGCCTCTCGACCCTGCGGCTGCGCGACTGGCTGCGTGGGCAGGCGCGGGCCGCCGGTGTCGTGCTGCGCTCCCCGGAGCCGGCGGCCACCACGACCCCCCTCGCCGGCGACGACGACGATGCGGAGCCCGAACCCGATCCGCTCGAGCCCGCGCTGCTCGTCGGGGCCGGTGACGGGCCACGCGCCTCCCGCACGCATGACCAGCAGGCTCACGCGATGCTGGCAGCGAGCCTCGGCTACCACCGCCGCGAGCGGAAGCCCTTCTGGTGGGCGCACTTCGACCGCCTCACCCAGCCGGTCGAGGAGTGGGGCGCGACGCGCGACGTCTTCCTGGTCTCCTCGGCCACCGTCGAGACCGACTGGGCCATGTCCGGTCGTCAGCGCACGCCGCGACGGACCCTGGCCCTCACCGGGGAGTGGGGGAGCGGGAGCACCGTCGAGCCCGGGCCGGTCCACGTCGTGATCGACGCACCTTTGCCCCAGGGTCTCGTGACGCCCGAGGGCGGCATCCGCGCGGCCACCGACGGCGCCATCGAGAGCGCCGGCGTCGACGCCTGCGGCGACGACGTTCTCCTCATCCACGAGCGGCTCCCCGCCGACGTCGAGCCCTATCCCGACCTCCCGCTCGCGCTGACCCCGCCCCAGCCGCCGGCCACGGTGTCCCTCGAGGCCGCGCTGCGCGGGCTGGCTGCCACCGTCCTCGACCGCGGCCTGCAGGACCAGCCAGGGCTCGACCTGCTGCGCCGGACGCCGCCGCGCACGACCGCCGGCCCGCTACCGACCGTCGGTGAGGATGCCGACGCTGCCATCACCGCGATCACCGCCGCCGTGGTGGCGCTCGACCGCTCCTACCTCGTAGTCCAGGGCCCACCGGGCACGGGTAAGACCCACCTCGGGGCGCGCGTCGTTCGACGCCTCGTCGAGCTCGGCTGGCAGGTGGGCGTCGTGGCCCAGTCCCACGCCGTCGTGGAGAACTTCCTCGACGCCGTCGTCAGGGCCGGGCTCCCCGCCGCCCAGGTGGGCAAGAAGCCGCAGGAGGACCGTCCCCGGACCTGGACGGCCCTGGGCCCGAACAAGCATGCGCGGTTCCTCCTCGAGCACGCCGTCGACGGGTGCGTGCTCGGCGGAACCGCCTGGGACTTCACCAATCTCAACCGCGTGGCGTCGGGGGCCCTCGACCTCCTCGTCATCGACGAGGCCGGGCAGTTCTCCCTCGCCAACACCCTCGCCGTCTCCACCGCCGCCCAACGCCTCCTGCTCCTCGGCGACCCTCAGCAGCTCCCGCAGGTCAGCCAGGCAGTGCACCCCGAGCCGGTCGAGGACTCGGCGCTCGGCTGGCTCACCGGCGGGCACCCCACACTCGCGCCCGACCTCGGCTACTTCCTCGAGCGGACCTGGCGGATGCACCCTGAGCTCTGCCGGCGGGTGTCGCGGCTCGCCTACGACGACCGCCTCCACTCCCAGGAAGCCGCGACGACCGCCCGCCGCCTCGAAGGGCTCGACCCCGGGCTGCACGTCTGCGTCGTCGACCACGTCGGCAACTCCGTGGAGTCGCCCGAGGAGGCGCGCGAGGTCGTCGCGCAGGTACGGCGTCTGCTCGCCCTAACCTGGCTCGATCCGCAGGAGGCGGCAGCAGCGCGTCCCATGACCGAGGCCGACGTGATCGTGGTCGCGGCGTACAACGCCCAGGTGGCCTGCATCCGCCGGGAGCTCGCCGAGACCGGGCTCGGCCACGTCCGGGTCGGCACGGTCGACAAGTTCCAGGGTCACGAGGCTCCCGTCGTCATCGTGTCGATGGCTGCGTCCTCCCCGGCCGACGTCCCGCGCGGCATGGAGTTCCTCCTTTCCCGAAACCGTGTCAACGTCGCGGTGTCACGCGGCAAGTGGGCCGCGATCGTCGTCCGCTCACGGCTGCTCACCGACTATCTCCCCACCACTCCGCAGGGGCTCGCCGACCTCGGAGCGTTCATCGGCCTCACCTCACCGCGCCTGCCCGCCGGCGGGTAGCCCGCCGCCGAGATGTGGCCTCAGCGCCGGCTGGGCCGTCGTCCTGCCACATCCCGGGTCGCCCGGTCGTATCGTGAGCCACGGCACCGCGCGTGCCGGCCGGTGCCGGTGCAGATGAGGAGCGTCCGAGCGGATGGAACGGTTGACTCCGTTGTCGGCGGCCTTCCTCCAGGTGGAGGACGAGGACGCGAACTCGTCGTTGGCGATCGCCTCCACCGGCGTGTTCGAGGGTCCTGCGCCCACCCGCGAGGAGTTCGCCGCGCACATCGCCGGACGGCTCCCGCTCGTGCGCCGCTTCCGTCAGCGTGTGCGCCAGGTGCCGTTCGACCTCGGCGCCCCGGTGTGGGTCGACGACCCGGACGACGACGTCGCCTGGCACGTGCGCGCGACCTCGCTTCCGGCTCCTGGTGGCGCCGTGGAGCTGCACCGGGTCGTGGCGCGGGTCATGTCCGTGCGGATGGACCGCGACCGCCCGCTGTGGGAGTACTGGCTCGTCGACGGGCTCGAGGGCGGGCGCTGGGCCGTGATCCAGAAGGTGCACCACTGCATGGTCGACGGGGTCTCGGGCGCTGAGCTCTACCACCTCGTGTTCGACGACGGGCCGCAGCCACGGCCACCGGCCCCCGACGACTGGGAGCCGCAGCTGGAGCCGACGTCGCTCGCGCTGGCCGCGCAGGCAGTCATCGATCTCACCCTCACGCCGGTGATCGACCTGCGAGCGGTCGGGTCGCTGCTCGCGTCGCCGGCGCAGCTCGCTCGACGTGCCCTGGTGACGGCGCGCGGAGCCCTCGCCTACGCCGCGAGCCTCGTGCCGGCGACGTCGACCTCGCTGGTGGGCCCGATCGGTACCCGGCGTCGCTACACCACGGCCACCGCCTCGATGAGCGACGTACGCGTGATCCGTTCGGCGTTGGGCTGCACGGTCAACGATGTCGCCGTCGCAGCGATCACCGGTGGCTTCCGCGACCTGCTGCTCTCCCGCGGCGAGGAGCCGCACGCCCACGCCGTGCGCAGCCTCGTGCCGGTGTCGCTGCGGACGACGGGGGAGGAGGCGGTCCCCGACAACCGCGTCTCGATGATGCTGCCCTACCTCCCAGTCGACGTCGCCGACCCGGTGCAGCGGCTCGCAGAGGTGCGTCGCCGGATCCTCGACGCCGTCGCCACCGGCCAGCCGCAGGCCGGTCGGGACCTCACCTCGATCGCACGCCACGAGCCCTTCCCGCCGGTGGCTCTCGGGGTGCGGCTGGCGTTCCACCTGCCGCAGCGGCTGATCGTCACCGTCACCACGAACGTCCCCGGGCCGCGTCAGCCGGTCTTCGTCCTCGGCCGTCGGTGCGAGCAGATCCTGCCGTTCGTGCCCATCGCCGACCGGGTGCGCATCGGCGTCGCGATCTTCTCCTACGCCGGGGAGCTGACGTTCGGCGTCACCGGCGACCACGACAGCGCGCCCGACGTCGGCGTCCTGGCCGATGGCATCGCCGCAGCGGTCGCCGAGCTCCTCCGGGCGACCGCCGCCGTGAGGTCCGTGCCGGAGCCCTCCGTCACGACGTGAGAAGGACCTGCGGGGACGGCTCCGGCGAACGCCGTCGCGTCAGAGCTCCTGGCAGGGGAAACAGACGACCGTCCTCGGCTCGGCGACCTCGGGCCCGTCGAGGTAGAGCTCCCACGGGTCGCCCGCCGGGGCGTACCCGGACTCGGTCATCCAGACCGTGAGCGAGTCGTAGGCCGCGCCCACCTCGGAGTACGACCCGACGTGCACGGTCGTCGCGAGAGGGCCTGCCGGCAGCAGCATCGGCTCGATCCGCCCGGTCGCAGACACCTCGGCGGACGTCGGGAACCCGGCCGCAACGTCGAACCCCGCGGCGACCATCCGGTACTGGGCGAACGGCGGACCCGTGGGGAACAGACCCTGTGCGGCCAGCGCCTTGCCGACCTCGTCGAAGACGTCGCCCAGGAACTGGCTGATCTCGTCGAGGGCGATCTCGTCGCGGATCACCGCCGTCTGCTGCTCGGGCCGGTCCTCGATGCTGATGTGGTAGCTCATGGCCTTCCCCTCGTCGTCGTGCCCGGTCGATGTGCTGGTGCCGCCGTCGCTGCCGACTCAACGACACCTCCCGGGGCGCGGCCGGAACGCGGCCATTCTCCCGCGACCGGGGGGCGAAGTCACCCCGACCGCACGGGTTCTCCAGATTCACCCCCGTGCGCCCGACGCCCCGAAGTCGTGCGGTGGATACGCCGGCGGGCGTACCGTGGAGGTGGTTCCAGGGCGACGAAGCCCGGTCCGGTATCGGGTGGTCGCCTCCGAGGGGGGCGATGAGATACCTCCGTGCACGTCGGGGTGCCGTCGTGACCATGGTGGCGCCCGTGCTGATCCTGTTCGTGGTCGGGACGGCCGATGCAGCCGATGTGACCAACAGCTGCACGGGAACGGCGACGTCGTACGACGGCAAGGGGAGCGTCGTCGACAATGCTCGCGCCCCAGGCGCAGGCGGCACGCAGAGCAACCCGTTCATGCTCGACGGCACCGGCTCGGTGGCCTGGCGGGCCAGCACACCCGTGGTCATCACGACGGGTGAGTGGTCGGTCGGGATCGCTGGGGCGACGGTGCTCTCCGGTCGCATCGACAACAAGGACGCCAGGAAGACGACATCGGGCGTGACCGCCATCGGGGATCTGCCGGTGGCGGCTCGCACGCCGATCCAGTGGCTGCTGCTCGGTGGTGGGAAGCTGCCCGTGACGGCAGAGGTGACCGGAAGCGGCCAGAGCTGCTCCGGCACCGTGTGGATCACCGGGATCGGTTCTCCCACAGGCAGTCCGCTGTTCTGGATGGGTGCCGGTGTGCTCCTGATCGCGATGATCCTGCTCATCTGGCTGATCGGCGGGACGACCGAGATCCTGACCAGTGGAGTCGGCGTTGCAGGTGCGGCGGGCGGCCCGGACGACGGCGTCGGTCCCCACGCCGAACGGATCTCCGGGACGGGGGTGACGTGAGATGACCACGGCAACTGTCACGACGGTGCACAGGCACCCGATCGTGGGGTTCTCCTTCGGGCTGCTCCTCGGTCTGGGGCTAGCGATCCTCCTGTTCCTCTATGGCGTCGTCCCGATCACCGCGATGTGGTTGGGTGCGCTGCTCGCCGGCGGGATCCTGCTCGGGATCGCGCTGGCCTACCTGGTGCCGGTCCGGCACAGTCACTCGCCAGCGTGATCCTGGGCGGGCGGCAGGGCTCGTCTCCCCTCGAGCTCCGCCGCCCTCCGACGCGCGCGCGACCGGTCGGTGGACGCCTGGCTCGTCGGCGTCGCCGGTCGGGAGACAATGGCCGCGGCGTCCCGCACAGTGATGCCGTCACCGGTGTTGGGGAGCGACGACGTGGAGCAGGGCCCGGCCTCGACCGTGCTGCGTGAGGTGTTCGGGTTCTCCGGCTTCAGGGGTGCGCAGGAGAGCATCATCGAGCGCACCATCGCCGGGCAGGACAGCGTCGTGCTGATGCCCACCGGCGGGGGCAAGTCGCTGTGCTACCAGCTGCCTGCGCTGGTCCGCCCCGGGGTGGGGCTGGTCGTCTCCCCGCTCATCGCGCTCATGCACGACCAGGTCGAGTCGCTGCGGCTGCTCGGTGTGCGGGCGTCCTACTGGAACTCCACGTCTTCGGCGCAGGAGGTCGCGCAGGTGCGCGACGACCTCATGAGCGGCAACCTCGACCTGCTCTACGTCGCGCCCGAGCGTCTGATGCTCCCGTCCTTCCTGGCCCTGCTCGAGCGGATCGCCGCTGGCGGCGGTCTCGCCCTGTTCGCGATCGACGAGGCGCACTGCGTGTCGCAGTGGGGGCACGACTTCCGCCCGGAGTACCTCCGCCTCGCCGAGATCACCGAGCACTTCCCCGGCGTGCCCCGGATCGCACTGACCGCCACGGCGGACGCCATCACGCGCAGGGAGATCCACGAGCGGCTCGGGCTCACCGAGGCACGGGAGTTCGTCACCAGCTTCGACCGGCCCAATATCCGCTACGTCGTCGAGGAGAAGACCGACGCGAAGGCGCAGCTGCTCCGGTTCCTCGAGCAGGGCGACGAGGGTCAGGGCTTCCGTGGGCTCACCGGAATCGTCTACTGCCAGTCGCGCAAGCGGACGGAGGAGTTCGCAGAGGCGTTGCGCGCCAAGGGATTCGACGCGCAGGCGTATCACGCCGGCCTCGGCGCCGACGTGCGCCAGAAGGTGCAGCAGCGGTTCCGTCGCGAGGACGGCGTCGTCGTCGTCGCCACCATCGCGTTCGGCATGGGCATCGACAAGCCCGATGTGCGCTTCGTCGCCCACGTCGACCTCCCCAAGAGCCTCGAGGGCTACTACCAGGAGACGGGGCGCGCGGGGCGCGACGGCGAACCGGCCGTCGCGTGGATGACCTACGGCCTCGCCGACGTCGTGCAGCAGCGGTCGTTCATCACCTCCTCGACGGCATCCGCCGAGCACCAGCGCGTCGACCAGATGAAGCTCGACGCGATGCTGGGCTACGCCGAGGCCTCCACCTGCCGTCGCCGGGTGCTGCTGGCCTACTTCGGCGAGGCCTCCGAGGACTGCGGCAACTGCGACACCTGCCTGTCCCCGCCCGAGCTCTACGATGCGACCATCCCGACCCAGAAGGTGCTCTCGGCCGTGATCCGTACCGGTCAGCGGTTCGGCGCGGGTCACGTCATCGACGTCCTGCGTGGGAAGGCGACGCCCAAGATCGAGAGCTGGCACCACGACGAGCTGCCGACCTTCGGGGTCGGTGCCGACGTCGGGGAGCAGGAGTGGCGCAGCATCATCCGCCAGCTCGTCGCGCGGTCGGTGCTGAGCCCCGATCCGACGAAGATGGGCGCGCTGCAGATCACCGCGGCGGCCAGGCCCATCCTCGAGGGCGACGAGCGCGTCGAGCTGCGCCGCATGGCACCCCCGGTGGCCCGTGCTCGCAAGGAGCGCACCCGCGCCCCTCGCGTCGGCATCCCCGTCGAGGTCTCCACGGCCGACAACGCGCTCTTCGAGAGGCTGCGCGCCGAACGCCGTGCGATCGCCGACGTCGAGGGTGTTCCGGCGTTCGTCGTGCTCCCGGACCGGACGCTCTGGGAGCTGGTCACGGTGCGTCCCCGCACGACCGAGCAACTGCTCACGGTCAACGGGATCGGACCGGTCAAGGCCGAGCGCTACGGTGCGCAGTTCCTGGCCCTGATCGCCGAGTAGCACCCGCCGACGAGCGTCGGGGACCAGCGCGGGCAGATGCTGGGACTGAGCGTGCGCGCCAGCCGTCCGGCCCGTCGATGACTTCGACCTGTGGCTCCGTCGTCGCCGCGACGGACGGCACACCCACGGTGCGCGGCCTTCGATGGCGTCGCCGTCGGAGGACCCGTCCGTGACGTGAGCTCTCGGCGTCGGGCAAGCGGGATCGACTGGCGCCCTGAGGATCTCGACGATCAGATGATCTTGGGTGTGCGGTCGTGGTCGGCGACGACCTCGCCGCCGGCGTCCTGCCAGGCGTAGAGGCCGCCCTTGAGCTTGACCGCGTCGAGGCCGGCAGCGCGCAGGTGGCTCACGGCGGTCGTGGCGCGACGACCGGACCGGCTGACCGCGATGACGCGCCGCTGCCGAGGCAGGATGCCGAGCGAGTCGGAGAGCTGCTCCAACGGCACGTGGATGGCATGCGGGGCATGGCCCGCTTCCCATTCCTTCTGGTCACGCACATCGATCATCAATGCGTCACCGGCCAGCAGCGTCATCGCCTCACTGGGATCGACCACGGGCATCTGGCCCGCCTGCGGGGACATCATGGTCACCCTCCTCCGCGTCGTGCGCCCGAGGCCGATGGACCACCGCGGCACGGATCGGCCGCGGCCATCGCCTCGTCGACGTCCTGCGTGGACGTCTCCACGATAGCCATCCGAGTCCCGCGATGGTGGGCCAGCGAACCACGTGCGCCGCAGATGCGCTCGCGCCGGTTAGTCACGTGCCACACACGATGGCCCCAACGCATCCCAGCCGGCGGTGCACCGGTCGGTGTGGTGTGCCTTACCTGGAGCGGTGCCCGGTCAGGGGGCCCGGTGGCTCGCGACGGGCGGGCGGTCCTCGATCGCGGCGACCAGTTCCTCGCGCCGGTGGGACACCGTCTGCAGTGAGGCGTCGAGCGCCATGGCGTCGTCGGGGGCCGCGGTCGCGGTGGAGCGGAGTGCGACGTCGTGCTCGAGGGCCTGCTGGAGGGCGCCGAGCGACCCGGACACCTGCCCCAGCCGGGTGGCACGCGAGGGCGTAGGGATGTCGGTACCCAGCCGGTAGAGGTCGCTCTGCAGGTCGTCGAGGCGACGCTTGCCGTCGAGCCACTGCTGGGTCACCTGGTCCGCGGGCAGCAGGCGGTTGGTCGCGGATGGCACGAGGGAGTCGACGGCCCGGCGTGCCTCGCTGAGGTTGCGGGTGAACGAGGCGTCCCAGCGACGACGACGCGACCACACGACGGCGAACCAGGCGCCGACGGCGGCGACCGCCGCGGCGATCAGGGCCCAGGGCCACCACGGCGAGGACGAGTCGGTCGGCACCGGGGTCGGCGAGGTGCTCGGTGTCGGGGACGTCGCGCTCGGTGTCGGCGTCGCGGACGTCGGTGTGGGGGTCGGCGCGGCGGAGGTCGGCGTCGGGGTGGGCGTCTCGGACGTCGGCTTCGGTGTGGGTGTGGGTGTGGGCGTGGCGGACGTCGGCGTCGACGTGGGGGTCGGGGATGTCGGCGTCGGCGTCGGCGTGGGCGTGGGTGTGGGTGTCGGGGTCGTGGTGGCCGGCTTCGTCGGCCGTGAGGACGTCGGGCTCGTGTCGCTCGGTGCCGCGGTCGCTGAGGGCGTCACCGGCGCCGTGTCGGTGGGCTGCGGCGGCGTCACGGACGCGGTCCTCGAGGGCAGGGCGGTGGGCAGGGTGCGCGAAGGGGTGCCGCTGGGCAGGCTGATCCCGCTGCCGCCGCACGCGGTGAGGGCGGCAGCGCCCAGAAGCAGGACGACGGCCAGCCGCGCGGCGGGTCGGGGCCTCATGTCGCTGCTCCTCCGCATGCCGATGCTCTCGCGCCGTCGGATGTCGGACGTGGGGCGGGGCGGCCCCCCCCGCCCGCAGAGAGGCCCCCCCCGTGGTAGGGGCGGGCGCCCCCCCGGGACC
>JBBRAQ010000015.1:0-97476 GCA_038206635.1 Candidatus Nanopelagicales bacterium | reverse complement strand
CCACGCCTTCCCCGGGATGCCGGGTCCAGGTCGACCGGACCCACGCCCACCACCTCCGCGAACGAGAACACGGCCGCGACACCTCCCTGGCCGACCCGGTCCCGCTCTGCCTCCGCCACCACCACGTCGTCCACGACGACGGATGGGTCATCACCCCACCGGCCGACACCAGCCCAGGAACGACCGGGTACTGGGAGCTCACCCCACCCGACCGACAAACCCAGCCCTGACCAGCACGGCCCACCACACGCATCACCACAACCGACCTCCCCTCAGGAGCCCGGGCCCCCCGACGCGCGCCGGGGCCGGGTGCCCGCTACGCCCCTGACCTTCCCCCCAGCAGTATCGAAGCGCCGGCCCTGTGCCGATGGGGCTGTGAGCAGGTCCCGGTAGGCGCTCGCCGCACCGGTGGGTCCGGCCACCTGGACACGACTGGCCCTGGGAAGGGGCCGCTCTGAGCCCGGTGTGGTGCCACCGGCCAGGTCAGGATGCGGTGGGATCTGGTGCGCTGTCGTTCGACCCGTCCGCGGTCGCGGTCGAGGGCGTGGCCTCGGGAGTCGGCGGGCCCTGAGAGGGGTCCGAGCCGTTGCCCTCAGGAGCGCTGCTCGGCTCCGACGTGGGGTCACCGGACGGGTGCGACGTGGGCAGCACGTGGGGTGCGCCCGACGCGTGGCGGGTGGGGCGAGCAGACGGCGCGGAGGACTGCCCCGGCAGCTGTGTCGCAGCCACGTCGGTGGGCTCAGTCGGCGTGGCTGCGGCCCTACCGAGGCTCGGGGCGGCCGAGCGGGTGGGCGGCGCGGAGGTCGACGTCCCTGCGTCGACCGGGGTCACCGCCGGACCGTGGTCAGGGGGAGACGTCGCTACGACGTGGGAGATCCCGACGGCAGCCGCTGAGGTCATCGCCAGCGCCGCAGCAGCGAGCATGACCTTGAGCCCGAGGCCAGCGCGTGCGAACATCGAGAGGCCGTGGTTCGCGGTCGTGGCGCGCGTCGCCACCGGACGGGGCCGGACCGGTCCCATGAAGCGCTGCAGGTTCGGCGACGGTGTCGGCGCAGCGGCGTCGGCCCAGGCGGTCAGCCGAGCGTTCACCTCCCGCTCCGCACTCGTGGTCATCACAGCTCCGTCATCGTTGTCGAGGCCGCCTGGGTTACGGCCTGGCCCAGGTTGGATCCCGGGGATCGGCTCAGGGGCCGTAGCGCTGTCACGCCGGGGAACGCCGTTGCCGGTAGCCGGGCGACGCCGGGGGACGCCGCGGAGCGCTGCGTCGCCGCGATGGCACGATGGTAGAGCTGTTTGACGGCGCCGACGGTGCGACCGGTCGCAATCGCGACCTGCTCGACGGACAGGTCACCGAGGACGCGCATCACGAGCACCTCGCGCTGGTCGTCGGTGAGGCAGGCGAGGAGGTCCGCGACATCGGCGCCGACGAGCGCGTCGAGAGCGACGGACTCGGCGCTGGAGCTCGTGCGCGGGTCGGACTCCGGGGTGTACTCCTCGGTGTCACGACGACGCCGTCTGTCGTCCACCGAGCGGTGGTGGGCGATCGTGAACAGCCACGACCGGAAGTCGGCGGCACCGCCGCTGAAAGAGCCGAGCGAGGTGAACGCCGACAGGAAGACCTCGCTGGTCACGTCGTCAGGG
The DNA here is from genome assembly GCA_038206635.1 of Candidatus Nanopelagicales bacterium. GTDB lineage: Bacteria > Actinomycetota > Actinomycetes > S36-B12 > CAIYMF01 > Longivirga. Next base: position 95,835 of record JBBRAQ010000015.1, on the reverse strand, counting down.
CTGGTGACGCCACGGGCCCGCAGGTAGCCGCTGACGCGGGGCGAGAGCTGGGTCCAGATCCAGCCGAAGGCGTCGGTGTCCCCGCAACGCGCCGCCGCTACCCAGGTCTCGAGGTCGCCGTCGCGGTCTGATCCCGCGCGCGCGCGACGCGCGAGAGGGCGTGCCGGACGAGCCATGTCGCCCCTTCCCGGTTGCTGCGCGCGAGACCTGTCGGGTCGACATCGGCAGGGAGGACGCCGTTGTTGAGTTCACGGCCGGTCACGATCCGGGTGGACGTGCGACGACGAGCGACCGCGGACCCGTGACGCGGTCCGCGGTCGCTCGTCGTCGTGCCCGGCAGGTGATGCCTCGCAGTGACACCCAGCAGGTCCTGTTCAGACGGTGCTGTTCCGACGGTGCTTCCAGACGTTGACCCTCCGGAGGTGGCCGTCAGATCGTCGGCGGCACCGGCGGGACGGGGGTGCCGGTCGGGTCGCTCGAGTCGTCGGAGACGTCGCCGGCGTCGTCACCGGTCTCGAGGGTGTCGTCGCCCGACCCGCCGGACAGCTCGTCGGCACCGTCGCCGCCGCTGACCGAGTCGTTGCCGTCACCACCACTGAGGGTGTCATCGCCCGCGTCGCCCGCGATGGTGTCGTCGCCGGCACCGCCGGAGACCTGGTCGTCGCCGGTCCCGCCGTTCTCGATGTCGTTGCCCGCGTTACCGGCCAGGACGTCGTTGCCTGCGCCACCGTTGAGGACGTCGTTGCCGGTGGAGCCGGTCTCGACGTCGTTGCCCGCGTCGCCGTTCTCCACGTCGTTGCCAGTGTCGCCGGCGAGGACGTCGTTGCCGGTACCGCCGGAGAGCTTGTCGTTGCCGGTCCCGCCGTGCTCGGTGTCGTTGCCGGCATCCCCGAGGAGCACGTCGGCGCCGTCACCGCCGGAGAGCGAGTCGTTGCCGGTGCCGCCGTGCTCGATGTCGTTGCCCGCACCACCCGCGATGACATCGTTGCCACCATTTCCGAAGACGATGTCGTTGCCCGCGCCGCCGCTGATGACATCGCGGCCGCTGGAGCCGCAGACGAGGTCGTTCCCGGCACCGGCGGTGACGGTCGAGGGCCCGGTCAGGACGATGACGTCGTTGTGGCTCGTGCCGCGCACGACGCCGTGACCGACGATCGTGGCGCGGTGGCCGTGGCAGGAGGGGGTGGCGGCGTACGCCGTTCCCGGGAGCGCGGCGAAACCGAACGCACTGAGGCTGGCGACGGCGGTCGCCGCGGCGACGGTGATCGGACGGATCCGGGACATGGGGACTCCTGTGGGCGTTCACCCCGCGGGTCGAGGTGCTCAGTGCCGTAGTCGCTCCCGGTGCCCGTCAGGTCACGGGCCGGGCCGACGTTCACCTGTCCGGCCCAGTGCTGCGTCCTGACCAGTCCTCGGCCGACGTCAGCCGACGTCTGCGGGCGTGGCTTCGGGCTGCAGCTGCGTTCGCAGCCTGTTCTTCTCCACCTTGCCCATCGCGTTGCGTGGGAGGGCGTCGACCACGTGCACGGCCTTGGGGACCTTGAACGCCGCGAGCCGTTCACGCGACATGTTGCGGAGCGCGACGGCGTCGAGCGTGATGCCCGGTCGCGCGACCACCGCGGCGATGACGGCTTCGCCGAAGTCGGGGTGCGGGAGCCCGACCACCGCCGACTCGAGAACCCCGGGAAGCGAGTCGAGGACCTCCTCGACCTCCTTGGGGTACACGTTGAGACCGCCGGTGATGACGAGGTCCTTGGATCGGCCGACGATCTCGAGGTAGCCGTCCTCGTCGAGGCGGCCGATGTCGCCGGTCTTGAACCACCCGTCCTCGGTGAACTCCGTCGCGCGAAGCTCGGGCCGGCGCCAGTAGCCGACGAACACGTTGGGCCCAGTCACCTCGACCGCGCCGGGTGAGCCCTCCGCGACGCGGACACCGACGCCTGGCAGCGGCAGGCCGACCGTGCCGGTCCTGCGCTCACCGTCGAGCGGATTAGACGTGAGTATGCACGTCTCGGTCATCCCGTAGCGCTCGAGGATCGTCTTCCCGGTCCGCTCCCGGAACTCCGCATGGGTGGAGGGGAGCATCGGTGCCGAGCCGGAGGTGAACAGCCGCACCGAGGACGTCGCCTCGCGGGTGAACCGAGGGTCGGCGAGCAGGCGCGTGTAGTGGGTGGGGACACCCATGAGGACGGTGGACCCGGGCAGCTCGTCGATGACGGCATCAGGGGCGAACTGGTCGAGGAGGATCAGCTGGGCACCCGACGTGATCGCGCAGTACGCCGCGACGAAGAGGCCGTGGGTGTGGAAGAGCGGAAGGATGTGGAGCACGACGTCGTCGCGCGTGAACCCCCAGGCGCGGGTCAGCGTGATCGCGCTGAACAGGAGGTTGTCCTGACTCATGACGGCGCCCTTGGGCCGGCCCGTCGTCCCGCTCGTGTAGAGCATCGCGGCCGGGTCGTCCCCGGAACGGACGCCGTCCTCGACGGTGTCGGGCTCCGCGGCTGCCTCCTCGACGAGCTGGCGCAAGGTCGCCTGCGGGAACGGCAGGGTGACGTCGTCGTCGCGGACGACCAGCGCAGGGTCGGCGTCGGCGAGGAGTCCGGCCACCTCGGACTCCGTGTAGGCGCTGTTGAGCGGGACGTAGACAGCGCCTACCCGCACGCACGCGACGTGGAGCGCGAGCACGTCGGCGCCCTTTCCGGTCTGCACCGCGACGCGGTCGGACGGCCGGACGCCGCGCGCGCGAAGGACGTGCGCCAGGCGCGCAGAACGACGGTCGAGGTCACCGTGCGTCCACACCTCGCCGGACGGCGTCCGCAGCAGCCGACGGCCCGGGTCGGTGCGTGCGGTGGTGAGGAGGAGGTCGGCCAGGCCGTTCATGCCATGTCCCGTCGTCGGTTGTCGCGTCATGAGCAGACGCGTCATGCGCAGAGGGTCACCTCGGCGAGGAGGATCGGAACGGCACCCGCAACGCCAGCGAGTCCCATCCGTCCCGCTGGACCTTGTCGGCCAGCGCGGCCCCAGCGATGATCACGCCGCTGATGATCTGCTGCCACTCGGTGCCGAAGCCTGCCATCTGCAGTCCGTTCGACAGTACGCCGAAGAACAGCACCCCGATCGCCGTGCCCAGGACCGTGCCGCTCCCGCCGCGGAGGCTGGTGCCGCCGATGAGAACGGCGGCAGCGGCCTGGAGCATGATCGCGTCGCCGACGGTCGGACCCGCCGACCCGGTCCTCGAGGCTGCGACCACACCGCCGAACGCCGCAGTGGCCCCGGCGATCGCGTAGGCGGCGGCGATCGTCCAGGACACGCTGATCCCTGAGAGCCGCGCGGCCTTCTGGTTGCCTCCGACGGCGTAGACGTCCCGGCCGAAGATCGTGTAGCGCAGGACGTACGCGGCGACGGCGAAGACGACGACCGAGCCGAGGACCGGGATCGGGATACCGGCGACCTTGCCGAAGGAGAAGACATCGACGAGGAAGGGCGAGTCGATCGCAACGGTCGTCCCGCCGGACACGAGCTTGATGAGCCCGGCGAAGAGCGTCATCGTCCCGAGCGTCACGACCATGAACGACAGCTTCAGCCGTCCGATCAGGAAGCCGTTCGTGGCTCCGCCGACGACCATCCCGAACAGAACGGTCGCGACCATCGCCACCACGATCGGGAGCCCGAGGGAGTTGTAGCAGTAGGCGAGGAAGAAGCCGGACAGACCGAGCAGCGCCCCGATGGAGAGGTCGAAGCCGCCGACGAGCAGCACGAAGGTGAGGCCGATCGAGACGACGAAGAGCATCGATGCGTTGATGAGCAGCAGCATCAGGTTGCTGGTGCGGAGGAAGTTCGGCTGGGTCAGTGCGAACACGACGAACATGATGACGAGCAGCGCGCTGATCGATGCCACGCGGCTTCGCAGGAGCCGGCGCAGGACCGACGACCCGGTGGTCGTGGTGGTCGACGCCGTCTCCGCCGCGGCGGTGGTTGCGGAGTCGTCCGACACCTGAACATTGGTGGGGCTCACGCCGCACCTCCTGTCGCTAGATGGGAGAGTCGTGCCTCGGTCGCGTCGCGCCGCGACAGGTCGCCGACGACCCGACCGCGGAACATCACGATGAACCGGTCGCTGAGGACGAGAAGCTCCTCGAGGTCGGAGGAGCTGACGACGATGCCGACACCGCGGTCGCGGATGTCATAGACCAGTCCGTGGATCTCCCGCTTGGCACCCACGTCCACACCGCGTGTGGGCTCGTCGAGCAGGAGCACCTGGGGCTGGGTCTGCAGCCACTTGCCCAGCAGGACCTTCTGCTGGTTGCCGCCGCTGAGAGACCCGACGGGCCGCGAGCTCGATCCAGGCTGGAGTCGGACCGAGGCTGAGGTGTCCACGGCCGCCTGCGCCTCGCGTCTGCGTCGGAGACGGCGCAATCGCCAGCCGCCGGCGCGAGCCGCCATGCTGAGGTTCTCCTCGATCGTCAGGTCGAGCATGAGCCCGTCGTTCTTGCGGTCGGAGGGGACCAGCGCGAGGCCCCGCCGCATCGCCGCGAGGGGTGAGGACGGAAGCCCGACCGCATCCTTGGTGAGGACCGATCCGGTGGCGAGGAAGTCGGCACCGAAGATGGCCCCGAGAAGCTCGCTGCGTCCCGCACCCTCGAGCCCGAAGAGACCCACGACCTCTCCGGGGTGGACGTCGAAGGACACGTCGTGGACGGCGCCCGGGACCGAGACGCCGCGAACCTCCATCAGGGCGGTGGTCTCATGGGCCAGCGCCGCGCCGGCATGCTGGTACTTCTCGACGGCGTACCCGAGCATGTCCTCGACGAGCGAGTCGCGGGTGTACTCCGTGATGGGTCGCGACGACACGGTCACGCCGTCGCGCAGGACCGTCACCCGGTCGGTGAGGGCGAAGAACTCGTCGAGGCGGTGGGACACGAAGACGATGGCTGTGCCCGTGTCGCGCAGGCGCCGCATCGTCTGTGCCAGCGCCTCGACAGCGTCGTCGGTGAGCGAGCTCGTGGGCTCGTCGAGGATGAGGATGGGGTGGCCGAGCTGGACGGCCTTCGCGATCTCGACAAGCTGCTGCTGGTCGATGCGCAGGCGGGACAGCGGAGTGCGCGGGTCGATGTCGAGGTGCAGACGCGCGAGCGCCTCTCCCGCGCGCTCGTTGACCTTCGGCCAGTCGATCCCACGCCAGGTGCGTGGCTTGTCGTGCGACATCAGGATGTTCTCGGCGACGCTGAGGTCCGGAGCAAGGCTGAGCTCCTGGGTGACGATCGCGACCCGGGAACGGAGCGCCTTGGTGTCGCCGTGCGCGAGCGGGTGGCCGTTCAGGGTGATGGTGCCGCCGTCGGGGAGGGTCTGCCCTGACAGGACTCCGAGAAGGGTCGACTTGCCGGAGCCGTTCTCCCCGATGAGGCCGTGGATCTCACCTGCACGCAGGGACAGGGAGGCGCCGCGCAGGGCGCGGACGCCTCCGTAGTGCTTCGTGACGCCCTCCGCGTGGAGGACGCCGGGGTCGGTCCCGGGCTGCCCCAGGACCGACCCCGCGCCCGACGACATGGTCGCCGTTCCTAGCTTCCGTAGGCGGCGGTGATGAGGTCGCCCATCTTCTTGGCGCCCGCGACCGTCTCGGCGGTGAGGACCGTCCCGACGCCGGCGAACACCGTCTTGGGGATGGTCGTCCCTGCCTTGGCCAGGTAGGCACCCGCGACGAGCTGCTTGGCCCAGTCGAGGACCGGCGGCTGGATGCTGAAGGCGATCTTGCCCCCGGCGACGCCGTCGACGCCCGCGTCCTCACCGTTCATGCCGAAGGCCACGAGGGTCCGGCCGGCGGCCCGGGCCGCCGCCATCGTGCCCAGTGCCGTCGAGTCGTTGTAGGCGAGCACTCCGGCGAGGTCGGGGTACTTCGACAGCACCGGTCCGGCCATCGACTCGCCGCCGGCGACGTCGTCACTGGGGTTGTCGAAGGTTCCGACCGACTTCATCCCGGCCTTGTCGGCCCAGAAGGTGGCGCGCTCGGCGTAGTAGTTGATCGAGGGGACCGGAACGGCGAACTTGGCGGCGGCGTACTGACCACCCGGGAACAGCTGGGACATCAGCGTGGCTGCGACATAGGCGTGGACGTCGCGACCGTAGATGATCTGGCCGGTGACATCGCCGATCGCGGTCGAGCCGTCGGGGGTGACCTCCATGGCGAGGATCGGGATGCCGGCGGCCTTGGCGAGCTTGAACGAGGGCTTGAGCGCGGTGGCGTCCAGCGGCCACACGACGATCGCGCTGACGCCGTCGTTGACCAGCTGCTGGACCTGGCCGACCTGTGCGGCCGGGTCGCCGTTGGCGTCGTAGGAGACGAAGCTCCCGCCCATCGCGGCGACCTCGTCCTTGAGCGCGGCCCCGAGGCGGCCGACAAGCTCGTTGGCGGTGCGGGGCGAGGACCAGCCGATCTTCAGCGCGCCCTTGGTCGCCGTGCCGAACGTGGTGGGGAGCTTGGTGACCTCACCGGGGTAGGTCCTGATGACGGCGTCGATGTTCGCAGCCGACAGCACGGTGGCCGGGTCGGTGGGCGAGGCGGCGGCGCCGCTCGATCCGCCGGCTGCCGGAGCTGGCGTCGTGGCGGCCTGACCGGTCGAACAGGCGGTCAGGGCCAGGACGGCCACCGCCCCCGTGGCGAGTAGTCCAGAGATCCTGCGAAGCATGAGGTCCTGCTTTCCTGCGCTGTGCGCGAAGTCGGGGCCTGGCTGTCCCGGTTCGACGGTCCGGGGCCGGAGTCGTCGAGCGACAGTCGCGTCGCTCGGGTGGCCGGACAGTATGTGAGGAGTCGATCGGGCGTCAATAGATTGTCTACGAAAAACTTAACAACTATCGAAGTTGTTACCCAGATGTCACAGGCGGGCCGGGGCGTCCGAGGGCGGGGTCCAGATACCGGTGTCGCGACAGGGCCGGCCCCTGTCACGGGGGCGTCGCGGCAGGTTGCGACGACGAGTCCGGCGGGGGCGCGCACAGGCGGGCGCGTCAGACCGCGCCGGGCGCCGGACGCGTGGCGACGGCACGGGGAGCTCGTTGCGCCGGTCCACGACCGGCACCCGCCTACTTCTGGCGGGACCCGCCGCCGGCCTTGGCGGGAGACGCCTTCGTGGCGGCGCGCTTGGCGGGCGCCGGGGTGGTGCTGGCCGGCGTGGCTGTGGTCGGTGTGTCAGTGGTCGGCGCGGCTGCGGCTGCGGCTGCGACGGCGTCGTCCTCGGAGTGGAAGAACGCTGCCGGGTTGATGATCGCCGTCTCGCGCGCGGAGACGTCGTAGAGGCCCGTCATCACGTGCATGAGTCCCACGATCGACTCCAGCTTCTGGTGGAGGTTGGCGACCTGGTCCGTGCTGTCGAGCAGCAGGTCGCGGCGCAGCTCGGCGTACCGGTTGGTCTCGATCCGGCCCTGGTCGGTCACCTGGAAGTAGGTACCCGACCCGATCTTCACCTTCTCGACGAGCCCGAGCGAGACGAGCTTGCGCAGGTTGTAGAGCACGTTGGGCAGGTCGTCGCGGTTGACGAGCTTGGCGATCGTCGCGGCGTCCTTCGCCCGCTCCTGCATGCGCACGGTGTGCAGGACGACGACCTCGTTGTAGGTGATGTCGGGATGACCGACGAGGCGGCTGGCCTGCACGCACCAGCGCTGATAGGCCTCCATGACCTGCATCAGGGCGAACTCGAAGGAGGTGACGGCCTCGTCGCGCTCGGACTCGGCGAGGTGCCAGGCCCGTGCGGCCTCGTACCTGCCGTTCCCGTTCCCGTTCGCGTTGTCGTGGGTCGTCACTTCGTCTCCTCCACCAGGTGCCGGTCCGTCGTCGTGATCGACCCGTCAGGTCACCGGGAGGTGCGCGACAGGATGCTGCAGATCGATTTCCCGAGCTCAGCAACCAGGGTACCGGGGTCCGCGAGCACGAGGGCCGTGGCTCCGTGGGGCGCCCGCGGATCGGGTACGGGCGTCACCCAGAGCACCCTCACGCCGCTCGACACGAGGGCGTCGACCTCGTCCCGCACGATGCGGCGGTGGGCGATGCGGGAGTCGGTCATTACGATCACAAGACGGAGCCCCGTCCCTCGGGTGAGGTCCAGCGCCCCGTCGAGCGCGCGCAGCGACTGCGGGCAGGCCGACGAGCCGCCGCCGCACGGCGGCTCGACGACTCTCGAGGGAACCGTTCCGGGCCAGACGACGGGGACGGCCGTCGAGCCCCAGGCGACCGCGGCGAGCTCGCCCTCCACGTGCGCCATCGCCCAGGCAAGCGCCCAGGCGAGGTCGGCCATGCCGGCGTGCACGGGGGCGCGGGAGCCCGACACGTCCCAGCTCAGCCCGACCCGCAGGGGTGGCTGGTCGACCTCACGGCGTCGGCCCTGCAACCACGGCCGAGCGGTGATCCGGGCGCCGGCCGCCCGCTGGGCCTCGCGGCGCATCGCCTCCGCGAGCCGCAGGACACCGGGAGGGGTCGCGCTCGGCAGCGTCGAGGCCGAGCGGTGCCGAAACCGCGCGCGGCGCAGGGAGTCCGCGAGCACGCGGGCCTGAAGCCGGAGGGGCGCGTCGGGCTCCCTCCTCGTCGGGAGCAGCCCTCGGCGTGGTTCCTCGAACGTCGCGCGGAACGCCGCGCGCGCATGCTGGCGGTGCGCCGTCTCGATCTCGCGGGAGGCCTGAACGAACGGTGAGGGCAGCTCGTCGTCGACCTGCCGCGCCTGCGCCGACAGGCGGTCGAGGGCGAGCCCGACGGGATCGTCGCGTCGTGACGCCGGTGCGCGGGGCGTCGCCGGTCCCTCGGGGGTGGTGTCCCTCGCGTCCGTGGTGCCCGTGTCGGTTGCATCGGCCACGCCGAGCAGCGAACAGAGCGAGCGCGCGGCAGCGAGGAGGCCGGTGTCGTCGCCGTCCGCCAGCAGGGACGTCGTGCTGAGCAGGTCCATGACCGCGCGCAGTCCCTCCTCGCCCGCGGACTCGGTCAGGGCGCTCCTGGCGGGAAGCGCCTCGTTCTCGCCGATGACGCCTGCCGTCACCAGACCGAGCATGTCGACGCTGTTCCACCGCGGGTCCGGGATCACGAAGGCAGGCGCAGCCGCGCGCAGCCGTCGCCGGTCGACTGGGCGTCCTCGCACGTGCGCCGTCAGCACGCGAGTGCGCTCCAGCACCTGGACCGCCGTCTGCAGCGGCGCCGGCAGGTCACCGGGGGGTACCCAGATCGAGTGCGCGGCGTGAGCCGACGCCAGGGCTGTCGCCCCGAGGAGCCGGGGATGCCTGGCCCGGTCCCGGCCGTCGGCCGGGTCGATCGCCGCGGGGTCATCGAGAGGCTCGTCCAGCACGGTCCGCGCGTCGAGCTCGACCTCGGCGATGCCGGGTCGGAAGACGCCCGACCACGCGGGCCCGGGGTCCGGCCGCAGCCCGGGCGCGATCCGGACGACGACGTCGGTACGCCCGCTGCGGGTGGCCACGAACCGCTGAAGACGGGAGGAGAGGGCGATCCAGGCGTCGGCCCCGGCATCGGGCCAGCCGTCGGTCGGGGTCATGCGAGCGATCGTGACACAGCCGCAACGATCCCGACACAGCTCACGACTACGTATGAACTGTCGATTGGAAATCAATACACAATCCATTGACATCCGATCCATCGTCTGTAAAAGTCTGGCCCCAAGCTCCTCCCGCCGGGGGCTCCCCACGCTCGAGGCACCCCACCGCCCCCATCCGTCAGGAGATCCGATGACCCAATCCACGTACTCCGTAGGGAACGCCGCGGCGCTGTCGCGCCAGTACGGCCCGTACATCCAGGCCGACTGGGGCTACGCCAACCACTGGTACCCCGGTGTCTTCTCCCACGAGGTCGCGGAGCGCGGCGTCGTCGGCATCACCATCGGCGGACACGACATCGCCGTGACGCGCGACGAGGACGGCAAGGCGTGGGCGATCGCGGACCGCTGCGTCCACAAGGGCGTGAAGCTCTCGCTCAAGCCGATGTGCTTCGCCAACAAGACGGTGAGCTGCTGGTACCACGGCTTCACCTACAACGCCGAGAGCGGCAACCTCGACACCATCGTCGGCAGCCCCGATGACAAGCTCATCGACAACGCCCGGGTGCGCACCTACCCAACCGAGGAGTTCGCCGGGATCGTCTGGGTCTTCGTCGGCGACGAGGACTACGACGTCCCGCAGATCTCGACGGACCTCCCCATCAAGGTCACCGACAAGCCGAACGCCATCCCGCACCTGCAGGACGCGGACATCGTCACCGACGGCATCCGTCGCAAGCTGTACGGCAACTGGCGTCTCGCCGTCGAGAACGGCCTCGACCCCGGCCACCTGCTCGTGCACTGGGACAACCAGATCATCGTGGCGCTCGACCGTGCCATGCCACTGGGCATGAAGGCGCTGCGCGACGACGCGACCGAGCTGATCGACATCGAGGACGGCCCCAAGGGCGTCATGAACCGTTACGACAAGCCGGAGAACTACGAGCCTGTCTTCATCAACGACAAGGTCGAGATCAAGGCGCGCGGCACCAAGATGTATGAGACCTTCCGCGTCTCGGCGTTCGTGCCGGCGACCCTGATGGTGGAGAACTGGCCCATCCCGGACTACGCGCAGTACGAGTTCTACGTGCCGATCGACGACCACCACCACATGTACTGGGAGATCATCGCCTACCGCGGAACGACCGCTGATGAGAAGGCGGAGTTCCAGTTCAAGTTCGACAACTTCTTCAAGCCCCTCGGTCTCCTCGACTTCAACAACAACGACATCATGGCGCGCGAGGCCACCGAGGAGTTCTACGAGAAGCGCGACGGCTGGAACAACGAAACCCTCTCGGACATGGACTTCTCGGTCGTCGCCTGGCGCAAGCACGCGTCGAAGTTCGGCCGCGGCTTCTTCGAGTCGCCCGACGCGGACGAGGAGTAGCAGCCGGTGACGGTCGGAGTCGTCGCTGGGGTGGAAGGCACGACCGTGCCCTCCACCCGGCGCGCGCAGTTCCGCTTCTCCGACGGGGAGACGCGCGAGGTCGCGGTGAGCGCCGGACAGACGGTGCTCGATGCGGCGCACAGCAACGGCGTCCGGCTGGCCAGCCAGTGCGAGGTGGGCAACTGCTGCAGCTGTGCGGCGTCACTCACCTCCGGCGACGCACGCATGCCCGAAGGGCTCGTCACTCCGCTGACCCGTGGCGAGATCGCCGCGGGGCAGCGGCTCCTGTGCCAGAGCGTCGCCCACACCGACGTGACCTTCGACGTCGAGTACCCGTCGTCGCTGCTGGAGGCCAACCCTCCGGTCGAGTTCGAGGCCAAGATCTCGCGCCTGACCTGGCTGGCCGACTCGGTCGTCCAGCTCGACCTGAAGGTGCCGAAGTCTCAGCGGTTCCGCTTCACGGCCGGGCAGTACTGCCGGATCAAGGTGCCGGGGACGCAGGAGTGGCGGTCGTACTCCATGGCCTCGGGCGAGCACGAGCAGGGGAAGCTGTCCTTCCTCGTGCGGGTGCTGCCGACCGGGACCATGTCGGACTTCCTGCGGACCGGCGCCCGGGCCGGGGTCAAGCTCGAGCTGGAAGGGCCGCGAGGCGCCTTCGTCCTCGAGCCGAGCAACCGTCCGCACCTCCTGATCGCGGGCGGGACAGGCCTCGCGCCCATGCTCTCGATGCTCGACCGCATCCGGCTCCTGCGGCCGACCCCGCCGATCGTGCTCGTGTTCGGGTGCGTCCGCGAGGCCGACCTGTTCCACCTCGAGGAGCTCGAGGCGCGCATGAGCTTCATGCCGAGCCTGAAGGTCAAGGTGTCCCTCGAGCAGGAGACCGTCCGTCCGGGCATCGCCTACGGCAACCCGCTCTCCGTGCTCGAGTCGTCGGACGTGCCGACGGGTTCCATCGCCTACCTCTGCGGGCCCCCCGGGATGATCGCGGCCGCCGAGGAGAAGCTCGCCGGTTTCGGTCTCGTCCCGGCGGACATCCGTTCCGAGCAGTTCCTCGCCAGCTAGCCACACCGCCACCGTCCCCCTGATCCAGAGGAGTTCCAGCATGGCCGTCTCTCGTCTCGGGGCGCTCGCCTTCGACGTCACCGACATCCCCGCCTGGCGCAAGATCCTCGTCGGCATCCTCGGCATGGAGGAGCGTCCGCGCGCCTCGGAGTCCGACCCGGTCCTCATCCGGTTCGACGAGCTCGAGCACCGCATCGCTCTCCACCCGGGGGAGACCGACGGCATCCGTCTCATCACCTGGGAGGTGGACACACCCGAGGAGCTGCGCGACCTCGCCGCCCGGGTGACGGCGTACGGCATCGAGGTGGAGTGGCGGGAGCACGGCGACAACGCCACGCGGGACTGGAACGAGTCCTTCACCTTTCTCGACCCCGAGGGCTTCGCGACCGAGATCCGCTACGGCGCCACGTGGGACCACAACGAGTTCCGCCCGAGCGGCGTCGTGTCCGGATTCGTCACCGGTGACATGGGTCTCGGCCACCTCGTCGTGATCTGCAAGGACTACGCCGGCACGGTCGACTTCTACCTCAACGTGCTCGGCTTCAAGCTCTCCGACTACATCGTGTGGGACGGCGCGGACGCCACGTTCTTCCACTGCAACGGCCGCCACCACAGCCTGGCCCTGATGAACGAGTGCTTCGGCCAGAAGGGCGGCGACTTCAACCACTTCATGGTGGAGGTCAAGGACCTCGACGACACCGGCCGCGCCTACGACCGCATCACGAAGGACGGCGTCCCGCTGCGCATGGACTTCGGACGCCACACCAACGACGGCATGACCTCCTTCTACGTCCGTACGCCGTCGGGCTTCGCGATCGAGGTCGGCAACGGCGGGATCGTCATCGACGACGACTGGGAGGTCAAGACATGGCGCGCGCCCATGCGCTGGGGCCACGAGCTGGTCGGCAACTGACATGGCGTCGACCACCGCACCGCGACATGCTCCCGCACTGACGGGCACCAGCCGCGAGGCCGTCTCCGTGTGCCTGGACCGGATCGCCCGTCGTGACGACGACGTGCGCGCCTGGGCCCACCTCGACCCCGAGCTCGCCCTCCGCTACGCCGACGACGCCGACGCCGGGGAAGCGCGATCGCCCCTGCACGGCGTTCCCGTCGGGCTCAAGGACATCATCGAGACGGCCGACCAGCCGACGGGCTACGGCTCCGCGGCCTGGGCCGGCCACCGGCCCGATCGCGATGCGGAGTCGGTCCGCCGGCTCCGCACCGCCGGCGCGGTCATCCTCGGCAAGACGACCACCACCGAGTTCGCGACGTACCAGCCCACCTCGACAAGGAACCCGCACAACCCGGCGCACACGCCGGGCGGCTCCTCGAGCGGGTCGGCGGCGGCCGTCGCGGACGGTCAGGTGCAGGTCGCGCTCGGCACGCAGACGGCCGGCTCGGTCAACCGCCCCGGTTCGTTCTGCGGCGTCTTCACCCTGAAGCCGACCTACAACCGTTGGCCCTTCCAGGGCGTCCTGCCTGTGGCGCTCACGTTCGACACGCTCGGTGGCTTCGCCCGTGACCCGCGTGACCTCCTGAATCTCGACGTCGTCCTGTCGGACCCCCGCCCGGAGGGCTCGCCGGTCCGCACCCGTGCGCTCCCCGAGCTCGGACGTCTCACGGTGGGGGTCATCCGGGGACCGTGGTTCGACCGGGCCGAGCCGGCTGCCGCCGCGATGCTCGAGTTCGTGTCCGATCGCCTCCGCGCGCTGGTCGCCGAGGTGCGCGAGATCGCCATGCCCGATGAGCTCGGCAACCTCGAGACGTCGCACGCGAGCATCCAGAGCCTCGAGGCCGGCTGGTACCTCCGCGAGCGGATCGCCCGCGACCCGGGCAAGGTGAGCGACCTGCTCAAGGGCCACATCGCCACCGCCCACGCGATGACGGCCGACGAGCAGCAGTTTGCCCGCGCCGCGCTCGCGGACGCTCGTGCGTTCGCGGCGTCGGCGCTCACGCAGGTCGACGTCCTGGTCACGCTGGCCGCACCGGGTGAGGCGCCCGCGTCGCTGGAGAGTACAGGCGACCCGGTGTTCAACCGGCTCGCGAGTGCTGCCGGGCTCCCGTCGGCCGGTCTCCCCGTGGGCTACGGCCCGACGGGCCTGCCCCTCGGGCTCCAGATCATCGCGCCGGCCGATGCCGACCAGGCGCTGATGGCGCTCGTCGTGCAGCTCACGCACGACGTCGGCGTCGCTCATGTGCGCGATCTCCCGGCGGTCCGCGCATGACAGTGCCGACGGTGGCGCTGCCGCTGGACGGCCCGCGGCAGGAGGTGCTCGACCGGGTCCTCGCGCACCTCGACCCGGACCGCATGCGCGAGCTTCTCGTCGACCTCGTGGACATCCACAGCCCTACCGGCGCGGAGCGTCAGGCGTCGGAGTTCATGGCCCTTCATCTGCGCGACGAAGTCGGCATCGCGGCCGAGTACCAGCCGATCTCGGACCTCACCGGGAACGCACACGGGGAGATCACCGGTACTGGCGAGGGTGCCCGGCTCCTGCTCTACGCGCCGATCGACACCCACATCGACCCCGAGCTCGACGTGCCTATGGTCGGCCGGCAGCTGCGCGAGGACATGCGTCCGGTGGCCCGCGTCGAGGGCGACCTGGTGTTCGGCCTCGGCGCCTCGAACCCCAAGTGCATGGTCGCGGGGCTGACCGAGCTCGTGCATGCGGTCAAGGACGCCGATGTCGAGCTGACCGGCGACCTCGCCGTGGGGTTCGCCGGCGGCGGCATGCCCTGGAGCGTCGCCTCGCGCGACCACGTCGGGCTGAGCACGGGTGTCTACCACCTGCTCAACCGCGGCATGTACCCCGACTACTGCGCCGTCCTCAAGCCGCGGTGGGCCATCTTCCCCGAAGAGCCCGGCATGGGCTGGTTCAAGGTGTCGGTCTACGGCGACCTCGGCTACGCGGGGATCACCCGCGGCACGCCTGGATTCCGATCCTCCATCGTCCCTGCGGCCACGGTGATCCAGGAGATCGAGGCCTGGCTGCCCGAGTACACCGCCCGCAACACCTCCGGCACGGTGCTGCCCGAGGGATGGATCGCGGCCGTGCGGTCCGGCGACCCGGACAAGCCGGCGTTCCCGTCGGCGACGACCGAGATCTTCCTCGACGTGCGCATCAACCCGCGCACCTCGCCAGCCGAGGTGCGGCACCAGTTCGGCGTGATGATCCAGGGCATCCGCGACCGTCACACCGACTTCGAGATCGAGTGGACGATGTACGGCTCGGTCCCCGGCGGCAGCACCGATCCCGGCAGCTGGATCATCCAGACCTGTCAGCGGGGCTGGGAGCTCGAGGAGGGTCGTCCCTACACCGAGACGCCCTACCAGGCGGGCCAGACCGACGGGGCGATGATCCGCCGGCTCGGCGTCCCGACCGCGCGGGTCGGCTACCCCTGGCCGCCCGCCGCTACGCCGCCACACCTGCTCGAAGGGCTCGGCGGGATGGGCGTCGCCTCGATCGACGACGTCATGAAGGGCGTCCGCACCATCGCGTATGCCGTCGTCGACACGCTGACCCGCACCCGCGAGGAGCTCGGGCTGTGACCCGCGTGCAGTCGACCTCCCCGCGCGACCCCGCTCGCACCGACTCGCGTCAGTCCCCGCTCGGAGCACACCCGACCACCCGCCCGACCACTCTCCACCACCTTCGTTAGGACCCGTCATGACTCTCACCACGCCCGAGGTCGGCCAGAGCATCACCACCGGCACGTACACGACCAACTACCACGACGTCGGTGAAGGCCCCGTCGTGCTGATGCTGCACGGCTCTGGTGCGGGTGTGTCGGGCTGGGCGAACTGGCGGGGGATCATCCCGGTGCTGTCGGACCGGTTCCGGGTGATCGCCCCCGACCTGGTCGGTTTCGGCTACACCGAGACCCCCGACGACCTCGAGTTCACGATCTTCGACACCTGGATCGACCAGATCGTGAACCTGCTCGACGCGCTGGGCATCGACAAGGCGCACCTGGTGGGCAACAGCTTCGGCGGCGGCCTGTCGCTCCACCTCGCCACGAAGTTCCCCGAGCGCTTCGACCGCGTCGTCCTCATGGGTGCCGGCGGTGTCGAGCAGCCGATGAACGACAACCTCGAGGCGCTGTGGACCTACAAGCCGTCGGTCGAGAACATGAAGAACATCATGGACATCATGGCCTTCGACCGGGCCCTCGTGACCGATGAGCTGGCCGAGCTGCGTTACCGCGCCACGATGCGCCCGGGTGCCCAGGAGGCGTTCGAGCGGGTCTTTCCTGCGCCGCTGCAGCGCCACCTCGACGCCCAGATCGTCAGCGACGAGGCGCTCAGCGCGATGCCGAACCAGACGCTGATCCTGCACGGCCGTGACGACAGCGTCGTCCCCTTCGCCAACTCCCTGCACATGTTCGAGGTCATCCCCAACGCGCAGCTCCACGGCTTCGGCAAGTGCGGTCACTGGACGCAGATCGAGCACGCGCAGCGCTTCCAGACGCTGGTCTCCTCCTTCCTGAGCGAGGGCGGCGCGTGAGCCGTGGCCTCTTCGACCTGACCGGGAAGGTCGCGCTCGTCACCGGGTCCACCGTGGGCATCGGACGGATGCTCGCGCAGGGGCTCTCCGATGCCGGGGCGCGGGTGTGCATCGTGTCGCGCAGCGCTCAGGACTGCGCGACCACCGTCGCGGAGATCGCCGCATCGGGCGGCGAGGCCTTCGCCATCCCGGCCGACCTCAGCGACCCGTCCGAGCTGCACCGGCTCGCGGCTGCCTTCGCCGAGCGGGAGCCGGCGCTGCACGTGCTGGTCAACAGCGCCGGGCGCATGACTCAGGCGGCGCTCGAGGAGTTCACGGTCGGGCAGTGGGACGAGGTCATGAACCTCAACCTGCGGACGCCGTTCTTCCTGACCCAGGCGCTGCTCCCGTCGTTGCTCGTCGCGGCCGACCTGGACGACCCGGCCCGCGTCATCAACATCGGGAGCATCGACGGGATCAAGCCTCCGTTCCTCGACACGTTCCCCTACCCCGCGGGCAAGGCGGCCCTCCACCATCTGACCCGGCAGATGTCGAAGACCCTCGGCCCGCGCGGCATCTCGGTGAACGCGATCGCGCCGGGCGCCTTCCCCTCGCGCACGGCGGACCCGATCCTCGAGACGCACCTGCAGGCGTTCATCGACGTGACCCCGCTGGCCCGGATCGGCCGACCCGACGACATGGCCGGAACGGTCGTGTACATGGCGAGCCGGGCGGGGGCCTTCCTCAACGGCTCGGTCATCGTGCTCGACGGCGGAATCGCGGCCTGACGGTGATCCCGGGCGGGACTGCCGGCTCCGTCGCTTCCCCGGTGGGGCGACGGACACCGCTCCGTCCGGTCGAGGAGCGACCGGCACCGCTCGTGCTCGACCCGGACGACCCGCTCGTCCGGCCCAACGGCGAGACCTACCTTCCGCGCGACCTCGGTGGCCATCACGACGTCGCGGCGCTGCGGGCGTTCGCCGCTGCGGGGCTCTTCGTGCTCCTGGCCGGTGAGCCAGGGTCGGGCAAGACGGCGCTTGCCGAGGCTGCCTTCCCCGACCTCGTGGCGGTGCAGTGTCACGGCGACATGACGGTCGCCCACCTGCTGGGGACGCATCTTCCGACGGAGTCCGGCGGGTGGCGCTGGGCGGATGGGCCGCTCACCGAGGCAGCGCGTGACGGCCGCCCGCTCTACCTCGACGAGATCAACTCCATGCCGATGGACGTCTCGACCGTGCTGCACTCGGCGATGGACGGACGCGGTGTGATCCGGCTCGACGATCGTCCCGACAGCCCCCCGGTGCTCGCCCGCACCGGGTTCACCGTCGTCGGCTCCTACAACCCGGGGAGCCTCGGCGGGCGCCGGCTGTCCGAGGCGCTCCTCTCGCGCTTCACCGTCGCGGTGACGGTCTCGACCGACTACGACGCCGCTCGCTCGCTCGGGGTGCCGGAGGAGCTGGTCGTCATCGCCGAGAACCTCCTGGTCAAGGCACGTACCGACCGGGCTGAGGGCGGCCGTGGCGTGTGGGTGCCGCAGATGCGAGAGCTGCTCGCTGCGGCCCGGCTCGTCGAGGCAGGGTTCGGGCTCGACCTCGCCGCCGGCGCCATGGTCGGGCAGTGCCCGTGGCCCGAGGACGTCGACCTCGTCCGAGGGGTCAGCGAGCACGTCCTCGGCGTGCGCGTGCCACCGCTCCAGCTCGGCCAGCAGGCCTGGTGACCCCGTGCCCGTGACCCCGACGCTGACCCCGACCCCCCTCGAGAGGACCTCCGTGAAGGCCGTCTACGCCGAGGGCACCGACCTCCACGATCCGCTCTCCTGCCTCAGGTTCGGTGACGTCGTCGCCCCCGCGACACCGGAGGACTGGGTCACGGTGACCGTGCGGGCGGCGAGCCTGAACCACCACGACCTCTGGTCGCTTCGAGGGCCGGGGTCGCTGCCGCCCGGCACGGCCGTGATCCTCGGAACGGATGCCGCCGGTGTGACTGACGACGGTCGCGAGGTCATCGTGCACGCCGTCATCGCCGACCCCGCGAGGGGCTACGGCGACGAGACCTGTGACCCGGACCGGCATCTGCTCAGTGAACGCGTGCCCGGGACCTTCGCCGAGCGGGTGCGCGTCCCGGCGCGCAACCTGGTCGACAAGCCGGCGGGCCTCAGCTGGGAGGAGGCGGCGTGCCTGCCCACCGCGTGGCTGACGGCGTACCGGATGCTCACCACGCACGGCGCCGCGACCGCGGGTCAGACGGTGCTCGTACAGGGTGCCGCGGGTGGCGTCTCCACGGCGGTCGTCCTGCTCGCGAAGTCCCTGGGCCTGCGGGTCTGGGTGACCTCGCGCGATGCCGACAAGCGCGCGTGGGTCATCGGCCTCGGTGCGGACCAGGCGTTCGCGACCGGAGAGCCCCTGCCGGAGCCCGTGGACATGGTGATCGAGACGGTCGGCGCCGCCACCTGGCAGCACTCCGTGGACAGCGCCCGCGTCGGTGGACGGATCGTGGTCTCGGGAGTCACGACAGGAGGGATGCCGGGCGCGGACCTGCTCTCGGTCCTGGCCAAGGTGCTCACGGTGCAGGGATCGGTCATGGGGACCGCGGCGGAGCTGTCGCAGCTCGCGACACTGGTCGTCGCCGGCGGGATCCGACCCGTCATCGACCGGGTCCTGCCGATGTCGTCCGCGGCGGAGGGGATCTCGGCGATGGAGCAGGGCACTCTGCGCGGCAAGGTCGTCCTCGTCCCCGAAGGGAGCGGGTCCCGATGCTGAGCCGGCACGCTCTGATCCGGACCCAGGACCTGGACGATGCACGTGAGCAGGTCGCGCGCGTCTTCTGCCCCCACGGCCTGACCACGACGTCGGCGGACGGCCGGATCCGACTGGTGCACAACAGGTTCCAGCTGAACGGGCTGGCGCTCAACTTCGTCGACTACGGGTCGTCGGTGCGGATCGTGCCTGGTGAGCTGTCGTCGTTCTACCTGGTGCAGATCCCGCTCGCCGGCTCGGCGACCGTCCGCAGCGGTGTCCGGGAGGTCCACTCGACACCGTCCCTCGCGGCGGTCCCGAACGCCACAGAGCCGCTGGACATGGTGTGGCACAAAGGGTCTCCGCACCTCGTCGTCTTCCTCCCGAGGGTGACCGTCGACGCCGCCCTCGAGTCCCTGGTGGGCCGTCCCATCCGGGTCCCGCTGCGGTTCGAGCTGGGCCTGGACCTCACGACGCCGGCCGCTCTCGCCTGGCGCGCGATGATCGACCTGCTCGTGGCTGACGCGGAGACCGAAGGCCCCTCGCTGCACCCGGTCGTGCGTGCGCAGCTCGAGGACGTCGTCGTACTGGCCCTGCTCACCCAGCATCCGCACAACTACTTCGAGGCGATCGCCCTTCGCTCGGCACCGGCCGCACCTCGGGCGATCCGCCTCGCGATGGAGCTCTGCGACCAGGCAGGCATGGAGCCGCTCACCGTGACCGCGCTCGCCGCAGCGGTAGGACTCAGCGTTCGCGGCCTCCAGGACGGATTCCGCAAGCATGCGGGACTGACACCGATGCAGTACCTCCGCGATGCTCGACTGCGGCAGGTACGTGGCGAGCTGCTCGAGGACGGTGTGCGGGAGTCGGTCGGGGACATCGCCTATCGCTGGGGCTTCGGCAACCTGGGACGGTTCGCGCGCGACTACCGCGAGCGATTCGGCGAGCTTCCCTCCCAGACTCGCGCCGGCCCGTCGTCGGTCCGCATCCGCGCGGCGGGCTGACGGCAGCCGTCGACCGAACCCCACCTCGGCCACGTTCGGCGGCCGGTCGCAATGAACTGTGCGCTTCCCGTCCAGGGTCCGCGTTCCGCGGCTAGGGCCGACCCGATGCACCCGCCTACGTTTCGACTACACACGGACCGGAGGAAGCGATGACGCTCGACAACGGAAGCCTGCACGGCAAGGTGGGGTTCGTCACGGGCGGTGCCACGATCCTCGGACGAGGGATCGTCTCGTCGCTGCTGGCCGAGGGTGCGCGGGTCACGGTTCTCGACGTCGACGAGGACGGTCAGGCCACCGTCGACGCGTTCGCGAGTGCCGACGTCCACTTCATCCGCACCGACGTCACGGACGACGCTGCCCTGGAAGCGGCGATCGACGACGTGGTGCGGCGCTGGGGCCGTCTCGACTTCCTGGTCAACCTGGCCTGCCGCTACGACGACGAGGGCGCCGCGAGCTCCCGTGCCCAGTGGTCCTCGGCGCTCGAGGTGAACCTCGTGAGCGCTGCCCGGGCCGCGGCACTCGTGCGGCCTGTGATGGCGGCCGGCGGTGGCGGCTCGATCGTCAACATCTCCAGCGTCTCGTCCAAGGTCGCGCAGGCCGGTCGTTGGGTCTACCCGGCGAGCAAGGCCGCGCTGGTGCAGCTGACCCGCAGCATGGCCCTCGACCTCGCCGAGGACGGGATCCGCGTCAACTCCGTCTCCCCCGGCTGGACCTGGTCCGCCGTCATGGACCTGCTCAGTGGCGGTGACCGGGCGAAGACCGATCGGGTGGCGTCGCCCTTCCACATCGCCGGCCGCGTCGCGGACCCGACCGAGGTCGGTGTCGTGGCGGCGTTCCTCTGCAGTGATCGCGCGAGCTTCGTGACCGGAGCCGACTGGGCGGCCGACGGTGGCTACTCGGCGATGGGTCCCGAGCAAGGCATCTCGGCGATCCCCCAGCTCACCCTCTAGCCCGTACGGCCGACCGGTGCCACAGCCTGGCCCGACCCCCACGTCCACACCGCCTCGGAGGCAACAATGATTCGCACTGTCGGAGTGATCGGAGCGGGCTTCGCCGGGCTCAGCACCGCGAAGGTCCTTCGCGAGTTCGGTTTCGACGTCACCGTGATCGACAAGGAGCCTGAGGTCGGCGGGGTGTGGGCGGCGAGCCGGCGATACCCGGGCCTCACGACGCAGAACGTGCGCAGCACCTACAGCCTCTCGGACTTCCCCTACCCCGCGGACTACCCCGAGTGGCCGACCGGCGAGCAGGTGCAGCGCTACCTCGAGTCCTACGTCGACCACACCGGGCTTCGTGAGCACCTCGCGCTCGGCTGCCTGGTGCGGTCGGCGCAGCGGGACCCTGACACGGGGCGCTGGCTGCTCGACGTCGCGGGCCTCGGCACGCGCGAGTTCGACTTCCTCGTGGTGTGCAACGGGATCTACTCCGACCCGTTCGTCCCGGAGTTCGACGGCGCCGCCGAGTTCGTGGCTGCCGGTGGACGGATCTGTCACACCGTCGACTTCCATGACCCGGAGGAGGCTCGCGACAAGCACGTGCTTGTCGTCGGCTATGGGAAGTCCTCGTGCGACGTCGCCAACGCCACGGTGGGCGTCAGCGCGTCGACCGTGATGGCGGTGCGCCGAGTCATCTGGAAGATCCCGCGCAAGTTCCGCAACAAGCTCAACTTCAAGTGGTTGATGCTCACGCGCATGGGGGAGAACCTCTTCCCCTACTTCGAGCGCCGCGGCATGGAGAAGTTCATGCACGGTGCGGGCAAGCCGGTCCGCAACTCCATGGTGAACAGCGTGGAGTCGGTGGTGCGCAAGCAGTTCGACCTCGAGGCGCTCGGTCTGCTGCCCGACGGCTCGCTCGAGACGATCATCAACGGCACGGTGAGCCTGGAGACGCCGGGGTTCTTCGAGAACGTCGCGGCGGGTCGGCTGAAAGTCGTGCGCGACACGGTCATCGAGCGGCTCGAACCCGGGGTCGCCGTCCTCGGCGACGGGTCACGGGTGCTGGCCGACGTGATCGTCTGCGGGACGGGCTTCCACCAGCGCGTGCCCTTCCTCGACGAGGACGTGCAGGCTGCCGTGACCGACGACGACGGCAACTTCCGGCTCTATCGCCACATCCTGCCGATCGGCGTCGACAACCTGGCCTTCAACGGGTACAACTCCTCGTTCTTCAGCCAGCTCAACTCCGAGATGAGCGCGCTGTGGCTCGCCGCCCACCTGACGGGCCTCCTCCGGCTCCCGTCGGCCGAGGCGCAGTCCAAGGTCATCAGCGAGCGTCTGGACTGGACGGCCGTCCGCACCCAGGGCGGCAACGGCTGCCACGGCACGAACATCGTCCCGTTCTCGATGCACAACGTCGACGAGCTGCTGCGCGACCTCGACCTCACCAGGTCGGCCCTGGCTCGTGCCAAGGAGTGGCTCGTCCCGGTCGACCCCGGGACGTACGCCGGTGCCAGCCGCGACCTGCTGGCCCGTCACGGGCGTGCGCTCGCGGAGCAGGAGCGCCAGACCGTGGCGCCGATCGCTTGACACTGACTGACTATTGTCTACAGTAGACGCAACAGAGGCGCCGTCCTCGGGGGAGCAGCAGTGAGATCCGAGCACATCGTCGACGCGGTCCGGACCCTGCTGGGCTCGGACCCCGCGCCCCAGGATGTCGTCGACTTCGTCGGCGCCCAGCAGACCGAGGGCGTCGCGGTCCTGACCCTGGCCCGACCCGACCAGCACAACGCGATCAGCCTCGGCGGCTGGCGCCGGGTCGGTGCCCTCGCCCGCGAGCTCGGCGCCGACCCGGCGTTGCGCGCCATCGTCGTCCGGGGCGCGGGCGGCCGGGCGTTCGGAGCCGGTGCGGACATCAAGGAGTTCCCTGGGACCCGCATGACGGCGTCGTCGGCGGCCGACTACAACGAGGCGGTCGCCCATGCACTCGTCGCCGTGAGCAGCGTGCGAGTCCCCGTGGTCGCCATGATCGACGGCCTCGCCGTCGGCGGCGGCCTCGAGCTCAGCGCTGCCTGCGATCTGCGGATCTGCTCGGACCGCGCCCGCTTCGGCATCCCCATCGGCCGCCTCGGGGTCACCCTCGGGTACACCGAGGCGGACGCCCTCGCGCGCCTCATCGGGCCGGCGGAGCTGAAGTACCTGCTCGTCAGCGGCCGGCTCATCGACGCGGTCGACGCACTGCGCATCGGACTCGTGCAGCGCGCGGTACCCACCGACGACCTCGTCGAGGAGGTGCTCGACCTCCTCGCCGCGATCATCACCTCGTCGCTGCCCACGCTCGTCGCCGGCAAGGCCGTCGTCGACATGACGGGGCGACCCCTGACCGCTCGCGACACCGAGACCCTCGCGCGGATCGCCGTCGAGGTCTATGACGGGCCGGACCTCGCCGAGGGCGTCGCCGCGTTCCAGGACCGTCGATCACCGCGCTTCCCGTCCCAGCAGCACGTGGCGCAGGTGGGGTGATGGCCGCCCCCCTGGCCGGCATCCGCGTCATCGACCTCACCCGCTACCTCGCGGGTCCGCTGATGGCGATGACGCTCGGCGACCTCGGTGCCGACGTCGTCAAGGTCGAGCCGTTGCCCTCCGGGGACGCAGCCCGGCAGTCGGGCCCGTTCGCCGACGGCGAGAGCGTCTACTACATGGCCTCCAACCACAACAAGCGGAGTGTGGCGCTCGACCTGCGGAGCGAGGCCGGGATGGCTCTGCTGATGCGGCTGATCGACGGTGCCGACGTCTTCGTGGAGAACTTCCGTCCGGGAACGGCGACCTCCATGGGGCTCGGTCCGCTGGCCCTCCACGCGCGCAACCCGCGGCTCATCCACGTCTCGATCAGTGGGTTCGGGAACACCTCCGCCGGTGCCGACCTCCCCGGCTTCGACCAGACGGTCCAGGCGATGTCGGGCCTGATGAGCGTGACCGGAACGGAGGAGACCGGCCCACTCCGTTCCGGCATCGCGGTCGCCGACGCCGCCACCGGTGCCTTCGCTGCCGTGGGAGTCCTCGCAGCACTGCTCGAGCGTGAGCGCACCGGTCGCGGTACGACGGTCGAGGCGTCGCTGATGCAGTCGATGATGGCGATGATCAACTACCAGGCCCAGGCAGTCCTCAGTCTCGACGTCGTCCCCGGCCGCAACGGCAACGACCACCCGATCATGTTCCCCCAGGGCACGTTCACGGCCGGCTCCGGTGCCCTCACGATCGCCTGCGGCAACGAGAAGATGTGGCGGCGGCTGTGTGAGGTGCTCGGGCTCGTCGACATCGCCGAGGACCCGCGATATGCGAGCAACGCCGGCCGCATGGACAACCGGCGAGCCCTGCGCCGGCTGATCGAGGAGACCCTCGCGTCCGGCACGTCGGAGGAATGGATCGCACGCATCAACGAGGCGGGCGTCCCCTGCGGGCCGGTCCTCGATATCAAGGAGGCACTCGAGCACCCCACGACGCTCGCCCTCGGCCTCGTCCAGCAGGTCTCGCACCCCACTCTCGGGACGATGAAGGTGCTCGGAAAGTCGATCACCGTCGGCGACGACCCGCGCGAGATCCACCGCCACCCACCGCTGCTGGGCGAGCACACCGAGGAGATCCTCGGCGAGCTCGGGCTGACCTCGGCCGACATCGACGCCCTCGTCGCGTCGGGCACCGCCCTGCGTCAGAGCCAGCCCGTCGGCTCCCACTAGCGTCGTGCCCACCATCACCACGACCACGGGAGCGGGACGGACATGGCACCGCAGCTAGCCGAAGGCGACGACAGGCTCCAGGTCCCCTCCCTCGTCGACGAGATCGCCCGACGCCTGCGCGAGCTCATCCTCGCGGCGGCATTCACCCCCGGCGAGCGGCTCATCGAGGAGCAGCTGGCCGAGCGTTTCGGCGTCAGCCGGCCGCCCGTCCGCGAAGCCCTGCGCATGCTGAGCCGCGACGGCCTCGTCGTCGGAGTCCCGCGGAAGGGCTACTCCGTCGTCCGGCTCACGCCCGAGGACGTGCGGCACGTCTACGACCTGCGCTTCGCCCTCGAGCGGACCGCCATCGAGCTTGGGGTGCCGGTCACGGACCCGTCCCGGTCGGCCCGCGTGCGCGAGGCGCTGTCAGCGATGCGCCGCCCGGGTGCGCAGGCCGACCACGAGGAGATGCTGCGGGCCAACAGCGCCTTCCACGAAGCGCTCGTGGCACTTCCGGGGAATCGCTGGCTCGATGACGCCTACCGCAACATCGCCCAGCAGCTCGAGCTCTGCATGGCGATGAACCTGCGCTTCCGCGAGCAGCTCTACCACGACCCGCAGGACACGGTCCGCCGTCACGAGGTGCTCGCCGAGCTCATCGATGCGGGCGTCGTCCCCGACATCCTCGACGAGCTCTCGCGGCACGGCGACCGGTCCTTCATGGACCGCCTCGACGAGCTGATCGACCCGCCGACCACCCGCACCTGACCGCGAAGGAGCCCGCATGGCGGTCTACGCCCTCGGCGACGTCGAACCCTCGATCGACGCGACCGCGTTCGTCCACCCCGACGCCACGGTGATCGGTGCCGTCACCATCGGTGCGTGGTCGACCGTGTGGCCCGGGGCCGTCCTTCGTGGTGACTATGGCGTCATCACGGTGGGCGAGCGAACCTCCGTGCAGGACGGGACCGTCGTCCACGCCACGGCCGCCAAGCCGACGGCGATCGGTTCGGACTGCGTCATCGGGCACAACGTCCACCTCGAGGGGTGCACCGTCATGGACGG
Source organism: Candidatus Nanopelagicales bacterium (assembly GCA_038206635.1). Lineage (GTDB taxonomy): Bacteria > Actinomycetota > Actinomycetes > S36-B12 > CAIYMF01 > Longivirga. The sequence goes on along the minus strand of JBBRAQ010000015.1, from coordinate 69,926 downwards.
CGTCCTCATCGGGTCCGGAGCGATCGCGCTGCACGACGTCGTCGTCCACCAGGGTGGTGTCATCGCCGCGGGCGCGGTGCTGCGCGAGGGCACCGAGGTGCCCAGCGGCGCGATGGCGACGGGCGTCCCGGCGACGGTGCGGCTCGGCGCGGCGCACGGCCGTGACTTCGTGAGCGAGGGCGTGGACCTCTACGTGCGCAACGGTCAGCGCTACCACGCCGAGCTGCGCCGGATCGACTGACCCGATGCGCATCGGACTGTTCGTCACCTGCCTCGCCGACGTCGTCTACCCGCAGGTGGGGGTTGCGACCGTCACCCTGCTGCGCCGTCTCGGCCTCGACGTCGTCTTCCCCGAGGCACAGGGGTGCTGCGGCCAGATGCACGTCAACTCCGGGTACGCCGATCTTGCGATCCCCATGGTGCGCTCGTTCGTCGAGGCCTTCGAGGACTGCGACGTCATCGTGGCCCCGAGCGGATCGTGCGTCGGGTCGATCCGGCACCAGCACCGGCTCGTGGCCGAGCGGGCCGGTGACTCCGCGCTGGTGGCGCGGGTCGAGGAGACGGTGCCCCGTGTTCGCGAGCTCTCCGAGTTCCTCGTCGACGACCTCGGCATCGTCGACGTCGGAGCCTCCTTCCCGCACCGGGTCGCCTACCACCCCTCGTGCCACTCGCTCCGGGTCGCCAGGGTGGGAGACCGCCCGTACCGGCTGCTGCGCGAGGTGCGTGGGCTCGACCTCGTCGAGCAGCGTGACGCCGAGGGATGCTGCGGGTTCGGCGGAACGTTCTCCGTGAAGAACTCTGACGTCTCGGGTGCGATCCTGGCCGAGAAGACCCAGTCGCTGGCCGATACCGACGCCGAGTTCGTCACCTCGCTCGACGCGGCCTGCCTGATGCACATCGGCGGTGGCTTCGGCAAGCAGGGCAACGGGATCCGGACCGTGCACCTGGCCGAGATCCTCGCCGGGACCGTGGTCTGAGATGGGGAAGACCTTCCTCGGCGCGCAGCCGTCGTTCCCCGACGCGGCGCGTGACGCGCTGCTGGACACCCAGCTGCGCTCGAATCTTCGTGGCGCCATGACGACGATCCGGGACAAGCGGGCCGCAGTCGTCGCCGAGCGTCCCGACTGGGAGCAGCTGCGCGACGCAGGGCGTGCGGCGAAGGACGAGGCGCTGGGTGACCTCGCGACGCTGCTCGTGGAGTTCGAACGGAACGCGACCGCCGCCGGCGCCGTCGTGCACTGGGCCAGCACCGCCGAGGACGCCGTCGCTGTGGTGCTCGAGGTAGCGACGCGCCATGGCATCCGCGAGGTGGTCAAGGTCAAGTCCCTGACCACAGACGAGATCGGCGTCAACGAGGCCCTGCGGGAGCACGGCATCGAGGCGAAGGAGACCGACCTTGCCGAGCTCATCGTGCAGCTTGCCGACGAGCACCCGTCGCACATCCTCGTGCCCGCGATCCACAAGAACCGCACCCAGATCCGCGACCTGTTCCTCGATCGGCTCCCTGGTGCGCCGTCGGACCTGAGCGACGAGCCGCGCGACCTCGCCGAGGCCGCGCGGATCCATCTGCGCTCGAGGTTCCTGTCGGCCCGGATGGCGGTCAGCGGCTCCAACGCGGCGATCGCCGAGACGGGGTCCCTCGTCGTCGTGGAGTCCGAGGGGAACGGCCGGATGTGCCTCACTCTGCCCGACGTCCTCGTGTCGATCGTCGGCATCGAGAAGGTGCTTCCTCGCTGGAACGACCTCGAGAGCCTGATGCAGCTGCTGCCGCGCTCGTCCACCGGTGAGCGGATGAACCCGTACACCAGCATCTGGACCGGCGTCGCGCCGGGCGACGGCCCGCAGGAAGTGCACATCGTCCTTCTCGACAACGGCCGGACCAACGTGCTCGCAGATCCGGTCGGTCGCGACGCGCTCGCCTGCATCCGCTGCTCGGCGTGCATCAACGTGTGCCCGGTCTACCAGCGCACCGGTGGCCACGCCTATGGCTCGGTGTACCCGGGACCGATCGGGGCGATCCTGACCCCGCAGCTTCTCGGACCGGGCCAGGCGGAGTCGCTGCCGTTCGCCTCCACGCTCTGCGGCGCCTGCTACGACGTCTGTCCGATGAAGATCGACATCCCCTCGATCCTGGTGCACCTGCGCAACGAGCAGTCGCACCCGAGGCTCGAGTCGGCCGCTTTCGCGGTGGTGGCCGAGGCCCTGCGGGACGGGACCCGGCTCCGTCGAGCCGGGAAGCTCGCCGGGTGGGGGCGCGGTGCGGTCCGGCTGGTCGGCCGTTTCCCCTTGCCCGGGGTCCGCGCCTGGACCTCCAGCCGAGACCTGCCCGTCCCCGCCCGCGAGTCCTTCCGGACTTGGTGGCGCTCCCATGACTGACGCCCGAACCCTTGTGCTGGAGGCGATCGCACGCGCCCAGAGCAGAGGCGCGGACGAGACCGTGGCAGCACGTCGCGACTCGAGCGCTGAACCGGACTACCTCATGTCCTCGGCGCCGGGGGTGGACGTGGTTGCGCTGCTCGTCGAGCGACTGCTCGACTATCGCGCGGCAGTGGTCGATGTCCGCGCAGAGCCAGACCAGGCGGTCGCGATCCGCGCGGCGGTGGAGCGCGAGCTGCGCGCGCGCGGTGCCAGGAGGGTCGTCGTGGACGTGGACTTCGAGCCGGACTGGCGGCCCGCCGGCATCGACGTCGTCGAGGACCACGGTCTGGCCGTGGCGGAGCTCGGCGCTCTCGACGGTGCCGTCACCACCTGCGCGGCGGCCGTAGCGGTGACCGGCACGATCATGTTGGACCACTCGGCAGGTCAGGGCAGGCGGGTGGTCTCCCTGGTGCCCGACATCCACGTGTGCCTGGTGTCCGAGCGTGTCGTCCATGGTGAGCTGCCGGGGGCGGTCCGTGCCGTCGGTGCGCGGCCGCTCATGACGTGGATCAGTGGCCCTTCGGCCACGAGCGACATCGAGCTGGTACGGGTGGAGGGCGTCCACGGTCCGCGCCACCTCGTCGTCGTGATCCACCGCTGACCGCCCCGTCGGGCTGGTGTCGCTGCGCGCGTGCATGGGGCTCGACACGGTGGCGGAGGCGACTCCGGCGGCCCGGACTCGCTAGCGTCGTCCACTGCGGGGCGTCGTCCGGCGTGCCTAGCGACGATGTGACCGCGCGGCAGAGGGAGTCACTGTGTCCACCGTGCGGTTCCAGTCCTTGCGGGGCCGGGCTTCGGCGTTGCCGCCGGCGGCGAAGTGGTGGTTGCGGCGCGCGGGCGATGCCGCCCATGGCCGCTGGCCGAGCGCCGTGGCCGACTGGCGGCTCTCCCGCACCTCGACGGCGCCGGAGACGTTCAACGAGAAGGTCCGCTACCGGATGGCCTACGACCGTCGGCCGTTGCTGACACTCATGGCGGACAAGGTCGCCGCCCGTGGCTTCGTCGCCGACCGGCTCGGCGAGGAGTTCCTGACCCGGTCCTACGGCGCGTACCGGACCTCGGCCGAGATCCCCTGGGCGACGCTCCCGCGGGAGTACGCGTGCAAGGCGTCGCACGGCTCGGGCGCGATCGTGCTCGTCTGGGACGGCGCCGACGCCGCCGCGCACCTACCGGCGTCCGCGCGGTTCGTCGGCTGGGAGCGCTTCGTCGTGCGACCCGAGCAGGCACCGGCCGAACGTCTCGCGCCGCTGGTCGACCGCTGGATGTCGGTAGGCTTCGAACACGCACCCGGCAGCCTGCCCGAGTGGGCCTACCGCGATGTCGTGCCGCAGGTCCTCGTCGAGGAGCTTCTCCTCGACGTCGACGGTCGGCTCCCGTTCGACCACAAGTTCTTCGTGTTCGACGGCGTCTGCCGTTTCGTGTCAGTGGTGGAGCACCGGTTCTCCGAACCGACGCTGACGGTGTACGGCATCGACGGTGAACCGTGGCCCGTGCAGTACGCCTTCGCGAGGCCGGCGGTTCCGACTCCGCTGACACCGAGGCTGCCGGACCTGATCGCGGCAGCCGAGGAGCTCGGTCGCGGCATGGACTTCGTCCGCGTCGACCTCTACGAGGTCGCGGGACGTATCGTCTTCGGCGAGCTGACGAACTACCCGAACGCGGGGTCCCAGCCGTTCACGCCGAGCCACTTCGACCGCCAGTTCGGCTCGTACTGGACGCTTCCGGCACGGCACCAGCTGGCGAGGTAGTCCGGAGCCGACGCAGCCCGCTGCCCTGGGACCCACTTCGCTGGTACCGCTGCCCTGGGGTCCGCTGCCCTACGGCCCCTTGTGCTCCTGGACGATGTTGCCGCCGTCGACGACGAACGGCTGTCCCGTGACGTAGGACGCCTCGTCGCTGGCGAGAAAGCCGATCACTGCGGCCACCTCCGCCGGGGTGCCTGGCCGGCCGACGGGCGTATAGCCGCCGGCCACGATCTCGTCAGGCTCCGAGGACGCCGTACGGATCCAGCCAGGGGCGACGCTGTTGCACGTGATGCCGTAGCGGCCCTCCTCGATCGCGACGGTCCGCATGACGCCGTCCATCGCGCCCTTCGCCGCCGCGTAGGCGCTGCTCCCGGGCGCCGACACGAACGGTCCGGTGACGCTGGAGACCATCACGATGCGCCCGTGGCTCCCGGTCCTCAGGTGCGGCACGGCGGCTCGGGTCACGTTCACCGCCGTCATCAGGGTGATCTCGAGCTGGCGGGACCACGCGGCTGGCGGCTGGTCGGCCAGCGAGCCCGACTCGAGGTCGACTCCGGTCTGCGTCATCCCGGCGTTGTTCACGACGATGTCGAGGCGCCCGAGGTGCGCTGCCGCCTCGTCGACGAGGGCGCGTGCGGCGTCCGCGTCGGTGAGGTCGGCCATGAGGCCCGCGGCGTCGAGGCCCTCCGCCCGAAGCTCCGCGACCCTTTCCTGGACGCGGGTGCCCGTGGCGGCGAGGACGACGCGGGCTCCCTGCCGGGCCAGCAGACGCGCCGTGGCGACGCCGATCCCGTCGGGCGAACCTGCACCGGTCACGAGCGCACCACGCCCGACGAGGGAGAACGGCGGTGTCATGCGTGCACCGTAGCGCCCGCTACCAGGGTGACCCCCTGCTCGCGGGTGGGTGCGCCCCTCCCGTCTCCGGCGAGTTCTCCGCCCACGCGGCGTCGCCTCCGGCGCCGATGGCATCCTGACCGCGGGGACGGGAGAACGCCATGTCGTGGTCGCGTGGGACAGAAGCGCCGGACCCCGGTGCGCCCTTCGGCCACTATCGGCTGGCGACGGACACTGCCTCGGACGTGATCTACCAGAACGACATCCACGGTCGGGTGCAATGGGTCTCGCCCTCCGCCCGAGACCTCCTCGGACACCCGCCCGAGGTGCTCGTCGGCTCGGACGCGACGGACTGGGTCCATCCCGAGGACGCCGAACTCCTCCGCAAGGCGCGGGCCGACGTCCAGGCGGGACGGCCCTATGAGGAGCTGCCGATCCGGGTGCGGACCGCGGACGGGATGCTCCGCCCTGTGCTGGCCCTGGCCCGACCGGTCCTCGGCGCGCATGGGGAGGTCGTCGGCTCCGTGGTCGCGCTGCACGACACCGGCACCCACGCGGCGGCACCTCGGGCCCTGGCGACCCTGATCGAGGGCTACCGGGCGATGCTGCGGGCGACGGACGAGCAGGACCTTCTGCGCCAGATCTGCGAAGGGGCCGTGAAGGCCGGCAACTATGCCTTCTCCTGGTACGGCCGTCCGGTCGATGACGCCCGGAAGTCCGTGCAGGTCATGGCCGTAGGGGGCGACGACCAGCTCCTCCTCAACGAGGTCGCCGTCTCTTGGGGAGATGACGCACTGGGTCGTGGGCCGAGCGGCATCTCGTTGCGCACGGGGACCACCCAGGTCTGCGACGACCTCGCCGCGCCCAGGTCCGGGGGAATCCGCTGCTCCATCTCGCTCCCGGTGCTGGTGGATGACCGAGTGCACGGTGCCCTCATGGTCTACGCCGAGGAGCCGGGGGCATTCGACAGGATCGCCCAGGAGCTCCTGGAGAACCTCGCGGCCGGCATCGGCTACGGCATCGCCCGGCTCTCGGACGTCGCCCGGCTGCGGGTCACCCTCGACTCGCTCCTGGATCCGCACGTCACCCTGAGGTCCGTCCGTGACGAGACCGGCCGGATCATCGACCTGGTGTGCAACGACGCCAACGATGCGGCGTGCAGGTACAGCGGTCGGCCGAAGGGTCAGTTGGTCGGCTCGCGCCTGGCGGCACTGCTGCCGGGGCACGAGCTGTCACGCAACGGTGACCTCTACGTCCAGGTCGTCGAGACCGGGCAGCCGCTCTCCCTCGACGACATCGCCTTCACCGAGCCACCGGATGTCGACGGCGATCGTCCTGGGCCAGGCGCGAGAGTCTATTGCGATGTCCGAGCGGTCAAGGTCGGTGATGGCTTGAGCCTCACCTGGCGCGAGGTCACCGAGCGTCACGCGGCCGTGGAGGCGCTGCGGGAATCCGAGGAGTACTACCGGTCGCTGGCAGAGAACTCGTCCGACGTGGTCTTCCTTGCCGGCGCCACCGGGAGGCCCGAGGGGCACGCGCGCGGACGGATCGTCTCGAGGCACGACATCGACGCGCGCGTGAGGGCCGAGCGGGACCAGATCCGGCGCGAGGGGCACTACCGGCTCCTCGCGGAGAACGCCATGGACCTCGTGTTCGCCGTCGATCTCGACGGCGTCGTGGAGTGGATGTCGCCCTCGGTGACGACGGTCCTGGGATACGCACCGAGCGACGTGATCGGCCGCCCGGCCTCGGCCTTGTTGCACCCGGACGACGTACCGCTCGTGGCCGAGGCGGCGCGGCAGGTCCTCGAGGGGCATAGCCCGGTGTACCGCGCGAGGTTCCTCGCGAAGTCGGGTGAGCCGCTGTGGACCGAGGCCAGCACCCGCGGTCTGCGTGACGAGTCCGGAAAGCTCATCGGCCGGGTCGTGAGCGTCCGCGACGTCGACGCTGAGGTCCGCACGGCGCGGGCGCTCGAGCGCGAGGTGGCCTTCGACGCGCTGACCGGTCTCGGGAAGCGCGCGCTGGCGCTGGCCCGCGTCCAGGAGGTCCTCGACACCCGGACCGCCCCGGGGTGGGCGCTGCTCGTCGCGGGTGTCCACGGGATGACGGCGATCAACCAGGCCTACACCTACACAGCCGGGGACGAGGTGCTCCGTGCCGTCGCCCGGAGGCTGGTCGAGGCGACCGGTGCGCACGACCGCGTCGCACGGATCGCGGGCGACGAGTTCGCGATCCTCATGCGTGACATCGTCACCTCGGGCGACGCTGCGGCAGCTGCCGAACGCATGCTGGCCGCGATCCGCGGCCCCGTCGTGCTGGACACGGGCAAGGTCGAGGTCAGCGCGTGCATCGGGATCGCGATGTCGGAGCCGCACGAGGGAGACGCCGAGGCGCTCCTGCGCGATGCCACTGCCGCGTTGCGTCAGGCGGGCGGCAAGGGGCCGGACCGGTGGGAGTTCCTCGACGGCAACATCGCCGAGCGGAGCCGACGCACCCTCGATGTCCAGGATGCCCTCCGCGAGGAGCTGGCGAGCAACGGGATCAGGCCGTGGTTCATGCCCATCCGGTCGCTGTCTGACGGCCGGCTCCGCGGCTGCGAGGCGCTCGTGCGCTGGGTCCGCCAGGACGGGTCCGTCCTCCGGCCGAAGGAGTTCCTCGACGTCGCCGAGTGCAGCGATCTCATCCTCCTGATCGACCGCCTGGTGCTCGGCCGATCGCTCGACGCCCTCGCCGGCTGGCAGGCAGGGACACACGTGGCGGTCAACGTGTCGGCTGCGACGCTGTCGGCGGGCAGCCTGCTCGACGACCTCCGGGCCGAGCTCGACCGCACCGGAGCCGACCCGCGGAGGCTCCATCTCGAGGTGACCGAGACGGCGATCTTCCACACCACGAGCGACATCGTGCGCACCATGCGGTCGATCGCCGGCCTCGGCATCACGTGGTGGGTGGACGACTTCGGCACCGGCTATTCCTCGATCGCGCACCTGCGCGACCTGCCCATCGGCGGCCTGAAGCTCGACCGCACGTTCACGGCCGGGATCACCGGGAGCGATGACCACCCGACCCGCCTCGCGAGTGGTCTCGTCGGCCTCGCACACGGGCTCGGGCTCGCCACCATCGCCGAGGGCGTCGAGACGCCGACGCAGTCGGCCGTGCTGCTCGGTCAGGGGTGGGAGATGGGGCAGGGCTGGCTCTACGGCGGGCCGGCGCCACCCTGAGCGAGGAGGCGCGTCTCATAGTCAGCGAGCACCCCGCCGGCACCGTAGGGCACCTCTCGCAGGCCCTGCAGGACCGCGACGAGGCAGCGGTCCCGCAGCCGCTCGAGGTCGCGGACCGAGGCACCGGCGGCCTGCGCGTCGGACTGCTCGGAGATCCGGTCGAGGAGCTCGTCGGTGACGTCGGGCACGTCCATCAGCTTCGTCCACGGCCACTGCAGCGCCGGGCCGAACTGCGACATGAAGTGCCGCATCCCGCCCTCGCCGCCGGCGATCCGGTAGGTGAGCATCGTGCCCATGAACGACCACCGCAGCCCGGCGCCGAAGCGGATCGCGTCGTCGACCTCCTCGACGGTCGCGACGCCGTCGTTGACGAGCCACAGTGCCTCGCGCCACAGCGCCTCGAGCAGCCGGTCGGCGACAAACCCGTCGATCTCCTTGCGCAGCCGCAGCGGACGCATCCCGACGGAGGTGTACACCTCGGCCGCGCGTTCCACGGACTGTGCGGAGGTGAGCGTGCCGGGGCACACCTCGACCAGCGGTAGCAGGTAGACGGGGTTGAAGGGGTGCCCGACGACGAGACGCCCGGGGTGCGACATCCGTTGCGCGAGAAGCGTCGGGAGCAGCCCGGAGGTCGACGAGGCGATCACAACGGTGTCGTCGGCGGCGGCGTCGGCCTCCTGGAGCAGCGCCTGCTTGAGGTCGAGCCGCTCGGGCGCGCTCTCCTGGACGAAGTCGACCCCCGACACTGCCTCGGACACCGAACCGACGATGCGCCAGCGGCCCTCGGGTGGCAAGGGGACGTCGGTGAGCGACTGCCACGCCGCACGGGCGTTGGCCAGGATCTCCCCGAGCTTGCGCTCGGCCTGCGGGTCGGGGTCGAACAGCCGGACATCGGCACCGCCGAGCAGGAACCTCGCCGCCCAGCCGCCGCCGATCACCCCACCGCCGAGGAGACCGACCGTGCGCGGGACGCCGTCGGGTCGCCTGCCGTTGTGCCCGTCAGACATGCCGCACCAGGGCGAGACGGTCGCGCACCTCGTCGGGGCCAAGGACGCGGACGTTCATCGCCTCGAGGATGGTGACCGCACGGGAGACGAGCTGGCCGTTGGTCGCCAGCACGCCCTTGGACAGGTAGATGTTGTCCTCGAGACCGACACGAACGTTGCCGCCGGCGAGGACGGCCTGAGCAGCGTAGGGCAGCTGGAACCGGCCGATCGAGAACGCCGAGAACACCGCCCCCGCCGGGAGGTTGCCGACCATGGCGGCGAGCGTCAGCGGGTCGTTGGGGGCGCCGTAGGGGATCCCCATGCACAGCTGGACCATCGCCGGGTTCTCGACGAGTCTCTCCGCGACGAGCTCGTTGAGCAGCACGAGATCACCCGTGTCGAAGATCTCGACCTCGGGGCGAACACCGAGATCCCTGATCTGGCGCGCCATCTCGCGCACCATCCCCGGGGTGTTCACCATGATGTAGTCACCGCCGGCGGCGAAGTTCATCGTCCCGCAGTCGAGGGTGCAGATCTCGGGAAGCAGCTCGGCCACGTGCAGGAGGCGCTCGGTAGCACCGGCCATGTCGGTGCCATCGGCGTCCAGCGGCAGCGGGGTCTCGGCCCCCCCGGTGACGATGTCGCCGCCCATGCCGGTGGTGAGATTGAGGACGACGTCGGTGCCCGAGGCGCGGACCCGCTCGACGACCTCGCGGTAGTGGGCCGGGTCACGCGCTCCCTTGCCGGTCTGGGGATCGCGCACGTGGATGTGGACGACGGCGGCACCGGCCCGGGCGGCCTCGATCGCGGCTGCGGCGATCTGCGCGGGCGTGACCGGGACCTTGTCGCTCACGCCGGTGGAGTCACCGGAACCCGTGACGGCACAGGTGATGAAGGCGGACGTGCTCATGGGGTGCATGCGAGTCCTTCGAGGTCTGCGCGGTGGGACAGGGTGGTGTCGGTGGTGTTCGCGGTGCGGCAGCGTTCGCGGTGCCGGGCGTCAGCGGCCCAGCCAGACAGCCGGGCGCCCTTCGACGAAGGCGCGAGCACCCTCCTTGGAGTCCTGGGACGTGCTCACCCGTGAGTAGTGCGGGAGCCCGGCCCGGATGCGGGCGAAGCCGTCCTCGGCGTTCATGCCCTCGGTCGCATCGAGGACCTCGAGGATCGCTGCGACCGACAGCGGGGCCGACTCGATGATCCGTGCCGCGAGTGCACGCGCCGAGGTCATCAGCTCATCGGCTGCGACGACGTGGTTGACCAGCCCCCAGCGCGCAGCCTCGTCGGCCGACATCCGACGGCCGGTGACGAGCAGCTCGACCGCGATGGCGCGCGGCACGCGCGCCGGAACCCGGAACAGGCCGCCGGCATCCGCGGAAAGACCCAGCCGTGCCTCGGTGAGGGCGAAGACGGCGTGGTCGGCAGCGATGACCAGGTCGGCAGCGAGCGCGAGCTCGAACCCGCCGCCGAAGGCCATCCCGTTGACCGCCGCGATCACCGGCTTGCCGAGGTCGAAGAACTCGGTGAGGCCGGCAAACCCGCCGCCGCCCCAGTCCGCGTCGGGTGCCTCACCGGCGTCCGCAGCCTTGAGATCCCAGCCCGCGCAGAAGAAGCGGTCGCCTGCACCGGTGATGATCCCCACGCGCAGGTTGTCGTCGTCGCGCAGCCGGGCGAAGGCGTCGTAGAGCTCGCGGCTGGTCGGGGCGTCGACGGCATTGGCCTTGGGGCGGTCGAGGGTGACGACGAGGACCTGGCCCTCGATGTCGATGCGCACAGCGGGCTCGGTCATGCTCATGCTCCCCGGGGTCGCAGCTGCGACCGGTTGATGATGTGGCGCTGGATCTCACTCGTGCCGTCCCAGATGCGCTCGACGCGCGCGTCGCGCCACCAGCGCTCGATCGGGGCATCGGACATCAGGCCCATGCCGCCGAAGACCTGCACTGCGGTGTCGGTCACCGTCGCGAGCGCCTCCGACGCGACCAGCTTGGCCTTCGCGAAGTCCGCCGCACCGGCGGTGCCCTTCTCGAGTCGGTCGGCGGCACGCAGGGTGAGGAGTTCCGCGGCGTCGATCGCGACCTCGCAGTCGGCGAGCTGGAACCCCACGCCCTGGAACTGGCCGATGGGCTGCCCGAACTGCTGCCGGTTCGCCGCCCAGTCCAGTGCGGCCTCGAGGACGCGCTGGGCGCGCCCGACGCTCGTCGCGGCCACCGTGAGCCGGCTCGCCCCGAGCCACTCCTCCATCAGGTCGAAACCGCACCCCTCCTCGCCGAGGAGCGCGTCCGCGGGCACCCGGCACCCGTCGAACAGCAGCTCGCACTGGTGGTAGCCACGGTGGGAGACGCAGGCCGATCCGCGACGACGCTCGAAGCCAGGCACCCCCATGTCGACGAGGAAGACGCTGATCCGCTTGCGCGGGCCGCGCGGAGTCTCATCGATACCCGTCGTGGCGAAGAGGATGACGAAATCGGCCATGTCCGCGTGGCTGATGAAGTGCTTGCCGCCATGAATGATCCAGTCGTCACCCTCCCTCTCGGCGCGAGTCGTCATGCTGCGGACGTCGGACCCCGAGCCCGGCTCGGTCATCGCGAGACAGTCATGTCGTTCACCGCGGATCGCCGGGAGAAGGTAGCGCTCGACCTGGTCGCCAGTACAAGCGCGCAGCACGTTGCTCGGTCGCGCGACCAGCATCTGCAAGGCATAGCCCGCTCGTCCGAGCTCGCGCTCGGCGAGAGCGAGGCCGATGGCGTCGAGCCCACCACCGCCGAGCTCGGCGGGCATGTTCGGTGCGTACAGCCCGGCAGCGATCGCCCTGGCACGCACGGACTCGACGACCGCACGGGGGATGTCGTCGAGGCGCTCTACCTCGTCCTCGTGCGGGTACAGCTCGTTCTCGACGAACGAGCGCACCGTCTCGACGATCAGGCGCTGCTCGTCGCTGAGGTCGAAGTCCACGGTGTTCCTCTCGGTCGGGCGCTGGCTCAGCGGGGCAGGGCGCTGACGTGCCCCACCCAGTCGGGGACGGGAAGCGTCGCGTGCGCGTCGGCGACCGCGGCGATCCGCCCGAGCACGGCGTCGGGGATCGAGGCGGTGCGTCCCGCGGCCATGTCGACGTGCAGCAACAGCTGCTCGCCGGTGGCCAGCAGCGTGTCGCCGCGCGCCAGCTCGTGGGTGATGTGGACGCGCTTGGTGTCGACGCCGAGGACCCGCAGCGTCGCGTGGATCTCGTCGTCGAGGGCCGCCTCGGCAAGGTTCCGTAGGTGTGTCTCGACCGTGTAGAGCGACGATCCGGCGGCGCGGTAGCCCTCGTCGATCCCGACGTAGCGGAAGAACTGGTCGGCGCTGTCACCCATCGCGAGCAGGTAGTAGGACTCGCCCATGTGGCCGTTGTAGTCGACCCAGGCGACGGGCACGGTGGCGCGGTAGAGCGCCAGCGGAGCGGGGATCGGGCCGTCGGGGGTGGCCCAGCCGCCGGGGCGCGAGGTCTCCGGCACGGCGCTCCCTCCAACGGGTCGGGTCTGCTCCGGGTCCGGCGCGTCCGGCGGATTCGGCGGAACCCGAGTGACCAGAATGTTCACATGGTGCAAGAGTTGTTTGTATCGTGCAGACGTGACCTTAGGGATGGTGTCTGCGGACGGTCAAGAGCCGCGCACCGGCCGCGTGCAGTCCGTCGACCGCGCCGCCGACCTGTTGCGCGCGGTAGCCGCGGCTGCACCTCACGGCGGCACGGTCGCAGACCTCGCGCAGGCGTGCGGGCTCAACCGCGCCACCGCCTGGCGGCTGCTCGCCACCCTGGAGCACCACGACCTCGTCGAGCGTGAGCCCGGCACGGGCCGCTACGTCCTGGGGCTGGGCATCGCGCGACTGTCCGCGGCCGTCGGTGTCGACGGGCTGGTGCGGCGGGCGCGTCCGGTGCTCGAGCGCGTCGCCCGCGAGTCCGGTGAGACCGCCGACCTCGCCGTCGTGCGGCAGACCGGCCTCACCTACGTCGATGAGGTGGTGCCCAGCTCGGTCATGGCCGCGAGCTGGCTGGGCCGCCACGTGCCGCTGCACGCGACGTCGTCGGGCAAGACATGGCTGGCGTGGCTCGCGCCGGCGGACCTCGACACGGTGCTGACCCCGCCACTCTCCCGGTACACGCCCTCGACGCTCGCGGACGTGGCCGCGCTGCGCGCCGACCTCGCGGTCATCCGCGCGCGTGGCTACGGCACGTGCGCCGGTGAGTTCGAGCAGCACCTCTACGGCGTGTCTGCCCCCGTCCTGGACGCGGGGCGCCCGGTCGCCGTCGTCAGCGTCTGGGGGCCGGGCGAGCGCATCAGCGAGCAGCGCTTCCCCGAGCTCGGTGCGCTCGTGGTCGCGGCAACCCTCGAGATCGCGTCGTCGCTGGGACTCTCCGGAGCGGGATCGTGACGGCGGAGGGTCTGTCGGGCGACGGATTCCGCGGGCCGGACATCTCCGTGCGCGACGAGTGGCTCGACTACAACGGGCACGTCACCGACTCGGCGTACGCCGTGATCTGCGCGCTCGGCAACGAGGCCCTCCTCGATCACCTCGGCGTCGGAGCTGACTACTTCGCCCGTACCGGCTGTTCGACGTTCACCGTGGAGTCGCACCTCCGCTACCTCGCGGAGGTCGGCCACGACGCGACCCTGTCGACCGTCTCCGTCCTCGTCGCAGCCGACGCCAAGCGGCTCCGCATGCACACTCGCGTCAGGTACGGCGACTCCGAGGTCCTCACGGGGGAGTACCTCTTCCTCCACGTGGACCGGTCCACCAGCCGGGTGACGCCGTTCCCTCCGGATCGTGCCGCTGTCATCTCCGCGGTGCTCGACGAGCACGCTGCGGTGCCTCGTCCGCCGCACCTCGGCCTAGGGGTCACGACCCCGGCGCCGGAGTGAGGAACCCCTTTCCTGAGGCCGATCTCGGGCCTACCGTGTCATGAACGCCAGTTCAGGACGTGAAGCACCACCGAGCGCTGTGCCGCGACAGCCGGCAGGCAGGGGATGCAGTGGACCGACGGACCCTTCCCGGGCGCGACTACGTCGACGCCGCCGTCTACGAGCTCGAGCGCGAGCGGATCTTCTTCCGGCGATGGTGCTACGCGGGCCGCGCGGAGCAGGCAGAGGGAGTCGGGCAGTGGTTCACCGTCGATATCGCCGGTGAGTCGATCCTTGTCGTGCGTGGCGCCGACCAGGTGCTCCGCGCGTTCTACAACGTCTGCCGTCACAGAGGATCGCGACTGCGCGACGAGTCGTACGGCACTGAGAAGAACGTGATCGTCTGCCCGTACCACGCGTTCTGCTACTCCCTCACCGGTGAGCTCGTCGGGACGCCACGCGTCGGCAAGGACGAGCTCGACCGCTCACAGCTCTCGCTCACCCCCGTGCACCTCGACGAGTGGGAGGGGTTCGTGTTCGTGAATCTCGACGACGGCACACCCGGGCCTCTGCGCGAGAGCATCGGGGAGGACTACGAGGAGTTCCTCGGCTTCGAGCGCTTCGAGATGGGTGCGCTGCGCATCGGCGCGAGCAGCGAATGGGTCGTCGAAGCGAACTGGAAGATCGTCGTGGAGAACTACAACGAGTGTCTCCACTGCCCGACCGTCCATCCCGAGCTCGTGGCGGCGATCCCGGCGTATCGCACCGGCTGGGTCTTCGAGGACGGCCGCGAGGACGGCGGTGTCGCGATTGCCGGGGGTTCCAGCTACACCGCCGACGGCACAGCGTCGATCGCCGTCATCCCCACGATGAGCGAGGAGGAGTCGGGCTCGGTATACGGCGGAACGGTGTTCCCGTCGATGCTGCTCGACATCTCCGGCACGGCCGTCATCGTCAGCCAGGTGCTGCCGCTCGGTCCGACGACGACCCGCGTCCGCGGGACGTATCTGTTCCACCCCGACTCCCTGGCGTTGCCCGACTTCGACCCGAGCCCGCTCGTCGAGTTCGGCGAGCTGGTCTCGGGTCAGGACAACGCCATCTGCGAGCGCGCCCAACGCGGCGTCGCGTCACGGTCCTATCGCGCGGGCGGCTTCTACCCCGACAAGGACCAGTACGTCTGGGAGTTCAACCAGCGCTACCTCCGCGCGCGTGACGGCGCCTGACGGCCATCGGGTTCGAGCGGCTCACAGCCAACCGCGGTCCGCGGACGGCGACGGCACCCGACGGCTCCGCACCCCGCGACGAACCGGCAGCGACTGGTCGCGGGTGAACAAGTAGCGGCGTGACCCGGCTCACCGCACTGGGCGACATGGCCCCTGCGGGTCAGGTTGGTGCTCGTCGCGTCACCGAGACACAGGTGGCGTCCGCCGCAGTTGCGGTTCTCGGGCTGGTCAAGCTGCCGGGCTTCGGGGTGCCGGTGCTCCCAGCACCCGGGATCCTCCCCTTCGGCGCACAGGGGGTGTCGTTGATCAACGCCGACCACATGGCGTCAGCGCCCTTCTTGACCCACACGACGTTTGCGCGGTCGTCGGGGCGCGCCACTGTCGGCACGGTGACGAAGGAGATGTCATGGGGCGTGAGCTCCCGTATCCCGAGCGGAGTGTGTTGAGACTGTCGCCGCTGAGTCCAGCGTCCACGGTCATCGATCTCGCGACCGCGGTGAGGACCTTGGACAGCCGGGCGGGGTCGGTGAGCAGCCCGCTGCTGGTGGCTTCGCGGATCACGGCGCTCAGGAACCTGTGCTGCCGGTCGAGCCGGTCGAGATCCGAACCTGTCCCGATGTAGCGGGCCCTCATGAGGGCGAGTACCTGTCTGCTGTCGAGCCTCGGGGCCACCTTCGGCAGCTCCGGGCCGCTGCCCTTGGAGTGGTTCCGGCCGGCGGGCCGGATCGGGTCCGAGATCGCTTCGCGAGAGCAGATGGTGACACCGCCGAGCGCGTTGAAGCCGTCGAAGTCAACCTGCACGAAGTGATCGATGGGTGCCTTGGTCAGATACGTGACCGCCGAGATGATGCAGCCCCGACCGCCGACAGCAAAGGCAAGGTTGAACTTGTCGGTCTTGAGCGAGGAGTCTGTCGTGCCGTCGGCCTTGCATCCCGGTCGCGTCACCCGCGAGTCTCGGGGGATGCTCACTGCGTACGCCGTCTTGTGACCGGCGGCGACGTGCAAGAGCAGGGTCGGGTCGGAGTGCCCGTTCCCACGTGCGTCGGCCTCGGATCCGAAGCCTGATCCCTGGCGCGTGCGAGTGTCCGAGCCGACGATGAGGATGTTCGTGCTCGAGAGGTCGTGACGGTCGCCCGCGACGGTCGTCGGCTGCCTGAGCACCTTGCCGATCGACTCGTCCACCGTGATGTCGGACTCGACGCTGTACCGTGGCTGACCCAGCACCGTCGCTCGGATGCCACCTACGTTCGGGCCTTGCTCGGGTACAGCGTCTCAAGGACCGCTGCCCACATCTCCTTCCTCGTCGTCACCAACAATCCCGTGCGGTCATCTCCAGGCGCGTACGGGTTGCCGTCGAGGTGAGCGCTACTGCCGCCCGCGATCGCGACGAGGAACGTCCCTGGCGCGTGGTCCCAAGGCTCGGTGCGCCAGTAGAGCCCGAAGTCCAACGTCCCCTCCAGCAGGGACGCGTAGGCCGTTGCGGCAGACCCTGACCCTTCGTCGGCGAGAGTCGGGAACCGTCGGATCTGCTGGTCCACGATCGCGTGAACCTCGGGTGGGGCCAGCCGAGTCAGGGCGAAGCCCATCAGGTGCTCGGCCCCATGCGGCTGCCTTTGCGGAGGTGCCGGCACTCGTATCCCGTCACGACGCACCGCAGTGCCACAGGAGCCGTCGAAGAGCCGATCCGCCGTGGCAGGTGGATCCAGGCCGCTGTGGTCGTCCTGGACTCGACCAGCGCGACCATCAGGCGGAAGCCGGGCCGCCCGGCGACGAGCTCCTCCGTGCCATCGAGCGGGTCAACGACCCAGCAGGAGTCCCTGCGCTCGATTTGCCTGAGCAGTCGAGAGTCCGAGCCACCGGACTCCTCACCGAGCGCCGACAGCCCCGGTCGGATGAGGTTCAACCGCTCGGTCAGGAGCGCCTCGGCCTCGACATCGACACAGTCGTGACGACGTCGTCCGTGCCCTCGAAGGTGACCTCCTCGTAGGTCGACGCGCGGAACCTCGGCATGATCGCGATGGCAGCGACGTCCCTCATCGCCTCGCCAACGGCGTCAAGCAGGCGCTCGCCGATGCCGTCAGTCACCCGCGAATACTGGCACCCCGCTGCGGTCACGACGTACGCCCTAGGTCGGGCGCGCCGGTGCCGGTTCACGGTTCATGGTTCACGGTTCACCCATGCTGAGTCGACTGGGCGCTCTCCTGCTGGGTGTAGCGCGTTACCTCGGCCAGCATCATCCCGAGTGACATCGGCGGCGCGTGTCAGGTCACGAACGCATCTGAACGTGCCCTGCGAAACCGTCCCCCTCGCTAAGTCGAGGCGCTGGACGGCAAGGGCAATCCGCCGAGGTGGAGACGCACCACCCGCCGGCGCAGGGTCGGCGAGGCCACCACCTCGTATCCAGCGTCGAGGAAGACCTGCAGCAACCCGACCGAGGCCTCGTCCCAGATCACGGTCTTCCCGTCCGCAGGCTCGGTCGGGTAGCCCTCCAGGACGTGTGCACCCACCTGTCCGCCGTAGTCGACCGTGGCGGCGGCAAGCTCGTACATCAGCCCCCTCCGCCGGAAGCCCTTACGCACGACGAAACAGGTGACCGACCAGACGCTGTCGAGTCTGGGGTCCATCCGCATCCACGGCTGCTTCCGGATCCAGATCCTCGGGTAGTTCTCTCGGGGCTCGACCGCGACCCAGCCGGCTGGCTCGCCGTCGAGGTACCCGATCAACCCGGAGGTGGGTCCATCGGTGCCGCAACCGGTCTGCTCCACCTGCGCGGCGTCCCGTTGCTCCTGTGTGGTGTCGCGCCAGATCCAGCCTGCGGCCTTGAGTGCCTGGCACCGGCACTTGCGGGCGCCACCGGCCTCGAACACCGCCATGACGTCGTCGGTCGCCGCCTCGTTGGCCGGTCGCCAGGTGAACTCGGGCATACCGCAGCCTAGCCCGCATCGGTCAGGAGGTCACCGACTGATCGGCGTGCGAGAGGACGGAAGCACGTGTCCTGCACGGGAACTTGGGGTTGGTCAGATGGCGCCGCAGCCTCGGAGGTGGCACGTCGTCGATAGATCGGCTGAGGCATGACTGTCGGGTACCGCCCCATGCCACCCCCCTACTGACCCCCACCGAGTGCATCACTTGGCGCGCTGCTCACCATTCCGCTGCGCGGTCGAGCAGCCATGGAAGACCGTGGGCCTCCATGGCCGCACCGATCTCCTGACCGAGTGACGCGACATCCGTGATCGGGGTCATGGTCCACCAGGATTCCGCTACCACCTGGTGGCTCGAGCAGGCCCAGTGCGTCTCGACCCCGTAGTAGCCACCACCACCAACGCCGCTGGGTGTCTTGCCCTCCTGGCCGTGGGACGAAGCCGACCAGGCCGCCTGGGACACGGTGAACAGGTTGATGCGAAACCTGACCTCGGCACGGCTGCTGTACTTCCACTTCTCCATGGCCACGAGCGCCCAGCCCGTCGCCGACACGGGGAGCGAGTACTTCCCCGAGCTGCCCTTGAGCCCCAGCGCACGAAAGGTCGGCGACAAGTGGTCTCGTATCAGGACCCGGTACTGCTCCTGGGCCGTGGTGAGATCGTCGAAGCAGTGGACCGCGAACCGATCAACGAACGCGTTCGCCAAAGCCACCGGAGAACGACCCGAGAAGTCCTCTCGGAAGGGGTCCGCCCCGTGTGCGCGCAGGAGGACGATCATCTCGCCGCTGCTCCGAGCGGAGAAGACGGCCACGTGAAGCGGCGTTCGACCTTCGTCGTCCTCGGGATCCACCGCCGCTCCGAGCTCGAGCAGTGCTGCTGTGATACGCGGCGCTGTGCAGCGCTGTCATCCGACCAGAAGTGCCCACTCCTCCATCTTGGCGCGTCGACCGAGCGCGAATGCCGGTTCCTTCCTTGTTGTGGCACCTCTGCCCGAGTGACGCGCGGTTCGGGACCTTCGGTCCTGCGGGGGTCTTCGTGTCGAGGGTGTGGAGGAAGCGATGTCTGAGTCGATGACGGTGAGGATCCCCGAGGAGCTCCCGCCGCTCGGTGGAGTGCATCTGGCGGCGGCCGGATTCCTGGCCCGGCACTCCGGGCGGACCCGGGACGCTTGCTCACTGGACCTGCGGACCTTCGTCGCCTGGTGCGCCACCCGCGGTGTCGCCGTGTTCGCGATGACCCGCCCGTACATCGAGCTCTACGTGCGCTGGATGGAGGAGGACCGCGACAGCTACGCCGCGGCCACCACCGCACGTCGGCCCTCGACCGTGGTCGGGTTCTACCGGTTCGCCACGATCGACGGCCACCTAGACCGATCCCCGGCCGAGTACGTCCGACACCCCCGCGAGGACCGAGCCCGCGGCAACCTCGACCGCCACGCCAACCACATCGTCGCCGCCTTCGTGGCCGGAGCCGCCTAACCCGAGAGAGTGACCCCACAACAGAGAAGGGACCCTTTTGACACGCCTGAAGGACCATCAGGAAGGCCCGTCGGGCACCGTGGCGAGCGGCACGTCCGTCTTGGTCCTCTTCCACGTTCACGACTACGACGACGGCTCCCGTGTCTCCGTGATGATCGGCGTCTACACATCGCGGGACGAGGTAAACAACGGGATCGACCGGCTCTCCGCTCGTCCAGGATTCGACATGCGCCGGGCGTCGTTCGAGACCATCTCGGTGTCTCTGGATCGTGCGCCACAGAGCGGCCCGATCGCACGCTGGCGGACGCAGAGACCTGAGGACGAGGAGGCACTGCACACGAAGTTGAGCCTGTCGTTGAGGTGGCACGCGGACAGCTGATCGCGCCCACCGTGAGCTACCGGGTGTCTTGACCGCGCTCGGCTTCTGGTGCCATCCACCAATCGTCGGGGAATACTCGTCGTGCTGCGTTGAGGCCGTTGTCGCGGATGCGGGCGTAGCGAAAGAGTGCGGCCGCGATGCCCGCGGCACCTTGCATCCAACCGACTCCTGGGTCGAGGTGGGGCGGTTGTGCGCGGTGTTCGTAGAAGCGCCAGTAGCGCTGGTGGGGATCGAGGGGATTGTGTTCGGACCGCGCGGTGAGTGCCTCGGCGAGCCGGTCCGCGAAGGCGAGGTGCTCGGGTTCGCCGGTGGTCTGAGCGAGGTCGAGTACGGTCTCGAGCACTCCGGCCGTGCCGCAGCACCGCCCGTCGTTGTCCCAGAACCCGTCGTAGCGTCGTTCGGGCAGTCCGCTGACGTACACGGCCCGCGCCGCAGCGGCACGCCACTGCGCCGGGGGCCGGCCTGCGACCTCGGTCACCCCAGCCAGGTCGAGGGCACCGAAGAGGTTCGCGGTCCCCGTCGGTCCGTGGCACCACCCGTAGCAGAAGTCCTCGTACCCCTCTGCGGCGGGGATCTGCAACGGGACCCGGAACCCCTCGCCTGAGGTGTCCGCGAGGGACACGACGTGCTCGGCTCCGAGGCGGGCGAGCCCGACGAGCTCGGGTCGGTCGAGCTGGCGACCTGCGACCGCGAGCGCCGTGGCGATACCCGCCGTCCCGTGGGAGTAGTTGGGCATGAACCGATCCCGGTCGCCCTCATACATCTTCCACTCAACCCCGCGCGGAGTGGCCCGCGCCGTGGCCACGAGCGCGTCTGCACCGAGGTGTGACAACCGTGTTGCCTCGGGTCCTCCATACCGGAGCAGCGCGAGCACGATCCCCGCAGTTCCCATCAGCAGGTCGTTGAGCGGGGCCGGTGCGTAGTCCAGCGACGGCCAACCAGCCGGCGTCCAGCGCTGAGCGATCCGGGCGAGCAGCTCATCGTCGCGGCCGCCGCCGAGCAGCCCGATCACGGTCAGGCTGCCCGCCAGTCCGGTATAGAGACCGCAGTCACCCTGCAGATCCGCTAGGCGCAGCCGGGCGATGATCGCGTCGGCCAACGCGCCCTCTACATCAGTCCATTCCCGCGCCAGACGAACCTCAGCCAACGCCAGACCGATCCCGGCGATCCCCTGGTAGACCTCATCCCGTTCCGGTGTCGGATCACCATCCTCGGATGCCTGAGCCTCGACCGGGACGCGCACAGGCACCCACGGCCCTTCGCCGTCCCAGCACACCTGCGCCAGAGTCCAGGCCCAAGATGCCTCGGCACACGCTCGCGCAGCAACACTGGCCAGCCCCAAAGCAGGGCCGACCGCCGGGTCGGGAGACTCCGGGTCGCTCAAGGAGGCTCCTGCTTCGGGGGTGTCCATCGCACCATGTTGGCCCATCCAGCCGTTGCCGACGCTGCTTGAGACATGGGCCTGCCCGCCGCCAAGTCTGCATCCGATGTGCGCTCGGAGCTTGTGAACGCATCCTTGACCCATGCGAGCGTCGGTGCGGCACGTCACAGTCGATCCGGAGCCCCGATCCCCCCGGCGAGGCTGACGAGTTCGCCTTCGGGGTACGGCTCGTCTTGGGTCCAGCCGATGGTCCGGGCGAGGAGTCATTCGACCTCACCGTCTGCAGTCCTGGAGTGGCTCGCAGCGAGGGCGCAGCGAGAGCAGTTCGTCGACGGACGCCACTTCGTCATCGTTGCCGCGGAGCCCTTCGACCAGGAGGAACTCGGGCGATGGCTCGATCGGCCCATCGCGTCCGTCGAGGCTCCGACCGGGCCGGAGGTCGGCGAGAAGTTGGCACGGTTGAGCTAGTGGGAGTTCGAGGACTACCGCGCGTACGTGCTCAGCCGATCTGGGTGACGCTCGGTCGGGGGCCGCCAGCCCACGCGAGCCGGTAGCGGCGGCCGAGCCGCACGTGCGCGACCATCGCCGGCTTGAACACCGCGACGCAGACGCCGGCCGCGTCGCGGACCGAGGGGTAGGTGACGCCGGATGCCCCGTCGCGTAGCAGCGTCGAGGCGAGAGCCTGGCCGGCGACGTACGAGCTCGGGTCGAGGCATGCGCTGGCTCGCGGGTCCCCGTCTCTGAGGTCCGCGAACCCGTCACCGTGAATGTCGGCGAGGTAGTCCTGGTAGTCGACCGTGTCGTGCCACCGGTCGATCTCGGCGAGGATCACGGTGCGGTGGAACGTGACCTCGGCGAGAGACGTGGACACGGCCAGGGCCGCGTACCACGCGCCGCGGTGCCGGTCGTGTAACCGTGCGCCTGCCGGGCCCGGGTACGCGTACGCGGCGTTGACGATCTTGGAGTACGGCACCTCGAACACGAGCTCGTGCGGTCCGATCCCACCGGGGAGCTTCCCGGCCTGCGCCGCCAGCCGCGTGTTCGTCGCGGCGGTCAGCTCGACGAGGTCGGCCAGGTCGTCGTGCTCGCCGACCAGCGCGACCAGGAACGGTTCGTCGGTGTCGGCGTACGCCGCGGTGATGAACCGGTGGGTGTCGTCCCACGACGCGTCGAGCAGCCCCGGCCAGTCGGGCACCTGGTTCACAGACCACCGCGACGCGCGTCGAGCAGCGCCCGGACCTCGACCATCGCGGGGATGCCACCGGTGATGAGGACCTCGAGCGGTGCCCGGCCGTCGAAGAGCGGGTTCGTGTTCGCCAGGGTCACCCACTCGTCGGCGAGCTCACCGGCGAACAGGTTGTGCAGCGCGGAGTAGATGCCGAGCAGCAGCGAGACCCGGGTCAGCCGGTCGACCGGGAGCTCGGCCGGCGGGCTCGTCTTCCACGAGTGCCAGGTGCTCGCAGCGACGCCCCCGAGGAGTGCCCCGATCTGCTCGACGGACAGGCCCCAGGCCGTGACGAGGGGGACCAGGGAGCGCACAGCGGCCGGGGTCAGCCGGGCGCGGACGTCGGCGTCGGTCAGGTCGACCCACGTCGGGGTCTCATACCGGCTCGCCGGGACGCGCAGGTAAGGGACCGTCATCGCACACATCCTCTCCACTGATGGACAGATCGTACTCCATTCCCGGACAGGCCGGTCCAGGGTCTCCGCAGCTGCTCTCACGGGGTGTGTCGGGTTTCGTGCGGCTCAGCGGCCCCGATCGTGGTGCGCCCACCGACCGGTCCTGCTCGTCGTGTCCGGCCGCGGGCTCGTGCTCGCCGTCGACGTCGACGGGTACG
The DNA here is from genome assembly GCA_038206635.1 of Candidatus Nanopelagicales bacterium. GTDB lineage: Bacteria > Actinomycetota > Actinomycetes > S36-B12 > CAIYMF01 > Longivirga. The sequence goes on along the minus strand of JBBRAQ010000015.1, from coordinate 46,634 downwards.
CCGCCTGACCGGGGGCGGCAACGAACGGGCCTCGCAGCGTGGGTCCTCCTCGCGCACCGGGTCGCCGAGGCCGGCCAGGTGCCGGATCCAGTGAACGTCGTGGTGCCCGTTGATCCGCGCACCATGGCCATGCAACCAGGTGGCACCAGCCCTGCCTCGGGTTGGCCCCGTGCGACGACCTTCAACCGACAGGTAGGCCTCACTGGTGCTCGGTCCTTCCGGCGGCGTGCGCTCGCCGCCATGTGGCGCACGTCCTCGACTGGGACGCCCGCAACGAGTCGGGTGACGATCTCCTGATCGAACTCGAGCTTCAGAATCTGGATGTGGTCGTGATCCCACCCCTGCAGGTGCGTGCCGGAGAACGCCCACCACACGGCTGCGGGCTTGCGCGATGGGATGGTGCTGACCTCACGGGTCAGGTTGAGCAGGGAGCAACGGCAGGCGGAAGAGATGAGCGCCCTGCGATCATCGCGCTGCACAGTCCGCGAACGCGGGTACGGGCTGCGCGACACCCAGCGGTGCCTCGGTAGTGGGGTCGCTGCCGAACCTGGCGCCGGGGACCGTCACGAGCGTCTGGCAGCGGTAGAACCCTGGCGCGATGATCAGACGTTCGTTGCCGCCGCACACGGGACAAGACGTGCGCGGAGGCGACTGCCTCACTGGGGGTGTCGGGTTCCGTGACTCGAAGCGAACGTGGACAAGGCTCTGTTGTCTACGCTCGTGGACAAGCTAGGCCTCAACGGGTGAGGTCCGTGTCAGTGGCAGTACTAGCCGACCCCACCGACGGTAATCATCCCCGAAAGTCAAGGGAGAGTGCGGCTTTCAGGGGATCAGTGAAGTCGGGTCGCGTCTCGAATGCGAGTCCCTGTCTACCTCCCAGGCTGTCGACGGGTGTCGAGACCTTCGAGGCGACGACGTCGAGATCCGACGTCTCGGTCGCGTCGCCGCGCCCCGTACCCACGCCCCGTCGCGCGAAGGAGCCGCTCCGGCGACCTGCGGGGCACCGTGCCGAGTCGGCGAGGGGAGCTAGGTGAGCGCGAGGAGGGATACGGCGGCCGCAGCCACGACGAGGCCCGCGATCTGCAGGCGCGCGAGCCGCTCGTGCAGCAGCACCCGCGCCAGGATCACCGTCGCCGCCGGGTAGAGCGCCGTGATGACGGCGACGATGGAGAGCTGACCAGCGCGTGTGGCCAGGATGAACGCGACGCTCGCGATCGCGTCCATGGCACCGGCGGTGATGGCGAGCCTCAGTTCGCCCCGTCCCAGCGGCCCACCCGCGGTCACCGCGCGACGGCGCAGCAGGACGACGCCGACGAGCAGCAGGCTCGACGCCGCACGGCCGGCGATGAGCGGCGTGACGCCGCTGTCGGTCGGGCTCTGGTCCAGGCAGATCAGCTGGGCCGCGATGGCCGCGCCGGCCCCGACGGCGAGGGCGAGTGCCGTCACGGTGGGGCGGGTGCCGTGGCCGTCGCTGCTCGCGCTGATCGCCACGGTGGCGCCGAGCGCCAGCGCGATGCCGAGGCCGGCGAGCGGTGAGATCACCTCTCCGAGACCGACGCCCGCGGCCACCGGGAGGACGGCGGACACCAGAGCGGTGACCGGCGACAGCACGCTGATGGGACCCATCGACAGGCTCTGGTAGAGCAGCGCGAGAGCCAGGGCGTTGGCGACGCCTGCCCCGAGGCCCCAGGCCACGGCCGCACTCGACCACGTGCCGCCGAGGAACGGGAAGGCGAGGAGCTCGATGGCGAAGCTGGCCGGCGCGGCGATAGCCGAGACCAGGAGCACGTGCGCGCGCCGGGTCGCGAGGCCGCCGGCGAAGTCCGCCAGCCCGTAGCCGACCGAGCTGAGAAGGGCCAGGACGACGGCGATCACGGCAGGCTCGTCGCGAAGACCACGACGGGCGTGCCGGGCGTCACGCGGGCACGCGGGTGGCGGCGACGGCACGGGGACATCTGCAGATCTTCGCTGGTCGGCGGGCCTGGAGGCGGCAGCAGCCGGTCAGCGGCGCGCGAGGAGGTCACGCGTGAGCAGATCCACCGTCGGTGCCCCCAGCAGGGCCATCGCCATCTCGAGCTCCGTGCGCAGCACCTCGATGACGTGCCGCACGCCGGCGGCGCCGTAGGTCGCGAGCCCCCAGATCACCGGGCGACCCACCATGACGGCCGTGGCACCGAGGCACAGCGCCGTCGCGATGTCGGTGCCCCGGCGGATCCCGCCGTCGACCAGGACCGGGACCTCGCTGGCGACGGCGTCGACGACGGCGGCGAGGGCGTCAGCAGTTGCGGGAGCACAGTCGAGGTTGCGTGCGCCGTGGTTGCTGACGATAACCCCCGAGGCACCGGCGTCGACCGCCCGGCGTGCATCATCGGGGCGGAGGATCCCTTTGACCAGAACGGGAATCCCGTACCTTCGGCTCAGCTCGGTGACGTCGTTCTCGGTGACGTCGGATGCCAGGTGGGGGTTCCACAGCCGTCGGTGTGCGGGCACCGGGTCAGCTGACAGGGGCAGGTGCGCAAGGTTGGGGAAGTCGAATCCCCGGGCTGCGCCGGTCGGGTCACGCCGGTCACGGTCGCGCGCACCCAGTGATGGTGTGTCGACGGTGAGCACGAGCGCGGTGGCGCCGGCGGCGACGTCGAGGTAGGCGTAGGACACCGCGCGATCGGTCTGCAGGTAGACCTGCATCCACCACAACGAGTCGTGTTCCGCCGCGAGGGCACCGAAGTCGCGCACGGGGGTCGATCCCAGCGAGCTCAAGGCCATCGTCGACGCAGCCCCGATGACGCCACGCAGGGTCTCGAGCTCGGCGTCGGGATGGAAGCGCGCGTGGGTCGCTGTCGGGGCGACGAGGACAGGATGGGCGAGACGTCTCCCGAGCAGGGTCGTCGTCGCCGAGAGGCCGGACACGTCGACCATCGAGTGCGGCAGCAGGACATGACGCGACCAGGCGTCGACGTTGTCGCGCAGGGTGCGCTCGTCGCCCGCGCCACCCTCGACGTAGTCCCACGCCGAGCCGGCGAGACGCGCGGCCGCGGGTGCCTCGAGGTCGCGCACCGCCACGACACCGTCCGTTCCCGGGTCGCCCGAACCCACCGCGCTCCACTCGCTCACGCCTCGAACGCTACTGCCCGGACCGAAGACCGACGTCGCGCCCGGTCGATAGGGACCACATGATCGTCCGCCTGGTGCACCGCCTCGTCGTGCTCGCCGTGCTGCTGGCCGTGGTCATGACGGTCGCGACCCAGCTCGGCCCGTCGCTTCTCGGCTCGGTCGATGGGCGGCTACGTCGCCGAGCTCGGTGCTGCACGGTCCGGCGACTACGCGCGAGCCGACTCCATCGCGGCCTCGCTCAGCCGCGACTGGTACTCCCTCGAGAGCACGGTGACGACGGCCTGGCACTCCCTCGAGACCAGCCTCGACAAGCTCGTCCCCGCACGCTGACCCCGCCACACTCGCGCCGCCACACTCACGCCGCCACAACGATCCCGCTCCGGGGCGCCGCTCCCTCACCTCCCGAGCTCGTCCTGCGGCTCCCCCCGCCAGACCTCGAGACCAGGCACGGACAGCAGATGGTCGACGAGTCTCTCCGAGCCACCGACGACAGTGCTGTCGAGGTCGATCCCGGTGGAGACCAGCCAGGTCCGATCCTGCGGCCACAGCACGTTGGGGGACTGCGGGTCGGACCAGGTCGACGTGACCTGGTGGCCCAACGCCAGTGCGGCGCACAGCGGACCGGAGTGGGTGAAGGCCTCCAGCGAGTCCATGGCCGCGTCGTCGCCGTCCTCGACGCCACGGTCCAGCGATTGCTCGCGGCGCCGTGCGGCGTCAGCGCGAGACGACGCGCACCAGGGACAGGTCCGGATGGATGGCCCCGCGCACGGTCCCGAACGGCGCGGCCGCGGTCTCGCGTAGGAAGGCGATCGTCTCCGCGGTGATCTCCTCGCCCGGCATGAGGTTGGGGATGCCGGGCGGGTACGCCGCGACGCTGTCGGCCGACACGCGCCCGATCGCGTCGTGCGCCGGCACCACCTCGCTCGGCGCGAACCGCGCCTCGCGCACCGTCATGCGCCGCGGCCCGGCGTCCGGGATCTCGATGTGGTGACGCAGGGCGGCGCCGGACTCCGGCAGGCGCAGCAGCGCGTCGGCGAGGCCGTCGACGTCGGGGACGACCCCAGCGCCGATCATCGCGACGACGACGTCGTCGGTGGAGATCTCCAGGTGGAAGCCGAGGTCGTGGAAGAGCCGCGACCGGGCTTCGTGGCCGCTGATACCGCCGGAGCGGGTCTCGATCACGATGCGCAGCGGGTCGACGTCGACGACCGACGGGTAGGTCAGCAGGCGCGATGTCGCGTCGACGAAGCGGCCGTCGGCCGTCACTCGCGCCCGCAACCGGGCCGCCGCCTCGAGGCTGCGGGTGATGGTCTTGCGACCGTGGACGGCGATCTGGCGCCGGGCGAGGTCCAGCGACGCGAGTAGGACGCCGGACTCCGACGTCGACTGCATGGCACGGAAGGCGCGCTCGAGGTGCGGCTCGAGGGCCTCGGCGTAGGGCCCGTGGCCGAGGTGCAGCAGCGCGGTCTGACCGAGCGACCCGGCCAGCTTGTGCATCGAGGCGACGACGACGTCGGCCCCGAGGCGGATCGCGTTGGTCGGCAGGCCCGGGTGGAAGCCGAGGTGCGCGCCCCACGCCTCGTCGACGACGAGGGCGGCACCGTGGCGGTGCGCCACCTCGGCCAGACCCACGACGTCGGCGCACGCGCCGAAGTAGGACGGCGTGACGGCGAGCGCGGCCACGGCGCCAGGGGCAGCGGTGAGTGCGGCGTCGAGTGCCTCGGGCGTGATCCCGTGCGCGATACCGAGCCCGTGGTCGACGTCGGGCTGCACGAACACCGCGGGAAGGCCGGAGAGGGCGAGCCCCTCGACGACCGACGAGTGCACGCTGCGCTGGGCGACCACCGTGCCGCCGAGGCTCGCGAGCGCCAGGGCGGCGGTGAGGTTGCCCTGGCTCGAGCCGTTGGTGAGGAACCACGTCCGCCGTGCGCCCCAAGCCTCGGCCGCCAGCGTCAACGACCGGTCCATCGGGCTGCCCGGGCCGTGGTCGATCCCTTCCACGAGAGCCTGGATGTCGAGGGTCAGGACCCGCTCGCCGAAGTGCTCCGCCATCAGCGGCTGGGCCTCGGCGCTGGCCTGGTGCCCCGGCGTGGTCAGGCGTTGGCGTCCCTGCCCGGCGAACTCGAGGAGGGCGTCGACATACGGCGAGGTGTCCTGCCGGGAAGCGGCATCGGCGGTGGTCATGCCCAGATCCTGACGCGTCGCCGTCGTCACGGTTCGAGCAGGGCAGAGCTCGGCGACGGGACGTCGTGCACTGCGCTGTGGTGGGAGGTAGCGACGCCGGGCCGGGCCGGCGGCGGCGATGCCGACTCGTGCTCCGCCGCGGCGTGGACGGCGTCCTCGAGCTCGGAAGCCTCGGCGTCGAGCGAGCGCGTGGCCCGCCAGCGGTCCCACGACCTCAGCCCGAACAGGACGGCGGCGACGTACACGGCGCCGATGAGGCCGTCGACGACGTAGTGCTCGCCGCCGTAGACCAACGTCGCGAGCATCAGGATCGGGTACGCGACGAGCAGCGGGCGTAACCAGAAGCGGTGTCTCGGCGGCACGCGCGGGTAGAACCACATCGCGATGAGGACGGCGAAACCCGTGTGCAGGCTGGGGATCGCGGCCACGTCGTTGGTGACAGCGGCACCCTGGTCGATGAGCTGCTTGGCCTGGTGCAGGCCAAGGCCGTCGAGGCCGCGGGTGGCGATCCGGTCGACCGGGGGGAGGTAGCCGTCGCGTGCGGCGTACCACGGCGGCGCGGTCGGGACGATGGCGAAGGTGATGAGCGCCGAGAAGGAGAGCACGACGACGGCGCGCGCCCAGAGGAACCACTCGTCGCGGTTGCGCCAGTACAGGACTCCGGCGACCACCCAGGCCGCGAGGAAGTGGCTGCAGTAGATGACGGCAGCGACGGAGTCCCACCAGTGCGTCGCCGAGTGGTCGTAGAAGGCCTGCTGCAGCCACACCGTGGGCTCGACGCCGAAGAACAGCAGCCTGTCCCACCCGATCTGCGGCTCGATCATCACCGGGCGCCCGAGCAGGTCGGCGAAGTGCCGGGAGTAGTCATAGGCATAGAGCACCAGGATGAACGGCACCCAGTCGATGAAGATGCGACCGACCGCACGCCAGCCACGGCCGACGCTCGCGGCGACGAGCCCGGAGATGATCCACAAGGTCTGGTAGGCCCGGTCGAACGGGAAGCCGAGCCTGAGGCAGAACCACACGAGGCCGATGGCCCAGAGGGCGACGGCGATCCTGCCCAGGAGGCGACGCCGCGGACTCACGGGCGTCGCGACGGGGACGGTCGGGAGGCGGACGGTGCTGATGGTTCCGGTCCTTCCGCTGGCCCCCGAGACAGGTGAGAGTTCACGCTAGCGGAGGAATCTGGCAGATCCTGGGGTACCTGAGGCCCTGAAGGGGAACTCACCGCCCGGTCACGCTGGGGAGCGTGACCAGGATCTCGTCCCGCTGGAGGCGTTCTCCGGGCCTTCGCACCTCTGGGACGGCGTCGCGGCACCGATCACCGATCGCGCGGTCCCAACCATTCGTGGGGTCCCCAGAGGTGACGCAGGCCACGGGAGTCGCTACAGCTCCCGAAAATCGTTCGGGATCGAACGACTCTGCGAGGTCGGGCGGCCCGGGCACGGTCACACCCAGGAAGACGGCCGATGGCCAACACGACCAGCACGGAGAACTGCGTGCGCCTCGGCGGCACGGGCCGAGAGCTGGCCCTCGTCGACGCCGTCGCGCAGTCCGTGGGCTTCCTGGGTCCCGTCTTCTCGGTGGCCTTCCTCGTGCCGCTCGTCGTCGGCATCATCAGCGCCACCGGAGAGGGCGCCGGCGCTGCCGCGCCCTGTCGATCATCGGCGGTCGGCGGTCGCGTCCTTGCCCTCGCGGGGATCGTCGCGGAGTACGCGAAGCGCATCGAGGCCGCAGGCTCGCCCTGTGCGGACGTCACCGACGGCTTCTGCTCGCGCATCGGCGCGGCGTCGGGGTTCCTCTACCACCTCGGGACCATCGGCCTCGCGGCCGGCATCCTCGTCCTCATCGGCGGCACCATCCACGACGTCCTGCTGGCGGAGTTCGGCTTCGGCAAGATCCCCACCACCGTCTGGGACATCCTCCTGCTCGGGCTGGTCTGCCTCACTCTGAACATCGGCGTCGGGCTCTCGACCCGCGTCCGGCTCGTGCTGGCGCTGTTCTCCGGCGCGGTCGTGCTCGTCTTCTGCATCTACGTCGTCATCAGGGTCGGCAGCGCCAACAGCATCTCCACCGCCTCGAGCCCGAGCTCCTCGCCCGACGGGTGGGGCGGGGTCTTCTTCGGGGTTCTTCACGGCGTGCTGATGTCCACCGGGTTCGTGACCGCCGCGAACCCCGGCGAGGAGACCTCGCACCCCAAGCGCGACATCCCGCGCGCGATCATCACCTCCGTCGTGGTCATCGGCTTCGTCCACCGCTTGGTGACCTACGCCCAGGTCGCCGGCTCGCGCGGGATCTTCGCGACGTCGCGCGACCACCGGTTCCCCTCGGCCCTCGGCAAGGTCTCCGGACGGGGCACGCCACTGCGCGCGAGCGCTGTCGTCGTCGTCATCTTCGCGATCGGGATCCTCGTCACGGGCCAGTCGATCCACCTGTTCCAGATCTACAAGGCCCCGCACTACTTCGCGATGTTCAGCTGGCTCTCGTCCTACGGCGGCTTCGCACTCGTCGTGATCTACCTGCTGCTCTCGATCGGCGCGACCAGGGGGCTGCGCGACCACCCGAACAAGCCGCTGCACCGCGGCGCGATCCTGGTGTCCATCGTCGCCCGGGGCGATCTTCGGGGCCTGCTAACGGTTGCGGCACCGGTTCTGGGCCGTCGACGTGGCAGCCGTCGTCGTCGTGCTCGGGCTCGTGTTCCCCGGCCGCCAGAGCGCCTCGACCAGGTGTACGGAACTGACCGGGGCCGAGCGGGCCCGGTAACTCGAGGGCGGCACTTCCCGACCCCGCTCAGGAAGGAGCTCGAGGTGCGGGCCCGGCGGCAGTTGCAGCAGCCGCACGGGTCCGCCCCTCAGTCGTTCGCAGCCACTGAGTCAGGTGCCCACTCGCTCGACGTCGCGCGTCTGGGCAGGGCCGCGCGGCGCAGCAGGAGGTCGGCGTCGGCGATGCGGACACCACCACGGAACAGTGTCACCGCACCCTGCGCCTCGAGCTTCTTCAACGACTGGTTGACCGTCGGGCGGGTGGCCCCGGCGAGGTCGGCGAGATCCTGCTGAGTCAGCGGTAGCTCCGTCCCCGGGACCGGACCGCCGTGCAGTGCGGCCAGCGTCCAGATCCGTCGCGCGACGCGGCGGTCGACGCTGACGTAGAGCGCCTCGACGAGATGCTGGGTCAGCCGCTCGACCCGCTCGGCGAGCAGCTGCGAGGCAGCCGTGGAGACCGTCGGGTGTGCCTGGCACAGATCCTGGTAGGCATCGAAGGTCAGCATGCGCGTCGCCGCCGGGTCGAGGGCGAGGACCGTCGCGGTACGCCGGCTCCCGGGTCGTACGAGGGCCATCTCGCCCACGACGCTGCCGGGTCCGACGACGTCGAGCGTGACTACGTCGCCGGTCTCGGTGCTCACCCGGACGGCGAGCCGGCCGGACTCCACCACGTGGAGGCTGTCACCGGCGTCACCCTCGGCGAAGAGCTGCTCGCCCTTGGCGAGGTGCCGGGGACGGCAGGCGGCCAGCACCCGTGACCGCTCGGGTTCGGGCAGCGAGGCCAGCAGGGGGACGTCCACGCGAGGAGTCCACCACGCGACGTGCGCCGCGATGCGTGAAACCGCCGACCTCGGCGACATCAACCGTCGGCACTCCTTCGCCCTCGCCGAGGTCGGCACACCAGCACCAGGCACGGGCCTCAGCTCGCACAGGGAGCTCACCGCCTTCCTCGAGAGGATCCCGGCGTCGGCCACGGCGTCGGCCACGCGAACGCGCTGACCGCCCTCTGCTCACGGAGGGTGTCCCGCGCGGGAGCCGCCAGGACGCCGTCGACGCGCAGCTCACTACGGCGAAGGCGCCGCGGCGGCCGCGCTCTGGGGGGCTCAGCGCAGGGAGCCTGGCGCCCGGAGACGTCACAGTGCTGTCGAAGCAGACCCTCGTGCGGTTCGGGACGAGCCGTCAGTTCGCGATGCTGCAGCCCTCGACGCCCCAACGGTTCGACGTCGGCCTGACGGTGCCCCGGCGTCCCGGCGTCCGGGCACCTCGAGGCCGCCGCTCGTGGAACACGAGGGTGACCCACCGCGTGCCGCCGCCGACGACGTCGGTGGGCGATCTGGATTCTGAGCTCACCGGTCGGATCCGGCGGGTCTCGGTCGCGACCGGCGCCTGACGCGCCGTAGCCCACAGCGTCGTCGACCTCGTCCGTGGCTACGGCTGGTCTTCGTCCGGCGCGCGGCGGAGACTGGCCGTGGTGGACGGTCAGACCGCCCGAGCGACGGAGGGGGATTCGCCATGATGGCCGTATCGGGTCGTCGTGTCGGTCTCGTGCTCTCCGGGCTCGTGGTGGGCGTCCTCGCACTGTCAGGCTGCTCATCCTCCCCGTCGCCCGACCCCTCGTCCTTGGTGAGCCCGAGCTCCTCGACATCGGTCCCCGCGGGTGCCGCCACGGCGTCGGCCCCCGCCTCCCGCGGGTCGAACAGCCCGAGCGCCGCGGGGACATCGAGCGCCGCGGCGACATCGAGCGCCGGCTCGCGTCCGACCGCGGGATCGACCCGCATCACGGTGCGGATCGCCGGGTGCGAGGGCTGCGGGCTCGTGCTCTGGAACGGTCGCGTGCGGCAGGACACCCGCATCATCGGCCGTGCGACCGTCCGCTCCGGCGTTGCCGTCGTGGTGGTGCGCACCTCGGACACCGTCGGTCTGGGCATCGCCGTCGACCACCCGAGGCTCTACGGCGCGGGCAACTCGGCGCCCGTCGTCGTCATGAGCTACGGGACGCCGGGCCAGGTCGTCACTCCGGCCATCGCCCTCGCGTCCGAGCAGGGCTACTACTGCTGGGCCGGGACCGCCGCGCCCGCCGCGACCTTCCGCCTCGCCACGATGGTGTCTGCGCTCCTTCCGCCGCCGGATGGCCGCATCCTCGCCGTCTACTCCGTGCCCAGCGTGGCCTCGCTGCCGGGCTCGGTGGCCCACAAGACCTTCCACGGCGCCCTCGGGGTCCAGGACGCGCCGTACTGCACTGCTCCCTGAGCCGGCCAGGTCACCGGTTGCGACACGGTCGGGTCACGACCTGGTTGCAGGTGGGTCCCCGGCGGGCGCCCGGCACCGGCTCGTGCCATCGTCAGGAACTGGTGCACCGGCGGGCGCTGCCGACCATCTCCTGACAGCGACGGCAGCCTCGCGCTACAGTTGACCGTGGGAGCGCTCCATCATCGCCCCACCGAGACCAATTTGTAATCGCTTGCAGCCCCGAAACTTGCCTGAAACCCCTTGCTTACGGGCGTGACACAGGCCAGGATGCGAAACGCTTACAGTAGCCGGGGATCAGCCTCCCGGACTCTTAATCGGCTCGAGGGAGACAGCATGTCCGTTCCCGTCCATCGTCGTACCGCCGCCGTTGTCGGTGGCGTGGCGGCAGCCCTGCTGCTCGCAGCATGTGGCAGCAGCACTGACGCAGGCTCCAGCACGAGCGCCAGCGCCAGCGCGACCAACACAGACCCCGCCTGTGCGCCGTATTCCTCCTACGGCTCACACCCCGGCACCACGGTGTCGGTCTTCACCTCGATCCTGCCGCCCGAGCAGCAGAAGTTCGAGAGCGCCTGGGCACAGTTCGAGAAGTGCACCGGCATCACCGTCAAGTACGAGGGCAGCGACCAGTTCGAGGCCCAGCTCCCGACCCGCATCGCCGGTGGCAGCGCCCCCGACATCGCGTTCATCCCGCAGCCCGGTCTGCTCGCCAAGCTCGTCTCCAACGGTGGCCCGAAGCCGGCTCCGGCCGCTGTCAGCGCCAACACGGACAAGTTCTGGAACCCGGCGTGGAAGAACTACGGCACCGTCGGCGGCACGTTCTACGCCGCACCCCTGGGCTCGAACATGAAGTCCTTCGTGTGGTACTCCCCCGCGACGTTCAAGGCCAAGGGCTACACCGTCCCCACCACGTGGGCCGACCTCTGGACCCTCTCGGACAAGATGGCCAATGACGGCATGAAGCCGTGGTGCGGTGGCATCGAGTCCGGTGGCGCCACCGGGTGGCTCGCGACCGACTGGCTCGAGGAGACCGTCCTTCGTCAGTCCGGCGGCGAGGTCTACGACAAGTGGATCAGCCACGAGATCAAGTTCGACTCCCCGGAGATCACCAAGGCCATGGACCAGGTGGCTGCGTGGATGAAGAACGACAAGTACGCGAACGCCGGTATCGGCAACATCGCGACCATCGCGACGACTGCCTTCCAGGACGGTGGCAAGCCGATCCTGACCGGCAAGTGCGGCATGTACCAGCAGGCGTCGTTCTACGCGGCCCAGTGGCCGACGTTCAAGAAGGACGTCAAGATCGCTGAGGATGGCGATGTCTTCGCCTTCTACCTGCCGTCGATCGACCCCGCCAAGAAGGCCGTCGAGGGTGGCGGCGAGTTCGTCACCGCCTTCGCCGACCGTCCCGAGGTCCAGCAGTTCCAGACGTTCCTCTCCTCGGACACCTTCGCGACCCTCAAGGTCAAGGGTGGTGGGTGGGTCTCCGCCAACAGCGGCGTCGACCTGAGCAACTACACGGACCCGATCTCGAAGCTCTCGGCTCAGTACCTCACTGACAGCACCGCCGAGTTCCGCTTCGACGCATCGGACCTCATGCCGGCCAAGGTCGGTGCGGGTGCCGAGTGGACGCAGCTCACCGCGTGGTTCGCCGAGAACAAGCCCACCCAGGCTGTTCTGCAGGCGATCGACGCAGCCTGGCCCGCCAGCTGATCACCAGCCAGCGAGTCGACACGTCACTGTGGTTCCGTGACGAAGTGACACCGGCCGGGGTCCGGGAGGAGTAGACACTCTCCCGGGCCCCGGCTCGCGTGTCACCGCATGCCGCACCGGCCACCGGGCCCCTGCATCCCGTCCGTCGTACGTCTACTCCTTGAGAGGGTGGTCGCGAGGGTGAACACAGCCTCCAAGCTGAGCCTCATGGTCAGCGTGGTCCTGGCCTTCTTCGGTGTCCTGCTCATCGTCTTCTGGCTCGCGGGGCGCTCGCGCGGCAAGTGGCAGACACCCCTGGCGCGCTTGATCTTCCTCGGCCCTGCGGTGGTGCTCCTCACCGTGGGGCTCGTCGTCCCGGCCTTCCAGACCATCCTCCTCAGCTTCAAGGACGAGGACGGCAAGAAGCTCGTCGGCCTGCAGAACTACTCGTGGATCTTCACGACGCCGGACAACCGGACGTTCCTGGTCAACACGGCGCTCTGGATCATCGTCACGCCGCTGGCCTCGACGGCCCTCGGTCTCACGCTCGCCCTCCTCATGGACCGCATGAAGCGCGAGTCGCTGCCCAAGTCGCTCATCTTCGCGCCGATGGCGATCTCCTTCGTCGGGGCGGCAATCATCTGGGACCTCGTCTACCAGTACCGCGACCCGGCGGTCGCAGACAACCAGGTCGGCCTGCTGAGCGCAGTCGTCATGAGGCTCGGCATCAGCGATCCGCCGAACTGGCTGCTCTGGCAGCCGTGGAACAACTTCCTCCTCATGATCATCATGATCTGGATCCAGACCGGCTTCGCGATGGTCGTGCTCTCCGCGGCCATCAAGGCCATCCCGATGGATGTCACCGAGGCGGCCATGCTCGACGGCGCCGTCGGCTGGAAGCTCTTCAGCAAGGTCACCGTGCCGATGATCCGCGGCACGCTCGTCGTCGTCCTCACCACGATCGCCATCGGGGTCCTGAAGGTCTTCGACATCGTGCGCAACATGGGCAACGGCATCGCCGGCACCCAGGTCCTGGCGAACGAGATGTACGCCCAGTCCTTCGTCCAGTTCGACAAGGGTCGTGGTAGCGCCCTCGCCGTCGTCCTGTTCATCGCGGTCATCCCGATGATCGTCTACAACGTGACGCAACTGCGGAAGGAGCAGTCGATCCGATGAGCGTCGAGACACCCGGCATCGCTGTGGCGGGGGAATCCGCCCTGGCCGCACCCGCCGACCACGGAGGCATGTCCACCGCGCTGCGGCGCAACCTGTCGAGCCCGTGGGCCACCGGCGTGGTCATCCTGATCACGATCCTGTGGACCATCCCGACCTTCGGTCTGCTCGTCACCTCGCTCCGCCCCGCGGAGGAGGCCTCGGCCACCGGTTGGTGGACCGCGCTGCTGCACCCCGTCTTCACCATGAGCAACTACAGCGAGGTGATCAGTGGCGGTGAGACGATCCCCGGGGGCATCGCGCCGTACTTCATCAACTCCTTCGTGATCTCGATCCCGGCGGCGACCTTCCCGCTGATCCTGGCGCTGATGGCCGCCTACGCCCTGGCGTGGGTCCCGTTCCGGTTCAGCAACGGCGTCTTCCTGCTCATCTTCGCGCTGCAGGTCGTGCCACTGCAGATGGCGCTCCTGCCGCTGCTGCAGCTGTTCAAGCAGGGCTGGGGCCTCGGTGGTCTCACCCTGATCCCGCCCATCAAGTCGATCCCGGTCATCGGGTCGCTGCTCGTGACCTCCAACGGCACGAGCTTCGTCCCGCTGTGGGTGGCGCACACGATGTTCGCCCTCCCGCTGGCGATCTTCCTGCTCCACAACTTCATCTCGGCTCTCCCGAAGGACCTGTTCGAGGCGGCCCGCGTCGACGGCGCGAGCCACTTCCTGATCTTCCGCAAGATCGTGCTCCCGCTCTCGGTCCCGGCGATCGCGTCGTTCGCGATCTTCCAGTTCCTCTGGGTCTGGAACGACCTGCTCGTGGGTCTGACGTTCGTCGGGGGAACCGCCGACGTCGCACCCATCACGGTCTACCTGTCCAATCTCAAGGGCACCTACGGTGCCCAGCTCCACCTCGTCACGGCCGGTGCGTTCATCGCGATCATCATCCCGCTGCTGGTGTTCTTCGCCCTGCAGAGGTTCTTCGTCCGCGGCCTGCTCGCGGGCTCCGTCAAGGGCTGACGCCCGACCTCGCACGAAGGCCCGCGCACCTTGGTGCGCGGGCCTTCGTGCGCGCGAGGTGCGCCGGGCTCGGCGAAAGAATCAGCCCGAGCCCGAGCCCGAGGCCGACGCGGAGGCAGAGGGGAGGACGGGGAGCGAGGGGTAGCCGGTGTCGAAGTGCATGTAGTCCGCGACCTTGATGTCCTGCCAGATCCAGCCCTCGTCGGTGAACGCGGTCCACACCGGTCCGTGCTCGAGGATGACGCCGCGTCCGACCCGGTTCTCGCCGTAGGCCGCGCTGGGGCTCCAGCAGGTGCAGCGGGGGTCCTTCCACGGGTTCTCGAGCGGGTTGACGTCGACCGCCCGGCCGTTGGCGTGCGGCGAGCGCGCTGCCGGGGAGTTGGCCTGCGACGCGGACCGGCAGTTGAACGCCGAGGTGTCATCGGCGCGCATCGCCACGAGGTCGTCGCCGCCGTACTCCTCCATCGGGCGCATCCGTCGGATCGGGACGTGCTCGGCGAAGAGCCGGGTGAAGATCCGCGCGACGCTGACAGCGACGTCGGCGTTGACGACGAGGACGCCCCGGTGCACCGCGCCGTCGAAACCCCAGTGGTTGACCTCGATGCGCCGCAGGGACGTCTGAGTCATCGGGCAGCCGGCGCGGGCCATCCCCGCCGCGACGATGCGCGCCCACTGCACGTCCCCGATTCGGCCGACGACCGCGTTCGCGGCGCTCCCGGCGGACGGGGACGTCGTCGGGGTCGGACTGGTGGATGGTGACCCCGAGGGTGTCGGTCTCGCGCTCGACGGCCCGGTCACGCTCGGGCGAGGTGACCCGTCGGCGGTCGCCGTCGGCGTCGAGGGAGGTGGCGGTGTCGGCGAGGAGCAGGCGGCGAGCAGGAGCGCGACGATCACACCTGCAGCGGCCACACGCCGGACCTCTCCCATGGTGGCAGCCTACGTCGGGCTGCGACGTGCGGGAACCGGCGCACCCGGAGGTTGCTTGTGGGTCAGACGCTCGTCGTGGTCGAGCGGCCATCCATGAGCGCCGCGACGGCCGCGACGGCACCGACACCGACGACGAGCTGGAGGCCGTGGCGGATCCAGTCGAAACCGGACGTGACCTTGACGCCCAACGCCGCGGCGAGAGCGTCACCGATGACCATGCCGACGATGCCGGCGCCGATCACAGCCCACCAGGGGATGTTCTGACGGCCCGGTAGCAGGAGCCGGGCGACCACGCCGATGATGGCGCCGCCGATGACCATCCACAGGAGGTTCCCGATGCTCCAGTCCATGTGCTCACGTCCCTCGCTGTGTGGTGGTTCGTGCAGATCGGGGGAAAGTCAAGCAGGACACCAGCTCGCGTGCAGGTAGTCCGGGGAGATCGTCGTGATCAGGCGACCGGGCGCAGCCGGAACATGCGCGGTGTGAGCCCCTCGCGCCGGCCGATGTAGTCGGCGTAGCCCGGGTAGACGGCCACGAACGCCGGGAACGTCGCCGCCCAGGTCTCCTCATCGACGAGCTCGGCGAGCACGGAGAGGTGCACCCCCCCGATCTCGACAGCGGCGTCGGGGTGGGCGAGCAGGTTGGCGGTCCAGGCGGGGTGCTTGGGCTGGCCGAAGTTGGTGCCGATCAGCATGATGTCGTCGCCGTCGCGGACGTAGAGCAGCGGCGAGGTTCGTGCCTGGCCGCTCTTGGCACCCGTGGTGTGCAGCAGGAGCACGGGGAAGCCGTACAGCTTGGCCATGAACCGCCCGTCCCGGATGTGGGCGATCCGGGGGTCGATGACCGGCCCGACGCGGCGGTAGACGGCGGCGAACTGGCTGGTCTGGCCGAGCCGGCGCATCAGCCGGGTCAGGGGGCCGAACCGCACCTGGGCCTCGTGCGCGGCGATGCGGTCGAGCTGGGAGCGGAGGGCGGGATCTGCTGGCATGGCGGGAGAGTAGCCGGGAAGCCGGGCCTCGGGACACGGGCCGTCCGGGCAGCCGCGGGATTTCTCGGGTGCGGTTGTCGATTTCGGGTCAGGCTGTCCGTCGGGTGGGTACGGGGACACCACGAGCACCACACCAGGAGGCACACCATGAGCACGCGCTACATGTTCCTGATCTACTCCGACGAGGCAGCGATGGCCGACGCCACACCCGAGCAGTGGACCGAGATGCTCCACGCGCACCAGGCGTGGTCGGGCTCGGTCGAGGCCGCGGGCGCCAAGATCGTGAGCGGCGAGGCGCTCGCGCCCTCCACCACCTCCACGACGATCCGCAAGGGCGGCGGCTCGCCGGTCGTCACCGACGGCCCGTTCGCGGAGACCAAGGAGGCGCTCGGCGGCTACTACGTCCTGGACTGCGCCGACCTCGACCAGGCACTCGGGTTCGCCCACACGCTGCCGGCCTTCACCGTCGAGGTCCGCCCCGTCATTCCGACCGGCTGACCGGGCGACCTGGCGACCGACAGGAGCCGCGTGCACGACTCCGTGGAGGTCACGTCCGCCGTCGAGCAGGCGCACCGGGCCGAGTGGGGACTCGTCCTCGCCTCGGTCGCGCGCCTGCTCGGCGGCGATCTCGGCACGGCCGAGGAGTGCACCCAGGAGGCCTTCGAGGCGGCTCTGCGGACGTGGGGGACGCGGGGGATCCCGGCCAGGCCCGGAGCCTGGCTGACCACGACGGCGCGCAACCGCGCGCTCGACCGGGTGCGACGCGAGACCGCACTGCGTGCCCGCTACCCCGACCTCGTGCGCGAGGAGGTGGAGCCCTCGGGCTACCCCGGCGACGAGGAGGAGGACGCCATCGCATCCGTCGATGACCGGCTGCGCCTGGTGTTCACCTGCTGTCACCCGGCGCTGGCACCGGAGGCACGCATCGCCCTCACCCTGCGCCTGGTCTGCGGGCTGACCACCGGGGAGATCGCCCGCTCATTCCTCGTCCCCGAGCCGACCATGGCCGCGCGCATCACCCGGTCGAAGAAGAAGATCACGACAGCGGGGATCCCCTACCGCGTCCCCGGCGGTGAGGACCTCCCGGAGCGGCTCGACGGCGTCCTCACCGTGATCCACCTCGTGTTCACGGCGGGGCACACGACCGAGGGGCCGAGCCTCGTGCGGGTGGATCTCGTCGAGCGGGCGCTCGACCTCGCCCGGGTCCTCGCGGTGCTGATGCCTGATGAGCCCGAGGCGCTCGGGCTGCTCGCCCTGCTCGAGCTCACCGATGCGCGCCGCGCGGCGAGGGCCGACGAGCACGGTCACCTCGTGGTGCTCGAGCACCAGGACCGCGACCGGTGGGACCGCGCGGCGATTGCCCGGGGCGAGGCGCTGCTGGCGCGGGCCTTCCGGATCGGCCGGGCCGAGCGGCCGCCGGGGCGCTTCCTGCTGCAGGCGGCGATCGCCGGCGCCCACGACGAGGCCGCGTCCTGGGCGGGGACGGACTGGACCGGGATCGTCATGCTCTACGACCGTCTCCTCGCGGTGTGGCCGAGCCCGGTCGTGGAGGTCAACCGCGCCGTCGCCGTGGCGTTCGCCGACGGCCCCGAACATGGCCTCGCACTGCTGGATGCCTGCACCGAGGAACCGAGCCTGCGGTCCTGGCACTACCTGCCGGCCGCACGAGCCGACCTGCTGCGACGCCTCGGTCGCGACGCGGACGCGGCGCTCGCCTACCGCAGTGCGCTGGCTCTCGTCTCCGACGGCGCCGAGCGCGCCTACCTGCGCGGGAGGCTGCGCGAGGTCGACCCGTCGGGCTGAGCGAGGACGAGGTGTCGTCGGCGCAGCCCCGAACGCAGCGACCGGGCGAACGCCGAGACGCTCCCCCCGAGCTGCTCGAGGTCTGCCGGCCCGAGGACGACCTCGAACCGGTCACCCACCCGAGCCAGGACGGCCGGGGCGTCCTCGGGAGCAGGTACTGCGCGCTGCTCGGCGGTGCTCAGCCCGTCGAGGTGCGCGAGGCGCACCGGGACGCCGAGGGCGACCACCGCGCGGTCCCATTCGGGCTTGCCGCGCAGCGGTGAGCGAGTGAGATCGCAGAGCGCGCACCCGCGGCGGCCGACGATCCGGCCCAGAGCGCGCGCGAGACCCCCGTGCGGCGCGTGGATGCCGACGAGGCCGCTGACCTCCCTGCCGCGTCCCCCGGGTGCTGCGCGTCGACCCGGGGAGGGTGCGGAGCCGGAGCCGGGGCCCGGCGACCGCGACCCGAGTGCGTGCTCGACGACGGAGAGGAACGCCTGTGGGCCCAGGGCCGAGCCCTCGCGCCGGACCGAGCCGGTCGCAACGGCGAGGAGCCGGTCCACCCGCACCCAGCTGTCACGGCGCTCGCCGTCCCACGCGCCGGTGCCGACCGGGTGCCAGCGGGCGTCGCCGTCGTGGTCCTTGCTCGAGAGCATCAGGGCGACGAGGCGGTCGTGGTCGGCGACGTCGCGGCCGATGACGACGACGGGACGGTCCTTGCCCCGGCTCGGATCCTCCTCGAACGGGACCCATGCCCAGACCACCTCGCCTGGATCAGGGTCGCCGTCATCGCGGGGGGAGTACTCCGGCAGCACCTGTCCGCGGAAGTCCCGCGCCCCGTACGGCCCCGCGCCGGGCCGCTGATCGCTCATGCCGCCAGCGTAGGCGAGGCGGTGCACCGGTCCGAGGAGCCGGTGCCGCCTTACGGGGACCTCCGACGCTAGGTCTAATGTGCAACGGTGCTCGAGGCCCGCGACATCCGCCACCGCTTCGACGAGCGCGTCGTCCTCGACGGCGTCGACGTCACGGTGCAGCCCGGTGTCCTCACCGGCCTGCTCGGCCCCAACGGGGCCGGCAAGACCACGCTGATGCGGCTCATTCTCGGCGTCATCGAGCCCGACGAGGGCCAGATCCTCTTCGACGGCGAACCGGTGGGGCCGGCCGAGCGGCTGCGGTGGGGGTACATGCCCCAGGAGCGCGGCCTCTACCCCGCGATGAACGCCGGCGACCAGCTCGTCTACTTCGCCCGGCTGCACGGGCTGACCAGGGCCGAGGGGACCCGTCGGGCGCACGAGCTGCTCGAGGAGGTCGGGCTCGCCGACCGCTGGGACGACCGCTCCGACCGGCTCTCCGGGGGCATGCAGCAGCGGCTCCAGCTCGCGACGTCGCTGGTCCACGACCCCGACGTGATCATCCTCGACGAGCCGTTCGCGGGACTCGACCCGGTCGCGATGGCCGAGCTGGCGACGACGCTGACCGACCGGGTCGCGGCCGGCCGCACCGTCGTCCTGTCGAGCCATCAGCTCGACCTCGTCCAGGACCTCTGCGAGGCCATCGTGATGCTCGACCGCGGCCGCACTGTGCTGTCCGGGCCCGTCTCCGAGCTTCGCGCCTCCTCCGGCACTCGTCAGCTGCGCATCACTCTTCCCGGCGACCGCGGCTGGCTCGCCGCGTTCCCTGCAGTCACGATCGCGAGCGACCTCTCCGAGGAGCTGCGGCTCGCCCTGCCGGTCGGCGTCGACCCGCTCGAGGTCCTCGATGCCGCCCGCCGGGCCGGGGAGGTCAGCGACTTCGGGCTCGATCTCCCGACCCTGTCGGAGCTCTTCCTGCTCGCGGCCGAGCACGACGACCTCGGCGAGACCCCTCGAGACCTCGACCGCGCGGTGACCGCGACATGACCCTCACCTGGTGGGGCGGCACCCGGCTGGTCGCCGGACGTGCGCTGGCAGAGGGCTTCGCGTCCACGAGCTGGAAGGTCGTGACGGGCCTCATGCTGCTCGTCGGGATCGCGGCGGTGGTCATCCCGCGGCTGTTCGCGTCGGGCGGGACGACGTACACGCTCGCCACCGTCGGCCAGGCGCCTCCGGCGCTCGTCGCCCAGCTGGACGCGCTGTCTCGTGCGGGCGATTTCACCATCACCTACGACGCGGCGGCCGACGCGGGCGCCGTCGCCTCGGCCGTTCGCGACGGCACCGCCGACGCCGGCATCGTCGAGGTAGGTCCCGCGACCCGGGTCTACGTCCAGCGGGCCAACGCCGGCACGTTCCCGGCCCTCGTCTCGGGGGCCGTGCGCGCCACCGCGACGGTGGAGGCCCTGGCCGCGTCCGGACTCTCCCCCGGTCAGGTCGCGGCACTGCAGGCGACGCCCGCGCCCGAGCAGGTCGTCGTCGGCCCGGTGAGCGACGAGGGCCGTGCGGGCGTGGGCTTCGCCGTCGGCATCGTGCTCTACATCGCTCTGCTGCTCGCCGGCACCGGGATCGCCACCACCGTCGCCACCGAGAAGTCGACGCGGATCTCCGAGGTGCTGCTCGCCGTGCTGAGGCCGACCCAGCTGCTCGTCGGGACGGTCCTGGGCTCGGGCCTGCTGGTGCTGATCCAGATCGCGGCGGTGGCCGTCCCGGTCGGCGGCTCGCTGCTGTTCGCCTCGGGCAGCGCGATCCCCACGTCCGCGGCCCCCGACATCGTCCTGGCCGTGCTCTGGTTCGTCCTGGGCCTCGCGCTCTACGCGTTCGTGTTCGCCGGGCTGGCCTCGCTGGTCGACAAGGTCAGCGAGGTGGGGTCCGCGCTGATGCCGGTGAACTTCCTGCTCGTGGGCAGCTACCTGATCGCCGTCACGGTGGTGGCCGTGTCGCCCGACGGCTGGGTGTCGGTCGCGGCGTCGATGTTCCCACCGTCTGCTCCGCTCGTGATGCCCGTGCGCTGGGCCACCGGCTCCGTGCCGGTCTGGCAGCTCGTGCTGAGCATGGGGATCACGCTGGCGACCGCCGTGGTCCTGGCCAAGCTCGCCTCGGGGATCTACCGGCGCGGCGTCGTGCGGACGGGGCAGCGGGTGTCCCTCGGCACCGCCCTACGCGCCCGCTAGCCCCGTTGGAGCACGGCAAGGGGCATGGGGGTCGGTGACGCGGCGCGCCACGGGGGGCGAACGGCGGGTGACGATCATCAGACGGGTGACCGGCGCCCCGTCGTGTCGTCTCGGCCGATCGTGCCGCGTCGGGCATCCTGGAGGTGAGCCTGGAAACAGGTGCGGGCCCCTCGATGTATGAGATCGAGGGGCCCGCTGCACGCTCGCCCTCCCGCGGTCAGGTTTCCCCGACCGCTGGGCTGACGTTCGTGCTGCCGTGCGATCGTCGAGCCTCCGACGTGCTCGCAGTCTCCCGCTCGCCCGCCGTGGTGCCGCTCCAAGGAGCTGCACCGTGGCTCGCCGTTCGCATCGGCTTCCGCCGCGCGCGTCCTGCGGATCCCTGCGACCGACCTCGGTCTCCCGTGGCGCGGTGCGGGTGGAGGTCTGCGTGGAGCCGTCTCCGAGGAGGCGTCCCGCGCCGCAGCCGGTTCCGAAGAACCTTCTCCGTGATCCGCCGACCGTTCTCGGCGTGGCCGAATCCTCCGGCTGGCCGCGTCGGGTGAGTACCGGTCTCCCGGTCCGCTCCCGCCGCCGGAGTCTCCTCCGGGTGGCCTGCCCTCGTGCTCGGCGTAGAAGCAGTTCTAGTCCCCTGATCGCCTCGGGCACAAGGGGTTTCGGCGAAGTTCCGCCACCTCTTTCGTTGCCCACAGGATGTGCACAGGTTGTCCTCCGTAACGGGCCAGTCATCCCCAGGTTGTCCCCAGTGCTGTGCACAGGGAGCGGGGGACGCCCCCGGCGGAGGTCGGCCGCACGGCCCCGGGCAATCGCCTGCGCGCCAGGGCCGACTGCGGTTGGCTGAGGAGTGCGATCGAGCTCGACCGGAGGAGTCGCCGTGAGCCTGGACCGACGTGTGGCCGTCAACCCCTATGACTACCTTCCCCCCGTGACGGCGTTCGAGGTCACCAGCGAGGACGTCGTCGGAGGTGCCCTCACCTCCCTCACCCACGTGCACACCTCGGCCGGCGGCCAGAACCAGTCGCCGCAGCTGTCCTGGAGCGACGTCCCGGAGGGGACGCGGAGCTTCGCCGTCACCTGCTTCGACCCGGATGCCCCGACGCCGTCGGGTTTCTGGCACTGGGTCGTGGTCGACGTACCGGCCGAGGTGCGCGCGTTCCCGCGAGGTGCGGGCGAGTCCGACGCCACCCTGCCCGGCGGGTTCCACATCTCCACCGACATGGGCACCGCCTCCTATGGCGGTTGTTCCCCGCCGCAGGGCGACATGCCGCACCGCTACTTCTTCGTGGTCCACGCCGTCGACGTCGAGACGCTCGGCGTCGACACCTCGATGACCCCGGCCGTGATCAGCTTCACCCTCGCGTTCCACACCCTCGGCCGGGCCATCGTCGCACCGACGTTCGCGCACTGACCGGACCGCTGACCGGAGCGCTGACCGGACCCCCGACCTGGCCCCGGGCTGTCGACGTTGACTAGCGCGTCGCGACGGGCGCGCGGGCGAGCAGTGCGGCGGTGTGCCGGTCGAGCACGTCGGCTGCACCAAGGCGGACCTGCGTGGGCGGCGCGGCCCGGTCGTAGAGGACACGCTCCACCACGTCGAGGGCGCCGAGCAGCTGCGCGTCGTCGAGCAGCACGTCGCCGGCCACCCGGCGTCGCACGTCGTGGACGCCGTCCCCAGGGCGGGGTGAGTCGGCGCTGCCGAGCCCGTCGGCCGACAGCGCCGCGCGGAACCGACCGAACGCCGCCAGCGGCTCGGTGGTGGCGGCACGGGCGGCTGAGGTGCGCCCGGTCGTGGTCGCGGTCGCGCGCCGGCGCCGGAGGGCGACGGAGCCTCCGGCGACGAGAGCGACGAGCAGCAGGACGATCGCGGCCAGGCCGCGTCGCGACCCGTCGGTGGACCACGCCATGGTCCACGCCGCACCTGCGCGCTGAAGCAGGCCCTGGTCCGTCGAGGGGTCGGCGAGGGTCGATCCCGCGGTGGGGTCGGACGTGACCCAGCCGTGGCCGGGGATCCAGACCTCGACCCACGCGTGGGCGTCGGAGGCGAGGACCGTGAGCCGTCCCGGGGTGTCCTCGCGGGCGGAGCCGACGCTGTAGCCGGTCGCGATGCGCGAGGGGATGCCGAGGCTGCGCAGCAGCGTCACCTCGGCGGCGGCGAAGTGCTCGCAGAAGCCAGCACGGGAGCTGAAGAGCAGGAAGTCGACGGGGTCCTCGCCGCGAGGCGGCAGCGGTGCGTCGAGCTGGTAGCGCACGTTCGCCCGCAGCCACGCCTGCACCGCCTGCACCGCGGCGACGCGGTCGGTCGTCCCGGCGACCACCGAGCGGGCGAGCGCATCGGTGCGCGCCGTCGTGTCGGGGTCGGCGGCCACCCAGCGCGACTCGGCCCGGTCGGGGCCGGTACCCGCTCTCGTGAGCGAGTCGACGTCCTCCCGCGGCGTCGCCGTGACGGTGTACGGCGTGAGAGGCCCGGCGATGTCGAAGCCGTCGGTCTGCCAGTGGCCGATGCGGTCGATGCCGCGCACGGCCTGCGGCGGTCCGGGCGCGATGATCGATCCGCTCTCGATCGGCAGCACGTCGTAGTCGCGCGCGGGGCGGGACGGTGCACCGAGGTCCGCAGGTGATACGGGCAGGGGCACTCGGCTTCGAGTACCGGCCTCGATGACCTGCTGGGTCACCTGGCTGCTCCACACGCCGCTCGCAACGGTGTCGAGCGTCATCGCGCGCCACAGGGGCGGAGACCCGGCGGGGACCTCGAAGGTGGGCGTGTGCGGCAGGTGACCGCGTGCGCCGAGGTCGAGCATGCCGCTCACGTAGTCCGGCATGAGCTCGGCTGCCGCCTCCAGGGCGGTCTGGGGGTGGTTGCGGGCGCCGAGCAGCGAGGTCCCGAGCGTGGGCGCCGCGCCGAGCGGCAAGACCAGGAACGCGACCAGACCGGCGCCGATCACGGCAGTCACGGGTCCTGCGAGCGGGCGCCGGAGATGGGCGTCGGTCGTCCCTGCGGTGGGCGCCACCCCGTCGTGCAGGGAGTCCTCGCTCGCCGCGGCCAGCCCGGCGAGGACGGCGACGGCCACGAGCACCAGCGGCAGCGCGAGCTCGGGTCCCGGTGCCAGACCGGCGGCGGACACGCCCATGACCGGACCGAGTCCCAGGGCAACGAGGACGTCGCGGCGCGTCCGCTGGCTCACCATCGCCGCGAGCGCGAGACCGGCCACGGCCGTCCCTGCCGCGGGGGCGAGGTCGCCGTGGTTGTTCAGGGCGACGGCGAACGCGCCGGTGATCGCGACGATGAGAAGGGTCAGCGCCGTGCGGAGGTGGGCGCTGGCGAGAACCGTGGGACGGCGGTCCACGCTGACACCCGCCACCGCGATGCAGACGCCCCACCCGACGGCCTCGCCCACCGGGACGACCCCGGTCGACGCCATGGCGGCGAGCCCCGCCGCCAGCGAGCACAGCGTCGCGACGAGGAGCCGGTGCGATGGCACGGGAGCCGCCGCAGGTGGGGACGCCGGCTCGGTGGTGGCCGCTGCCGCCGTCAGGATCACGACGTCGACGCCGTACGTCTCGCCGGCGTGCGTCCACACCAGGGCCGGCTGGCCGGTCACGACCACGACCCGGCCGCCCGGCCCGGCGAGCCGGACGGCCTCGTCGGCGTTCTCGGGCGTGGCTGCCACCGGCTGCGCGGCTGCGGTCCAGGACAGCAGCTCGCGCGCCTCCTCGGCACCCAGCGACTCCGCGCCCGCCGCGGTGACCAGGCGTACGTCGGCACCCTCGCGGGCCGCCCGCAGCGCCACACCCGCCGCGAGAGCGATGGTCGCGTCGGTGCGGTCGGCGCCTGCGCTCCCTCCCGCGGGGCCGATGACCACGACGAGGGAGAGGCGCTCGGGTGACTCCCGGTCGACGACGACGGGCGCTCCGCGGCGTGCGGTCGCCCGCCAGTGGACGGCTGTGCCGTCCCCCGGCGCCCAGGCCCGCAGAGCATGGACATCCGGGCCGGAGCGCCCGACCCGGATGCTCGTCCCGCCCCCGTCGGCGCTGCTGGCCGCGGGGCCGACGCGGCCGTCGTGGATGCCTGCGGCCACGGTCCGGAGGAGGGCGTGCCGGTCGATGTGCGTCCGACGGACGAGACCGAAGGGTGCGCTGGTCCAGGCGACAGTCGTTCGACCGTCGTGCCTGCCCCGGACGGCGGGGCGCAGGACGACGGGGACGGCACGGACCTGGCCAGGGGCGAGGGCTGCGACGACGGCCTCGACCGGTACCGCGTCGCCGTCGACGTGGAGAGTGAGGTGGTGCCGGGGGACGGGCACCACCCCGGCCCGCAGCACGAGACGGGCCGGCGTCGGCTGCCCCACGACCTCGGTCGTCGCGAGCTGGAGACCGGACTCGATGTGCGGCAGCCTCGGGACGATCAGCCAGCTCACCGTCACAGCGGAGACTGCGAGCAGGGCGACGAGGTAGAGCCAGACGTCGCCGCGCAGGAGCCCGAGGGCGACCAGCGTGACGTTGCCGCAGAGCAGCCACGCGCCGAGCCGCGTGAGCGACCGTGACCCGTCGCGCCGGACGTCCTCGGACACCGGGCGCCGTCAGCTGCCGAGCGGCACGGGCGTGCGCGCGAGGATGTCGGCCAGGGCGGCCGTGGCTGCCCCGCCCGCGCCCGCGACGCGGTGGGCGAGCGCCGCGATCGCGATGGCCTGCAGGTCCTCGGGCACGACGTACTCGCGGCCGTTGAGCACGGCCCACGCCTGCGCGGTCCGCACGAAGGAGATGGCGGCGCGGGAGCTGGCGCCGTGGGCGATCTGCGGGTGGTTACGCGTCGCGCGGACGACGGCGAGCGCGTACGCCGACACCGCGGGGGCGACGTAGACCTGACGGACTGCGGCGCACGACGCGTGCCACGTCGCGACGTCGATCACGGGCGGGAGGTCGGTGACCGTGGCGTGGTGGACCTGGTCACGCAGGACGCGGAGCTCGTCCTCCTCACCGAGCGGCGCGAGCGTGACGCGGAGGGCGAACCGGTCGAGCTGGCCCTCGGGCAGCGGGTAGGCGCCGTGCTGCTCGAGCGGGTTCTGCGTGGCGATCACGGTGAACGGCGACGGCAGGGGGTGGCTCACGCCGTCGACGGTGACGGTTCCTTCCTCCATCGCCTCGAGGAACGCGGCCTGGGTGCGGGGTGGCGTCCGGTTGAGCTCGTCGACGAGCAGCACGTGGGAGAACACCGGGCCAGGCACGAACGTGAAGGACTGCGTGACCTGGTTCCACACCGAGGACCCGGTGACGTCGGAGGGCAGCAGGTCGGGAGCGCCCTGGACGCGGCGGAAGTCGGCTGCGACGGAGCGGGCGAATGCGTGCGCGAGGGTGGTCTTGCCGTTGCCGGGAGTGTCCTCGATGAGGACGTGGCCCCCGGAGAGGAACGCAGCGGCAAGGTACTGCACGGCCGCGGGCTGGCCGCGCACGACCTCGGACACGTTGTCGACCAGGCGCCCCGCCACCGCCGTGACGGCCGACGGGCTCAGGACGTGCGGCAGTGTCGCAGCAGTCACGGTGTGCCCTTCGTCGGCGGTCGGTCCCCGGGGAGATCGACCGCCGACGCCCTGATCTTGAGCGGTTCGTGCCGCCGCCCTCAGTGCGGCGGGTGCTGGAGACCGACCTGGCGGCGCACCTCGTCGAGTGTCTCCATGACCGACACGGTCTCCTCGAGGGTCAGCAGCGGGGACTCGGTGAGCCCGGCGCGCAGGCAGCGCCCGACCTCCGCGCCCTGGAAGCGGAGGCCGTTGCCCTCGACCGGGATGTCGACGCGCTCGCGGCCGCCGGCTCGGTCGGTGATGGTGAACGCCGTCGGCCGGTAGAACGTCGGATCGATGTCGAGGCGTCCCTCGGTGCCGGTGATCGCGGCGCCGTTGGTCGTCTCGGCCCACAGCGTCGTCGTGAGGACCGCGTGCCGGCCGTCGTCGTCGCGCAGGATCATCGACGTCTGGCCGTCCACCCCGGTGAACGCCGCGTCGCTCACCGCGGTGACGTGGGTCGCCGTCCCGAGCACCATGGAGGCGAACGACACGGGATAGACGCCGAGGTCGAGCAGCGCGCCGCCCCCGAGCCGGGGCGCGAAGAGCCGGTGCTGGGCGTCCTTCTCGAACCACTGGCCGTGGTCGGCGGTGACGAGCACGAGGTCGCCGAGGCGACCGGACGCCAGGACGTCGCGGATCGCCGCGATGTGGGGGAGGAAGCGGGTCCACATGGCCTCCATGAGGAACGTGCCTCGGCTGCGGGCTGCGCCGACGAGCGACCGCGCCTCGGCGGCGTCCATCGTGAACGGCTTCTCCACCAGTACCGCCTTGCCCGCCTCGATCGCGAGCAGCGCCGCGTCGTGGTGGAACGGGTGCGGCGTCGCGACGTAGACGACGTCGACGTCCTCGTCGGCCACGAGGTCGGCGTAGGAGGCATGCCGGCGGGCGATGCCGAACCGGTCCGCGAAGGCGTCGGACGTCCCGGCGCTGCGTGCCCCGACGGCGACCACGTGGTGGTCGGGAAGCAGGGCGAGGTCCTCGCAGAAGTTCGTGGCTATGCCGCCCGCGCCGAGGATCCCCCATCGGATCGGTGTCTGGGTGTCGGAGTCCTGCCGGGTCTGCGTCGTGTCGGTCATGCACCCATCCAACCCGTCGACCTCCTCGGCGTCACGCGAGGGCCGCACCCGGAGGGCGTCCGGCCCGGTGCCTGGGGCCCGACCGCGGTCGGGGCCGGAGGGTCGCGGGCTCCTAGGATCAGGGTCCGACCGCCGCCGTCGAACGGATGAGCCACTGTGGACTACGAGTACGTGCTCACCCTGCGCTGCATCGACGGCCCCGGGATCGTGCACGCCGTGACCGGCGCGCTCCTCGGGTCCGGGTCCAACATCCTCGAGCAGGCGCAGTTCACCGAGCCCGACCTGAGCCTGTTCTGCCTCCGCACACGCTTCGAGAGCGCCGAGGGAGACGTCGACGCGATCCGCCGGGCCGTCCTGGAGCGCCTCGACGTCGTCGACCCGCTGGTCTCCCTGCGGCTCGTCAGCGAGCAGCGTCGCGCGCTCGTCATGGTGTCGAAGTTCGACCACTGCCTCGTGGACCTGCTCTACCGCCAGTCCATCGGCGAGCTCCCGATCGACATCCCGGTCATCGTGTCCAACCACGACGACTGTCGGGCGATCGCCGAGGCGCACGGCATCCCCTACGTCGTCCTCCCGGTCACGAAGGACACCAAGGCCGAGCAGGAGCAGGCGCTGGCCCGGCTCGTCGAGGAGCACCGCGCCGACGTCGTCGTCCTCGCGCGGTACATGCAGGTGCTCTCCGACGACTTCTGCGCGCGCCTGCCCGGACGCCTGATCAACATCCACCACTCGTTCCTGCCAGGTTTCAAGGGCGCCCGCCCCTACCACCAGGCGCACGAGCGCGGCGTGAAGATCATCGGGGCGACGGCGCACTTCGTGACCGCGGACCTCGACGAGGGCCCGATCATCGAGCAGGACGTCCAGCGGGTGTCCCACGCCGACACGGCGGGCGACCTCGTGGCCCTCGGGCGTGACGTCGAGCGCCGCGTCCTGTCGCGAGCCGTGCGGCTCTTCGCCGAGGACCGGATCTTCCTCACCGGGTCGCGCACCGTCGTCCTGCCCTGACCGCCGATCGGGCGACATGGGGCGTGTGGCCTCGCGTCTCGTCGGCGGGTCCGACACGATCGCGGGCGGTACGACGAACTCACGTCACGGGGGAGCACCAGCATGGATCGACACGATCGTCACTCGACCCACGCCGCCGCCACGCCGCCACGGCCAGGGCGGCCAGGGCACGTCTCCGGCACCCGGACGTGGCGACGTCGACGGACCGTGGCGACGCTGACAGCGGCGGCGCTCGGCGCCGTGCTAATCGCCGTCACGGCGACCCCGGCCGGTGCGGCGGCGGGGCCGCAGCCTTACACCGCCACCATGTTCCCCATCGGTGGAGCCAGCAGCCCCAACTCGATCACCAGCGCCGGCGGGCACCTGTTCGTGGCCGACGCCAACAGCGTGCTCGTGTACAACGAGAACGGCAGCTACCACAGCACGATCCCGGCAGTGTTCAACGCCAGGGCCATCATCGCTTCCCCCGACGGCAACAAGGTCTATGCCGCCGAGGCGGTGAGCGGCGCCATCGCCGTCATCGACGCCGCCACCCTGACGAAGACCGCCGAGATCACCGTGAAGGACTGTCCTGTCGCGTCGATGGCCGTGGTCGGCAACGCGCTGTTCTACTCCTACGAGTGCGGCCCTGGCGTCACCGGCGAGATCAACCATGTGGACCTCGCGACCGGCACCGCACACGACACCGCCACCCCCGACGCGACGGACCTCGTCGACGCACCGAAGCTGGCGGGCGACAACGGACGGCTCGTCTCCCTCGACGACCACGGGACGCTCCGCTCGTGGGCCGCGGACAGCACCGGCCTCTCCGGCCTCATCACCGGTGACGCGGGGTTCACCGGCAGTAGCAGCATCCAGGACATCGCGGCCGGCGGAGGCCGCATCGCGATCGTCCAGATGAGCGGGTACGACTTCCAGCTCTTCGACGGTGCCACCCTCAAGGCGATCACGACCCTCCCCGCCGCCGCGTATCCGACGTCCGTCGGGTTCAGCCCGGACGGATCGACCCTGGTGGGCTCCACGAAGTTCGGCTTCGGCAACGCGTTCTGGATGTATGACGCCGCAACCGCGGCCACGACGCACAAGGCCGCCTACCCGGCCGCACCGGCGAACGTGGATACCCAGCCCGGCGGGATCGCGTTCAACGCCGCCGGAACCGTCGCGTACACCCTGGGCAGCCAGGGGAACAACGGCACCACCAACTACTACATCGTCGCGACCGGCACCGGCACCCCGCTCTCGAGCTCGGTGTCGGTCATCGTCACCAATCCCACGCGGTACGGGTACGCCACGACGTTCACCGTCCGCGGCACGGCTCGCACCACAGCTCGCGTCACCGTCCACAGCAACGGGACCGGACAGGACAGGACCTACGCCGTCGCCATCACCAGCGTCGGGACGGCGATCCTCAAGCTGGTTCTCCCTTACTCCGGGACTGCTACCGCCACCATCTCCGGCGACGCGACCCACGCCGGATACACCAGCAGGACCATCGCCTATCGGGTGCCAGCCGCGATCACCGTCGTCATGAGCCGACCGCACAAGATCGTGAGCGGCATCTACTACTACGCCAAGCCGTCATACGCCCGACAGACCATCCGCGTTGCTGCGCCGGCCTTGGGCCGCGCTGTCGGCACAAGCCTCATGCGGCTCAGCGGGCGACGCTGGGTGCGCGTGATGTCCGTGACCATCCACACCTCGGGGTCCGGCTACGCGGCGACGTATCTCATCAGCGCGCTCAAGGGCGTCACCTACAAGATCACGTACGCGTTCGCCGGCGACTCCTTCAGCGGATCGGCCACTGGAAGCACCCGTCCGTTCCGCCTTGGCTGACGAGGCCCGGTGGGCGGTGGGGTGGGGGAAAGCCACACTCTCCCTTGACCTGTCAGGGTAGTGGACGGTCGATGGGGTCGGCTGGTAGTGCCCTGTGTGTTCGATACCGCCCTCGGGTCCCGGGAGCCGAGGCTCCCGCCTCGCGCACCTGGTCGCCCGGTTCGACGCTGCCGCGGCGGCCTTGGCGGCCGGGCTCGCGCAGGGCCCGTTGTCGGACGTCCCCGCTGCGTCGATCCACCGCATCCTGTGCGACTCGACCATCACCCCCATCGACCCCACCACACCGCTGACCCTCGCAGGCGGGGCAACCGGGGCCGGAGGGTGCACTGGTGCACCGCAGTGGTGGCAGGACCGGGCCCGGACGGTCCTCTACGTCGGGCGTGGCCTCGGGACTGTTCCCCCGAGGCTGCGCCGCGCCCTCGAAGCCCGCGACGAGCACTGCGCCTTCCCGGGGATGCCGGGTCCAGGTCGACCGGACCCACGCCCACCACGTCCGCGAACGGGAGCACGGCCGCGACACCTCCCTGGCCAACCTGGTCCTGCTCTGCCTCCGCCACCACCACGTCGTCCACGAGGGCGGGTGGGTCATCACCCCCCGGGCCGACACCAGCCCAGGAACGACCGGGTACTGGGAGCTCGCCCCACCCGACCGACAAACCCAGCCCTGACCGGTGGCGGGCGTGTGGAGCCCGAGCTCCCCGGACTTCGACTGGACCACCGGGGCTGCTCTGCGTGCGTCCCACGCGGCCTGCTCGGCTGCGGTCCGTGGCCGCGGCCGCCGGACCAGCCAGGTGTCCAGGACCATCGAGACGCGGGCCAGTCCGAGTCACGCGGTCGCGGACTCGGTGGTCTTCTCCAACGACTTGGAGAGCCGGCGGGACCGACTGAGCACCCCGTGTGCGACCTCGACCCGCCAAGCCCGGGGGGATGGGGTCGAACCGCTCGGCGCGCGTTGCCCAGCCGTACCGCTCGAACTCGACGCCGAACTTCTGGCTCAGCCGGACGGCGGACCCAAGCGCGGTGTCCCTGTCGAAGAGAACCTTCTCGAGCCGATCCACGCCGCCCAGGTCGGCCAGCTTCTCGACCGGCTGCTCCGGGGCAGCGACCTCTGCTGTGCTCGCCGGGACCTCCAGCGCGACCACCGGGAGTCCAGTCACATCGACTGCGACGACGCGCTTCGCGCCGTTGGTGGCCCCCCACGGGCCGCCCCGCTCGTGGAACGTCGGGCCGCCGTTGGATGCGCCGCGAGCGACTTGGGTGTCGATGATCACCAGCGACGCCAGCTCGTGGGGCCGGCCGAGATGGACCCGCGCCAAGCCGTGCAAGCCGAGTAGCAGCGTCCCGAACGTCCCGGCCTCCGACCACCGGGCTCACGTGGGTCTGTGATGGGCTTGCGCGGGCCGGGCGATGCCGTCTGGGCTGGGCGTCTCGTCTGCCGTCGCCGGTATCGCCCAGGCACCGAGCGCAAGCACTCCGACAACACATCCGAGCCGGATCCCCCGTCAAGCGGGCATGTCGCCACGGTCGAACACTTGCTGCGGAGTCAGCGCAACGGCGCCTACCGGATGTTGCTCGTCCCCGAATGGGGACCCGCCCGGGTCAGTCGTCGACGGCCGCGACGTGGATCAGCGTCGCGGACTCCGGGACGTGGACGCCGAGGGGCAACCCCACCTCGGCGAGCACGGCACCGCTCGCCACGAGGCCGGCGTCGTACCAGCCGGGGATGTGCTTGCCCGGCTGCCAGACCGCGCCCGGCAGGGGGACGCGCTCGACCCGGTAACGACGCTCCGGCGCCAGCCCGGGGAGACGCAGCGGCGCGGGCAGCGAGGCGTCGACGGTCCGCAGCTGCGCGTAGGAGAACAATGCCTCGCTGCGGTCGTGCGCGACGACGCCGTGGGCAATTGCCGAGGTGTCGGGGTGGTCGAGACGCAGGACGCGGCCCGTGTGCAGCAGGGGGCGGAACCGCTTGTGCGTGGCGATCACCTGGGCGACACCGGCACGGTCCTCGGCAGTTGCCGACGCGATGTCCCACTCGAAGCCGAGGTGCCCGAACATCGCGGTCGCCGCGCGGAAGGGCAGGGTGTGCGTGCGTGCCGTGGTGTGTGCCCAGGTGGGTCCGACGTGGGCGCCCATCAGCTCCGGCGGGAGCAGGTAGGTGAACGTTCGCTGGATCGACTGCCGCTCGAGGGCGTCGTTGCAGTCCGAGGTCCAGAACCGGTCCGTGCGCTGGGCGATGCCGAGGTCGACCCGGGCTCCGCCGGAGGAGCAGGACTCGATCTCGACGCCGGGGTGACGTCGGCGCAGCTCGTCGAGCAGGCCGTAGAGCGCGAGGGTCTGACGCCGTACGCCAGCCTGGCCGCCGCGGTGTCCTGCGTCGACGAGGTCGCGGTTCATGTCCCACTTGAGGTAGCCGATGTCGAACTCGGTCAGCAGGGTGTCGAGGCGTTCGAGCAGGTAGGCCACGACCTCGTCCCGGCCGAGGTCGAGAACGAGCTGGTTGCGGCCGAGGACGACGTCGTGGCCCTCGACGCCGAGCGCCCAGTCGGGGTGCGCCCGGAACAGGTCGCTGTCGGGGTTCACCATCTCCGGCTCGACCCACAGGCCGAACTCCAGGCCGAGACCCACGACGTGGTCGACCAGGACGCCGAGACCGTCGGGGAACTTGCGCTCGTCGACGTACCAGTCACCCAGCGAGGTTGTGTCGTCGTCGCGTCCGCGGAACCAGCCGTCGTCGAGGACGAACCGCTCGACGCCGACCGACGCCGCGGCGTCGGCGAGGCGCTGCAGCTCGGGCACGTCGAGGCGGAAGTACACGGCCTCCCACGTGTTGAGCAGGATCTTGCGCGGCGTGCGCGGGTGCGAGGCGCGGGCGCGGACGTGGGCGTGGAACGCATCGCTGATGCCGCCGAGGCCGTGGCCGGAGTACGCCGCCAGCACCGTCGGCGCGTCGTAGGACTCTCCGGGCGACAGCACGACCTCGCCCGGCAGCAGCAGCTCGGACAGGCTGGCGTAGCGGCGTCCGTCGGAGATCTTCTCGACGTGGACCCGGTGGTTGCCGCTCCAGGCCAGGTGCGCCATCCAGACCTCGCCGGACTGCTCGCCGAACGCCCTCGTGCCGACGGCCACCGTGGGCGCGGACTCGTGCGACGTGCGGCCCCGACGGTTCTCCCGCACCAGCGCCGCGGTGCCCAGGACGTGTCGCTGCTCCTGCATCTCCTTGGCCCAGCGCCCAGTGAGGGTGAGGGCCTCGTCGGCGCACGCGGGCACGGGCAGTGCCCCGGCGAGGGAGTCCAGGACGTAGTCGGTGTCGCCGTCGTTGGTCAGGGCGGTGTCGAGCAGCAGGAGGCCGTGCTCGTCGAGCGCGACGGTGAGCGCCACCGAGATGCCTGCGCGCGAGTCGCTCCCGTGCCAGGTGAACGAGTCGGCTGCTGCCGCGCTGGACGTCCGTGCGAGCAGTGGTGCCCAGTCGCGTCCGTCGGCCCGGTGCCCGGCGATCCCGCCGTACGCCGCCCAGCCGCGCGCCTGCTCGGGCAGCAGCGACAGGTCGGGGTTGTGGTCGAGGCTGCTCTGCTGCACCGCGGTGTCGAGCAGGGCCGGCAGGTCGGCGACGTCGAGGCCGTCGGGCAGCCGTGCGCCCCAGTGCACGATGCACGGCACGTCGTCGTCGTGGGTGAGCACGACGCTGGTCGTGGGGGAGTGCAGGACGGCGTACGTCGGGGAACTCGTCACGGGAGAGGACTCTGCCGTACCTGTCCTCGTCCCGCGCGGTCCGGGTGCGGGTGCGAGACCGGGGACGGTCAGGCGCGGAAGGGCTGGATGCCGTCGGCGGGGATCTGGCCGAGGCGGCCGGCCTGGTAGTCCTCGACAGCCGTCATGAGCTCGCGCTGGGTGTTCATGACGAAGGGACCCATCCACGCGATCGGCTCGCGCAGCGGTGCGCCCCCGAGCAGGACGACGTCCACCGACGGGGCGTTGGCGTCCTGGCCCACGTCGGCCGAGAGCGTGATCGAGCCACCTGCGCCGAGCACCGCGAGCTGGCCGGTGGCGATCGGGCGCTGCTCGGGGCCGACGGTGCCGCGACCGGCGAGCACGTAGGCCAGGGCGTTGAAGTCCTGGCGCCACGGGATCGTCACCGACGCGCCGGGGCTGATGGTGGCGTGCACCATCGTCATCGGCGTATGGGTCGAGCCGGGGCCGTCGTGGCCGCCGAGGCTGCCGGCGATGACACGCAGCAGCGCACCGCCGTCATCGCTGGAGAGCAGGGCGACGCCGTCGGCGCGGAGGTCCTGGTAGCGCGGGGCGCTCATCTTCGCGTCGCGCGGGAGGTTGACCCACAGCTGGAGGCCGTGGAAGAGGCCGCCGGACATGACCAGGGCCTCGGGCGGTGTCTCGATGTGGAGGAGCCCCGAGCCGGCCGTCATCCACTGCGTGTCGCCGTTGGTGATGACACCACCGCCGCCGTGGGAGTCCTGGTGGATGAACGAGCCGTCGATGATGTAGGTGACGGTCTCGAAGCCGCGGTGGGGGTGCCACGAGGTGCCCTTGGGCTCTCCCGGCGCGTACTCCACCTCGCCCATCTGATCCATCATGATGAACGGGTCGAGCAGCTCGGCCGCGACGCCGGCGAACGCGCGGCGGACCGGGAAGCCCTCCCCCTCGAAGCCGCGGGGTGCCGTCGTCACGCTGCGTACCGGACGAACGGCGACGAGCCCCGCGTCGGGCTTGCGCACGCGCGGCAGGACGGTGATGTCGTCGACGGTGACGGCGGGCATGCGAACCTCCGGGAAGTAGTTGGCCGTTCAACTATCCCTCGCGGGGGCGGGCGGCGCAAGTCGTCCCGTGCCGTCCGCCCCCGCGAGCGAGGCTCAGAGCAGGGTGGCGGTCACCGTGATGTCGGGGACGCCGGCGAGGGCCTTGCTGATGGGGCACCCGGCCTTGGCGACGGCGGCCGCCGCGGCGAAGGACTCGGTCGTGGCACCGGGCACGGTGCCGTCGACGGTCAGGCGGATCGCGACGATCGCGAGACCGGCGTCGTCGCGACCGAGCTCGACCTCGGCGCTGACCGAGAGCGTCGTCGGCGGCGTGCCGGCGAGAGTGAGGCCGTTCGACAGCGACATCGCGTAGCAGGCGGAGTGGGCGGCGGCGACGAGCTCCTCGGGGCTGGTGTGGCCGTCGGGCTCACCGGCGCGGCTGGGGAAGGTCACGGGGAACTGGCCGGCGTTGCTGGAGTCGAGGGTCACGACTCCGGTGCCGGTCTTCAGGTCGCCGGTCCACTGGGTGGTTGCGTCACGAGTCGGCACGAGGGCCTCCGGTTCTGGGGATGGGGGTGGTGCTGAGTCAACCCCGGGCGCGGCAGGTCTGTTCCGCCGCCCGCCTCAGGACGTCGCGGTGAGCCGGGCGAGGTCGCCGTGCACCTCGAGGCCGGCGCAGCGTCCGACGTCGTCGAGCAGCACGGCGCCGTGCTCGTCGACGAGGCGCACCCGCACGCTCGCGTCGAGCGTCTCCTCGACCCGTCGGTGCATCTGGGTCCGCACGGGTGCGTGCAGCAGGCCGCCCCGAGGCCGGTCGGCCGTCAGCTCGAGGGTCGCGCCGCGCTTGGAGCGCAGCTGCCAGTGCACGTTCTCGTCGTCGACCTCGAGACGGGTCGTGGTCGCCCCGGTGTACGTCGCGAAGCGGTGCAGGACGCCGCTGTGCTTGAGCCCGACGATGTGGCCGCGGAACTCCGAGCGCACCCACGGGATGAGGGCGACCGACGCCGTCAGGCAGGTCCCCGGGTCGCTGAAGTGGTTGGTCTGGATCCACACATAGCCCGCGGGGAACGCCGCGCCCCAGTCCTTCTCCAGGTAGCCGCGGCCGCCGTCGAAGCTCGACCCGACACCGTCGTGCGTGAGCTGCCCTTCGAGGTCGTGGCCGAAGGAGACGACGCCGTGCTTGCACTCCATCCGCGGAACCCAGGCATACCAGCCCATGACGCCCGGGGAGTGCCACGAGACCGGCCAGGGATCGAGCGGGGTCGTGAACCGCACGTCGCCCGACAGCGACGGGAGGTCGAGGACGACGCCGCGGTCGGAGAACCGGTTGGGTCCCACGCGAACGTCGAACCGGTCGGGCTCCGCGCTGAACTCCGCCACGTCGTAGCGGTGGTACCAGCTCTCGCCGGTCGCGCCGTCGAGGACCTGCACGAACGCCTCGCCGTCCCCGGCGGGATCGAGGAAGACCCCTGGGATCACGGCCCAGCGGGCCTGCCGGTCGGCGGCGACGAGCTTGACGTACCAGCCCTCGAAGTACGACGACCTGACCCCGAGGCCGTGGTACCCCTCCGGGTGCATCACACCGGTGACCAGTCCCATCCCTCGACCGTACTCGGGAGCTCTCGGGGTTGCGTCGCACCGGCGGGACGGCCCTCACGTCACCCGAACGAGTGGCGATAGCGCTTTCCCGTGTCCGACATGTGAGGATTTCACCGTGGCAACCGCTGCGCATGCTCGCTCGACCCGGCCGAGGCCGGGGAACGGGGTTCTCATGATCACCAGTACCCGACGCACCCGACGGGGTCTCGCGGTCATCGCCGCCGCCGCCGGAGCCCTTGCCCTCGGTCTCGTGCCCGCGGTGTCCGCCTCGGCCCTGACGCCGCCGCCGGTCTTCTCCTACCTCGACGCCGCGACGCGGCAGGCGCTGGTGGCCAATGCCGACGGCACACCCATCGCCCCCGCACTCGCGCCCACGGCCCTCGTGCCGGTGGGCTACCGGTCCTACAGCTATGACGTGTCCCAGGATGGCGACACCATCGTCGAGGCCCTGTGCGGCGGCACGGCAGCGGTGTGCAACGACAACCCGATCGGCAGCCACTACGACGGCACCTATGGGCTGGTCGTGACCCACCGCTCCGGCGCCACCGTCACCTCCCACCTGGTGAGCAACGTCTGGAACGCGAACCCAGTGCTCTCTGCCGACGGCGCGACCGTCACCTGGCTGCTCGAGGCGCCGTATGACTACAACGCCCCGACCGCGCCGCGAGCCGTCTCGGTCTACCAGTACGACGTCGCCAGCGGCGTCACGACGCTGCTTCCCGTGACGACGTTCGCCGCCCTGGCCGACGAGACGGTGATCCGCCTCGCCGTCTCGCCCGACGGCCTCGATGCCGCGGCCGTGTACTCCGACGCCGGCCAGTCCAACGGCCGTGTCTACGCTGCGCCGCTCGCGACCGTTCCGGACGTCTACTTCGAGAAGACCTACGGGACGGCGAGCGTCCAGCCCGACACCAGCACGTTCGTGTTCACCAAGGACGACACCCTGCTCTACGCCGAGGCGGACACGACCCTGGCCGCGCCGCCGCTGACCGTCGTCAGCGCGCTCGTCCCTTCCGTGGCCCCGCACTCCGCCGTCACCGTCGTGAACCCCGCTCTCAAGGACTTCTACGACATCCGGCTCGCGAGCTCGGGGACGTGGTGGATGTGGAAGGACCGCCTCGTGGGCGCGCCCGCCACGACCGTGTCGGCGGCGTACTCCACGACCGACGCGAACCTCGCCACCAACACCTCCGTGGCTCCGACGCTCCTCGGCGACCGCAGCAACGGTGACACGACCCTGCGCTACGTGCCCAGCGCAGTCGCGCCCCCGGCTCTCACCGCTCCGGTCGACAACCGCGCGGCAGCCCACCCCGCGCTCGCGCTCGCCGCGAGTGTTGCGCTCTACGGCCGCAGGGTCCCCTACATCAGCTACAACTTGTACCTGAAAGACCTTCCGGGATATGCCTACAGCCTCGACAACGCGGTCGAGGTGGACCGCGGAACCCTCCAGTCCTCGATCGACGGCCTGGTCTTCCGCGACGCCGTGACCACGACCGGCACCCAGTCCTTCTGGGTCCCGTCCAAGTCGGACTACTACTTCGGCAACACCCCGGTCCTGGCGCGCAACACGTGGTTCCGCTGGGTCTTCAAGGGCAACCTGTTCACCGCCGCCGGCACGTCGCGCGTGCTCAAGGTGGCGGTCGTCCCGATCGTGTCGGCGAAGGTCCTCAGGAGCGGGACCAAGCGGACGGTGTACGGCGCCGCCACGCGCAAGAGCGGCACCGCTGTGCTCTACCGCATGGTCGGCACGAAGCTCGTCAAGGTCGCGGTCGCGACGCTGACGACGAGGGGCGCCTACACCTTCGGGAAACGCACGCTGGTCCGTGGCACGTACAAGGTCGTCACCATCGCCGACAAGTACTGGGGCGCCGGCAGCAGCGCGAGGTTCGCCGTCTGACGGCCCGGCTCGGCAGGGTCAGCCGGTAGGGCGCGGCGCGGTGCTGCCGGTCCAGGTGTGGCCGTCCCAGAACCTGAGCCGCGAGTCGTCTGAGGGATCCGGCGACCAGCCGGCGAGGGCGTCTCCGTCGAGTGTGAGCAGCAGGTATCCCCCGACGAGCGCGACGACCAGTGCCGGCAGAGCCAGGTTCAGTGCGAGGACCTCCAGCGGGCGCACTGCGAGCGGCTGGGGGAGGCCGTCCACGACCGAGGCCGGCGCCCGATCGACACTGGTCGGGTACCACCACGAGAGGGCCGAGACCGCGCCGGCACCGACCAGGATCACCAGGCCGCGCCGCCGCCGCCGTCTGTTGTCCGGCTCCAGGCGTGGCAGCTCGATCGTGGCCGGTTCGCGCGGCTGCGTGTCACGGGTCCAGGACTGCCCGGTCCACCAGCGGACCCGCGTCAGGTCGACGGGGTCGACGAGCCACGCGGACGTGGTCACCGCCTGGCGTCTGAGCAGGCTGATGAGTCCTAAGACGGCGAGGACCGAGCCGATCGCGAACAGGCAGAGACCCACGAACGCGAAGGCCATGGCGGCCATTCCTTCGCGCACCTCGCTCGCCGGTCGCGCTACCTCGGCTTGGAGCAGGAGCAGCATCTGCGCCGTCAGCATCAGCAGGACGCCCGCGAACAGCAGCAGCACGATGCCTCGGCGTCGTCGGGACCGCCGATTGCGTTCGGGGCGGGCCAGTGCGCGGAGATCGGTCTCGACGACTGCGCCCGCTTCGGTCATGCCGGCCAGTGTCTCGACCGACGTGGGTCTGCGGGGCGCGTCGGGGTCACGATCCGGTGAGCGGAAGGGTCACGTTCCGGCGGCGTTGCCGCCGTGGAGCTCGCCGTGCTCGACGCACCGCGCCGTCCACCCGGTCGGCACGATCTGGACGACCATGCGCCGACGGCACACCGCGCAGAACCGCGGGGGCTCGAGCACGAGGGCGACGTCGCAGGCGCCGTGGTCTGCCGTGTCGCGCGGCTCCCCGCACCGCGGGCAGAACTGCTGCCGCTGCAACCGCACCCGCGTGCCCTCACCGGGTCCGGGCTCGGTGACCCACCACGTGCCGTCGGGCCGGAGCCCGTCCGCGCCGCCGGCGTCCGCGCCGTCTGCGTCCACATCGCCGGCGTCCATATCGTGGCTCACAGCGCGGAGTTCAGGGCCTTCACCGGCATCGACAGCTCGCCGAGGAGGGCGAGGTCGTCGGTGGCGGGGCGGCCCAGGGTGGTGAGGTAGTTGCCCACGATGACGGCGTTGATGCCGCCGAGCAGGCCGTCGCGCGTCCCGAGGTCGCCGAGGGTGATCTCGCGGCCGCCGGCGTAGCGCAGGATCGTCCGCGGAAGGGCGAGTCGGAACGCCGCGATGGTGCGCAGGGCGTCGGTCGCGGGCATCACGGGCTGGTCGCCAAAGGGCGTGCCCGGCCTGGGGTTGAGGAAGTTCAGCGGCACCTCGTGGGGTGCGAGCTCGCCGAGCTGGGCGGCGAACTCCGCGCGCTGCTCGAGGGTCTCGCCCATCCCGACGACGCCTCCGCAGCACACCTCCATGCCGGCCTCGCGGACCATCATCAGGGTCTCCCAGCGCTCCTCCCACGTGTGCGTGGTGACGACGGTCGGGAAGTAGGACCGCGACGTCTCGAGGTTGTGGTTGTAGCGGTGGACGCCCATCTCCGCGAGGTCGTCGACCTGCTCCTGGGTGAGCATGCCCAGCGACGCCGCGACGTTGATCTCGACGGCGGCCCGGATCGCAGCGACCCCGTCACGCATCTGGGCCATCAGCCGCGCGTCCGGGCCGCGGACCGCGGCGACGATGCAGAACTCGGTCGCACCCGTGGCGGCGGTCGCGACGGCTGCCTCGACGAGCGAGGGGATGTCGAGCCACGCCGTGCGGACGGGCGAGGAGAACAGCCCCGACTGGGAGCAGAAGTGACAGTCCTCAGGGCAGCCACCGGTCTTGAGCGACACGATGCCCTCGACCTCGACCTCCGGTCCGCACCACGCCATCCGGACCTCGTGGGCGATCTCGAGCAGCTCGGGAAGTGCGTCGTCGGGCAGGCGGAGCACGTCGAGCACCTGTGCCTCGGTCAGCCCGACGCCACGGTCGAGCACCTGCTCGCGCGCCGTCTCGAGCACCAGGTGGCGCACCTCGGCATCGGCCCCGACGGTGGCGCCCCTGGCGGTGGCGGAGTCGGTGGGGTGGGTCGCGGTCATCGGGGTTCCTCCAACGGGTCGTGCCTCAGACGGAAGTCTCGCGCATCGAACGTGCCACCGAGCGCCGGTTCGAGCCCGGCGCGCGCGGCAAGCAGGAACTCGAGCGGTTCGAGCCTCCCCACGCCGTCGGGCAGGGCGCCGGCGAGCGGCCGGGCAGAGAGAGTCTCGAGGTCGCGGATGTTGCTCCGCGACGCGAGGTCGGGCTCGTCGGGCCACCAGCCGAGGACGACGCCGGCGAGGGGGAGCCCTCGGTGCGCGAGGGCCTCGAGGGTGAGCGCCGTGTGGTTGAGCGTGCCGAGCGCCGGATGGGTGACGACGAGGACGCCGGCCCCGAGGGCGCGCGCCCAGTCGGCGATGGTCGCGCCGTCGTCGTCGAAGCGGACGAGCAGCCCGCCGGCACCCTCGACGATGACGAGGTCTCGCGATGCGGCGAGATCGCGCACCGAGGCGATCGACCCGGCGACGTCGAGTGCGGGCAGTCGGCGCCGGTGGGCCGCGGCGGCGGGGGCGAGCGGGTCGGGGAACCGGGCGTGCTCGTGGAGGTCGTCGACGAGGGTCAGGCGACGCACGTCGTCGAGGTCGCCGGGCTCATCGGTAGAGACACCGGTCTGTCCCGGTTTCACCACGGCCACGGAGGATCCGCGGTCTCGAGCGAGTGCGGCGACGGCTGCGGTCACGACCGTCTTGCCGACCCCGGTGCCGGTGCCGGTGACGACGAGGACGCTCACCGGAGGACCTCGCGGCGTACGTGGGAGAGCACGACCCGGACACGGTCGAGCTCGGCGTCGGTGAGGTCGGCGCGAGCGGTGAGGCGCAGGCGCGAGATGCCGTCGGGCACCGAGGGAGGACGGAAGCAGCCCACGCGTACGCCGCGCGCCAGGCACGCGGCGGCAGCGGCCACCGCCGTCGTGGGGTCGCCCACGGGCAGGGACGTGACGGCGGCCTCGGGCTCGCTGGCCTCCCAGCCGGCGGCTCGCGCGGCCGTGGCGAGGTCCTGGGCTCGTGCTCGCGCACGGTGGGGCAGCGTGGGATCGGCGAGGACGGCGTCGAGGGCGGCATTGGCCGCACCCACCGACGACGGGGCGAGGCCGGTGTCGAAGATGAACGGACGCGCACTGTCGACGACGTGGTCGATGACGGCACGCGCGCCGAGCACGGCACCGCCCTGCGAACCGAACGCCTTGGACAGGGTCGCGGTCAGCACCACGTGGGGGAGTCCGGCGAGACCGGCCAGGAACGCGGCCCCGCGGCCGTCGGGTCCGACGACGCCGAGCGCGTGCGCCTCGTCGAGAACCAGCAGCGCACCGTGCCGCGCGCAGACCTCGGACAGCGCCGCCACGGGCGCAAGGTGGCCGTCGACGGAGAAGACGGCGTCGCTGACGACGACGGCGTTGTGCTGCGTCCGCCGCGCGAGGACGTCCTCGACGTCGGACACCGACCCGGTCGCGGTGACGGCGACGTCCGCGCGGCTGAGCCGGCACGCGTCGATCACCGACGCGTGGTTCTGCGCGTCGCTGACGACGAGGTCGCCGGGCCCGGCCAGGGACGTGACCGTGGCGAGGTTGGCGAGGTAGCCGCTGGAGAGCACCAGGCCGGCCTCGGCGCCGACATAGGACGCGAGGGCGTCCTCGAGGTCGTGGTGGGCCTGGGTCGAGCCGGTGACGAGACGCGACCCGGTCGAGCCCCCACCCCAGAGCCGGGTGGCGGCGATCGCCCCCTCGACGACGCGCAGGTCGGCGCTGAGGCCGAGATAGTCGTTGCTCGCGAGGTCGAGCACGTCGTCGTCGTGCCGACGTGGCGTGAGGGATCGGCGCAGCCCCGCCTCGACGCGGCGGTCAGCGTGCCGGCGGAGGCGTTCGAGCGGGTCCCCCTCGCGAGTGCCGTCGGTCACCCGAGGACCTCTCGGATGCAGTCCTCGACCGTGCCTACGAGGAGCTGGAGGTCGGTCTCCTCGATCGCGAGCGGTGGCATCAGGACGACGACGTCGCCGAGCGGTCGGACGAGGACGCCGCGCTCACGTGCCTTCTGGCACACGGCGAATCCGGTGCGCTCACCGGCATCGTGGACCTCGATCCCGGCCATCGTGCCGATCCGGCGGATCTCGAGCACCCCGTCGTACGCCGCGAGGTCGGCGGTGAGCTCGCCGATGCGGTCGCCGACGTGGGCGGCGTGCTCGACGGTGCCATGCTCGGCCATGAGGTCGAGGTTCGCGACGGCGGCCGCTGCGCACAGCGGGTTCGCGGTGTAGCTGTGACCGTGGAAGAACGTCCGACCGCTCGCGGGTCCGCCCAGGAACGAGGAGTAGATCTCCTCGGTCGCCAGCACGGCCGAGAGCGGGAGGTAGCCGGCGGTCAGCCCCTTGCCGCAGGTGAGCAGGTCCGGGACGACGCCGGCGTGCTCGACGGCCCACATCCGGCCGGTGCGACCGACGCCGGTGGCCACCTCGTCGGCGACGAGGTACGCGCCGTGCTCGTCGGCGAGGGCGCGCATCCCGCGCAGGAACGAGGCGTCGT
Source organism: Candidatus Nanopelagicales bacterium (assembly GCA_038206635.1). Taxonomy (GTDB): domain Bacteria; phylum Actinomycetota; class Actinomycetes; order S36-B12; family CAIYMF01; genus Longivirga. The sequence goes on along the minus strand of JBBRAQ010000015.1, from coordinate 3,210 downwards.
GCGTGAGCATCCCGCCCGCGGCCTGCACCATCGGCTCGACGACGACGGCGCACACACGGTGGCCATCGCGAGCCAGGAGATCCCGGGTCTCCTCGAGGACCTCCACCGCGCGCTCAGCGGGTGTCTGCCCGGCGTCGCGGACTCCCGGGCTCGAGACCATCAGCGTGTCGAGCAGGATCGGACGGTAGGTGTGGTGGAAGAGCTCGATGCCGCCGACGCTCACCGCGCCGAGGGTGTCGCCGTGGTAGCCCTCGGCGACGTGGAGGTAGAGCGGACGGTCCTCGCCCTGCTGGGCCTTGGCCTGGAACGCCATCTTGATCGCGGCCTCGACCGAGCTCGCGCCGTCGCCGCCGAAGAACGCGCGGGTCAGCGTGCGGTCGGCGCTGTGAGGCGTCGTGGCGAGGAGCTTCTCGGCGAGCTCGATGCCCGGCTCGTGGGTGAGACCGAGGAACGTCGAGTGGCTGATGCGGTCGAGCTGACGCCGGATCGCGTCGTCGATCTGCGGCACGCGGTGGCCGTGCACGTTGACCCACAGGCTCGAGCAGCCGTCGAGGTAGCGGTTCCCGTCGGTGTCGACGAGGTACATCCCCTCGCCCCGGTCGATCACGAGGGGCCTGTCCTCGGCCCACGTCGCGTGCTGGGTGAACGGGTGCCAGACGCTCGCGAGGTCGCGGGCGACGAGGTCATCGGTGGGCATGGGTTCGATCCTGGCAGGGGAGCCGACCACGGGGGACACGGGGGCGCGCGACCCGGGCCGACTTCGCCTTCGGCGTCAGACGACGCCGTAGAGGCGGTCGCCCGCGTCGCCGAGGCCGGGGACGATGTAGCCCTTCTCGTTGAGCCGCTCGTCGAGCCCGGCCGTGACGATGGTCACCGAGACGTCGCGGCCGTCGTAGGCCCGGCGCAGGCGCTCGAGTCCCTCAGGCGCGGCGAGGAGGCAGATCGCGGTGACGTCGGTGGCCCCGCGTGAGAGCAGGAGGTCCATCGCGTCGACGAGGGTGCCACCGGTAGCCAGCATGGGGTCGAGCACGAACACCTGGCGCCCGGAGATGTCCGGGGGCATGCGGTCGGCGTAGGTCGACACCTCGAGGGTCTCCTCGTCGCGCACCATGCCGAGGAAGCCGACCTCGGCGGTGGGCAGGAGCCGCACCATGCCGTCGAGCATGCCGAGACCCGCGCGCAGGATCGGGACGACGAGCGGCCTGGGATCGGCCAGCTTCACGCCCATCGCGGGGGCCACCGGCGTGGTGACGGCGACCCGCTCCACCCGGATCCCCCGCGTCGCCTCGTAGGCGAGCAGGGTGACCAGCTCGTCGGCGAGGCGCCGGAAGGTGGGTGAGTCGGTGCGCGAGTCGCGCAGGGTCGTGAGCTTGTGGGCCACCAGCGGGTGGTCGGCGACGTGGATGCGCAGGCTGTCGGACATGGCCGAAGGCTAGGGGTTCGAAGGACGCCGCGCCGACCTGTGACATTCCTCGCGGCGGCGAAGCCCTCGACACGGCCAAAGCCGCCCCCGCGTCCATCGCGTTCTGACAGGCTGGAGAGCAGGTACCGCCCGGTGCCCGCCAGTGAGTCCCGCGAGGAGGTCGCCGTGGATGACGCGGCCGTCGACTTCGCAGTCGCAGCCTGGCGCGAGGAGGGCCTCTGGCAGGTCGTCCTGCTGCCGCCGGGCACCGGCGAGACCCTCGAGTCCCTCGTGAACGCGCTCCGCGCTCAGCCCGGCGAAGGTGGCGTGCTCGGCCTCGTGTCGGTGGCTGAGGAGTTCTTCCTGCTCGTCCGGGTCCGGGGCGAGGACGTCGCACTGCTCCTGTCGGACGTGTACGCCGCCGAGGACTGGCCGCTCGGCCTCGACGCCCTCGAGCGACTGGGCATCCCCTCACCCGAGGACGACGAGAGCGAGTCCGACGCGGCCGAGCCCGGCGGCGACCTGCGCGTGGTCGAGGACTTCGGTGTAGGTCCGGTCGAGATCGAGCTCCTCCTCGACGACGAGGAGATGTGGCCGGACGAGCAGCTGGCCACCATCGCCACGCGCCTCGGCTTCGGCGAACTGTTCGACCTCGCCCTCGAGCAGCTCCCCGACTGAGGGTCTCCTCCCCGTCCTCCGTCCCTCCCTTCGTCGGGCCGAGTGCCCGCACTGCCTCGTGTGCGCCATGATCACCGCGTGCAGTTCCGGCCCCAGGACGTCGACGCCGTGCGCCGTGCCCTCGAAGAGGCACGACGTGCTGGTGAGTTCGGCGAGGTTCCCATCGGCGCCGTCGTCCTGGATCCCGACGGCGTCGTCATCGGCGTCGGTCACAACGAGCGTGAGGCCACGCACGACCCCACCGCGCACGCCGAGGTCGTGGCTCTGCGTGCCGCCTCGTCGGCCCTCGGCACCTGGCGGCTCGCCGGCTGCACGCTGGCGGTGACCCTCGAGCCCTGCCCGATGTGCGCCGGTGCCGCCTGGCTCTCCCGGGTGGAACGCGTGGTCTTCGGCGCGTGGAACGAGGAGTACGGCGCCGCCGGCTCGCTGTGGGACGTCCTGCGCGACGGGCGACTCAACCACCGCCCCGAGGTGGTCGCAGGAGTCCTGGCCGAGGAGTGCCGTGAGATGCTCGGGACGTTCTTCGCCGAGCGGCGCGCCCCGGGTTGAGGCCCCGACGGGCACCAGGATTTTCGGGTGGGCCCGGTGACCTTGTACCCTCCTCCACGGTGGCGTGTCCGAGCGGCCGAAGGAGCACGCCTCGAAAGCGTGTGAGGGTTAACAGCCCTCCGTGGGTTCAAATCCCACCGCCACCGCCGATGGAAACCGCGTCCCCGCAGGTCAGAGACTTGCGGGGACGTCGTTGTGGCCTCGAAACGGCCTTCTGGTCACAGAACTTCTCGTCACGGGTCGAGACCAGTGACCAGAGCCGACACCCGAGCGGCAGCATCTGCCTGCATCTGGATGTCGACGTGGGAGTAGGTGTCGAGGGTGATCGGCACGTTCGCGTGGCCCAGTCGATCCTGCACGACGCGCGGGTGGACACCCGCGCGCAGGGCCAGCGTGGCGTGGGTGTGACGCAGGTCGTGGAGCCGGATCCGGGGTAGCTCGAGCTGAGTGACCCAGCGTTCGAAGCGATAGGACAGGGCCTTGGGGTGGAGCGGGTGGCCGTCCTCACGCGAGATGACCAGGTCCGTGTCCTCGTAGGCGCCGGCGAAGGACAGTCGCTCGTGGAGCTGGCGTGATCTGTG
>JBBRAQ010000014.1:0-101932 GCA_038206635.1 Candidatus Nanopelagicales bacterium | reverse complement strand
TACGGCGACCGTCCCCAAAGTGGTCAGGATCGTCCCTCGGGTGACCGCGGGCCCCGTTCCGGCGACCGTCCCCAGGGCGAGCGTCCTCAGCGTTCCTACGACGATCGTCCGCAGCGTTCCTACGGTGATCGTCCCCAGGGTGGTCAGGACCGTCCGCAGCGTTCCTACGGTGATCGTCCCCAGGGTGGTCAGGACCGTCCGCAGCGTTCCTACGGTGATCGTCCCCAGGGTGGTCAGGATCGTCCCTCGGGTGACCGCGGGCCGCGTTCCTACGGTGACCGCCCTCAGGGTGACCGTCCGCAGCGTTCCTACGGTGATCGTCCCCAGGGTGGTCAGGATCGTCCCTCGGGTGACCGCGGGCCGCGCTCCTACGGCGACCGCCCTCAGGGTGACCGTCCGCAGCGCTCGTACGGTGACCGCCCCCAGGGTGGTGCGCCGCGACGTTCCTTCGACAGCCGTGGAGGGGCACCCCGCGATGTGCGTCCCACTCGGCCGGTCGGTCCCTCGATCCCGAACGACGTCACCGGGCAGGAGCTCGACAAGGCTATCCGCGGCGATCTGCGCACCTTGTCGGTGGAGGCTGCCGAGATCGTGTCGCGTCACCTCGTCATGACGGCGCGCCTGCTCGATGACCGCCCTGACCTGGCCTGGGAGCACGCCAAGGCGGCCGTCAGCCGCGGTGGGCGGCTCGCCGTCGTCCGCGAGGCTGCCGGCGTCGCTGCCTACACCGCCGGCGAGTACGCGGACGCGCTCGCGCAGTTCCGGGCGGCCCGTCGCATCTCCGGATCGGACAGTTACTGGCCGCTCATGGCCGACTGCGAGCGCGGACTCGGGCGCCCCGAGCGGGCCATCACCATGGCCGGCGCGCCCGAGGTCGACCGTCTCGACCGTGACGGACGGGTCGAGATGCGCATCGTCGCGTCTGGCGCCCGTCGCGACCTCGGCCAGCTCGATGCGGCCGTCGTCACGCTGCAGTGCCCTGAGCTGTCGGCGACGAGCACGGAGTCCTGGTCCGCACGGCTGAAGTTCGCCTACGCCGACGCGCTCCTCGCGGCAGGTCGCGAGGACGAGGCGCGCGACTGGTTCGCGAAGGCCGGCGAGGCCGACACCCGTGACGAGACCGACGCGGCGGAGCGACTCGCCGACCTCGACGGCATCGTCTGGGAAGACACGCTCGAAGGCGACGATGACGAATCCGACGCGAACGAGGACGACGACGAGGATGAGGACGACTTCGACGACGACGCTGCGGTGGGCACTCGCTCAGCGGCGCCGCCGGTCGTGTTCGCCTCCGCCGATCTCGATGACGACGAGGATGAGGACAACCAGGGGGAGTTCGCTCCGCCGTTGCTCGACTCAGAGTCCGATGATGCAGACGAGGACGTCGATGACGAGGTCGAGTCCGACATGTCCGACGATGACGATGACGATGACGTGTCCGACGACGACGATGACGAGTCCGACCAGGTGAGCACGGAGGACCTCGCGCTCGCGGGGGACGATCCCACGGGCGGCGACACGGTGGGGGATACCTCGCCTGCTCAGGACGTGCCGGACTCCAGCTCGGACTGACGGTCCAACCAGCGCCAGATGCCGGCGACGTCGGCCTCGGTGCTGGAGAGCAACTCGATCTTCTGCTCGATCTCGGGAACGGACCGCAGGGCATAGCGCTCGGCGGTCCGTTCGCGCACCCGGGCGACGGCGTGATCGAGATCGAGCCCGTCTCCTCGTGCCTCGCGCACCAGCTCCACCCAGAGCCGCAGCTCGTCCACCGAGCGGTCGAGGGTCGCCTCCACGTCGTCGACCGGTCCGAAGTGGCTGAACAACAGGCGTGTGGGACGGCGTTCTCGCATTCGCTCGAGCGACGTGAGTGCGGCGTCGAGGTCGAACTCCGGCGGGGGAGTGGCCGGGCGCAGGTCACCGGTCTCGGGCGTCCAGACACCAGCGGCGTCGCCGGTGTAGAGATCTCCGGTCAGTGAGTCAAGCAGGCCTACGTGGTGGCGAGCGTGCCCGGGTGAGTCGAACGAGTCCAGACGCCGACCTGAACCGAGGTCGACGCCGTCGTTCCCTCGCAGGACCCGGATCCGCTGGGCATCAGTGGGCCGGAGCACGCCGAAGATCTCCTCGAGGACCTCACCGAACACGCGGGATGCACTGGCCATGAGCCGGGACGGATCGGCCAGGTGCCGTGCGCCCGCCTCGTGCACCACGACCTCGGCCCGCGGGAAGGCGGCCGCCAGGTCGCCCACGCCGCCGGCGTGGTCGAGGTGGATGTGGGTGACGACGATCGTCGCGAGGTCCGCCGCGCCGACACCGAGGCCCTCGAGTGCGGCGACGACGTCCCCGGCGGAGCGGGCCGCTCCGGTCTCGACCAGGCAGGGGCGCTCGCCCCGGATGAGGTAGCCAGCGGTGATGCCGTCGTAGCCGCCCATCCGCGTGTCGACCAGCCAGACCTCGCTCCCGAGGTCCATCGGCGGCGTCGGGCCAGGGGCCGAGGCAGGAGCCGGGCCAGGTGTCGGTGTCGGGGTCGGGGTCGCGTCCACAGTGCGCTCCTGTCGTGAGGTCGTCCCCAGCGAGCGGGTTCGCCGCGGCGTGGGCGCCGCACCTCTCGGCAGGGTACGACGGGAGCGGGGCAGTCACCGAGACACCCCCGACCTGGGGAGTGTCGTGATGGCAGCGCGCGGAGCACGTCAGATCGGGTCGACCGACGACGCCTCAAGCGTCAACACCGTCCGGCTGCGCGGACGCCTGGCAGTGTCGCCTGTCGAGCGCGAGCTGCCCTCGGGTGACACCGTGGCTGTCTTCCGCGTCGTCGTGGACCGGCCGGCGGTCCGTGCCGCGTCCGGTTCCTCGGCCCGGGTCGACACCCTCGACTGCGCGGCCTTCCGGGCTGATGTCCGTCGCAAGCTGGCGCGATGGGAGCCCGGTGACGTCATCGAGATCACCGGGAGCCTGCGGCGCAGGTTCTTCCGCGCCGCGGGGTCCGCGGCCTCGCGCTATGAGGTGGAGGTCCGCAGCGTGGTCCGGGTCGCTCGTGCCTCGGGCAAGGGACGTGTCACGATGCCCGGGTGAACTCCGCGGCCGCCCGCCCCGTCCCGCCGTCGGGTGATCCCTACGATTGGTACGTGCGAGGTCGTGCCCTCCTCGAGGAGGGGCATCCTGCAGCCGCGGCCGAGCTCCTTGCCTGGGCGGCGGCGGAGGAGCCCGCGGCGCGCTCGATCCGGGAGGCCCTGGCCCGTGCGCTCTTCGACGCCCGACGATTCCAGGAGGCGGCTGATGAGTTCGGAGCCATCGTCGACGTCGCGCCGGATGAGGACTACGCCCAGTTCGGCCTGGGTCTGTCGCTGTGGCGCCTCCGGCGCTTCCCCGAGGCAGCCGACCACCTCGCGATGGCCGCGGTGATGCGGCCCGACCGCGCGGAGTACTCCGCGGCTCTGCGTCAGGTCCGGGCCACGCTCGCCGCCCGCGCGGACGCCGGCTTGGACCCGGTCGGCGACCCCGACGAGTCGATCGGATGAACCGCCCCGGCCGCGAGCTGGCGGGTGGCTCCAGGGCCACCGCCACGCTCCTCGACGTCTATGACGCGCTCCTGCTCGACCTCGATGGCGTGGTCTATGTGGGACCCCACGCTGTTGCTCATGCGGTGGAGGCGATCGCGGCCGCACGGACGTGCGGCGTCGCGACGGCCTACGTGACCAACAATGCCGCGCGCCCCCCTTCGGCGGTGGCCGAGCACCTCAGGGGCCTCGGGCTCGAGGTCGGAGAGCGCGACGTCGTCACCTCGGCTCAGGCCGGCGCTCGGGTGGTCGCGTCACGTTGTCCGGCCGGGAGCCGCGTGCTCGCCGTCGGAGGCCCCGGCGTAGCAGCGGCCCTGCGTGCGCGGGGGCTCGAACCCGTCGGCCTCGCGTCTGACTCGCCCGTGGCCGTCCTGATGGGCTATGGCCCCGAGGTGTCCTGGCGGGAGCTGGCCCAGGCGTCCTACGCCGTCGGCGCCGGCGCGCTGTTCGTCGCGACGAACACCGACCTCACCATCCCGACGCCCGAGGGCATGGCTCCGGGTAACGGTGCCCTGGTGGCAGCCGTCTCATCCGCCACAGGCTGCGATCCCATCGTGGCGGGCAAGCCCTTCGCCCCGTTGATCACCGAGTCGATCGAACGGATCGGCGCCCGGCGTCCGATCGTCGTCGGAGACCGCCTCGACACCGACATCGAGGCGGGCCACCTCAGCTCCATTCCCAGCCTTCTCGTCCTCACCGGCGTCACCGACGTCGAGAGCCTGCTGGCAGCGCCGCCGCGCCGGCGCCCGACCTTCGTCGCCGCGGATCTCCGTGGGCTGGTGCGCCCGTGCAGCTCACTGGCGCTTGCTGCCCCGCGAGCCGGACGCGGTGGCTTCGACGAGCTCCACGGGCTACGCGCCGCCTGCCGCGAGAGCTGGGTCGCAGCGGATGCGGGGAGACCGGATCCGATCGGGGTGAAAGCTCGAGCCGGGCTGGTCGCCGACGTCGTGCGGGCCCTCGGCTCCTGAACTGATCCGGTGGTCACTCCGCGGGGCCTCGTCGCGGCGGGTGGGCGCCTGCTCAGAGGAACCGGCGGAGCTCGAACAGATCGCGGAAGTGCGCGTCGACCTTGATTCGGCCGCGGGCCCACCCGTGCCCGAAACCGAGCCTGCCCTCGACGAGGTCGAGGAAGTCCTCCGAGGTCAGGGTGATACGCAGCGACGCCGCCGGGAAGTCCGCAGGGTCGATCTCGGTGACGTCGAGGAGATGACCTGCGTCGAAGCGGCCCGCGAAGGCGACATCGAGGTCGCGCATCCACACCGCGACGGTGCGATCGGGGATCCGGCGCCGGGTGTCCGGCTCGAGGTCGGCCATCCGTTCGACGACGTCGTCGACGGCCGCCCGGACGTCCTCGATGTCGGCCATGACTGTGGTGTCCTCCTTGGACTCGCGCTCGCCCCGCACGCGCGCGACGCTATCGCAGGGCGCCGCGATAACGTGGGTGCCGACGGCGCGCCCTCCGGTGCGTGCCGCTGAATGGAAGAGGTGACGGCGTGCTCGACGCACTGCGTGGTTATGTCCAGCTGGCTACCGGCCTGACCGAGGTGACGCTCGCCCGGGCCCGCGAGGCCGCGGCGGCGCTGCTCACCCAGGGCCTCGATCTCGACGTCGTCCCCGACGTTCCCGGCAAGGACGCCGCCAAGGTGGCCGCCACCCAGGTACAGGGGCTCGCCGACGACCTGCTGATGACGAGCAAGCAGAACCGTGAGCTCCTCACCGGTCTCGTGCGCACCGAGGTCGACCGTGCCGCGGGCCGTCTCGGCTTCGTCCGCGAGGAAGAGCTCGCGGCCGTGCGCCGTCACGTGTCCCGGCTCGAGACCCAGCTCGCCGACGTGCGGGAGCGGATCGGCGCCACGCCCGGCGCGTCCGCCTCGGCACCGGCCACCGCCACCGGTGCAGGTGCCCCGGTGAAGAAGAAGATCCCGGTCAAGAAGAAGGTGGCACCCGGGACAGCCGCGGCTGCCAGCTCCACGGCGCAGCACCCAGCCGCGTCCGCAGCCCCGGCCGTACCGGCTGACGCCTCGGACGAGTGATGAACGAGCGCCAACACCACGACGCGTGGGGTCCCGTCGGTGACGCCCGTCCCTCGCCAGACAACCACAGCGACACCGAGCTCGACGTCGACACCGACAGCCGTTTCGGTCCCATCGATGACGGCGACGAGGCCGTGACCCAGTGGCCCGACGGGGACGACTCCAGCAACGACGCCGAACCGTTCGATGACGGCGACGGGATCCCGCACGGTTCCGCGGCGCACGATGCCGAGGTGGACGCCGACCTCGACCGCCTCGACGACGGTGGTGACGCAGTGGGGCGCCACCTCCCCGCCTCGGGCGCGCTTCCCTTCGTCATGTCCGCCCGCGAGCAGTTCGCGTCCGTCGGCGACGTCGCAGTCACGGGCGACGCCCGCGTCGACGCAGCGACCGCGCGCCTCGAGGAGGTTGCCGACCTCCCGACGTCCGACCACCTCGCCGTGTACGACGACGTGCATCGCCGGCTCCAGGACGCGCTGTCCGACGCCGACGTGCGCTGAGGCGACCATGTCGCGTCGACGGATCGACGCCGAGCTCGTGCATCGCGGGTTGGCGCGCTCGCGCGAGCAGGCGCGAAGCCTGATCGAGGACGGACGCGTGATCCTCATGGGGGTCACGGCGACGAAGCCGGCCACCCAGGTCGATCCCAACGCCAGCATCGCGGTGCGGGCGGGCGAGGACGGGCCCGACTACGTCTCGCGAGGTGCGCACAAGCTCGTCGGTGCCCTCGACGCGTTCGAGCTCGACGTCGTCGGTCGGCACGCCCTCGATGCGGGGGCCAGCACGGGCGGATTCAGCGACGTCCTCCTCAGACGTGGCGTCGCCGCCGTCGTCTGCGTCGACGTGGGCTATGGACAGCTCGCCTGGCCGATCCGTTCCGACGAGCGCGCGGTGGTGCTCGAGCGGATGAACGTGCGCGACCTCACCCTTGAGATGCTGCCCTACCGTCCCGACCTGATCGTGGGCGACCTGTCGTTCATCTCCCTGGCCCTCGTGCTGACCCCCCTCGCCGCGGTCGCGACCCCCGATGCTGACATGGTCCTGATGGTCAAGCCGCAGTTCGAGGTGGGCAAGGACCAGGTCGGCGCGGGCGGGGTTGTGCGCGATGCCGCGCTCCGGTCCGGCGCCGTACGTAGGATCGCGAGTGCGGCGTGGGCCCTCGGGCTCGGAGCCGTCGGCGTCGTCGCGTCGCCCCTCCCCGGGCCCAGCGGCAACGTGGAGTTCTTCCTGCACCTGCGACGGGGGGCCGAGCCCCTCGACGAGTCCGACCTGGCCCGGGCGATCGAGGAGGGACCTCAGTGACGGTGCAAGCGGTGGGTCGACGCCGCGTCCTGCTCGTCACGCACGGTGGACGGCCCGACGCGGTGGTCCTGGCGCGTGAGGTCGCCCAGGAGCTCTGCGACGCTGGAATCGAGGTGTGCGCGGAGTTCGAGGAAGCAGAAGCCCTTTCGCCGTGCTCCATCGTTCCGGTCGATGCCGAGCACGCCGCACAAGGGTGCGAGCTGGTCGTCGTCCTCGGGGGCGACGGCACGATCCTGCGCGGCGCCGAGATGGCGCGGCCCTTCGACGTGCCGCTGCTGGGCGTCAATCTCGGGCACGTCGGCTTCCTGGCCGAGGCCGAGGTGGACGAGGTGAGCACCGTCGTACGGGCCGTCGTCGACCGCCACTGGTTCGTGGAGGAGCGCACGACCCTCGAAGTCGTCGTCACCTTCGAGGGCGCAGAGATCGCGCGCACCTGGGCGCTCAACGAGGCGTCGGTGGAGAAGGCGAGCCGCGAGCGGATGCTCGAGGTCGTCGTCGAGGTCGACGAGCGGCCGCTGTCGCGCTGGGGGTGCGACGGGGTTGTCGCGGCCACCCCGACCGGCTCGACGGCGTACGCCTTCTCCGCGGGTGGTCCGGTCGTGTGGCCGGAGGTCGAGGCACTGCTCGTCGTTCCGATCAGTGCCCACGCGCTGTTCGCGAGGCCACTGGTCGTGTCCCCCAAGAGCCGGATCGCGTTCGAAGTCCTCCCGACGACGTCGGGGGGAGTGCTGTGGTGCGACGGGCGTCGGCTCGTCGAGCTGCCCTCCGGTGCCCGCGTCGAGGTCACCCGTCATCCCTCGCCGGTGCGCCTGGCCCGGCTGCATCCCTCACCGTTCACCGACCGGCTGGTCGCGAAGTTCGGCCTTCCCGTCGAGGGATGGCGCGGAATGCGCCGACGTACGGAGAGCGGGCAGATCGGGTGATCGAGGAGATCCGCATCCGTGGGCTCGGCGTCATCGACGACGCGGTCATCGAGCCGCACGAGGGCTTCACGGCCGTCACCGGTGAGACCGGTGCCGGCAAGACGATGGTGCTCACCGGTCTCGCCCTGCTCTTCGGCGGTCGGGCCGACGTCGGCGTCGTCCGCGTCGGCGACTCCCGAGCCGAGGTCGAGGGGCGCGTGCGGGTCGGGTCCGCGGCAGTGATCGACCGCGTGCTCGATGCCGGCGGTGACCTCGAGGACGGCGTGCTCGTCCTGGCCCGGACGGTGGCGCAGGAGGGCCGGAGCCGGGCCTACCTCGGGGGCCGCTCGGTCCCCGCGTCCGTCCTCGCCGAGCTCGCCGACGACCTCGTGGCCGTGCACGGCCAGAGCGACCAGCAGCGGCTGCTGGCGCCGTCGCGCCAGCGTGCGGCCCTGGACCGCTTCGCCGCCGACTCCGTCGCAGTACCGCTGTCGGCCTACCGCGCGGCCTACGACCGGTCGCGCATCGTCGAGCGCGAGCTCGAGGTCATCACGCTCGACGCCCGCGAGCGCGCGCAGGAGGCCGACCTCCTGCGCTATGGGCTCGCCGAGGTCGAGGCCGTGTCCCCGGCGCCGGGGGAGGGCGAGTCGCTCTCGTCGGAGGCGGAGCGGCTGTCCTACGCCGAGCAGCTGCGCGAGGCAGCGGCCGCGGCGCACGCCGCGCTCCGATCCGACGGTGACTCCCTCGAGGACGCGGATGCCCTGAGCCTCATCGCCATCGCGCGACGCACCGTCGACGCCCAGCGCGAGCACGACGCCGAGCTCGCCGAGCTCGCCGACCGCCTCTCCGACGTCGGCTCGCAGCTCGCGGAGATCTCCGCCGAGCTCGCGTCCTACGAAGCGTCGGTGCAGTCCGACCCGACCCGTCTGGCCGCGGTCGAGGACCGTCGGGCGGCGCTCGGATCGCTCACCCGCAAGTACGGCGCCACGGTCGAGGACGTCCTGCTCTGGGCGGAGCGGTCCTCCCTACGGCTCCTCGAGCTCGACGGCGACGACGAACGGCTGGGGTCGCTGGCCGCTGAACGCGACTCCCTCCGCGCCGAGATGGGCCGCCTCGCCGGGCTGGTGACCGATGCGCGTGCCGCGGCCGGGACGCGGTTCGCCACCGAGGTCAGCGCCGAGCTCGTGGACCTCGCGATGCCCAACGCGCGGCTCGACGTCGAGCTGCGCCAGGCGGAGTCCTCCGACGGCATCGAGGTGCCCGGTTCGGGGGGCGTGCGCCGGCTCGCGTTCGGCGCGCACGGCGTCGACGAGGTCGAGCTGCTGCTCACGCCGCACACCGGTGCACCCGCACGACCGATCGCGAAGGGTGCCTCGGGCGGTGAGCTGTCGCGCGTGATGCTCGCCGTGGAGGTCGTCTTCGCCGGCTCGGACCCCGTGCCGACGTTGGTGTTCGACGAGGTTGACGCCGGCGTCGGGGGCCGTGCGGCAGTCGAGGTCGGACGCCGTCTCGCCCGGCTCGCACGATCGAGCCAGGTCCTGGTCGTGACCCACCTCCCGCAGGTCGCCGCGTTCGCGGATCGTCATGTGGTCGTGGAGAAGTCCGACGACGGTCGCGTCACCACGTCGGGGCTGCGCGTCCTCACCGATGACGACCGCGTCCGTGAGCTCGCCCGCATGCTGGCGGGGCTCGAGGGCTCCGAATCGGCAGCGGCGCACGCCCAGGAGCTGTTGGATGTCGCCGCGGCCGATCGGGCCACCGCGGGCCGGGGAAGACCGGCCGCACGAAGGAAGGGACGCACATGACCGAGGTGTTCTCGCTCGCTGATCGGATCGTGGAGGAGACTGCCGCGGCCCACCCGCTGATGGCGACCTTCATGGGGGTCCCCGGCTATGACCACCTCGGGTCGGACTGGAGTCACGCCGCCGAGAGCGCCCGACACGGCCAGGCGCTGGCCTGGTTGGTCGAGCTGGACGGGCTCCGGGTCCACAACGACGACGACAGGGTCGCGGCAGCGGTGCTGCGGGAGCGGATCGGCGCCGGCATCGCCATGTTCGAGGCCAGCGAGCACCTGCGCGACATCAACGTGCTCGGCAGCCCGCTGCAGCACGTGCGCAACGTCTTCACGATGATGTCGACGGCGACCGACGAGGACTGGGGCGTCGTGGCCGCGCGCCTGGAGACGGTGCCGTGGTCGCTGGACACCCTGCGAACGGCGTACTCCGAGGGGATCGGGCGGGGCATCCTGCCGGCGCGCCGTCAGGTGGTCGGGGCTGCTCGTGTCGCTGCGCTCTGCGCCGGCGTCGACCACGGCCCCGACGGGACGACGTCGGCCTGGTTCGACGGCTTTGTCGCCACCTATGCGGGCGAGGATGCCGGGCTGACTGCACGCCTGCTTACGGCCGCGGCGGCTGCGACGACCGCGTACGCATCCCTGACGGCGTGGTTGCGGGAGTCCTACGCGCCGCTGGCCCTCGAGGAGGACGCCGTCGGTCGCGACCGCTACGTGCGGATGGCCCGTGTCTACTGCGGTGCGGACATCGACCCGGAGGAGACCTATGCCTGGGGCTGGGACGACCTCGGGGAGATCACCCGACGCATGAACGCGTGCGCTGCGCGCCTCTACGGCGGCGTCACCCCGCGCGAGGCCCAGGCACGGCTCGACGTCGACCCGGCACACACCATCGAGGACGCCGAGGAGACCCGGGCGTGGCTGCAGCGGGTCACCGACGAGACCACCGCCTCCTTCAACGGCACCTACTTCGACATCCCCGAGCAGATGCTGCGCTGCGAGGCGGTGCTCGCGCCGCCAGGATCCGCGGCTGCGCCGTACTACACGCCGCCGAGCGAGGACTTCTCCCGGTCGGGCCGAACCTGGCTGCCCGTCATCGGCGAGCCGCGCTTCCGTACCTGGTGGCTGCGCTCGGTGTGGTACCACGAGGCCGTGCCGGGCCACCACCTCCAGATCGCCTACGCGAAGCTGCAGAGCGAGCGGCTCTCGCGGTTCCAGCGGCTCAACTCCGTGTCGGGCCACGCTGAGGGCTGGGCCCTCTACGCCGAGCGGCTCATGGACGAGCTCGGCTACTTCGGCGATCCCGCGGACGAGCTCGGCTACCTGTCCTGCCAGGCCATGAGGGCGGCCCGGGTCATCCTCGACATCGGGCTCCACCTCGGCCTCACGATCCCCGAGGATGTCGACCCGGCACTGCTCGAGGGCCTCGAGGGACAGGCCCGCGGTTCCGTCTGGGACCGCGAGCTGGCCCGCCAGTTCCTCCGGGCTCGCGCGCTCCAGACCGACGGGTTCGCCTCCAGCGAGGTCGACCGCTACCTCGGCCTGCCGGGTCAGGCCATCTCCTACAAGGTCGGTGAGCGGGTGTGGCTCGCCGCCCGGGAGGACGCCCGCGCGGCCGCGGGGGAGTCCTTCGACCTCAAGGCGTGGCACATGCGGGCGTTGGCCCTCGGGTCGGTCGGGCTCGACGTCCTGCGGTCCGAGCTGACCGGCGGGTGAGCCGGTGAGCTCGACGTAGGGTTTGCGGGGTGATGGACTCCCGCGCACGTGTCGTCGTCTCGATCACGGTCGCCGTGGCCGTGGCCGGTCTGCTTCCGCTGCTGGCGTCGCAGGCAGGTGCGTCCACGACGGCCCCCACGGCGGTGGGGACGTCATCGGTGCGGCCGGTGACGGGCACGACGCGTGCCTGGCGTGCGGCGGCCCCGGCCGCGATCGTGATCGGGCGCTCCGTGCAGGGTCGCGCCATCCTCGCCCGCCGTCAGGGCCCGGCGTCGGCCCCGTACGTCCTGCTCGTGCTCGGGCAGATGCACGGCAGCGAGCCCCGCGGGCGTGACGTGGTGCGCCAGCTGCTCGGTCTCACGCCGCCGGGGCAGTTGCAGGTCTGGACGATCAGCACGCTCAACCCAGACGGATCCGCGCACGGCCGCCGCACCAACGCCCACGGCGTCGACCTGAACCGGAACTTCCCCTACCGGTGGAGCCCGGCTCGCTCCAGCGCGCTCTACCACCCCGGTCGGCGCCCGGTGAGCGAGCCCGAGACCCGAGCGATGATGGTCTTCCTCGACCAGCTGCGTCCGGACCTGCTGGTGTCGCTCCACCAAGCCTTCCACGCCGTGGACCTCAGCAGCTCCAAGACCCGGGCCTGGGCGCTGCGGCTCGCGACGGCGCTGCACCTGAGGACGGTCACCGTCCCGTGCAGCGGTCCGTGCACGGGCACCATGACCAGCTGGTACAACCAGCGCTACGCCGGGTACGCGATCACCGTCGAGCTGCCCCGCGTCGTGACGCCGGCCTGGGCCAACTACGACGCGCGGGCCATCCTGCGCGTCGCTCGCGGCCTGATCGCTCCGCCTCCGGCTCCGTCGCCCACCCCCACCCCGGATCCGACGGGCACTCCGAGCCCCTCGCCGACGGCGCCCTGACCGACGGGCTGGCGCCTCCGGCCGCAAGTACCGCGAGCCGCTGATACTCTGGTCATCCGTGACCCCCCAGACCACGAAGCACCTGTTCGTCACCGGAGGAGTCGCATCCTCCCTGGGCAAGGGGCTCACCGCCTCCTCGCTCGGAAATCTGCTGAAGTCGCGCGGTTTGCGCGTCACCATGCAGAAGCTGGATCCGTATCTCAACGTCGATCCCGGCACCATGAACCCCTTCCAGCACGGCGAGGTCTTCGTCACGAACGACGGAGCCGAGACCGATCTGGACATCGGTCACTACGAGCGGTTCCTCGACGTCGACCTGCACGGGTCCGCGAACGTCACGACCGGTCAGATCTACTCCACGGTGATCGCGAAGGAGCGCCGTGGGGAGTACCTCGGTGACACGGTGCAGGTCATCCCGCACATCACCAACGAGATCAAGTCGCGAATCCGGCGGATGGCGGGGCCCGACGTCGACGTCGTCATCACCGAGGTCGGCGGCACCGTTGGCGACATCGAGTCGCTGCCGTTCCTCGAGGCGATCCGTCAGATCCGGCACGAGATCGGCCGCGAGAACGTGTTCTTCCTCCATGTGTCGTTGCTCCCCTACATCGGTCCGTCCGGTGAGCTGAAGACCAAGCCGACCCAGCACTCGGTGGCGGCGCTGCGCAACATCGGCATCCAGCCCGACGCGATCGTGCTGCGCGCGGACCGCGAGGTGCCCACGAGCATCAAGCGCAAGATCTCGCTCATGTGCGACGTCGACGTCGAGGCCGTCGTGGCCGCCGTCGACGCGCCGAGCATCTATGACATCCCGAAAGTGCTCCATAGCGAGGGGCTCGACGCCTACGTGGTGCGCCGTCTCGACCTCGCCTTCCGTGACGTGGACTGGACCGACTGGGACCAGCTGCTGCGTCGGGTGCACCACCCCACGCATGAGGTCACAGTCGCGCTCGTCGGCAAGTACGTGGACCTTCCCGATGCCTACCTCTCGGTCACCGAGGCGTTGCGGGCCGGCGGTTTCGCCAACGACTGCCGGGTCAACATCCGCTGGGTCACCTCCGATGACTGCGTGACGCCCGAGGGCGCCGAGCGACTCCTCGGTGACGTCGACGCGATCTGCGTTCCCGGCGGCTTCGGCGTCCGCGGCATCGAGGGCAAGCTCGCGGCCCTGCGCTTCGCCCGCGAGCGCGGCATCCCCACCCTCGGCCTGTGCCTCGGCCTGCAGTGCATGGTCATCGAGTACGCCCGCGACGTCGCCGGCCTCGAGGGCGCGGGCTCGGCGGAGTTCGACGAGGCGACGCCGCATCCGGTCATCGCGACGATGGCCGACCAGCGCGACGTCGTCGCGGGGGAGCGGGACATGGGCGGCACGATGCGTCTCGGTCTGTACCCCGCGAAGCTCGCGGAGGGCTCTCTCGTGCGCGAGGTCTACGGCGAGACCTACGTCGATGAGCGTCACCGTCACCGCTACGAGGTCAACAACGACTACCGCCCGCAGCTCGAGCAGGCTGGGCTCTGGTTCTCCGGGACCTCCCCGGACGGCCGCCTCGTGGAGTTCGTGGAGCTGCCGCGCGACGTCCACCCCTACTACGTCGCGACGCAGGCCCACCCCGAGCTCCGGTCGCGCCCGACCAAGGCGCACCCCCTGTTCCGCGGTCTCATCGCGGCCGCGGTGACGCGTCGCGCGTCGCCCTCCACGCTTGCGAACGCCTGAGCCGTGCCGGATTTCGTCCTTGAGCCCACCTGGTCCGGCGACGTCGGAGCGCTGCACGACCTCGCCGTCGAGCACCAGACCGTCGCCTCCGAAGCGGTGATGACCGGACGGGTCTGGGACCTGCGCCGGGACACCGTCGACCTCGGGGACGGGCAGACCGTCGTCCGTGAGTACGTCGTGCATCCCGGCGCCGTGGGCGTGCTGGCCATCGACGACCACGACCGTATCCTGCTCGTGCGCCAGTATCGCCACCCGGTCGGGATGGAGCTCTGGGAGCCGGTGGCCGGGCTGCTCGACGTCGCCGACGAGTCGCCCTGGGTCGGGGCCGCCCGCGAGCTCGTCGAGGAGGCGGGGCTCGTCGCCGGGAGGTGGGAGGTGTTGGTCGACCTCGAGAACTCTCCGGGCGGCTCGAGCGAGACGATCCGCTGCTACCTCGCCCGCGATCTCGCGCCCGCCCCGGGCGGACGCCCGTGGGGCGACGGCGAGGAGCGCGACATGCCCTACACCTGGGTCCCGCTCGACACTGCCGTCGACGCCGTGCTGAGCGGACGCTTCACCGCCCCTCTCACCGTCGCCGGCGTGCTTGCGGCGTACGTCTCGCGGGCTGCCGGGTGGTCGACCTTGCGCGCCGTGGACTCGGCCTGGCCCGCACGTGAGCGTGTCGCGAGCTCGGGACGGGCCCGCTTGTACGGATCGTCCGGTCCCGGACCCGCCGACTGACACGTTGGTGGGGCGGGACCCCCCTCCGACGCCCTACCGTGTGCACATCCCGCCGCCCGGCGGGCGGTCGTTCGTCCTGAGCCCGGGCCCTGTGCCCGAGACCGGCCCGAGCCGCTGCACGAAGGGCGTTCCCCCCTGCGGCGCAACGACGCGCCGCGAACATGCGAAGGACCTGACGTGAAGGTCGGCATCCCCCGCGAGGTCAAGAACCACGAGTACCGCGTCGCCATCACCCCGGCCGGTGTCTATGAGTTCGTGCGTCACGGCCACGAGGTCTACATCGAGAAGGACGCCGGCATCGGCTCCTCCATCACCGACGAGGAGTTCGTCAAGGCCGGAGCGAGGATCCTCCCGACGGCTGACGACGTGTGGCAGACCGGTGACCTGATCCTCAAGGTGAAGGAGCCGATCGCCGAGGAGTACGGCCGCATGCGGAAGGGGCAGACCCTCTTCACCTATCTGCACCTCGCCGCCTCGCGCGAGTGCACGGACGCCCTCATCAACGCGGGCGTCACGGCCATCGCCTACGAGACGGTCGAGCTCCCGGATCGTTCGCTTCCGCTGCTCGCACCGATGTCCGAGGTCGCGGGCCGCCTCGCGCCGCAGGTCGGTGCGAACGCGCTCATGCGCGCGCAGGGTGGACGGGGTGTCCTCATGGGGGGGGTCTCGGGTACCTACGCCGCCAAGGTCGTCGTGCTCGGCGCCGGGGTCTCCGGCCAGAACGCTGCGACGATCGCGCTGGGCATGCAGGCCGAGGTGCTCCTCCTCGACCTCAACATCGCCCGCTTGCGTCAGATGGACGCGATCTACCAGGGCCACATGCAGACGGTCGCCTCCAACGCCTATGAGATCGAGCGAGCCGTGCTCGACGCCGACATGGTCATCGGCGCGGTCCTCGTCCCCGGTGCCAAGGCGCCCAAGCTCA
Source organism: Candidatus Nanopelagicales bacterium (assembly GCA_038206635.1). Taxonomy (GTDB): domain Bacteria; phylum Actinomycetota; class Actinomycetes; order S36-B12; family CAIYMF01; genus Longivirga. Next base: position 86,348 of record JBBRAQ010000014.1, on the reverse strand, counting down.
TCAGCAACGACCTCGTGTCGCGGATGAAGCCGGGTTCGGTCCTCGTCGACATCGCGATCGACCAGGGCGGCTGCTTCGAGGACTCGCACGCCACCACGCACGCGGACCCGACGTACACCGTGCACAACTCCGTGTTCTACTGCGTGGCCAACATGCCGGGCGCGGTGCCGAACACCTCGACGTACGCGCTCACCAACGTAACGCTGCCGTACGCCGTCGCCCTCGCCAACAAGGGCTGGGTGCAGGCCTGTCGCGATGACAGGTCGCTGGCCCTGGGCCTGAACACCCACGACGGGCAGATCACCTACGCAGCGGTCGCTGAGGCGTTCGACGACCTCGACTCGGTCTCGCTGGAGACCGTCCTCGCCTAGCCCGCGTCAGGACGTACGGATCGCCGGCGGGGCCGACGGGACCCTTCGCGGTCTCGCCGTTATGTCAGGTAAGGTCCACGCGTGACCGAGCAGCGACCCTCGCCGTTGGCGCGTGCCCTGCGGCTCTACCTCGACCACCTCGCGGTCGAGCGAGGGCTGGCAGCGAACTCGATGTCGGCCTATCGTCGCGACCTCGCGCGCTACCAGGCCTACGCCGAGGGCCGAGGCATCCTCGACCCGTCCGACGTCGAGGAGTCCGACATCGCGGACTTCCTGGTCGCGCTGCGTACCGGCGACGACGAGCATCCGCCCCTAGCCGCGTCCTCGGCCGGACGCGCGGTGGTGGCCGTGCGCGGGTTCCACCGGTTCGCAGCCCGGGAGGGCATCACGGCGGCAGATCCGGGCCGCGACGTGCGACCCCCGGCACTGCCAAGGCGGCTTCCCAAGGCGATCACCGTGAGCGAGGTCGAGGCGATCCTGCTGGCATCAGGAGCGGAGGGGACGCCGCGAGCACTACGCGACCGGGCGCTCCTCGAGGTGCTCTACGGCACCGGCGCCCGGATTTCCGAGGCGGTCGGGCTCGACGTCGACGACCTCGACCTCGAGACGGCCTCCGTCCTGCTGCGCGGCAAAGGGGGCAAGCAGCGGCTGGTGCCGGTCGGCCGGATGGCCGTGGCTGCGGTCGAGGCCTACCTGGTGCGCGGGCGGCCGGACCTCATGGGGGCCGGCGCCGGCGGGGCGGCCCTGTTCGTCAACCACCGTGGGGGCCGGCTGACCCGGCAGAGCGCCTGGACGGTTCTGGCCGCGGCGGTCGAGCGTTCGGGCGTCACCTCCGACGTCTCCCCGCACACGTTGCGGCACTCGTTCGCTACGCACCTGCTCGACGGAGGCGCCGATGTCCGCGTGGTGCAGGAGCTCCTCGGCCATGCCTCGGTGACGACCACCCAGATCTATACCCTCGTCACAGTCGACCGGCTGCGCGAGGTCTATGCCCTCGCTCACCCGCGCGCACGCGGCTGACCTGCGCCGACGTAGCTCCGCGGCAGGGAACCGTGATCGTCCCGGTCACTCGGCCGGCCTGTGCCGGCCCGGGTCCCCTTGCCTGTCCCGGACCAGCGGCCTAGGGTGCAGATCGCCAAGGCGATCAGGTTCCCTATCGAGACAGAGTTGAGTCTACTTGTGATTAAGTCGACAAACCCGGCGCAGTACGAGGTGCAGCTGGGAGCCGACGACGAGCCGGCCCCGGCCCCTGTCACTGTCGAGGCCTCCGGCCCCGTGGCGACCGGGGCGGCATCGGACGTGGCTGCCCCGAAGGTCCAGGACCTCCACGGTCAGGACGAGCGCGTCCACGACGGGTGGGCTCGGGCTGAGGAAGACCTGGGGGAGCACAGCCAGCACGAGGCGCGCCAGGACGTGGAGCAGACCGGCCCCGGTGAACCCGCCGGCGACGTGCTGACCGTCGGGGTCCTCCTCGACGCGACCGGCCGGCCACGAATCGAGTTCCCCGAGCCCCCGGTTCTCACCTCGCACGGGCCGGCTCTGGTCTACGCCCTGTGCAACCAGAAGGGCGGCGTCGGCAAGACCACGACGACGATCAACCTCGGGGCGGCGCTCGCGGAGGTCGGACGTCGCGTGCTCCTGGTCGACTTCGACCCGCAGGGCGCGGCGTCGGTCGGACTCGGCGTCAACCCCCACGAGCTCGACCTGACCATCTACAACCTGCTCATGCAGCGCGACGTGTCCATCGACGAGGTGCTGCTCAAGACCAGCGTCCCCGGGCTCGACCTGCTGCCGGGCAACATCGATCTGTCGGCGGCGGAGGTCCAGCTCGTCTCGGAGGTCGCCCGGGAGCAGACGTTGGCCCGAGTGCTCGCCCCCGTGCTGGGGGACTACGACATCGTCCTCATCGACTGTCAGCCGTCGCTGGGGCTGCTCACGGTGAATGCGCTGGCGGCTGCGGACGGCGTCATCATCCCGCTCGAATGTGAATACTTCGCGTTGCGGGGAGTCGCTCTTCTGATGGATACCATCTTCCGAGTGCAGGAAAGGATTAATCCTCGACTCGAGGTTGAGGGTATTCTTGCCACAATGTACGACGCCCGAACCCTTCACGGGCGCGAGGTCCTGGCCCGCGTCGTGGACGCGTTCGGCGAGAAGGTGTTCCACACGGTGATCGCCCGGACCGTTCGCTTCCCGGAGACGACCGTCGCGGGAGAGCCGATCACGACGTACGCGTCGAGCTCGCCGGGCGCAGCCGCGTACCGCCAGCTCGCGCGGGAGGTGCTGGCCCCATGAGCCGACGAGCAACCCTGCCGGGAGCCGACGAGCTGTTCCGGCGTACCTCGGAGGCCCCCGAGCCGACGATGGTCCCCGCGCCGTCCACGGTGACGGCGACGGAGCTGGCGATGGCGCCCCCCCCGGTGCCGGCGGCGAACCGGGAGGCCGAGGCGTCCGTCGAGCCCTCGCCGGGGGAGAACGGGCCTGAGGCGTCCCGGGCACCCCGGACGACGAACCGGCGGCGTCCGCGTGCTGGGGACCGGCGTCCGACCGGTCGAGAGCGCCACGAGGAGAAGATCACGGTCTACGTCTCGCCCGAGGAGCTCGTCGACATCGAGCAGGCCAAACTCATCCTGCGGGCGCAGCACGGGCTCGCCGCCGACCGCGGCCGCATCGTTCGTGAGGCGATCGCCGTCGTCATCGCCGACCTCGAGGCCAAGGGCGAGGACAGCATCCTGGTCCGGCGGCTGCGCGGGGTCTGACTCCGTTCCGCCTCCGACGGCGTGCATCGTTACTGGTCAGAGCCTCGCACGGAGGCTGTTATCGCTATAGAGATTCAGCTGTTCAACGATTGGCCGACAAGCGACCCGCGGGTCGTGCTGGGACTCGGTGTCGCTGACAGGTACCGTGCCGGGCGTGATCGACGTCGTGGCGACCGAGCCTCCGGGGTCGGTGCCGGACGCCGGTGCCGACACGGAGGATGTCGGCGTCGACCCCAACGCAGCCCATGTGGACGGGTCAGGGGCCACTGAGACAGTCGAGCTGGCCGAGCCCGGTGCAGCGACCTCCGTCGGCACGGGCTTCTCGGTGCGTCTCCACGAGTTCGAGGGGCCCTTCGACCTGCTCCTGTCCCTCATCGCCAAGCACCGGCTCGACGTCACGGTGCTGGCGCTGCACACCGTCATCGACGACTTCATCGCGCACATCCGGTCCCGCGGAGCTGCGTGGGACCTCGACGAGGCCACCGAGTTCCTCGTCGTGGCGGCCACCCTTCTCGATCTGAAGGCAGCCCGCCTGCTGCCTTCGGGCGAGGTCGAGGACGAGGAGGACCTCGCCCTCCTCGAGGCCCGGGACATCCTCTTCGCCCGTCTGCTGCAGTACCGCGCCTACAAGGACGTGTCCGCCGTCCTCGCCGAGATGCTCACGTCCGGATCACGACGCCACCCGCGCGAGGTCGGGCTCGACCCGGAGTTCGCCGGCCTGCTGCCTGAGGTCCTGATCGGTCTGGGACCACTGGAGTTCGCGGCGCTGGCCGGTCGGGCACTCGCACCCAAGCCGATCGAGACCGTGTCGATGTCGCACGCGCACGCCGTGCGGGTGAGCGTGCGCGAGCAGGCCGCGATCCTCGTCGACAGACTCCGTCGCCACCCTTCCTCGACCTTCCGCAGTCTGACCTCGGACTGCGACTCCACCCTGCTGGTCGTCGCACGCTTCCTCGCGCTGCTCGAGCTCTACCGGGACGGCTCGGTGGCCTTCGACCAGGTCACCCCGCTCGGCGAGCTGCACATCCGCTGGACCGGGCCGGCCGAGGGCGAGGTCGTCGTCGCGGCGGAGGAGTACGAGGGCCTACCCGAGCTGGTGGCGGCCATCGGCAGTGACGAAGCGGGCAGTGACGAAGTGGGCAGTGACGAAGTGGGCAGTGACGAAGTGGGCATCGAGGACGCACCGAGCACCGAGGAGACCGTGTGACCACCCAGGACGCTGCCCGAGGCCGAGAAGTTGCCGGCGCGGGCATCCAGGGCACCGAGGAGCGCTCGGGGGAGCTCCCCGCAGCTGGTGGTGCCGTCGGTGCGCCCGACGCCCCAGAGGGTCTTTCCGAGGCGCCGATGGAGCCGTCGGGCTCGGCTCCAACCGGTTCCGACCTGTCTGCGACCGCGGGCGCCGATGTGAGCGAGCCGGTCGGTGGCGCAGTGGTCCCCGCGCCGCCCGACGAGGCGGAGGACTCCGCCGAGGGGAGCCCCGGCGAGCATGGGGCCGAGGGTGAGGACGGGCACGAGACCCGCGAGGCCGTCGAGGACGGAACCTCCGAGGACGACGTGCTCGAAGCCTCCTTGGGCGCGCCGTCGCTGGACGCGGCGCTCGAGGCGGTGCTGCTGGTCACGGATCTCCCGATCGACGTCCCCACCCTCGCGTCCCTCGTCCGCAGACCCGCGGACGAGGTGGCAGCCCGACTCGAGGCCCTCGCTGTGGACTACTCCGACTCCGGGCGCGGGTTCGATCTGCGCGAGGTCGCCGGGGGGTGGCGCTTCTACACGCGCGCCGAGTGCGCCGAGATCGTCGAGCGGTACGTCCGGGACGGCCAGCAGGCACGACTGACCCAGGCCGCGCTCGAGACGCTCGCCGTCGTCGCCTACCGGCAGCCGGTCAGCAGGGCGAGGATCTCCGCGGTTCGGGGCGTCAACGTCGAGGGCGTCATCCGGACCCTGACCGGTCGCGGGCTCGTCGCGGAAGCGGGGCACGACGAGAGCAGCGGGGCGATCCTGTACCGAACCACAGAACTGTTCCTGGACCGGCTCGGGCTGAAGTCCCTGAACGAATTGCCTCCCGTCGCGGACTATCTGCCCGATATTGAGTTGCTTGATGACTTCATTGAGCAAACGTCAAGTTAAGATTGAGACATAATGACTACAGATGAAAACACGACGGGAATCCGCTTGCAAAAGGTCCTCGCTGCCGCAGGCATCGGGAGCCGGCGGCTCTGCGAAGAGATGATCGACGACGGCCGGGTCGAGGTCGACGGCCAGATCGTGCTCGAGCAAGGCATGCGAGTCGACCCTCGAACGTCCGCGATCAAGGTCGACGGCATGCGCATCCCGACCGCCCCCGGGCACGTCGTGCTGGCTCTCAACAAGCCGCGGGGAGTCCAGTCGACGATGACCGATGACCGTGGACGCCCGTGTGTGGGGGACTACCTCCGCGGTCGCAAGGAACGCCTCTTCCACGTCGGACGGCTCGACGCCGACACCGAGGGTCTCCTGCTCTTCACCAACGACGGGGAGCTCGCACAGCGTCTCGCGCACCCCTCGCACGGCGTCACGAAGACCTACCTGGCTCAGGTGAAGGGCACGATCCCGCGCGACCTCGGGCGGCGCCTGCGCGATGGCGTGGAGCTCGATGACGGTCCGGTCCGGGTCGACAACTTCAAGGTCGTCACCTCCGCCCCCGGACGCGCCTTGGTCGAGGTCGTCCTGCACGAGGGTCGCAAGCACGTCGTCCGCCGCCTGCTGGCCGCGGTCGGGCACCCGGTCGAGGGTCTCGTCCGGGTGAAGGTCGGGCCGATCGGCCTCGGCGATCTGCGGTCGGGCAAGGTCCGCACCCTCACGATCATCGAGGTCGGCGAGCTGTACGCCGCCGTCGATCTCTGAGCCTGAAGTCTCTGTCTCGCCAGATCGTTAGATCGATAAAGCCCCGGGCACTGGTACCGCAATTGCAATCTCCTTAGAGTCACATCGGTATGTCGACAGTGATTCTTCCGCGCACGAGCTCCCGCGTAGCGCTTTGTCGACAGTGAATCTGACGATAGCTGGGATCGGACAGAGCCACGCGTCCAGGCATCGATGCAGGTCACGATGGCACGGATGTCGACACAGAGATATCGGTGGCGGGGGAACGCCCCGAGGCGTCACGACGGGTTCGACTCCGGTTCCCGCCGAGCGTGCGTCGTCGAGGAGCACCTGGCCTGGGCTGGCCAGATCGTCCTAGTCATGCCTCAACTCATCGATACGCCGCTCAAGCGTTTCGGCAATTCATCGATTTAGTGGTTTACGCTCAAAGGTATCCACCGACCTAGCGATGAGATGATCAAGCGCATCATCGGTGAGTCTGCATGGCGAGTGATCGCTCAGTGGCTATCGTGATCGCGGATTCGAGAGGAGTGTGCAGTGGCGATGCGTGCGATCCGGGGAGCAACCCGGCTGACTGCTGATGACCCGGTGGAGATGACCGAGGCCGTCGTCGAGCTGGTCTCGGCGATGCTCGAGCGCAACAGCGTCGATCGTGAGTCGCTCGTGTCGGTGATCTTCACCTGCACGCCCGACCTCGTGTCGATGTTCCCTGCCGCTGCTGCCCGCGGCCTCGGGCTCGGCGATGTTCCCCTCCTGTGCGCGCAGGAGATCGCTGTGGCCGGCGCCCTGTCGCGCGTGGTGCGGGTCATGGCCCATGCGGATCTGGAGGGTCCGCGATCGGAGATCACCCACATCTATCTGCGTGGCGCCGAGGTGCTGCGTGAGGACCTCGCGCAGTGAGGCCTCCAGCGCTGGTGCGGGGTGCGTCGGGGGTCGTGGTGCGAGCGGTTGTGCCGTCGCATCCGGGAGTAACGCGGACGCAGGTGGGTCCTGCGACCGGCTGGAACAGATCGCTCTAGATCCCGGTGGGGAACCACGACAGCGGAGTCGAGACCCGTTCGCCTCGGAGCGCGATCGAGAGGGCGGGTCCCGATGGCTAGCGCCAGGCCATACGTTTCGATGCCCAGGATTCCACTGTCAGGTGGACCCTGAGCCGAATATATGTGTCGATGGCTCAATGTCTGCTTCACAGTGTGGTTCGAGGAGGGTGATTTGTCTGTTGTGTTCCTCGGTCGGACGTGGAGGCGCTGCGTTGAGCGGCCACAGGAACAGTTCGTCGTCCGTCGTCCGTCGTCCGTCGTCCGTCGTCCGGCATCGACTCGAGGAGTTCGAGTGCCAGGGCCTCGTGGTCGACTGCCGGTGGCGCAGGAGGCTCGGATCCGGATCCGGGTGCCGGCCCGGTCCGGAGCGCGGGCGGCTGGCAGGCATCAGCGATCTCCCTGATGTAGCTCCGGCGCGCGAACGCAACTCGACTCCTCCTCCTCCTCCTGCCCCCTCCGGCCTTCCCCGGACCACGCATACCGGGGCCGGCTCCGATCGCCCGGGCTGGAGGCCCGGTGCTTGCGCCCATGGGTTGAGCCGCCCGCTGTCCGCGTGCGCTCGGCTCCGGCTCAGTGGCGTGGCACGGCGCGGGCCCGGGGCGCGACGCGATGCTCCAAGGCCGAGCGGTGGGAGCGGAGCCCGTGGGTCGGCGACCCGCTCGGGCGCCCGGGGTGCCGCGGGCCGAAGTCGTCGGGTGACACGTGTGACCGTGGTGACGACCAGATGTAGGACAACGCGGTAGGGGAGCACGTTCTCGGCTGGCTGCACGACGGCCGGACGTTGCCGCGTCGCCGACCACCGATGCCGTTCCTCGCTTTGTCGGTGAGTATTCATATCGATACTGCGCTGGGCGATGGTACTTCACCTGTCAATGTCGATACACCGATATCTCGATCAGGCGGTACGCCACGGTGGTCGTGCGGGGGGGCGATCGTGCTCACAAGCCGTAGGCTCGGAGCGGTTCCACCACGTCTGTGCGGCCGTGAACAGCGTCATCCCCACAGCGGCCGACGCCAGAGGAGAGCAGGAGTGACCCCCGTGTCGACCCCCGCCACCGCTGTCGTCGCCGTCGACGGGCCTTCGGGCTCGGGCAAGTCGAGCGTGTCCCGCGGGGTCGCCCGTGCTCTGGGACTGCGCTACCTGGACACCGGCGCGATGTACCGCGCCATCACGTGGGCGGTTCTGCGCGACGGCGTCGACGTTCACGACCCCGACGCCGTCGCGAGCACCTCGGCCTCCGTCGAGCTGACCTGGTCGACCGATCCGGACGAGTCGACGATCGTCGTCGACGGCACCGACGTCTCCCGGGTGATTCGAGAAGACGCCGTCACGAGGTCGGTGTCGGCGGTGGCGGCCGAGCCACGCACTCGTTCCGTTCTCGTCGGCCTCCAGCGCCGGGCCGTGTCCGAGGCTCTCGAGGCGGGCCAGGGGATCGTCGTCGAGGGACGCGACATCGGGGCCGTGGTCCTTCCCGATGCCGATCTCAAGGTGTGGCTGGTGGCGGATCCAGCCGTGCGCGCGGCGCGGCGAGCCACCGAGGACGCAGCGGCGGGTCGACGTCGAGCGCTGGCCGCCACCGACGGATCGGTTCACGTGCAGGCCGTGGCCGAGGAGCTGGCCCGCCGCGACGCGGCTGATGCCTCGCGGCCCGTCTCACCGACCAGCCAGGCGCAGGACGCCGTCGTCGTCGACGCGACGCACCTCGGACTGGCCGAGGTCATCGACTCGGTCGTCGACCTCGTCCGAGCCCGGACCCTCGGGTGACGGCGCCGTCCGCCTGGGCGGACAACTCCACCGCGGTCCCTTCCACCGCCTCGGCGGCCACGGGCCGCAACCTGGCCGTGCTCGCAGCTCGTGCCTGGCGGCTGCGCGTGTCCGGGTCGCAGCTGGTCCCCTCCGACGGCCCCGTGATCCTCGCGGCGAACCACACCGCCTTTCTCGACGTCCTCATGCTCCTGGCCGCGTCGCCCCGGCCGGTGCACGTCCTGGCCGAGTCTGAGCTCTTCGCTCCGCCATTCGGCGCTGCCCTGCGCGGTGCGGGTCAGATCATGGTCGACGGCGATGGACCTGACCGCGCCGCACTTCAGACCGCCACCGCCGTACTCGAGGACGGCGGGGTCATCGGGCTCTTCCCCGAGGGCCCGCGTGGCGACGGCGAGGTGCGCCACGTGCACCACGAGGTCGCCTACCTCGCCGCGAGGACCGGAGCCGCAATCATCCCTGTCGCGATCCTGGGGACCCGGCGCGCTGGTGGAGGCAAGGACTCGCTGCCGAGACTGAGGACTCCGGTCGATGTCGTCTTCGGCGAGCCTGTGCTCCCGAGGATCGAGGGCGATGCGCGACGTCGCGCCGTTCTCGCCAGGTCGGGGGAGCGACTTCGTCAGGTCCTGGCGGATCATGTACGTACCGCGCACGAGCGCACCGGCCAGACCTTGCCCGGCCCCCTGCCCGACACTTCCCACCAGCACCGGAGTAACACGTGAGCACCGACGACCAGCCCGTGGACCCCTCCCTGGTCGACGGCGAGCTCGGCTACGACGCCGACAGCACCGCCTGGGATGATGACGAGGTCATCGAGGTCGACGACCTCGACGGCGAGGATGTGCCGGACCTCGGCGACCTCGCCGACGACGAGACCTTCGACGCCTCGACCCTGGCGGCACTCGGGTTCGACATCGACGACTCCGCGACCTTCGACGACGACGACGACGAGCTGCTGCCCGTCGTGGCCATCGTCGGGAGACCCAACGTCGGCAAGTCCACCCTGGTGAACCGGATACTCGGGCGCCGCGAGGCGGTCGTCGAGGACGTCCCCGGAGTGACGCGCGACCGCGTCACCTACCAGGGCGAGTGGACCGGCCACCGATTCCACATGGTCGACACCGGTGGGTGGGAGCGCGAGGCGAAGGGCATGTCCGCGCAGATCACGGCTCAAGCAGAGCGCGCGATGTTCGAGGCCGACGTCATCGTGTTCGTCCTGGACTCCTCGGTGGGAGCCACCGACGCGGACGAGGACGTCGTCAAGGTGCTGCGTCGCACGAAGAAGCCGGTCATCCTCGTCGCGAACAAGGTCGACGACCACCGTGGTGACGCCGATGCGGCGAACCTGTGGTCCCTCGGCCTCGGCGAGCCGTACGCCGTCTCCTCCCTGCATGGCCGCGGATCCGGCGAGCTCCTCGACGCCATCGTCGCGGCGTTCCCCGACGCCGGCAGCCGCATGTCGCAGCCGCGCGGGCCGCGACGGGTGGCCCTGCTCGGCAAGCCCAACGTCGGCAAGTCCAGCCTCCTCAACAAGCTCGCCGGCGAGACTCGAGTCGTCGTCGACTCCGTCGCCGGAACCACCGTCGACCCGGTCGACGAGCTCATCGAGATCGGGGGCACCACGTGGCGTTTCGTCGATACGGCCGGCATCCGACGTCGCGTCAGCGAGGCCAGCGGTCACGAGTTCTACGCCTCGCTGCGCACCAAGGGGGCGCTCGACAAGGCGGAGGTCGCGGTGGTGCTGCTCGAAGCGCAAGAGCCGCTCGCGGAGCAGGACATCCGCATCCTGTCGATGGTGATCGAGAGTGGTCGGTGCCTGGTCCTCGCGTTCAACAAGTGGGACCTGATCGACGACGAACGTCGCAAGTACCTCGAGCGCGAGATCGAGCGCGACCTCATCTCGGTGCACTGGGCTCCCCGCGTCAACGTGAGCGCGCGCACCGGGCGTCACATGGACAGGTTCGTGCCCGCTCTCGAGGCCGCCCTCGCCGGTTGGGAGACGCGCGTCCCGACCTCGAAGCTCAACACCTTCCTCGCGACGCTGGTCGCGGCGCACCCGCACCCGGTGCGCGGTGGCAAGCAACCGCGCATCCTGTTCGGCACGCAGGCCTCGGCCAAGCCCCCGACGTTCGTGCTGTTCACGTCAGGATTCCTCGAGGCCGGCTACCGCCGATTCATCGAGCGACGTCTACGCGAGGAGTTCGGTTTCGAGGGAACGCCGATCCGGATCAACCTCCGCGTCCGGACGAAGAGGCCCCGCCGCTGAGGCGGTTTCAGTCGAGGCCCCCGCGTGGGGTAATCTTCGGCTGGCCGAGCGGCGAGGAGACTCGCCGGTCGGCAGCGAGTCTCGGGCTGTAGCGCAGCTTGGTAGCGCACTTGACTGGGGGTCAAGGGGTCGCAGGTTCAAATCCTGTCAGCCCGACCATTCGGCCCTGGAATCCCATGGGATTCCAGGGCCGAAGGCATGTGGGGATGTGATCCACTGGACAGAAACTAGTCGTAAATCCGGCTCTCCTGACATACCCGTGGGTCAGTTTCGGCCGGGGAGTGCGGGTCGGTGGCCGCCGAGGGTGAGCAGGGCCAGCGCGATGAGGGCTTGGGCGGAGTGGAACCCGAAGGCCATCCTGGTCAGGAGCCGGATCTTGGTGTCGGTCGACTCGATCAGCCCGTTGGACAGGTCGTGTTCGATCGCGGCGAGGATCCGGGAACGATGCTTGACGATGCTCTTCCGCAACGTCACGAACGCCGGGATCCGGCATCGCCGGGCCCAGCTGATCCATCGATCCAGGGCGTGAGCGGCGGCACGGTGGGGCAGCTGGAACACGAGCCGTGGTCCTTCATTGAGCAGGTGGGCGCGATACAGCCGGGGGTCGCTCGCCGCGATCCACTTCAGCTTCACCTGCTGGTTCTCGGTGAGGTCCTCGGGGTTCTTCCACGAAGAGTAACGGGCCCCCTTGAGGCCCTTGGCTCGTTCGCTTCCAGGTCGGGGTGGTGCGTCAGCCCGGGGCGTCCACGGCCGCGCTCCGGCTCGCTGCGGGCCGCTCGACGGGCGTTGTTCCACGCCTCGCGTCGGACCGCGTCGAGCGACTCGGTGGCCCATTTGACGATGTGGAACGGATCAGCCACTCGGATCGCGCCAGGGCACCTCTGGGCGACGATCGCGTCGATGAAGTCAGCCCCATCGGCGCTGACGTGGGTGATCAGCTTGCAGCGTTCCTCGCCGAGGAGATCGAAGAACTCGGCCACGGTTGCGCTGGTGCGCCCCGGTGCAGCCCACACCAGCCGGCGGGCGTCGTGGCCGACCACGACCATCAGGTACTTGTGGCCCTTCTTGTAGCTGATCTCATCGACCCCGATCCTGCGCAGACCGGCCAGCCGGTCGTGTTGGGTCTCGATGTCGGCCCAGACCCGGGTGATGATCGCCCTGACGGTGCGCCACGCGATCCGCATCAACTGCGTCGCGGTGCTCTTCGAGGCCCGGGTCGCCAACCAGGCGACCTGGTCATCGAAGGCCAGCGTGTGCCCAGCATCGTGACGATCCCATGGAACATGCGCCACGGCGACCCCATGGGAGCGGCACTTCACCCGCGGCGACTCGGCCTCGAGCATCGCGATCGTCGCTCCCAGATCCAACGAGCGCCACCGGCGACGTCCCGGCCCCGCGTCATAACCAGGACAGCGACGCTGACACAGCCCGCACCGGGCACGCTGCCGGCTGGTCGGCCGCACATGAGCGACCAACACCCCCGCGTCCTCGTCGTACTCGACCCGTTCGATCACCGTCTTCTCGACCCCGAGCAGACCCCGCATAGGTGACATCACGCACGCCGTTCTCCTGTGCACCTGGTTCCCGTTCCTTGACAGCTCAGAAACCTGGGCCGGAAGCGGCGTGCGGCTCGCTCAGATCCCCTCAAGCACCCACAGGTACGTCACAAGAGCCGCCAAAGCGCCCAAATCACCCGCTAGGATGGGCAACTGACAGTCGGGGTTGACCCTCGAAGAACCGAGGAGTCCCAAGGGATTCCGGGCGTACTGGTAGACGTGCGGCAGGTGCCTCCGATCCTCCAAGGGGTCGCAGGTTCAAAACCCGTCAGCCCGACGAGATGTCGCAGCAGGCCAGAGGCCGTCTTCCCGTCACGGGAGACGGCCTCTGCCGTTACCACTCACACATCCGGACTGTCGCCACCGGAACACCTCCAGGGACGGCAGGTCGCGGCGTCTGACTCATCGGTGATCGGTCAGGCCTCCTCGTACTTGAACGACAGCTGGACCTTCGTGCGAAACACCAGCTCACCGTCGTCGCCCACGACGACGTCCTGCTTGGTCACCTCCGCCACCCGGAGATCACGAAGCGACGCGCTCGCCGTCGTGATGGCCTCCGTGGCGGCCGCCTCCCAGGACGTCGTGCTCGTCCCGATGACGTCGATCACCCGATACACGCTCATAGCGACCTCTCTTCTCCCGAACGGATGGCATCGATGGTGCTCCTGTCGGACGGGCTACGGCAGCCGAACGCCAACTCCGCTCTCGTCGTCGAGCAACGAGCGGTGCCGGGTGGCAGAGATCGACGTCGAAGGTGGGTGGAAAGCTCGCACATCTGCGCCTAGGGTCACCGTGACCACACTGGGGACCACCGGAACGCCAGGAGACGCCATGACCGTCGACGCCACTCTCGATCGCGCAACCCTCGACGCCGACGTCGCCGTGCTCCGGGAGAACGCCTGCGCGTGGGTCGACCTGCCCCTCGTGGAGAAGGTCGCGATGCTGGAACGAGTCGGCCCCAGGGTGCTCGAGGTGGCCGATGAGATGGTCGCGGAGACGCGTCACGCCAAGGGCATCGATCCCGACTCGATCTGGGCCTCGGAGGACTGGCTGACCGGGCCGTGGGCCTTCCTCCAGGGCGTCACCGCGCTGCTCACGACGCTGCACCGGGTGCAGAAGGGTGAGCCGCCCGTCGCGACGTCGAAGGCGCGCCGTCGGCCCGACGGCCAGACTGTCGTCGACGTCTTCCCGGCCACGGTGGTCGACGGGCTGCTGCTCAGCGGATACCACGCCGAGGTCTGGATGCAACCGGGAGTCACGCCGGATCAGGCCGCAAACTCCGCCGCGTCGATGTACCGGGGGAGGGGCTACGCCCATCCGGGAGTCGCCCTCGTCCTCGGTGCCGGCAACGTCGGGGCCATCACGTCCCTCGACATCCTGCACATGCTCTACACCGAGGGATCGGTGGCCGTGGTGAAGATGAACCCGGTCAACGACTACCTGTCGCCGTTCTTCACCCGCATCTTCGGCGAGTTCGTCGACCGCGGCTGGCTGCGGTTCGCCAACGGTGGGGCCGACGTCGGCGGCTACCTCGCCCAGCACGAGGGAATCGACTCGGTCCACATGACCGGTTCGGCGGCCACCCACGACGCCATCGTCTGGGGGACGGGCCCGGAATCCCTGCAGCGCAGGGCTTCCGGGACGCCGCTTCTCGCCAAGCCCATCACGAGTGAGCTCGGTGGGGTGTCGCCGATGATCGTGGCTGCTGGGGAGTGGACAGAGTCCGACCTGCAGTTCCAGGCCGAGCACATCGTCTCGAGCAAGCTGAACAACTCCGGCCACAACTGCATCGCGACGCAGGTGCTCGTGCTGCCGGAGTCGTGGCCGCAGGCCGACGCGCTCCTCGATCGCGTCCGGGCTGTCGTGCGCTCGCTGCCGCCCCGGCCGGCGTACTACCCCCGTTCGGCGGAGAAGGTCGATGCGGCGACGGCCGACCATGTCTCGGTCGAGCACCTCGGCGAGGGAGACCTCTGCAGCATCGTGCCCGACCTCGAGGCCCACGGCGTCGACAGCCTCATCAACGACGAGGTGTTCGCCGGCGTCCTGGGCGTCGTCCGGCTGCCCGGCGCCACGACGGCGGAGTTCCTCGACAACGCCGTCGCGTTCGCCAACGACGCGCTTCCCGGCACGCTGGGTGCGTCCATCATCATCGATCCCGCGACCGCCAAGCGTGACGCCGCGGCCCTGGACCGGGCGGTCGCTGGGCTCCGCTACGGGTCGATCGGCGTCAACGCCTGGACCGGGCTGAACTTCCTGCTCGCCTATAGCCCATGGGGCGCGTTCCCCGGGGGCACGGTCGAGAACATCGGGAGCGGTGCCGGCTTCGTGCACAACGCCTTCCTGCTCCAGGACATCGAGAAGGGAGTGGCGAGCATGCCGTTCCGGCCGATGCACCGCGCGGCGCTCAAGGGGCAGTTCCACATGTCGCCGAAGCCGCCGTTCTTCGTGACGAACAAGACGGGGGAGACCACAGCCCGACGCCTGTCTGCCTACCTCGTGTCCGGCAGCCCGGTGGCGCTGGCGGGGATCTTCGAGTCGGCGCTGCGCGGCTGACCAGCGCGTCCGAGCCGCTGCTGGGTGAGGCTCAGCGGGTCGAGACGACGACGTCGAGCCGTCGTCCGGTCACCCGCTCGATCGAGTCCGCGAGAGCAGCGGCGAACTGCGGTTTCACGGCGCGCTCGAAGCTGTGGCCGCCGGCGAGCTTCGTGGCGTCGGAGAAGTCCAGGACGACCCGCTCCTCGTCCACTGCAGCGAGCCGGCCGTCGAAGAAGGCCATCCAGGCCGTGCGCTCGGTGGCCTCGAGGTCGTCGAGGACGTCGTTCCACCGGGACTTCAGGTCGGCCAGGGTCATCGCGTCCATGGCTCGAACGGTAGCGAGGCCCTGATCGCCCATCGTCGGGGGCACCCGTGACGCGGTGGTCCGACGCCGTCGGCCCGCGGCCGTAGAGAGGCGACACGGCTTGCCAGCCGGTTCCTCAGCGGCCTGAAGGCTACCGTGAGCCTGTGAAACGGGGCGTTCTCATCGGGTTGGGCACCTTGTGCCTGCTCGTCGGTCTTGTGCTCGTCGCGGGCGGGGCCGCCGTCGCCGCGATCTTCGGGTCCGACGGCGCGATCGCCAGCCTGCCGGCACGGGTGCACGGCGTCGGTGTGGCACTGGTGGCGGAGAACATCACGGTCGACGAGAGCAGCATGCCGATGCCCGAGGGGATCGGCACGCTCACCCTCACCGTCACCGCACCCGACAGGCGGCAGATGTTCATCGGGTCGGCACACCCGGCCGATGTCGACGCCTACCTCACCGGGGCGCCCTATGACGTCGTCGTCGATCTCACCGCCGGAACCAGCGCGCGCACCCGTCCCGTCCCCGGCACCCAGCAGCCTCCGCCGCCGGCAGGTCGGACGTTCTGGATCAACCAGTCGACGGCGGCGTCCGCCTCCCTCACGGCCCGCCTCCAGACGGCGAGCGCGCTCGTGGTGATGAACGCCGACGGCTCACCTGGTGTCACCGCCGATGTCGTCGCCACGTTCCGGATCGCCGGCGCGTGGACCGCGGCCTGGACCGCTGTCGGCACAGGCGCCCTCGCCCTCATCCTGTCTGGCGTCGCGTTCTGGCGAGCCAGGGTGGCCCGTCGGCGCGCCGTCGTCGAACGGGTCTCGGCGACCTCGGCAGCCGAGGCGGGCGCGGCCGGTTCCACCGCGGCCACGGTGCTCCCGGGCGTGGTGCCGACCGCGCCGGTCAGCACGACCGACGGCGAGGGCACCGGGCAGGTCACGGACGGCCTGGCGGTGCCGGCTGCCGACGGGCGCGATCCGTCGCTCGACCTCGATGCACCGACCGGACGTTAGGGTCGGCACGTGGACGTGCAGGAGACCGAGGTCCAGAGCGACCGGATCCTGACCATCCCCAACGCCTTGTCGTTCCTGCGGCTCCTCGGAGTTCCCGTCTTCCTGTGGCTGATCCTCGGACCCCAGGCGGACGGCTGGGCCGTCGTGCTCCTGCTCGTCAGCGGCTTCACCGACTACCTCGACGGCAAGATCGCGCGCGCCACCGGGCAGATCACCCGCCTCGGACAGCTGCTTGACCCGCTTGCGGACCGCCTCTACATCGCGGCCACGCTGCTGGGGCTGGCGATCCGGGACATCGTGCCGTGGTGGCTGGTGATCGTGCTGCTCTCCCGCGACGTCGTGCTCGCGGTCGTCCTCGCACTGCTGAAGCGACGCGGGATCACCGGGCTCCCGGTGCACTTCCTCGGCAAGGCAGCGACGTTCAACCTGCTGATCGCCTTCCCCCTGATCCTCCTCGGTGCTGATGCGACCGGGACGTCGCTGACGTTCGCCGAGGTGTCGCGAGTGCTCGGGTGGGCGTTCGCGATCTGGGGGACCGCGATGTACTGGTGGGCCGGGATGCTTTACATCGAGCAGGCGCGACGCATCCTGCGTTCGCCGAAGGCCTGACCGGCCACCATCGAGAACTGTTCGCACGGATCGTGCCGGTCCACCGGCCCGCTCGCCCGGTCGCGTTGCAGCCGCTCGCGGCGCGTCAGTACGCTCGGCCCGCCGTGTGCCCACCGAGGTCGCGGTCCGACCCGAGGAAGGCGTCCCCCATGTCTGGTCAGACCCCTGAGAACCTGCGCTACACCCGCGAGCACGAATGGGTGGACGTCACGGCCGAGGGCCGAGCGCGGTTCGGGATCACCGACCATGCGCAGGACGCGCTCGGCGACATCGTGTTCGTCACCCTCCCCACGCTCGGCACGACCGTGACGGCGGGGGAGCCCTGCGGCGAGGTGGAGTCGACCAAGAGCGTCTCGGACATCTACGCCCCCGTCACCGGCACGATCGTCTCCCGCAACGATGGTGTGGAGACCAGTCCGGAGACTCTCAACTCCGACCCCTACGGCGACGGCTGGCTCGCCGAGGTCGAGGTGAGCGACGCCGCGACCCTGGACGCCCTGCTCGACGCGGCGGGCTACCTCGCCGTCATCGAGGGCTGAGGTCCGGCTCCGAGCAGGTCGTCCGACGCGCGTCGACGGTCTCGTCGGGAGGTCGGCCAGCCTCCCTGAGCACGGATTTTTCTGACCCTCCACATGAGGTCGAGTATTCTCGCGCATTGACCGATGTTCCTCCTCACCGTAGGGTCAGGCCGAGTCTCGACTGCGGGTCGAGATCAGGTCAGGAGGAATCGCGATGGGTCGCCAGTGTGCGCGCTGTGGTCACCTCGCCGAGGATCACGACCACTTCTGCGCCTCGTGCGGCGCGGAGCTGGCACCGGCCGAGGACCCCGCCTTCCAGACCGGCGTCCTCGGACTGCGTGCCGCAACCGAGGGCGATTCCGCCCCGCTGCCCACCGTGGACTCCACCAGCGTGGGGGGCCTCGGCCTCGGCCACGCCGTCCTCGTCGTGCTGCGTGGCCCCCAGGAGGGCGCCCGCTTCGACCTCGACCCGGCGGTGACGACGATCGTCGTCGGCCGAGCCCCGGAGAGCGACCTCTTCCTCGACGACGTCACTGTGTCGCGACGTCACGCCGAGGTCCGCGTCGTCGACGGTGGCTGGGAGATCGCCGATGCCGGCAGCCTCAACGGCAGCTATGTCAACCGCCGTCGCATCGACCGGCAGGTCCTCGCCGGTGGCGACGAGGTCCAGATAGGCAAGTACCGCTTCGTCTATCTGCAGGCCGCCCAGGCCGCAGCAGGCGATCGGTCATGACGGCAGTGGCGTCGCGGGGCCTCATGGGGATCGGTGACGTCCTGTCCGTCCTGCGTCCGGACTTCGCCGACGTCACGATCTCCAAGATCCGCTTTCTGGAGTCCGAGGGGCTGGTGCAGCCTCAGCGCACGTCGAGCGGCTACCGCAAGTTCAGCCATGCCGACGTCGAGCGGCTCCGCTATATCCTCGCCTGCCAGCGGGATCAGTACCTTCCCTTGAAGGTCATCCGCGAGCACCTCGAGGCGATCGACCGCGGGCTGGAGCCCACCTCCGGCGCGGAGGGCCCCCGGGTCCCTCGTGCGCTGGTCTCGACCGACGGCATGCCCTCGTCGGACTCCTTCCGGCCGGCGGCCGCCGAGGTCCGGCTCTCCCGTGGCGAGCTCCTGGAGTCCAGTGGGCTCTCGGATGCGCTGCTCACCCAGCTCGAGGGCTACGGCCTCATCACCAAGCGCGGCTCCCACTACGACGGTGAGGCGCTCGTCGTGGCGGGCACGGTCTCGGAGATGTCGGCGTTCGGGATCGAACCCCGTCACCTGCGCACCTTCAAGGTGGCGGCCGACCGCGAGGTCGGGTTGGTGGAGCAGGTCGTCACACCCCTTCTGCGCCAGCGCGACCCCGAGGGGCAGCAACGGGCCGACGACGCGATCCGACGTCTGGCCTCGCTGTCGGTTCGTCTGCACGCCTCGCTCGTCAAGGCCGGCTTGGCCAACGAGCTCCGTCGCTGAGAGCTGCCCGCCCGGGCACGACGGACCGCCCGGCTCCACCGTGCCGGCTCGCGTCGCCGCCGCTCGTGGCTAGGGTGGATGCATGCGCCAGATGGACGTCGTGGGTGTCCGGGTCGAGATGCCGTCGAACCAGCCGATCGTGCTTCTGCGCGAGATCGAGGGGGAGCGCTACCTCCCCATCTGGATCGGTGCGGTCGAGGCCACCGCGATCGCCTTCGCCCAGCAGGGGGTCGTCCCCGCGAGACCCCTCACCCATGACCTCCTGCGCGACATCATCGAGGCTCTCGGGCGCACGCTCGAGGCGGTACGGATCACCGAGCTCACCAACGGGGTGTTCTTCGCCGTGCTCGCCTTCGACGGCGGCATCGAGGTGAGCGCCCGCCCCTCGGACGCCATCGCCATCGCCCTACGCACGGGGACGACGATCCACTGCGAGGAGGTCGTGCTCGACGAGGCCGGGATCGCCGTCCCCGACGAGCAGGAGGACGAGGTGGAGAAGTTTCGCGAGTTCCTCGACCAGATCTCCCCGGACGACTTCCTCGGCGGGTCCAGCGCCCCCGAGGAGTGAGCGGACCTCGACCGAGCTCGGATACCTCCAGGGCTGAGAAACCGGCGCTGAGCACGGTCTTCCACCGACCTCTACCTGAGGTTCACATATCGGATCGTCGTGGGTCGGCGTGTCGGAGGTTCGGACATTGACCGACCACCCCACGCCGCCTAGCGTTCGAGGTGAACGTCGACGGTGTAACTCTCGCGGTGTGTTTTCCCCCATCCCGCGGCATCGGGACGGATGCTGGAGGTCTGGCGATGAGTGGTGTGGACGAGGGGCTCGATCCCGTCGACGCGGCGCAGACAATCGCGCGCGAGCACGCCACCGACACCGCCGGCCGTCAGGGTCTCCTGTTCGGCGACGACATCCGCGCACTCCCGGCCGACGTCGGATTCCGAGGTCCCATCGCCTGCTCCGCGGCCGGGATCACCTACCGCCAGCTGGACTACTGGGCCCGTACCGGGCTCGTCGAGCCGAGCGTACGCACGGCCGCGGGCTCGGGCAGCCAGCGCCTCTACAGCTTCCGCGACATCCTGGTGCTCAAGGTCGTCAAGCGGCTCCTCGACACCGGCGTCTCCCTGCAGAACATCCGCACCGCCGTCGAGCACCTGCGCGGCAGCGGTGTCGAGGACCTCGCGCAGGTCACGTTGATGAGCGACGGCGCCAGCGTCTATGAGTGCCGCAGCCAGGACGAGGTCATCGACCTCGTCCAGGGTGGCCAGGGCGTCTTCGGCATCGCCGTCGGCCGGGTCTGGCGCGAGGTCGAGGGCAGCCTCGCCGAGCTACCCAGCGAGCGCGTCGACGGCACCCCCTCGTCGCCGCCAGGCGAAGGTGACGAGCTGGCGGCACGACGCGCCGCCCGTGCCACTGGCTGAGCCGAGCCACACCTCGCGGAGGTAGGGTCGGAGTACGCCGTCATCCCGTGCGGGAGAGTCTCGTCGCAGCCAGCGACGGGCGCCGAAGGAGCAACTCCCCGTCAACCTCTCAGGCAGCCAGGACCGTTCGGGCAGGCGTCTCTGGAAAGCGGGACCCCCGGGGTCCCCGCCGACGGTGCAAACCACGCATCCCGATCCGCGCGGTGAAGCTCTCAGGCGCGCGGAACGCGCAGAAACAGTGGGGGATCGACGTCGCGCGACCGCGCGGCGCTGATCCTGTCCCCCGAGAGAGCGCATCCGTGACCGAGATCCTCGACCCGCGCACGCCCGTCCCGTCATCCGTCCTCGATGACGACGTCCCCTTCTCCGTGCGCCATATCGGTCCTGGCCCTGACGCCGTCGCGCGCATGCTGGCCGTGGTCGGGTATGACTCCCTCGACGCACTCTCCGCCGCGGCCGTGCCGGAGACGATCCGCTGGACCGAGGGGCTCGCGCTGCCGCCCGCCGGGTCCGAGGCGGTGGTTGCCGCCGAGCTCCAGGCCCTCGCCGCCCGTAACACCGTGGTGCGCTCGATGATCGGGCTCGGCTACTACGACACCCACACTCCGGCCGTCATCCGGCGCAACGTGATCGAGAGCCCCGCCTGGTACACCGCGTACACGCCCTATCAGCCCGAGATCAGCCAAGGGCGCCTCGAGGCGCTCCTCGCCTTCCAGACCATGGTGTCCGACCTCACCGCGCTGCCGGTGGCCGGTGCGAGCCTGCTCGACGAGCCCACGGCAGCGGCCGAGGCGATGACCCTCGCGAGACGTGCCGCGAAGACGGGGTCGGCACGGTTCGTCGTGGACGCTGACACGCATCCGCAGACCCTCGCCGTCCTTGCGACGCGCGCCGAGCCGCTCGGCATCGAGCTCGTCGTGACCGACCTCGACGCGGCCCTGCCCGACGGGGACTTCTTCGGCCTGCTCGTGTCCTACCCCGGGTCCTCCGGGCATGTGCGTGAGATCGCCGCGCCGATCGCGGCCGCCCACGAGCGCGGTGCCGTCGTCGCGGTCGCGACGGACCTCCTCGCCCTGACGCTGCTGACACCTCCCGGTGAGCTCGGAGCCGACGTCGTCGTGGGCTCGGCCCAGCGATTCGGGGTCCCGCTCGGGTTCGGCGGCCCCCACGCCGGCTTCATGTCGGTGCGCGCCGGTCTCGAGCGATCCCTGCCCGGTCGCCTCGTCGGGGTGAGCGTCGACGCCGACGGGCACCCGGCGTACCGCCTCGCGCTGCAGACCCGTGAGCAGCACATCCGGCGCGAGAAGGCGACGAGCAACATCTGCACCGCGCAGGTGCTGCTGGCCGTCACGTCCTCGCTGTACGCCGCGTGGCACGGCGCCGACGGCCTCACGAGGATCGCCGAGCGCACCCACCGGCTCGCGGTCACCCTCGCCGCGGGGCTCGAGCGGTTCGGCGCCGTCGTCACGACGCCGATGTTCTTCGACACCGTCCAGGCTTCGATCCCCGGCCGGGCCAACGAGATCGTGAACGCTGCGGAAGGGCTCGGCGTAAACCTGCGACTCGTCGACGCCGACACCATCGGCGCCAGCACCGACGAGACCACCACTCGCCGCGAGCTTCTCGCCGTCTGGGCGGCCGTCGCCGAGGTGCTCCACGCGCCCGCGATCGACGAGCACGAGGTGGACGACCTCGCCGCCGAGCCCACTCGCGTCCTGCCCTCGACGGCGCGTCGCACGTCCGCGTTCCTCACCCACGAGACGTTCAACGACTACCGCAGCGAGACGGCGATGCTGCGCTACCTGCGACGCCTCTCGGACAAGGACATCGCACTCGACCGGGCCATGATCCCCCTCGGCTCGTGCACCATGAAGCTCAACGCCACCACGGAGATGGAGCCGATCACCCAGCCGGGCTGGGCCGGCATCCACCCCTTCGTGCCGCTGCACCAGGCCGCCGGCTACGTCGACCTCATCCGCTCGCTCGAGGCCTACCTCATCGAGATCACGGGCTACGACGCCGTGTCCCTCCAGCCGAACGCCGGCAGCCAGGGGGAGTTCTCCGGGCTTCTTGCGATCCGGGGCTATCACCGCGATCGCGGCGATCTGCACCGCGACGTGTGCCTCATCCCGAGCAGCGCCCACGGCACCAACGCGGCGAGCGCCATCATGGCGGGCATGCGCGTCGTAGTCGTCGCGTGCACCGACACCGGCGATGTCGACCTCGAGGACCTGCGCGCGAAGATCACCGAGCACGGCGAGCACCTCGCTGCCCTGATGATCACCTACCCGTCGACGTTCGGTGTGTATGAGGAGACCGTCACCGAGGTGTGCGCGCTCGTCCACGACGCCGGCGGCCAGGTCTATGTCGACGGAGCGAACCTCAACGCCCTCGTGGGCCTGGCCAAGCCCGGCCGCTTCGGTGCCGACGTCTCACACCTGAACCTGCACAAGACCTTCTGCATCCCGCACGGCGGCGGCGGTCCCGGTGTCGGGCCCGTGGCCGTGCGTTCCCACCTCGCCCCTTACCTCCCCAGCCATCCGCTGCGTCCCGAGGCGGGCCCCACCGGGCGCGGCCACGCAGACGGCGGCACCGGCCCTGTCAGCGGCGCCCCCTGGGGAAGCGCCGGCATCCTGCCGATCCCGTGGGCCTACATCCGGCTCATGGGCGGCGACGGCCTCACCCGCGCCACGCAGACGGCGGTGCTGTCGGCGAACTACGTCGCGGCACGCCTGCGCGACCAGTACCCCGTCCTCTACACCGGCCGTGGCGGGCTCGTCGCGCATGAGTGCATCGTCGACCTGCGCGAGATCACCAAGGCGACCGGCGTCACCGTCGACGACGTGGCGAAGCGTCTAGTCGACTACGGCTTCCACGCGCCGACAATGTCCTTCCCGGTCTCCGGCACGTTCATGATCGAGCCGACCGAGAGCGAAGACCTCGGCGAGCTCGACCGGTTCTGCGACGCGATGCTCGCCATCCGCGTGGAGATCGACGAGGTCGCTTCCGGTCGGTGGCCGGTCGAGGACTCACCGCTGCGGGGTGCTCCGCACACCGCGGCCTCGCTCCTCGGTAGCTGGGACAAGCCGTACTCCCGCGAGGAGGCAGCGTTCCCGGTCACGTCCCTGCGCGCCCAGAAGTACTGGCCCCCGGTACGTCGTATCGACGGTGCCTACGGCGACCGGCACCTCGTCTGCTCGTGCCCGCCTCCGGAGGCGTTCGCGGACTGAGGGTGCGAGGAGAACGTCATGCCGCTGTCACCCGACGGTGGTACTCGGCCCGGAGGGGATCGTCGTGTCGCGGAACGAGCGGATCGGCTGACCCACACTGGGTGCCTCAGACCGATGCCCATGAGGCACTTCGGATTGGCTCAGTAGCTGAACGTCGTGGCGCCCTCGTCGCCGATCCAGTTCCACATGGGGATGGTGCCGTTGACCTCCGCGCCCTCGATCATGATCGAGGCGTCGAGCTTGCGCGAGTCGATGCAGATCGGACAGACGAAGTAGCGACCGCCAGCTGCACGGTAGCGCTCCACCAGAGCGTCGAGAGAAGGGCAGCCTTCGCATCCGACGCCGGTGGCGACACCTGGAAGCGCGAGGCGTACGGCCTCCTGCGTGAGGAACATGAGCGTCTCTCGTCCCGTTTCAGCTGCACCTACTGCAACCAGGTAGGCGACTGTCACCCTCTCGATGTCCTCCAGCCCGGTCGTGAGACTGACGACTGCCTTGGGCGCCATTGCTTCTCCTGGTGTGTGTGACATCGGTAGTGGTGACGGGTCGGTCCGGTTCGGCTCGGGTCCTGACGCGGAGGCAGGGATGATCGCTCCGCGTCCGCGCTCGACGGGTAGGCGTCACCCGCGTGCTGGGGCCTGCGCGTGAAGCCGGGCAAGGAACTTGTCCGGACATGCGCCCTGACGCGGGCCAAGGGTGGGCAAGTCCGCACCTGCACCGTACCCCTCGACGTGGGGAGACGGCGCCGCCGTCAGCGGATCGTTGTCCGGCCGACGTGACCTCGCGCCGACCACGACGGGGCGCGCCGAGCATCTGCTCGTCCTCGCGTAGGCGGCACTCATGGACAACTGCCTCAAGGCGGTGAGCTGGACCGGCAGGCGCTGGGAGGATCCATGTGCATGACCACGCACGCCCTCCAGGACGTCCTGGGGCCAGACGACGGACGGGACGTCGAACGTGAGTCCCGCGCTCAGGCGTGAGTGCCCCACTGTCCGCGATGGATGACGTCGTCCGCGGTGCGACGGCGTTCCGCCACCGCGGGGGACTGCGGCGGTGCGTCGGCTGCGCGATGGCCGATGGTGATCCCGCCGAGCGGTGCGTACTCCGTCGGGATGGCGAACTCTGCACGGAAGCCGGGCAGCTGGTCCGGCATGATTCCGAAGAAGCAGGCGTCGAGATCCTCGTCGACCGCGGTGAGCAGCATCAGCAGCGAGGCCATGCCGGTGTCGATGTACCAGTACGGCGCTGGCCAGCGCGACTCCGCGCGGTCCTCCCAGCCCTTGTCGGGCTCGGCGTAGCGCGCCAGATACGCCGCCTTGTGGGCGAGGGGGACGACCACGAGTGGCGCGTTCTGCATCGTCGGGGTGTTCTCGACCCGCGTGGGGACGAACGGCCAGAACCGCCTGCGGTCTGCGGGATCGGAAAGGGCCAGGAACGCCCACCCCTGGGTGAATCCGGCCGACGGCGCGCGAAGTGCGTTGGACAGGACACGTTCGATGACAGCCGGGTCGATCGGCTCATCGGTGTAGTGCCGGATCATGCGACGGCGGCGGACAACCTCGGAGAACTCCATCCCCGGATCCTGGCACTCGACGTCGACAGAGCAGTGGATACGTCCCGCCGACGGAGAAGGCCTCGGCCTACTCGGTGTCCTGGATGAGTCCGCTCAACCGTGATACGGCCACCTCGTTGCCCTCGTCGGCCAAGGAGCTCAGTGCATCGACGTCGCCGCGCGCGGCGGCGAGCTCGGCGAGCCGATCGCCGGCCGTCTCGTTGCCCGCGTCGATGAGGTGCTTCAGCTCATCGACGTCGCCTCGTGCGGCGGCGAGCTCGGCGAGCCGGTCTGCGGCTTCCTCGTTGCCCTCGTCGGCCAGGCGACGTAGTCCAGGGAGATCGATGCCAGTCACAGCCGGACGATATCGCGATCACCGGTTCGCCGGAGATCGCCCGGACCAGGGGAGTCCGCCGGCGTCGATGACGGGAGCGCGCCACCTCCAGAGACCGGCGTCAGTGGTGTCGGGACCT
Organism: Candidatus Nanopelagicales bacterium; assembly: GCA_038206635.1. Taxonomy (GTDB): domain Bacteria; phylum Actinomycetota; class Actinomycetes; order S36-B12; family CAIYMF01; genus Longivirga. The sequence continues at coordinate 60,621 of JBBRAQ010000014.1, read as the reverse complement.
GCGCCAGGCCACCGACACGGTGAGGACGACGAGCACGCAGGCGATGAGCTGGAAGGCATGCGGCGAGATGAGCGAGAGCGTGCAGACCAGGCCAAGCATCGTCAACCCGTCGCCCACGAGTCGCGGCCGTCGTGACCTGCCCGCGCCCGGGGATGCGTGACCCTGCATCCGGCAACCCCCTGCCTGGCCCCTGTATGCGCCCACGACAGAGGGTCGGCGCCTCGGGTCCACTCTTCTCGCCGGTCGCAATCGTGACAAGTACCTTCGGTGGACGTTCGCTGTGAGAGGAGGTGGTGCTCGTGCGTGGTCGTGCAGGCATCGGCACTCGCGGTCCTCCCGTGTCCGAGGATCCGGTACGGGTTGAGTCCCCTGCTCCATCCAGGTCGTCGTGGGATGCTGCCTGGGCAGCCCCGTGGGTGCACGCGCCGCGTCTGCTTGGCCGATCGAGAGGACCATTCGTGACCAGTGTGTGCGTGGCGGGAGCCACGGGGTGGACCGGACGTGCGGTGTCCCAGGCGGTTCTGGGTTCTACCGACCTGACTCTGCGCTCCGCCGTCGCGCGGACCGCCGCCGGCGAGGATGTCGGTGCGGCATGGGGTCAGGAGCCCAACGGGATCGCTGTCGTCGCTGACGTCGCGGACGCACTCAGCGGCGTCGACGTCCTCGTCGACTACACCTCGCCGGACTCGGCGAAGCGCCACGCGCTGCTCGCGGTCGAGCGCGGCGTCCACGTCGTCCTGGGCACCTCTGGCCTGTCAGCCGCCGACTATGTCGAGATCGATTCCGCTGCAAGGGATTCCGGTGTCGGCGTCATCGCGGCGGGCAACTTCTCCCTGACAGCGGCCATGGCGCAGGCCGCCGCCCTGCTCGTGGCTCCGTACCTGCCATACCGCGAGATCATCGACTACGCCTCCGCGAGCAAGCCGGACGCACCGAGCGGAACGGCCCGTGAGATCGCCGAACGCCTGAGCGAGGTCTCCGCCTCGCACCTGACTGTCCCGATCGAGGAGACGCTGGGACACCCGGAGGCGCGCGGGGCGACTGTCGCGGGCACGCAGGTGCACTCGGTGCGGCTGCCGAGCTTCGTCGTGTCGACGGAGATCGTGTTCGCACTCCCTGACGAGCGGCTCACGATCCGGCACGACGCCGGCGGCACACCGACTCCCTACGTGGCCGGCACCCTGCTGGCCGTCCGAGCGGCGCGGGACCACGTCGGACTCGTCCGCGGCCTGGACACTCTTCTCCTGGGCCGCTTCTAGGACGTCGCATGACGTGGTGGTGCCCGAGCGGCCCGGCTCAGTCGTGGACGGTGTGCTCGTGACGGCCGTGCCCGACGGGCTCGAACTGGAACGTCGAGTGGTCGACGTCGAAGTGGTCGGCGAGGCAGGACTGGAGCTGGTCCAGCAGACGAGGAAGGTGGCCGTCGCGGAAGCACTCGTCCTCCACGACGACGTGCGCGGTCAGGACAGGGAGGTCCGATGACACCCGCGACGCATGCAGGTCGTGGATCGCGACGACGTGCGTCGCGGCCAGCACGTGAGCCCGGACATCGGCGAGGTCGACGCTGCTGGGCGTCGCCTCGAGCAGCACGTCGACGGTCTCGCGGAGCAGCCGCCAGGTGCGGGGCAGGATGAGCAGGCCGATGCCGATCGAGGTCACCGCGTCGGCCCGGAGCCAGCCGAACGCCGCGATGAGGACCGCGGCGGCCAGCACTGCGAAGGCCCCGAGCGCGTCGTTGAGGACCTCGAGCCGAGCCGCACGCGTGTTGAGATTCCCCGGCTGGATCCTGGTGAGCAGCAGGATCGACAGCCCGTTGCCGATCAGGGCGACGACGGCGAAACCGAACATCACGCCCGACTCGACCGGGGGCGGCGAGACGAGGCGGCGGACTCCCTCGACGAGCACGACGGCGCCGACAGCCATGAGCAGCGCGGCTTGCGCCGCCGCCGCGAGGACCTCGGCGCGGCGGTAGCCCCACGTCCGCTCGGGGGTGGCCGGCCGCAATGCCAGTGTCGCGGCGACCAGTGCCAGGGTCAGACCTGCGACATCGGCGAGCATGTGCCCGGCCTCGGCCAGCAGCGCGAGGCTGCCGGAGAGGACGGCGCCCACGACCTCCGCGAGCAGGATCGTGGTGGAGATGGCGAGCACCCACGACAGCGGGCGCCGGTGGGTCACCGCGAGGCCGGCCACCCCGTGGTCGTGGTCGTGACCCATCCGAACCACCTCCCGGTCACCTGCGTCGCTGCTCGAGAGCCGCGCCGTCGCCTGAGGATACGTGCCGCGTCCTCCCGAGCCGGGCGGCGATCAGGGGCCGGCCCCACCTGCACAGGAGGCTCGCAGGTGCGGCACTTCGGGACAGGAGGGGGCGAGGTGGCCGACACTTCGCTCAGCGGCGGGGACTGAGCGCCAGCCACTCAGCGCACGATGCACGGGAGGTGACCGTGGAGACCACTGTGGACGGCGTCGCGATCCACTACGCGGAGGTTGGTCAGGGACGGCCGGTGCTCGCCCTGCACGGTTGGCCGGCGGACCACAACCACGTCCGGCACGAGCTGGAGCCCTGCTTCGAGGGGCGGCCGGGCTGGCGACGCCTGTACCCCGATCTGCCGGGCATGGGCCTGACGCCCTCGAGCAGCTCCATCGCCTCGCAGGCCGACATGGTCGAGCTGATGGGCGGCTTCCTCGACGCGGTGGCCCCCGGCGAGCGCGTCGTCGTGGCCGGTGCGTCATACGGCGCCTACCTCGGTCGCTGGCTCACGCACGTCCGGGGGTCGCGCCTGGACGGGTTCCTCGCCTATGTCCCGGGCTTCCGGTTCGACAGCGTCGTCGAGACGCCGCCGCCCACCGTCCTCGTCCCCGACGCCGAGGTGCTCGCGGACCTCGGCGTGGACGAGCAACTGTGGGCCTCGGCCAGCACGGTGCACAGCCGGGAGTCCCTCGAGGTTTTCCGTACGGTGCTGAAGCCGGCGTTCGCCCGGGCCGACGTCGCCTTTCTCGGCCGCCTCGAGTCCGCCCCGGTCCCGGTCGTGCCGTCGCGCATGCTCCCGGCGTTCGGGGCGCCGACCCTGATCCTGGCGGGGCGCCAGGACTCCTGGTGCGGCTACGCCGACGCCTGGTCCGTCCTCGAGGACTACCCGCGCGCCACCTTCGCCGTGCTCGACCGCGCGGCCCACGGCCTAGCCGGCGAGCAGCCGGTGCTGTTCCGGGCCTTGGTCTCGGAGTGGCTGGACCGGGTGGAGGAGTACGCGGCCGGTGTAGGGGCTACCGTTCCAGTGCCGGGCTAGGGTCGTCGCATGGCCGAACAGGGACTCGCGTTCCTGCTGGTCGTGGTGGCCGCCGTGACCGTTGCCGGAGTATGCCGCTGGCGACAGATCACCCCCGCCCTTCCGCTTCTGGTCGTCGGGCTCGGCATGTCCTTCGTCCCCGGGCTCGTCGGACAGGTCCCCAGCCCGGAGACGGTGCTCGTCCTGCTGCTGGCACCGCTCGTGTTCGCGCTGGCGCTGGAGACGTCCTACCTCGACCTCCGAGGCGCCTCGCGACCGATCCTGGTGCTGGCCATCGGTCTCGTCGTCGTGACGACGCTGGTCGTCGGCGGGGTCGTGACGGCGATCGACTCGACGATCCCGTTCGCCGTGGCGTGCATCCTCGGTGCGGTGCTGGCCCCCACGGATGCCGTGGCGGCGAGCAGCGGCGGCCGCGCCGCCGGGCTGCCGAGGCGGGTGCTCACCATCATCGAGGGCGAGAGCCTCGTCAACGACGGCACCGCGCTCACGCTCCTGCGGGTGGCGCTGGTGGCAGTGGCGGCCGGCTCGGTGACCGTCGGGCAGGTCGCCGTCACGCTCGGCCAGTCCGTCGTCGTCGGTGCGGGCACCGGCATCGCGGTCGGCGCTCTCGTGGCGTTCCTGCTGAGCCGGATCGACGACCAGGTCGTGGGCAACGCCGCCATCATCCTGACGCCGTTCCTCGTCTACCTCGGCGCCGAGCGGCTCGGCGGGTCTGGCCTGCTCGGCGTCGCGATCGCCGGTGTCTGGATCTCCCACGCCGGCAGCACCCGGGCCCGCGCCGAGGTTCGTCTCACGTCGAGCGTGCTGTGGGCGGAGATCGCGTTCCTGCTCGAGTCGATCGCGTTCCTCTTCGTCGGGCTGGAGCTGCCGGCGACGCTGGAGAGCATTCCGGGGTTGCGCTGGGGCGTCTTCGTCGGCATCGTCGCGCTCACGGTGCTCGTGCTGGTCGTGACGCGAGCGTTGTTCATCGTGGCCGTGCGGTTCGTGACACCCCGGCACCTGCGCAAGGGGAAGCGGACGTCCCTGGTCATCATCTGGGCCGGCGCCCGGGGCCCGGTGTCGGTGCTCGCCGCGTTCTCCATCCCGGTGGCACTCGACGACGGATCACCCTTCCCGGGGCGGAACGAGGTCCTGGCGGTCACCTTCGGCGTCGTGGTCGCCACGCTGCTGCTCTCCCTCACCCTCGGTCCGCTCGTGCGCCGTCTCGGGTTCGAGCCCGAGGACGACGCCGAGCTGCTGGACCAGGCGCGTGACCGCGCGGCGTCAGCCGGGATCGTCCGGCTGGACTCCCTCGTGTCCGAGGCCCGCGCCGAGGGCCGGGTCGTGCCCGAGCAGCTGATCGCGGGCCTGCGCGGCGCCGTGCTCGTGCGCCGCCACATCGCGCGCCGCTCGCAGCGGCTGACCGAGACCTACCTCGAGTGGCGCCGCGACATGCTCGAGGCCGAGCGGGTCGAGCTGCAGCAGATGCGCGACGAGGGAACCCTTCCCGACCCGGTCATGCGCGACCTCCTGCGCGAGATCGACGCACGTGAGGCGGCGTTGGGCCCGGCGGAGTAGCAGCGCGCTGCCTCCGATGGATCAGGACCGACCTTCGACCTCCTGCGCCTCGAAGAGGGACTGCTGCTCGTCCACGTCGGCGACCATCCAGGTGGCATGTACGACCGGCCAGCCGTCGCGACGAAGCACCGCGACCACCGCCTCGTCGTCGTCGACCACCGTGACGATGCGTCCTCCACGGGAGAGGCGTTGCAGCGCTTGGGGTTTGAAGATCCGGGCTGGACGACGGTCGCTCTCGGGACGCATCACCAGACGACCCTCGGGCAGCTCGTGGCGGCGCATCCAGGCCAGGGTGAGGTCGCGGTAGGACTCGTTGCGGCCGGTGAGGTAGACGATCGAGTCACCGCGCCCGGCATGCCCGCGGGCCATCTCGATGCCGGTCGCAAGCGGCCCGTCGCCGTCCATCTCGGCGAAGAAGGAGTCCCAGTCCTTGGGCTTGCCCTCGACGTGGCGCAGCCGGTGCCGGACGTCGGCAAGCACGCCGTCGACGTCGAACACAGCGAGGGTCGGCACGTCGGATTCCACGGTCCTGAGGCTACGTCGTAGGCTCCTCGGTATGGCACTCGACCTCGACGCCGTGCGCGTCGCACTGCCCGCTTCCGTCCCGATGGTGGCCACCCTCGAGCTCGAGTTCGTGGCCCTCGAGCTCGAGCGAGCCGTCTTGCGGCTGCCGGACCTCCTGCCCTACCGCAACCACATCGGCGGCCCCCACGCCGGCGCGATGTTCACCCTGGCCGAGTCTGCGTCGGGGGCGTTGGTGCTGGCGAACTTCGGCGACCTCATGGCGGAGGTGACGCCGCTCGCGGTCGAGGCGACGATCCGGTTCCTCAAGGTCGCGCTCGGCCCGGTGACGGCGACGGCCGTCCTCGGTGCCACCGCCACGGACGCCCTCGCGACACTCGCCCGCGGTGAGCGGCCGGAGTTCACCGTCGACGTCGAGCTGTCGACGGGCGAGGGCGAGGAGCGCCTCATCACCGGTGCCATGACCGTGCTCTGGACGCTGCGACCCATCCGCCGCTGACGTGCCGGGTCAGGCCGGGCTGGCAGCCGCGTACCGGACGCGTCGTTCGACGACGGTGCGCCTGATGGCCAGGTTGCCGAGCGCCGACACGACGAACAGGACGAGGCAGGCCGACCACAGCCACGCTGCACCGCGTGCCTCATACAGCCGCGGGCCGGCCAGCGGCGCGATGAAGCCGGCGATCCCGAACGCGAGGCCGAACAGCCCCATGTAGCGGCCTCGCGCTGCCGGGTCGGCCAGGTCACTCACGATCGCCGGCAGGTGCCCGGCCACCCCGATCTCGCCGAGGGTCCAGACGAGCGTGCAGGCCAGGAACGCAGGAAGCGTCGTCGCGAAAGTGGTGAGCCAGAAGCCGATTCCGGTGATCGTCAGGGACACTGCGATCGTGCGGGAAGGGTCGTAACGACTCGTGATGCGCGCCGCGAACGGCTGCAGCGCCACGATCACGAGGCCGTTGGCCCCGGCCACCAGCCCGTATGCCGACGGCGGGAGACCGGCGTCGGTGACGGCGAGGGGGAGCACGAGGAAGGACTGGAAGTAGGCGACGGCCTGAGCGCACGTGCAGAGCACGAGGATGACGAAGGTCGTGTCGCGCAACGCCGTTCGATAGCCAGGCGCGGGGCTCCCGTCCGCGGCGTCGTGGACGACGCGGGGCGGATCACGACGGATGCCTACCAGGACGACGACCGCGAAAGCGGCGCAGGAGATCGAGTCGACGGCGAAGAGCAGCCAGTAGCCACGTTCAGCGAGGAATCCCGCTGTCACTCCCGCGATGGCGAAGCCGAGGTTCACCGCCCAGAAGATGAGGGCAAAGGCGTAGGGCCTCCTGTCCGGGGGGACGACGTCGGCCACCAGCGCCTGTGACGCCGGACGGAAGATGTCGCCGGAGAGCCCCACGAGCAGAGCCGCTGCGGCGATGGTGGCGGTGTTCCTCGCCGCGCCCAGGGCGAGGAGGGACGCCGACGCCGCGAACATCCCGCCGGCCAGGGTCCATCGTCGACCGAGGTGATCGGTGAGGTAGCCGCCGAGGATCTGGCTGCCCATCGCGCCGAGGCCGAAGCCGACCAGCACGAGGCCGGCACCGCTAGGAGTGAAGCCTCGCTGGGTGGTGAGGTAGAGGGTCAGGAACGGGACGACGAAGGTGCCGGCCCGGTTGACCAGCGTCCCGGCGAGGATGACCCGGAACTCCCGGGGCATCGCGCAGAGCCGTGTGGTCATCGCGTGATGGTGTCAGCCGCGACGGTCCGCAGGCGACGTGGTTGTCCCGCGTCTGGTGTCGGAAGGCGGACTCGCACTCAGGCCCTGGGCCGCTTGCAGAGGAACTCCAAGGAGATCCGGGCGACGGGCGCGTAGGTGAGGACCGCGACCACGGGGCCGTCGACGACGAGGGTGGTGCTCGTCCCGCCCCCGATCCGCGCCTCGCTGCGGTGGTCGAGACGCATCCTCACGCGACCGGCCTGCACGTCCCAGGCCCAGCGGTGCTCGGCCTCGACGAACTCCACGACCTCGAAGCGCGCGCCGAGGTTCGGCACGACGCCGTAGACCGTGCCGGTGACGCCGACCGCGAGGGTGGGTGCCGAGCACTCGATCCGACGGATCTGCGGGGCCCAGGTGGACCACAGCTCTGGTCTGGAGTAGCGCTCCCACACCAGGGGGAGGTCGGCAGCGCCGTCGGCACGCAAGGTAAGGCGCATGGCTGAATCCTCCCGCCTGGCAACGCAGGAGCACCGGGCGGGGTGCCTTGCTCGGCTCATGGCCTGCTGTGCGTCACGCGACGCGTGGGCGGAGTCGCCGCTCGTCGCCTGACCCGACCCCGTACCGTGTCGCTGTGAGCGAGATGACCGAGACACGTCCAGGGTGGCTCTCCCGCGAGGACCTCGAGTCCTCACGCGAACGGCTGCCGCTCGTCTACGTCGATGCCATCCCGGTGCGGGTCGACGAACGCGGCACCGTGGTGTCCATCGGGCTCCTGCTGCGCGCCAGACCCGACGGCAGCATCAGCCGGGCTCCCGTGTCCGGTCGCGTCCTCTACGGCGAGCGGATCCGCGACGCGCTGATGCGGCACCTGGAGAAGGACCTCGGGTCGATGGCGCTCCCGCTCATCCCTGCGTCCCCGCAGCCCTTCACCGTGGTCGAGTACTTCCCGGACCCTGAGGTCTCGGGGTTCCACGACCCCCGCCAGCACGCGGTCTCGCTGGCCTACGTCGTGCCCGTGAGCGGTGACTGTGTCCCGTCGACGAATGCGCTCGACCTGCAGTGGATGACCCCCGACGAGTGCGCCAGCGACGCCGTCGCCCTGGAGATGACGGGTGGGCAGGACCGCCTCCTGAGGCTCGCGCTCGCCCATGTCGGCGTCCTTCCGTGACGACGATCCGCACCCCACGACTGCGGCTCGACACGCTCACTCGCGACGAGGCAGGCGCGGCCCGCGATAGCGACCGCTCGGGCCGTGTGTGGGCCGAGGACTACCCGTCCGAGGGTGACGTGTTCATCGCGTCACTGGTCGGCGAGGCGGGGGAGCACTACGACGAGACGGCAGTGTTCGGTGTCATGCAGGTCCGCAGGCTCGACACGGGTGAGGCGATCGGCGGGATCGGCTTCATCTCCGCACCCGTCGACGGCACGGCCGAGGTGGGCTACGGCCTGGCCGGATCCGCACAGGGACAAGGGTTCGCGGCCGAGGCGCTCGCCGGGATTCTCACCTGGGCGACCGCTCAGGGGCTGTCCGCCGTGGTCGCCATGACGGCGCTTGACAACCAAGCATCCCACCGGGTGCTCGAGCGCTGCGACTTCGTCCGGGGCGAGGTCGTCGACGTCGGCGGCGATGACGGCCCGATGATCGGATGGGAGCGGACTCTCACGACCTGACCACGTCGAGCTCCGTCGGCTGCACGCTCCTCAGCCGAGCGAGCCGGTGAGGTAGCGCTGGATCGTGGGGCCGATCGCGGCCACGATCTGTTCGTCGCTCGCTTCGACCATCGGGTCGATCCCGATGATGAGACGGGTCAGCGCGAGCCCGGCGAGCTGCGAGGCGACCAGCCCGGCCCGCAGCTCCGCGTCCACGGTCCCGACGCGTTCGGCAAGGCGGCGTAGGAGCTCGGTGGTCAGCAGGTCCCGCAACGCGACTTGGGCGTGCTCGTGCGACATCGCGGTGCGCAGCAGCGCCGTGAACTGCTCGAGGACCCTCGGCTGGGCCCAGACCGCGAGCACTCGCGCCACGAGGGCCCGACCCTCGTCTCCGGGGTGGTCGTCCATCACCCCGAACAGGGTGTCGGGGTCGATCGGGAGCACGAGCGTGGCCCTGAAGAGCGCGTCCTTCGTCCCGAAGAAGTGGTGGACCAGGGCCGGGTCGACGCCCGCGGCTGCGGCGATCGCCCGGATCGTCGTCCGGTCGAAACCCTTCTCGGAGAACAGAGATCTCGCCGAGTCGAGTACAGCGGTCCGGCTGCTGTCCGGCCCCGGACGGCGACCGCGCCGACCGCCGGAGGCGGGTCTGCCGGCCGTGGTGGCGCGAGTCATGCCCGGCTCGAGCCGGATCGGGACCGCGTGATCGCGGTCAGCCTCTCGTCCAGGGTCGCGGGCACCAGGTCGACGTCGGAGTCGACGCCGGCGTCTGACAGGAGAGCGCTCACGGTCGCGGGGTCGGTGTCGGCGATACGCACGCGGGTGCCCGACAGGGAGACCGGCAAGCCGTTGCGGCGGAGCACGGCGAACGCCTCGGCCCAGTGCTCGGTCTCGACCTGCACCGCCGTCGTAGCCCCGACGATGTCGCGGACGCTGCCCTCCGCGACGACACGCCCAAGGTCCATCAGCACGAGCCGGTCGCACTGCTCCGCCTCCTGCATGTAGTGCGTGCTCACCAGCAGCCCGACCCCCGACTCGGCCTGCTCGTGGATGGTGTCCCACAGTCGTGCGCGCGAGATCGGGTCGACGCCGGAGGTCGGCTCGTCGAGGACGAGCAGTTCGGGGGAGTGTGAGAGGGCGCAGGCGAAGGCGAGCTGCCGCTGACGTCCGAGGCCCACCGTGTCGACGAGCTCGTCCGCGACGGCGAGGAGCGATCCGCTGAGGGTGGCCGCACCGTCGTAGGCGGAGGACACGAACGCGAGGTTCTCCGCCACGGTGAGGTCGCGGTAGAGGCCGAGCCCCTGGGGCACGTAGCCGAGCCTGCGGCGAGAGCGACGTGACGGTGGCTCGCCGAAGAGCCTGACGTCCCCCTCGGACGCCTCGAGGACGCCGAGGAGCATGCGGATCAGGGTCGTCTTGCCAGCACCGTTGGCACCGATCAGGCCGACGATCTCGCCGCAACCAACGGTGAGCGACGCGGCGGTGACAGCCGTCGTCGCCCCGAAGCGGCGCGTGACCGAGACGGCGACGGCGAGCGGGTCGGAGGTCGGTGCATGGAGGGTGCTGGCAGTGACCCGGTCCTCCGGTGCGACGGCGCCACGGCGATGCAGCGCGGCCGCGACCACGGCATCCTCGAGGTCCGGCGTCACGATGTCGTCGCCGGCACGCGCAGGCCCGTCGTGCCACTGGCGGACGGCGCGCCCGCGTCGCCACGCCCGCCCGGCGTCGTCGGCTGCGTCGACGTTGGTCACGGTGCCGGGGGAGGACGCCAGCACCTGCGTCGGGGTGCCCTGGAGCAGGCTGACGCCCTCGTCGAGCACGAGGACCTCGTGGACCCGCTCGGCCTCGTCGAGGTACGTCGTCGCCATCACCACGGCGGTGCCCTTGGCGGCGGCGTCGGTGATGAGACCCCACAGCTCGACCCGGCTGACCGGGTCGACCCCGGTCGACGGCTCGTCGAGGACGAGGAGCGTCGGCTCGTGCAGGATCGCCATGCAGAAGCCGAGCTTCTGCCGCATCCCACCGGAGAGCTTGGCGGCGAGCCGGCCGCGTGCGTCGAGGAGCCCGGCGGCCTCGAGGAGCGAGGTGCGACGGGCCTGCTGGGTGGCCTGGTCGAGGTGGTAGGCGCTGGCGACGAGGTCGAGGTTCTCATCGACGCTGAGCTGTGCCCAGGTGCCCGACCGGGCCGACTGGTAGCCGAGGTGCGCGCGTGCGGGTGCGAGGACCTTGCCTCGCGTCGGCAGCACCCGGCCGGTCATGGTGCGCAGCAGGGTCGTCTTCCCGGCGCCGTCACCCCCGACGACGCAGACGATCTCGCCGAGGGCGGCGAGCAGCGTGACATCGTCGAGGACGACCCTGTCCCCGAGCACGACCGTGAGGCCCTGGACGCCCCAACGGGTCGGCGTCTCAGGCACCGGAGATCGCCGCGCTCGACTCCGCGGGTCGCTTGCCGCCGCGGGTGGGCGCGAGGTCGCGACGGAAGCGCAGCACCGCGAGCGTGAAGATGACGAGCGCCATCACGGTCAGTACGACGAGGGGGACCCAGATCGCCGAGGCGGTGATAGGCGTGCCGCGCAGCATCGTGCCGCGGGTGATCATCGTGAAGTACGTGAGCGGAACGCAGTAGCCGATCCACCTGACGGCCCACGGCATGGCGACGAGCGGGAAGATCATGCCCGACAGCAGGATCTGCGGCAGCAGGATCAGCAGGGCACCCTGGATCGCCTGCCCCTGGTTCTGCGACAGCGTCGAGATCAGGACGCCGATGCCGAGGACGACGAAGAGGAACAGCGCAGCGCCGAGGGCGAACACGAGCAGACTTCCGGTGAAGGGGACGCCGAACACGAGGATGCCCAGCACCGTGATGATGACGAGGTCGATGCTCGCGAGCAGGAAGTACGGCGCGATCTTCCCGACGATGACGTCGCTCGGCCGGAAGGGCATCACGGCAAGCTGCTCGAGGGTGCCGGTCTCGCGCTCGCGGACGAGACCGATGCTCGTGATGATCGTGCCGATGAAGGTGAGGATCAGGCCGATCAGCGACGGCACCATGTACCAGGAGGTCTTCAGCTCGGGGTTGAACAGCATCTGGATCGTCGCGGCGCCACCTGCGCGGGCCAGTGCCACCTGCGCGGTCTGCGCCGAGAACAGGTCGGCGCCGTCGACCCATGCGGTCGGCGGTCTCGTCGTCGTGTCGATGACCACCTGCGCACCGCCGTCGCGGAGCAGGTCCTGGGCCTGCACGCTCCCCGAACCGGGCTGCACCGAGGTGACGTCGAACAGGGGCGGGAGCTGGGACTGCACGGCCGCCGCCTGCGGCCCGACGATCGTCGTGCGCAGCGAGGACACTGTGAAGTTGGCGGCGTAGCCGAAGATCACCAGCAACAGGACGGGCAGCACCACGAGCATCGCCACGGTCCGCCGATCACGACGTAGCTCGCGGAACTCCTTGAGGATCATGGCCTTCATGGTTCGGACGCTAGACCCGCTCGGGGGTTAAGTCAACGGTTGTTGAATTCATTGCCGCGGCGTCGGCCGGGACGTCCGAGACGATCCTGTCTGCCAGGTGGCAGACGGTTCAGCCGCGCGAGGGAGTCCGGACGACCAGGCTGCCGAGGAGCACGGCGGTGGAGCGGGCGATGTCCTCGACGGCACGGTCGAAGGCCTCGCGGTTGGCGGTTGACGGCGCCCGCATGCCGACGATCTTGCGGACGTACTGCAGCGCGGCCGCGTGGACGTCGTCGTCGGTCACGTCGTCGGCGTAGGGCGGGCGCAGGGTCTTGATGCTGCGGCACATGTCAGGTCTCCTTGCTCTCGAGGTCGGCGCGCATCGCATCGAGCGTCTCGCGCATGGTGCGCTCGTTGTGGGTCCGACGGTCGGGGACGCCGGTGCCCACCGCGCCGATCGCGCGCATCGCCAGCCCGCGGGAGTCCGACCACTGCTCCTCGACCAGCGTCCGGTCGCCGTCCACGCTCAGTTCGTAGCGCCAGCGGGCCACGGCGAGCCCGAGGAACGTGACGTCGAACGCGAAGGCCGCACCAGGGGAGGACTCCACCACGACGCACTTCGTCGACCAGCGGAAGAGTCCGTGCTGGTTGCTGCCGTGGAAGATCGAACCCACCGGGAGCGGTCCGGACGACGCTCCGGAGGTTGATCGTGCCTCCGGCGACCACGAGGCGATGCGTCGGGGGTCGGCGACAGCGGCCCATACGTCCCCGATGGGATGACGGACCCGGATCGACACGGTGAGGTCGGGAGGTGTTGCGCCGGAATGCATCTCGGACATCAGGCTCCTAGGCGGTCGTGGGTGCGGACGTGGGCCGTGCGACGATGCCGACGTCGGCCAGCGCCGCAGCGACGAGTGCGTCATAGCGTCCGGCGGCGAGGTCGCAGAACGGGTCTCGGGTGTAGCGGAGCAGCTCGCGGAAGGGGAGCCCGAACACGGCACGCATCGCGAGCAGCCGCCGGCGCTCGTGAAGGGCGTCGGGCATCGGCCCGCCGACGACCGGCAGGATCGACACCGCACCCGCACCCGCGACGGAGTCGAAGCCGCCCTTGACCGTGGTGCCCGCCTCCCGCACCCCCGACCCGAGGACGGTGAGGTCCGCGACCAGGTCGTAGACCCGCACGCCGAGCCAGACGAAGAGCAGGACGAGGGTGATCGTGGGCAGGTCGCGCACGATCAGGGACCGGCGGTCGCTCGGGACGTCGGGGTAGAGGGTGAGGTGGGCAGTCATGCGCCCAGGCTAGGCAGAACCTGTCGTCCCACGCCGTTCTTCGCGCCCGTCGGCGCGCGGTGGCCTGGCCGGTGGCGTCAGGAGTGCCACAGCAGGGCTGCGAGGAGTGCGAGGAGGGGGAGCAGTCCCTGGATGACCGCTCCGCGGGCCATGGCCGGCCGGGAGATGATCAGGACCAGGGCGGCGCCGACCATGTACAGGCAGCCGAACACGACGAGGGTGCTGCCCTGCGGCTCCCATCCACGTGCGGACCCGATGACACCGACGAGGGTGCCCAGGCCCAGGAACAGGTTGTAGAAGCCCTGGTTGAGCATGGAGAAGCTCAGCATCTCGACCTCGGCGGGGTCGGTCACCGCGAACGTGCGATGGCCGATCGGCTTACGGAACAGCAGGCTCTCGAGCACGAAGAAGCCGACGTGGAGCACGCCCGCGAGCCCGGCGAGGACGAGGGTGATCGTGGGCATGGGCCCACCGTAGGTGGCAGCTCGCTCGGCGCGTGTGGTCACGCGTCGCTGCGCCGGCGCGCGAGGTCAGTCCGCGGCGATCTCGGTGACGCAGCCGGCCTCGACGTGCCAACGACGCGTGAGCCTCACCGTGTCCAGCATCCGGCGATCGTGGGTGACGAGAAGGACCGTGCCGTCGAAGGTCTCGAGCGCCTCCTCCAACTGCTCGATGGCGGGCAGGTCGAGGTGGTTGGTGGGCTCGTCGAGCACGAGCAGGTTGACGCCGCGCGCCTGCAGCAGCGCGAGAGCGGCACGAGTGCGCTCACCCGGGGAGAGCGAGGACGCCGGCCGACCGACATGGTGAACGCCGAGGCCGAACTTCGCGAGCAGGGTGCGCACCTCCGAGGTCGGCCAGTCGGGAACCTCACGGGAGAACGCGTCGACGAGTGGCTCGTCGCCCTCGAACGCCGCACGTGCCTGGTCTACCTCGCCCACGACGACGCCGGACCCGACGCTCACGAGACCCGTCGCGGGCGGCGTCCGGCCGAGCAGCAGGCCGAGCAGCGTCGTCTTGCCCGCGCCGTTGGGCCCGGTGACCGCGACGCGGTCACGCAGGGTCAGCTGCAGGTCGATCGGGCCGAGGACGAAGTCACCGCGGCTGACGGTCGCGTTGCGCACCATGGCGACCACCTCGCCCGAGCGCGGTGCGGCCGCGATCGAGAACTGCAGCTGCCACTCCTTTCGTGGCTCGTCGACGGTGTCGAGACGCTCGATGAGGCGGTCGGTCTGGCGAGCCTTGGCGGCCTGCTTCTCGGTGGCCTCGGCGCGGAACTTTCGCCCGATCTTGTCGTTGTCCTTGGCCTTGCGGCGCGCGTTCTTGACGCCTTTCTCCATCCAGGCCCGCTGCGTCCGCGCCCGCGACTCAAGCTCGGAGCGCCGGTTGGCGAACTCGTCGTAGTCGAGCCGGGCCTGACGCCGCGCGACGGAGCGTTCGTCGAGGTAGGCCTCGTAGCCGCCGCCGTAGGTGGTGATCCGCTGGAGGCTGCGGTCGATCTCGACGACCGTGGTCACCGTGCGGGAGAGAAACTCCCGGTCGTGGCTCACCACGACGACCGGTGCTTCGAGGCCCTCGACGAACTCCTCGAGGAGGCCGAGCCCGTCGGCGTCGAGATCGTTGGTCGGCTCGTCGAGGAGGTAGATGTCGAAGCGCGAGAGCAGGAGGGCAGCGAGCCCCACGCGTGCTGCCTGCCCCCCGGAGAGCGACTCCATCGGCAGGTCGAGGTCGACGTCGAGACCGATGTCGGAGACGACGACCGCGAGGCGCTCGTCGAAGTCCGCCGCGCCGAGCCCGAGCCAGCACTCGAGGGCGTCGGAGTAGGCGTCCTCGGACTTCGGGACGCCGTCGGCCAGGGCCTGCGCGGCACGGTCGAGCTCGGCCTGGGCCGCGTCGACACCGGCACGCCGGGACAGGTGCGCGCACACGGTCTCGCCCTCGAGCGGGTCGGGCTCCTGGGTGAGGTAGCCGATGTGCGCCGACGTCGGCGACGCCGTGACCGACCCGGCGTCGGCACGGCGAACGCCGGCCAGGATTCGGAGCAGCGTCGTCTTGCCGGCGCCGTTGGGACCGACGAGCCCCACGACGTCACCGGGGGCGACGACGAGGTCGAGCCCGGTGAACAGGTCTCGGTCGCCGTGCCCGGCGGCAACTCCCTTGGCCTGCAGCGTGGCACTCATGGGCGCATCCTCTCCCGCGCAGGGGCCGGAGCCGAAACGGGTTGGTCACGGGGGATGTCAGGACGCCGGGGCCTCGACCGGTTCCGTGCGCGCGGTGGGCGCACGCGTGGCCCAGAAGGAACCCAGCAGCACGAGCGGGAACCCGATCAGCGTGCCCCACGTCAGCGGTTCGCCGAGCACGATGAGGCCCAGACCGACGGCGACCGCGGGATTCAGGAACGTGATGACGGTGGCGCGGACGGGACCGGCCTCGGCGATCAGCTCGAAGAACAGCACGAAGGCCAACGCGGTGCACACGAAGGCGAGGACGAGCACGGCCACGATGACGTTGCCCGAGGGGAGCCCGGGGCGCAGCCCGAGGTAGGTGGCGGGCAGGTAGAGGACCGCGACGATCGCGAGCGACAGGGAGATGACGCCCATCGACGGAACGCCGGTCAGCTTGCGCGCGGCGATAGCCGGCCCCAGGGCATACCCGGTGGCCACGAGCAGCAGCTCGACGACGCTGAGTGCGTCGATCGTGCCGCCGACCCAGTCGAGGCCCACGAGGGCGGCAACACCCACGACGCCGACGCCGAGCCCCAGGACGCGGATCCGGGTCAGCGCGTGGTGGTCGCCGAGCAGCCAGGAGACGAGGGTTCCGACGATCGGGACGGCCGCGAGCATGAGGCCGGCGAACCCGCTCGCCACCCGTTGTTCGGCATGTCCGAGCAGCACCCAGGGGATCGCCATCTCGAGCAGGGCGAAGGCAAGGACCCAGGGCCAGGCCTTGAGGGCGGGGCGGAGGGCGTCAGACCGGAGCGCGAGCGGCAGCAGCGCGGTCGCACCGAGCAGGGTGCGGAGCCCGGCAAGGGTGACCGGCGAGAGCTCGACGACGGCGATCTTGATGAAGAGGTAGGGGATTCCCCAGATGACGGCCATAGCGGCGAAGAGGATCCACGCGCGGCGCGACATCGTGCTGACGGAGGTCGGGTTCGGATCGCTCACCGGGTGAGCCTACGGCGACCGCGCGAAGCGGAGGTTTCGCGGTCGCCGGGTCAGCAGCTCGAGGGCGTGGTGAGGATGGAGAGGGTGTGAACCGCTCCCGGTGCGGAAGTCGGTGGCGAGCCACCGGCCGTGGACCTCGGACATGACGACGGTGAGGTTGGGGTGCGCCGGCGACGTCGCGAGGAGGATCACGACGGTCACCGTGCCGTCAGGGTTCGCCGTCGCGGACAGGACGCGCGGTGCCTTGGCCAGCCCCACTGGTTGCCCAGGACGTAGTTGACGTCGCACGTCAGGTCACTGAAGCAGCCCTGCCGCTGCGACGCAGGCAGGCGGTTCCTCAGCTTCGTGGGCATCGGGCTGCTCGCCCACGGCCGCGACGACCAGAAGTACCCCGCGGACGGGTGGTCGATGTCGTTCGGCACCCGTGAGGAACAAACGGAGCGTGGAGCGCCCAGCCGCTGCGATGTCCACCCGCGCGGAGGGGCTGGGCGTCGACGACGGAGACGTCGCGGGCTCCGACGGGGTCGAGAACCGGTCGCTAGGGCTGATCGACGAGGACGACCATGACGAGGCCGACGACGACGACGAGGCCGAGGAGGCGGACGAGGACACGGACATCGACGATCCGGTCGATGGGGTCCCGGCCGATCCGCAGGACGTCAGCGCAGCGACGGCGGCGACCAGCGCGATCGCTGTCAGCCGGGGGTCACGAGCACAGATGCCGGGCCGTCTTGTCGCGTAACGGGATCCGGTACGTGTCCGCCATGCGGCGCTGGCCCAGGGAAAGGAACGCTGCACCATCGAGTCGCCAGCCATGACGGCCACCTCCACTGACAGGTGCGGCTGCCTGTGCGCGAGCCCCGTCCGGCTCCCTTCTGCGGCGGAGCGTCCCGGAATGCCGGTCCTCGCAGGCGGGTCAGGAGGTGGTCCGGCCGCCGCCGACGAGCCAGGCGGAACGCTCTCGGACCAGCTCGGCGAGCAGCGTGCCGACGTCGACCGGGTCGCCGATCCGGTACGCCGCCGAGGTCGCGCCAGGGCCGACCTTGACGCCGAGGTCGCCGTCGACGAGACGCTCGAACGCCCTCTCGTCAGTGACGTCGTCGCCGATGAACAGGGTTGCCGTCGCACCGCACTCGCGGCGGAGGACGTCGAGGGCCATGCCCTTGTCGGTGTCGACCAGTGAGAGCTCGATGACCTCCTTGCCCTCCATGACGTGGACGCCGTCCATGGCGCCGGCGCCCATGCGGATCGCGTCGAGGACCACGGCGGCATCGGGCCGGGACGCGTTGCGGACGTGGACGGCGACCCCGGTCGGCTTGTCCTCGAGCAGCACCCCGGGCACGCCGTCGGTCGCGCCTCGGATGGCGTCGGTCAGCGCTGCGAGCCGTCGCGACGCGTCGAGGTCCATCGCGGCGTCCACGTCGGTGTCGAACTGCGAGCCGTGGTTGCCGACGAGGCGGATCGCGGTCGCGTGCGGCGGGGCGCCCGGGGACGACGGGCCGGGCGAGGACACGAGGGGGAGCCCGGACAGGCCGGCGAGGTCGGCCACCGAACGACCGGAGACCACCGCGACCGTGGTCGCCGGAAGGTCGGCGAGGTCGCGGAGCGAGACCAGCGAACGGGGGAGGGCGCGAGCGTCCGGAGGGTGCCCGACGATCGGTGCGAGCGTGCCGTCGAAGTCGGTGCCGACGAGCAGGTTCGGAGTGCGCGCGAGCTCGCGGATCGCCTCTCGCAGATCGGGATCCAGGGGATCCTCGGTCATCGTGAGAACTCTGACTTGTCGAGTGCTGTCATGAAGGAGTTCGCCCAGGCGTCGACGTCGTGCAGGAACACTTGCGCGCGCATGACGGCCATCCGTCGGCGCAGCTCCACGGGGTCGGTCTGGAGGGCGTCCAGGATCGCCTGCTTCACTCCGTCGGCGTCGTAGGGGTTCACGAGGAAGGCCTCGGTGAGCTCGACGGCCGCGCCGGCGAACTCCGAGAGCACGAGGGCCCCGGAGCCGTCGGGCTTGGAGGCGACGTACTCCTTGGCGACGAGGTTCATCCCGTCGCGGTACGGCGTCACGAGCATGACGTCCGCGGCGACGTAGAACGCGACGAGCGACTCCCGCTCGAGGCCCTGGTGGAGGTACTGGATCGGGGGCGCACCGATCGCGCCGTGGTCGCCCATGGCCCGGCCGATCATCAGCTCGATCTCGTTGCGCAGCCGCTGGTAGTCCTCGACGTTCTCCCTGCTCGGTGTGGCGATCTGCAGGAACACGACCTCTCCGGCGACGAGCAACCCGTCCGCAAGCAGCTCGCTGACCGCCTTGAGCCGCACCTCGATGCCCTTGGTGTAGTCGAGCCGGTCGACGCCGAGGATCACGTACTTCGGGTCACCCAGCTTGTGCCGGACCTCGACGGCGGCGTCCTGCACCTCGGCCGTGCGCGCGATGGCGTCGTACTCCGCCGTGTCGATGGAGATCGGGAACGCGCCGACGGTGACGCGGCGACGGTCGAGGGACCGGGTGACGTCGCCGACGTCGACGCCGGTGCCGTCGGGCTGCAGCCCGAGGAGGGTCCGGGTAAGGGCGAGGAAGTTCGTGGCGCCGCCGGGCGTGTGGAATCCGACGAGGTCCGCCCCGAGCAGGCCCATCATCAGCTCGCGCCGCCACGGCAGCTGCATGAACAGCTCGGTGGGGGGGAAGGGGATGTGCAGGAAGAAGCCGATGCGGAGGTCCGGGCGGCGCTCGCGCAGCAGCCCGGGGACCAGCTGCAGCTGGTAGTCATGGACCCACACGGTGGCGCCCTCGGCAGCCAGGCTCGCAACGGTTTCGGCGAAGCGGCGGTTGACGGCGACGTAGGGCTCCCACTGGTGCCGGTGGTAGACGGGCGTCGCGATGGCATCGTGGTACAGCGGCCAGATCGTGCTGTTGCAGAAGCCCTCGTAGTACTGCTCGATCTCCTCCGCCGTGAGCTCGACCTCGCGAAGGGCGCATGGTCCGATGCCGTCGGGGATGGGGTCGAGCTCGAGTCCGAGGTCGCCGGTGGAGTAGGGGTCGGGCGCCGGGCGACCGGACCAGCCCACCCAGACGCCGCCGCCCTTGCGCAGCGCGGGCTCCAGCGCGCTCACGAGACCGCCGGGCGAGCGGGACCACGTGGTCGTCCCATCCTCGTCCTGATCGGCGGAGACGGGCAGGCGGTTGGCGACCACGATCAGGTCGAACAGTTCTGTCATGCGTCGACCGTACGGCTCCCGGGGGCCCGTTTGCCTCCCGATCGTGCTCTGGCGCCGGTCGCTTCAGTGGGCAGTGTCACCTTTGTACGGGCTCGACACCGGCTTGCGATGATCCGGCCGAGGCCACATGTCCTCGCCCCGGTCGCTGCGTCCTTGTGGTGATGACCACGTTGTCGATGGTGACGACGGCGGGCACGGACGGACTCATGGCCCAGAACCCGATGACGGCCCAGGACCGCAGGATGTTGTTGCCGCCCCAGGCCCTGTCGGAGACGGGGCCGATCTTCGTGCCATCGATCCAGGCCTCGATCACCGACGCGTCAATGCCCCACGTGCAGTCGAGCCGGACGCGGTGAACCCCGCGTTCGCTGACACCGTTGGGCAGCGGGCCGGAGTCCAAGATGGCCTTGATCCCGCCCTGCATGCTCACCTGTACGACCTCATGGCCCTTGCCGCTCACCAACCGCAGGCTGAAGCCTGGCCGTAGTCGTAGAAGCGGATCGGGCCCATGAAGGCCCTTGCGGTCGGCTTCGCCGATGCTAGGTCGAGTGCGATCGTGACTGCCTTGGGCTTGGCGAGGACGTAGGTCTCGCCGTGGGGGAGTGACGCCTTCTTCAGCACCATGCGGTAGGCGCCGGCGGACGCACTGGCCGAGACGGCCAGGTTCGAGACCGTCCTGAAGCGGTGCTTCGCGGCGTTGGCGAAGTCCTCGTCCACGACGACCTTGCCGGCAGCGGCCGGCGTGGTGGCTGACTCAGCGCTCGTGGACGATGCGGCCGTGGAATCAGCGGTCGGCGAGGAGGTCGCGGTCGGCGACGTCGGGGCCGCGGAGGGCGATGCCGAGCCGGTGCTCGGGTCGATGAGCCGCACGCTGCCAGGAGCAGGACGGTGCTGAGGGCGCAGGAAGCGCCGAGGGCGATCGATGGACTGGTTGCGGCGCTCGTCACGGCGCACTTCCCCAGGGAGTGGTTCCGCCGTCGTCCGACGGGGAGCCGGTGCCGCCCGAGGGCCACTCCCTGCCCAGATCCGATTCCCGCAGCCGAGGGAGGCGCGGCGTGACCGCGAGGCGAGAAGACATAGGCGCCTCACGATCACCCTGTGGTGTGTCGACGACGCCGGGGGGTGGGTTCCGGCGCCTGGTCAGGGGGAGTTGGTGTTGGGCGACGCGCTCGCCCAGCACCACGGCGGCATCGTGCGGACGGGCGCCGGAGTGTTCGGATTCAGCCCATCCTGCGCGGTGTCGCTGCGATGGCCGGCGAGGGCAGTTCCCACATGCGAGGCTCCACGGAGCCGTGGCCCAGGTAGCCGTCCGGTGAGCCGCGCACCACGCGGCCCACCTCAGGGTTGCGCCGACGGAGGCGAGCTGTGCGTCGCAGGGCTGGTGCGGGCTCGTCGAGGTCGTCAACCGGACCAAGTGCGACGAGGTCGGCGTGCGCGTCTCCCATGTCGGCGTGTGAGGAGTCCCGGTCGGAGCAGCACGCAGTGCGTCACGGTGAAGGCAAGGCGGACGGTATCCCTCACGGCGCAGTCGGACGTCGAGGCAACCCGTCGGGAGATCGACTGGATCCTCTGCAGGTGATCCACCCGGACAGCTACTGACGTCCACCACCACGACGTCCGACGGGCCGTCGGGGGATTCGCTGATCACGACGCTGCGGTCGCGACCAGAAGCAGAGACCGCAATACTGCAAACGTGGTTGAAGCAATGGCAGTTGAAGTGGCACCTGACGCCGACGTGGTCGGCCCGGACGGCTCGGCGTTGCTCGCCGCGGTGTCGGACCCGATCCGGTGGACCATCCTGACGAGGCTGGCCCGCGCGCCCTCGTGCGTGTGCGACATCCAGGAGCACGTCCCGATCGCGGCGAACCTGCTGAGCTATCACCTCAAGGTGCTCCGCGAGGCTGGTCTGGTCACCACGACTCGACGCGGACGTTGGGTCGACTACGCACTCGCAGCCGATGCGCACGCGCGCTTGAGCACAGCGCTCCCGACGGCGATGGCGCCATGACCGCGATGACCGAGCACCTGCCCACCAGCCGCCGGGCGCAGGCACTCGTCCTCGCCGGTGCCGCGGTCGGCTGGGTGGCGCTCTACCAGCTCAACGAGCACCTGTGGGACTGGGTTCTCTACAACGGGTTCGGGTTGGACCCGACCGACCGCGTCACCGAGACGGTCCACTTCTTCGTCTACGACACGTTCAAGATCGTCCTGCTGCTCGTCCTGATCATGTTCCTCGTCACGGTCGGTCGCTCCTACATGAGCGTCGAACGCACCCGTGCATTCCTCGGTGGGAAGCGCGAGGGGATGGGCAACGTGATGGCCGCCGGTCTCGGCGTCATCACCCCGTTCTGCTCGTGCAGCGCAGTTCCCGTGTTCATCGGGTTCGTCGCCGCCGGCGTCCCCATCGGAGTCACCCTGTCGTTCCTCATCGCGTCACCGATGATCAACGAGATCGCGATCGGCATGCTGTTCACCCTGTTCGGCTGGCAGATCACCGCCGTCTACATCGGCGCCGGCCTGATCATCGCGATCGTCGCCGGGTGGATCCTCGGCCGCCTCGGCGTCGAGCGATGGGTCGAGCCGTTCGTCTTCGAGACCAAGCTCGGCGGCCAGGTCATCGACTCGGCCGCCGGACTCACCTTCGACCAGCGACTCCAGATGGGTGTCGAAGAGGTCGGCACGATCCTGCGAAAGATCTGGCCCTACCTCCTCGTCGGCATCGGCCTCGGGGCGGTCATCCACGGATGGGTCCCCACCGAGTTCTTCACCACCTACGCCGGCCCCGGGAGTTCCTTCGGCGTTCTCGTCGCGGTCGGGATCGGGATTCCGCTGTACTCCAACGCCGCCGGGATCATGCCGCTCGTCCAAGTGCTCTACGAGAAGGGCCTGCCGATGGGCACTCTCCTCGCGTTCATGATGGCCGTCGTCGCGCTCTCGCTGCCCGAGATGATCCTGCTGCGCCGCGTCCTCAAGCCCCAGCTGCTCGCGACCTATGTCGCCGTGGTCGGCACCGGGATCGTCCTCGTCGGCTACCTGTTCAACGCCCTCCTCGCCCGCTGACCACCGCTCTGACAGGAGCACTCTCATGATCATCAAGGTCCTCGGCCCGGGTTGCACCAACTGCAAGAACCTCGAGCGCGTGACCCGAGAGGCGATCGCGGCACTCGGCATGGACGCGACGATCGAGAAGGTCGAGGACTACGCCGCCATCGCCGGCTACGGCGTCATGTCCACCCCGGCCCTCGTCATCGACGAGGAGCTCGTCCTGTCGGGTCGGGTACCGCGGTCGGCCGAGATCCAGGACCTGCTCAAGGCCCGCGCCAGCTGAGCCGAGCGCGGCCGGGTGACGCGAACGTGCTCGCGGGCCGCTCTGCTCGCCGATGAGCTGTCCCGCTGGTTGCCGGTGGGGCGTGGGTGGTCGACTGTGCGGAGCGCTGTCGACATCCGGGCGTGGGCGGTGCGACCAACTCGGTGACCAGACGGCCGACTCGGGGGCACATGGCAAGCGCCCCAGGCCCGCAGACCGCGTACCCGATCGTCGACGGCACGAGCGCAGCGCACGAATTGGACTGATGGCCTAGGTAAGATCGGGTCACCGAAGGCAGGAAGTTGGGATGTCGATGGGAACGACGGCCATGGGGCAGGATCAGCCCGAGACCAGCGTCGAGCTCCATGACGGGCGGCGGCCCGAGCTGCAGAACCCCGGCTACGAGATCTTCATCGCCGCCCTGTCCATCCTGTCGATCGTCAACCTGCTGCTGCTCTACGTCGTGCAGGACGAGGCGCTCGACTCCGTCCTCTACGTGATGAACGCCGTGCTCAGCGCCATCCTGTTCCTCGACTTCTGCCAGCGGTTCCGCACCGCCGAGTCGAGGTCGGACTACTTCTGGCGCAACTTCGGTTGGGCCGACCTGCTGGCCAGCCTCCCGTTCCCGTCGTTGAAGATCCTGCGTGTCTTCCGACTCGGCCGGGTCTACCGGCTGCTCAAGCAGTATGGCGCGCGGAACATCGGTAGAAGCCTGATCAGGGAGCGCGCCGGCAGCGCGCTGTTGTCTCTCCTGTTCCTCGCGACCCTCGTCCTGGAGTTCGGCAGCTTGTGGATGCTCCGGCTCGAGTCCCGCTCGCCCGATGCGAACATCACGACCGCTTCCGATGCGATCTGGTACGTCATCGTCACGATCTCCACCGTCGGATACGGCGACCGGTTCCCGGTGACCAACGCAGGGCGCATCCTCGGCGCGATCATCATCGTGCTCGGTGTCGCCATCTTCGGCACTCTCACCGGCTACCTGGCCAACCTGTTCCTGTCACCGACAAAGGGTGAGCAGGCGGCCGCGGACGACGCAGCCACGTCCCAGCCAGATGACGATACGGCGCTCGACCAGCGACTGACGCGCCTGGCGCGGGCCGGCGCCCTGCGTGACTCCGGGGTTCTGACAGCGACCGAGTTCGAAACGACGAAGGCCGCGATCTTTGCCACGTGACACACACCAGAACGATGAGCCGGTCGGCATCGCCGCAGAGCACCGAGCCCACTTCGGCGACGCCCGCCCTACTGCGGCGCCGACCCTCGACGATGTCCCTCGACGCAGCCAGCCGCCCACCTCGCCGAAGCACAGCCAGCCGCCCACCTCGCCGAAGCACAGCAGGACCTCAGAACGCCGCTTCTCTTGCACTTGATGCTCCTGGTGGGCGCTTCGACGACCGGGCCGCCCCGCGGCATGCAGCGGAGGCTGTCCCGTTGCCCGCGCTCGTCCTTCTTGATCCGCCCGCGTACAGGTTCTCGATCGTGTGCCATTCAAGAAGAAGGGCCGACCCTTGATGGGTCGGCCCTCTTGCCGGTAGCGCTCTGAAGTTGTCGTGGTGCTGGCTGCCGGCGCGAACGGCAGCCCGGTAACGACCGCATGCAACCGCTCGGTCCACGCCGGGGGTTCCCGGACCCCCTCGTACTCCGACGGGGTGTCGCTGACGCCCGAAAACTGGGACTCCTCGGCTTTCTGTGGGTCCCGGTGGGCTGGGTTCGTGACGGATCGGTTGTTCTTGATGGGGTTGCGCTGGTCTGAGGGGTGTTGCCAGGACGCGCACGTGGGTCGCCTACGTTTCGGAGCGACCAAGCAACCTCTGCGTAAGCGAGCCACACGTGCGCGTCACCACCGCATTCAACAAGATGCTGTCAATCCCGGGTGCCTCGGTCCGGTCAGCCGACCCGCTCGGCCAGCACCGTCGCCGGCATCGAGGGCGTCGCCGCCAGCAACCCACGAACCTGCACCTCGAACGGCGCGAAGCTCGTCACCACCGGCGACCGGGAGTAGCCCGACGGCTCAGCCGACGCGACGGCCTTCGCCACCGTATTCCTTGAGATCCCCAAGTCCTTCGCGATGTGCGCCATGGGCACTCGCTCGCTCAGATGCAACCTGCGGATCAAAGCCCAGTCTTCCAAAGTAGTCACTTCCCCATCGTGGGTAGGTCCGTGCCCGGCGATCAGCCGCTCCGATGACTGGGCTGCCTCGGTGATCTCGGACGGTGGGCCCTCCTAAGGTGAGGGTTCTACTGGAGAGTGAGATCGCGAGAATGGCTGCTTCACGCAGGCGGTTCAGCCAGGCGTTCAAGGACGAGTTGTGCCTGGAGGTGATCTCGACCTCCAAGACGATGCCGCTCGAGCCGCGTCGTGGCCGTCGAAGGTTTCGCTCGCCCACCGGCCGGTGCCGTGATCGCGCCACTTCACCTGGATCGAGGTGCTTCCGTCCCTGCGGCGCCGTGGGTAGCTGTAGACGCTCATGTGGTGCTCGGGTTGCTCATGGGTGAGGTGGTCGGGTGCAGACCTCGCGAGATTGAAACGGGACCTGGTCCCCGGTGAGCTCGGCGACCGTCGTGACGACGAATCTGTTCCCACGGTGTTCCCACGAGGGCAAACGAGAAGGCCTCCAACCTGCGTTTCCGCAGGTCAGAGGCCCTGTATCTCGTGTCCGAGGGGGGACTTGAACCCCCATGCCCTTTCGGGCACTAGCACCTCAAGCTAGCGCGTCTGCCTATTCCGCCACCCGGACACGTGCCTCGCTCGGGACAGGCCCTCACGGTGCAACTCGGAGAGCATACAACTGCCGGGGACCGTCGAGGAAACCCGGCCGCCGGGGGGCCCGTGGGGGAGGATGACAGCGTGACCGAGACCAGCACTCCCGCGCTTCCCCACCCGCTGCCAGACGCCGAGGCCGAGGTGGTCGAGCTGGTCTCGGAGCTGATCAGGATCGACTCCAGCAACTACGGCGACGGCACGGGTCCGTGCGAGGCCGAGGCGGCGGAGTACGTCGAGGCACGCCTGCGCGAGGTCGGGCTCGACCCGGAGCGATTCTCGTGCGGGCCACGTCGCGACGGGGTCGTCGTGCGGATCCCGGGCCGCGACCGCACGCGCGGTGCGCTTCTCGTGCACGGGCACCTCGACGTCGTGCCGGCACGGGCGGAGGACTGGACCAAGCCACCGTTCGGGGCCGAGGTGGACGACGACCTCGGCGTCGCGATGCTCTGGGGTCGGGGCGCGGTCGACATGAAGGACATGTGCGGGATGACCCTCGCCACTGTCCGGTCCTGGGCGCGGGCGGGGGTGCAGCCCGAGCGCGACGTCGTCGTCATGTTCGTGCCCGACGAGGAGGCCGGTGGCCGGGTCGGAGCGCACTGGCTGGTCGAGAACCGGCGCGACCTGTTCGAGGGCGTCACCGAGGCGGTCGGGGAGGTCGGCGGCTTCTCGATGACTGTGCGGGACGACCTTCGGCTCTACCTGATCCAGACGGCCGAGAAGGGCATCGGCTGGATGCGCCTCACGGCCAACGGGCGTGCCGGCCACGGCTCGATGCTCAATGACGACAACTCCGTCACCGCGCTGTGCGAGGCGGTTGCGCGCCTCGGTCGCCTCTCGTTCCCGGTGCACGTGACGCCCGCCGTCCGCGACTTCCTGGCCGTGCTCTCCGACGTCACCGGCGAGGTGCTCGACCCCGACGACATGGACGCCACGCTCGCCAAGCTCGGCCCGATGGCCACGCTCGTCGGAGCGACCCTGACGAACACCGTCAACCCCACGATGCTCGCCGCCGGCTACAAGGTCAACGTGATCCCGGGCGAGGCCCAGGCCCACCTCGACACGCGCTTCCTGCCCGGGTACGAGGAGGAGATGTTCGCGGCGATCGACGAGATCCTCGGCCAAGGGATCACCCGCGAGCTCGTCAACCACGACATCGCCGTCGAGACGACGTTCGACGGTCCGAGCATCGACCTCATGGCCGCCGCGCTCCGTGCGGAGGACCCGCACGCTGTCGCCGTGCCGTACATGCTCTCCGGTGGCACCGACGCGAAGTCTTTCAGCACGTTGGGAATCCGCTGCTACGGATTCGCCCCGCTGCGGCTTCCTCCGACGCTGAACTTCGGTGCGCTGTTCCACGGCGTCGACGAGCGGGTGCCGCTCGGTGCGCTCCGCTTCGGCACGCGCGTGCTCGGCCGCTTCCTGCGCGGGGCCTGAGCCCTGCGAGCCGATCCTCACGGGTGACCGGAACGATCAGGCAGTACGGACGGCCCTGAGGATGCGGCGGCGCAGCCAGACGCGGCGTCGGCCGTCGGGGTAGAGGCGCAGACGCGCGAGCTCCCAGGCGCCGTGCTCGGCCAGCTCGGTCAGGGCCGCACGCGCAGCGTCGCGCGCGGTGCCGCGCGGCAGGGTGATCTCTCGGTACTCCCACGTCGAGGCCCGGACAGTCGACATGCGCCCATTCTGCGTCACGGATCGCCCCGATCGCGGTCTCGCGGCACCGTGTCACGAAGAGCCTCGTCATCCCCAGCGCCGCCGGTGCACGACCACGGCGCGGTGCGACCACGCCCGACTTTCAGCGCGAGGGTTCTCGAGGCTCAGCCGGTGAGGAGCTCGGCGAGCCGGGTACGACGGAGGCCGTCGGTCGTCGCGGCCATCGCGGCGGCGAGGCCCGCGGGGTCGGCGAAGCCGTGGACGATCGACACGTGGTCGGTGCCCGCACGCAGCGCGGCGTAGACGCGGGCCCGGGTCAGCGGCGGCACCGCGCGCTCGGGGAGGACGACGACGACTGCCGGCCACGACCGCTGCAGTGGACCAGCGAGGACCTCGACGTCGGGCACTCCTGCTTCGCCGGCCGACGTGGCGAGGGATGCCCGGACGGCGTCGACGTCGAGCGCCCCTTCGAGCACGAGGACGCCGATGGTCGACCCGGCGTGCCCGAAGGCGCGCGGGATCGACGACGAGACCAGCTGCGCCACACGGACTATCGCCTCGTCGGGTGATGTCACGGGAACGACGACGCAGGAGAGGTCGTCAGCCTTCGTCGTGAACCAGCGCCCGGCCGCGACCTCACGGCGCGCCGTGGCGAGGCACCGTCGGTCCGCGGCCGTCTCGGCCACGAGAACCGGACACACGCCCGACGCAGCGACGTCGAGGGCGACGGCCCCGACGACGCCGGCCAGGGGCAAGGCGTTGTCGAGGGCGATAGCGAGAACGGCGTCCTCGGGGAGGTCCTCGACGGCGGCCAGCGCCTCGTCAAGGCCGACGAGGTGCGCGTCGTCAAGGACGACCGACGGCACGCCGGACCCGAGTGCGCGGGTGAGCGCGGCGCGACGGACGTCGGCCCCCGGACCGACGACGACAGCGAGCCGGTTCTCCTCGGCCAGGCCGCGCAGGCCGTCGGCCAGCAGCTCCTCGGACTCGGCGACGTCGACGAGCGCCAACGCGGGGGAGCCGTGCCACTCGACCTCGAGCACCGTGCCCTCCGAGGTCGCCGACTCGATGTCGGCGGGTGTGCAGGACCGCAGGACGACCTCGTGCGGGAGCACCGTGTGACCGGCGCGCGCGGCGGCGGCGAGGAGGTCCGCGACGGCGTTCAGCGCCGGCTCCGGCCGTGGTCGGGGTATCCGCGCGGCGGCGCAGACACCTCGTCGAGGGCGCTCACGATCTCCTCGGGCAGCGTCAACGCCTCCACCGTGAGGGCACCGCGCAGCTGCGCGGCGGTGCGTGCGCCGATGATCGGCGCCACGACGCCGGGGCGGTCGCGCACCCAGGCCAGGGCCACCTCGAGCGGTGCGACGCCGAGCCCCTCGGCAGCAGTGCACAGTGCGTCGACGACGCGTCGGGCGCCGTCGTCGAGGTAGGGAGAGATGAACGACGCGAAGTGCGATGACGCGCCGCGGGAGTCGGCCGGGGTGCCGTGGCGGTACTTCCCGGTGAGGACGCCGCGGCCAAGCGGCGACCACGGCAGCAGCCCGAGCCCGGCGTCGGCGGCCGCGTCGACGACCTCCCGCTCGATGCCGCGCTCGAGCAGGGAGTACTCGACCTGGGTCGAGACCAGGGGAGTGGCGCCAGGACGCGAGGCCTGGAGGGTCGCGGCTTTCGCCGTCTGCCATCCGCAGTAGTTGCTGATGCCGGCGTAGCGCACGCGGCCCGATGCCACCGCCGTGTCGAGCGCGGAGAGGGTCTCCTCCAGCGGTGTCAGCGGGTCCCATGCGTGGAGCTGCCAGAGGTCGACGTGGTCGACGGCCAGGCGTGCCAGCGAGGCGTCCAGGGCGCGCAGCAGGTAGCCACGAGAGGCGTCGAGGCGCCGCTCGGTCCCGGGTCGTGAGACGGCCTTGGTCGCCAGGACGACGGAGTCTCGCCCGTACTCCGTGACCAGGGCGCCGGTGATCTCCTCGGACCTGCCGTCGGCGTAGACGTCGGCGGTGTCGATCAGGGTGCCGCCGGCCTGAACGAAGGCGAAGAACTGGTCGCGTGCCTCGTGCTCGTCGGTGTCACGGCCCCATGTCATCGTGCCGAGGGCGAGTCGTGAGACCTGGAGACCGGAGCGGCCGAGCGGACGGAGTTCCATGTCGCACGACCCTATCCGGGTATCCGGACGCCGGAACGTTAGGCTCCGCGGGGGCCTGGACATCTAGCCCCGCACGAGCCGTCCCGGCGTCGCCCGGGCCCGGAGCCCGGCCATCGGCCGGCAGGAAGAGGTCAGCCATGCGACTGGGAATCAACCTCGGTTACTGGGGTGCCGGAAACGACGCCGACAACCTCGCCCTCGCCCGTGAGGCCGACCGACTGGGCTATGCCGTCGCCTGGGCCGCGGAGGCTTATGGCTCCGACGCCGCCACTGTCCTCGCCTGGATCGCGGCACAGACCGAGCAGATCGACGTCGGCTCGGCCATCTTCCAGATCCCCGGCCGCACGCCGGCGCTGACCGCGATGACCGCGGCCACCCTCGACACCCTTTCCGGCGGCCGGTTCCGGCTCGGGCTCGGCGTGTCAGGTCCTCAGGTCTCCGAGGGCTGGCACGGTGTGCGCTTCGACAAGCCGCTCGCCCGCACCCGCGAGTACGTCGCGATCGTGAGGCTGGCGCTGAGCCGCCGCAAGGTGCAGTTCGACGGCGAGTTCTTCACCCTGCCGTTGCCCGACGGCCCGGGCAAGGCGCTCGTCCTCACCGTGCACCCGGTGCGCCCGGAGATCCCGATCTACCTCGCGGCCATCGGCCCGAAGAACCTCGAGCTCACCGGTGAGATCGCGGACGGCTGGCTCGCCATCTTCTTCGCACCCGAGTCCGCCGGAGACCATCTGGCCGCGATCGCGGCCGGCCGCGCCAAGGTAGGCAAGACGATCGAGGGCTTCGACGTCGTCCCCACCGTGCCGGTCGTGATCGGCGACGACGTCGCCGCCTGCGCGGACGCGATCCGTGCCTATAGCGCGCTCTACATCGGCGGGATGGGCAGCCGCGACAAGAACTTCTACAACCAGCTCGCCTGCCGGATGGGCTATGAGGCCGAGGCCGCGCAGGTGCAGGAGAAGTACCTCGCGCGCGACTACGAGGGTGCCAACGCAGCCGTTCCGTTCGAGTTCATCGACCGAACGTCCCTCATCGGGCCAGCCGCGCGCGTGCAGGAGCGTGTGCACGCCTATTCTGACGCGGGCGTCACGACCCTCACGGTCGCGACGTACGCCGGGACGCTGGACGAACGGATCCAGACCCTCCGCACGATGGCAGAGGTGCTGGACGCCTCCGGACTGGGTGAGTGACGACACGTGAACTACTTCGAGGCGATCGTTCTCGGCATCGTGCAGGGGCTCACCGAGTTCCTCCCGATCTCCTCCACCGCCCACCTGCGCATCGTCCCGGCACTGTTCGGCTGGGGTGACCCGGGCGCCGCCTTCACCGCAGTCGTCCAGCTGGGCACCATGGCCGCAGTCCTGGTGTTCTTCTGGCGCGACATCGTGCGCATCGTCACCACCTGGGTCAGGTCCCTGTTCACCCCCGAGCTGCGCGGCACCCTCGATGCGCGCATGGGCTGGTACATCGCGATCGGCACCATCCCCATCGCCATTCTCGGCCTCGTGTTCAAGGACCAGATCGAGACCGGCGCCCGCGACCTGCGCCTGATCGGGTGGGTCCTCATCCTCTTCGGCATCGTCCTGTGGCTCGTCGACAAGGTGTTCGCCCAGCGAAAGACGATCGACGACCTCGGCCTGCGCGACGGCATTCTCTTCGGGGTCGCCCAGGCGCTCGCACTGATCCCTGGCGTCTCCCGCTCCGGCGCGACGATCACGGCCGGCCGCGCGCTGTCCTACAACCGGGCCGCCGCCGCGCGGTTCTCCTTCCTCCTCTCGATCCCGGCGGTGGTGCTCTCGGGGCTGTTCGAAGCTCGCAAGCTCGGCGAGACCGGCGGGCCCGCGTGGGGCCCGACCATCGTCGCCACGGTTGTCGCCTTCTTCGTCGGATACGCCGCGATCGCGTGGCTCCTGCGCTGGCTCACCAGCCACTCGATGCTCGTGTTCGCCGTCTATCGCGTCGGCCTCGGCGTCCTCGTCCTGGCCCTGGTCTACGGCGGGCACCTCGCCGCCACCTGAGTCCGGCGCAGTCATCCGGACACCCCGTCCGGCGGGGCGCCAGAACCGGTGCTGACCTCGTGCCGATGGCCGAGTACGTCAGCGAACGAGGTCAGGTCGGTTCACCGAGGGCCCGTAGGTCCACGTCCTCCGGGACGACGCGCCTGCGCCGGCGTCCTCCGGGACGGCTCGCCTGCGCCGCGCCCCGAAGCGAGGGACGAGCACTGCGCGTTCCCCGGCTGTCGCGTCCACGGCGACCGGCCCAACGCCCACCACGTCCGCGATCGGGACACGGGGGCGAGACCCCTTGAAGAATCTGGCTTCTGAGACATCCCGTCAGCCGATCGGTGGCTTCGAGCATTCCCGCCCAGTTTCCGGCCAGTAGGGCTCGGTTCTGAATGAAGACCCGGAAGTGGCTCCGCGTAGCCTGTAGCCGACCGCTCAGGACAGAGGTCCTGGTTGGTGGGCGTGCCTTGGGAGATGGGGCCAGCACCACGAAGCCGACTTTCGACCCCGACAGCCCAGCTGCGGGTGACACGACCGGCCCGGCCTCCGATCGACTGTCAAGTGTGGCGTCGCGAGCCGGAGCGCCAAGAGCCGCCGGTTGGTACGCAGACCCAGATGACCCTCACCACAGGTGGGAGCGGTAGTGGACGGGGGGCCAGTGGTCTGGTTCCTACCGTAGGCACCGTGCGACATCCCACCCTGAGGACCTGGCTCACGGCCGATGGAAGAGGGCAGAGTTGCGCTGGCACTCGCCGCAGCGTCGGTAGTCATCCCTGCGGTGATCTGGCTCGTGATGTTCGCGTTGGGCACGGTCTCCAGCGGAGTCGTGGGTCCGCTTGTCATCCTCTGCAGTTCCAGTTGTCTTGCGGCACTCGCCGGTCTCATCGCGGGAATCGCAGCGCGGAAGGAGAAGCGAGGGATCATCGCCATCGTGTCGAGCCTCCTGGGCGGGGCACTGTCTCTCGGGACGCTGTTTGGGATGGCTTTGGCGATGGCCGTCGGCGGAACGGACGCTGGCCCGTAGCGGGGGCCACGCAAGAGCACTCGAGAGTGGGCGAGGCATGGTTAGCCGCGCCGACCTGCCGATCTCGCTCAGTCCGACGCCGATTCGGGCTCCTGTTCCCTTCGTCGCGCTGCGGTGGAGCGGAAACACGGGGACGGCGCACTTTGGGAATGACCGCTCAAGGCAGCGCGCCCTGGTCGGTGCCGACGGGGAGATGAGGGCCGTGACTGCACAGTCGCCCTTCGGCACCAGCTCGTCCGGACAGCGCTGGCGTTGCTAGAGCCAGCCGCTGTTCTTGAAGGCCCGGAACAGGAAACCGCACACCGAGACGATGAGCAGCAGCACCGCCGGGTAGCCCCACTTCTCGTGCAGCTCGGGCATGAAGTCGAAGTTCATCCCGTAGATGCCGGCGATCGCCGTCGGGACGGCGGCGATCGCTACCCACGCGGAGATCTTGCGCATGTCGTCGTTCTGCTGGACGGCCTGACGAGACCTCGACGCCTCCAGCACCGTCCCGAGCAGGATGTCGTGCTGCGCGGACGCCTCGGTCACGCGCAGCAGGTGGTCGCCGAGGTCCCGGTAGGAGGGCCGCAGCGGATCGGGGATGTTGATGAGCTGCTGGGTGAGGAGCTGGTCGGCGACAGGGCGGAGCGTATCGACGGCGCGGCGCACCTCGAGGTTCTCGCGCTTGAGCTTGTAGATGATCGCGGCGTCGTCGGTGCGGAGGGGGGAGAAGACGAGCTCCTCGATCTGCTCGATGTCGCGGGCGAGCTCGTCGACGACGACCTGGTAGCCGTCGACGACCACGTCGAGGATGCCGTGCAGCACCGCCATCGGCCCGGTCGCGAGCAGCTCGGCGTCGCCCTCGAGCTCGGTCCTGAGCCGGGTGAGGTCGCCGGGGTCTCCCATGCGCACCGAGAGCACGTAGGACGGTCCGACGAAGACCGCGATCTGGCCCGTCTCGACGTCGGAGGTCTCCTCGATGTAGCCGAGCACCTTGAAGACGGCGAAGACGTGGTCGCCCTCGACCTCGACGCGGGCGCGCTGCCCGATCGACATCGCGTCCTCGGCCTGGAGCTCGTCGATGTCGAAGATGTCCGCGGCCCGCTGGAACTCGTCGTGGGTCGCGGCCAGAAGCCCGAGCCACACGAAGCTGTCGGAGCCACCGGCCCTGGCCTCGGCCCACATCCGCTCGATCTGGGCGACGTCCGCGTCGTCGAACGTGGTGCCTGGGATCACGTCGCCCCCGGCATCACGTCGGGGGACACCGTCGCAGTAGAGCCCGACACCTCTGATCACCACCCCATCGTGTCAGCACGGGCCGTCGCGGCGCCGTAGGGTCGGCGCGTGGCCACAGTCATCCTCGTCCGGCACGGCCGGACCGCTGCGAACGCCGGCGGCGTCCTGGCTGGCTGGACTCCCGGCGTGAGCCTCGACGACAAGGGCCGCGAGCAGGCTGTGGCCGTCGGCGCGAGGCTGCTACCGGTGCCGCTCGCTTCGGTGATCACCAGCCCGCTCGAGCGCACCCGGGAGACCGCCGACCACCTCATGGCCGGTCGTGACCCCGCCCCGGCGCTGCACATCGACGACCGGGTGGGGGAGTGCCGCTACGGCGACTGGACCAACCAGCCGCTCAAGACCCTGGCCAAGGACCCGCTCTGGAAGGTCGTCCAGGCCCATCCCAGCGCGATGGTGTTCCCGGGTCCGGAGGGCGAGTCCCTGGCCGAGATGTCCGCCCGCGCGGTCGGTGCCGTGCGTGACTGGAACACCCGTCTGGGCGCCGAGCACGGCGCGGACGTGACCTACGCCGTTGTCTCCCACGGCGACGTCATCAAGGCCATCGTCACCGACGCGCTGGGCATGCACCTCGACTCCTTCCAGCGCATCACGATCGACCCCTGCTCGGTGACGGTCATCCGCTACACCGAGCTGCGACCGTTCGTGCTCCGGCTCAACGACACCGGCGGCGACGTCTCCGGCCTGCTGCCTCCTCCGAAGGCGAAGGGACGTCGAAGGAAGCGATCCTCCGACGCTGCCGTCGGTGGGGGAGCAGGCGCCTGAGTGCCGGGATAGGGTCGTCCTGTGGCACGCCAGGTCTTCCTCTTCGACCAGCCGGATCGGTTCGTCGCCGGGACGGTGGGTCAGCCCGGCGACCGTCAGTTCTTCCTCCAGGTACGTGACGGCAAGCGGGTCGTGAGCGTCGCGCTGGAGAAGCAGCAGGTGCAGGTCCTCGCCGAGCGCGTCGACAGCCTGCTCGACGAGGTCGTCCGTCGCACCGGTGGTGAGGCCCCCGTGCCAGCAGCTGCACCCCTGGGCAGCGACGACCTCGACCCCCTCGACCCGCCTGTGACCGAGGAGTTCCGCGTCGGCGGGATGGCGCTGGGCTGGAACGGCGACAGCGAGCTCGTGATCATCGAGGCGCACGAGGCCCTCGAGGACGACGAGGCCGAGCTCCCCGACCTCGAGGAGGACCCCGACGAGGGGCCCACCGTCCTTCGGGTGAGGCTGTCCGGCGCAGCGGCGCGCGCGTTCGCCAAGCGGGCGATGTCGGTCGTCTCGGCCGGTCGCCCGCCGTGCCCGTTCTGCAACCTGCCGCTCGAGCCGGGCGGCCACATCTGCCCTCGTGCCAACGGCTACCGGCGCTGAGCGGCGTACCGGACCCTGCATCGTGATCCCCACCGACGACCTCCTCGAGGTCCTGGCGCACGGCACTCTCACGGTCGAGGGACGCCTGGTCGACGCCAGCAACGCGACGCTCTTGGCACTCGCCGTGCTCGACGGCGTCGAGGTCGCCTGCGTCTACAAGCCGACGGCTGGCGAGCGCCCGCTCTGGGACTTCCCCGAGGCCACCCTCGGGCTCCGGGAGGTCGCGGCCTACGAGGTGTCTGCGGCCCTCGGCTGGGGCGTGGTGCCACCGACGTCATGGCGCGACGAAGGCCCGTTCGGGCAGGGCATGGCGCAGGCGTGGATCGCCGCCGCCGACGGCGGCGAGATGCCCCAGGGTGGCGGGCTCGTCGACGTCGTCGACCGTGGCGCGACCCCCGAGGGCTGGCTCGAAGTCCTCGATGCCCACGGGGCCGGCGGTCGCCCCGTCACCCTCGTCCATGCCGAGGACCCTGACCTTCGCCGGATGTGCGTGTTCGACGCCGTGGTCAACAACGCCGACCGCAA
This sequence comes from Candidatus Nanopelagicales bacterium, assembly GCA_038206635.1. GTDB lineage: Bacteria > Actinomycetota > Actinomycetes > S36-B12 > CAIYMF01 > Longivirga. The sequence continues at coordinate 24,764 of JBBRAQ010000014.1, read as the reverse complement.
GGGCGGCCACGTCCTGCACGGGCGGGTGCGGCCCGACCACGACCCGGCGACGTACGGCGTCGACCACGGTGTGACCTTCAGCGAGGACGAGAAGCTACGTACCGTCCTGTGGGGGTGGTCCGGCGAACCGCTCGAGGATGCCACCCTCGCCGATCTCGAGCGGCTCTCCGACGACCTCGGCGGTGCTCTCGGCGCCCGGCTCTCGCTGCTGCTGACCCGCCGGGAGCTGACGAGGACCCGTCAGCGGGTGTCGCGCCGGATCCGCGAGGCGACCTTCCCGCTGCCTGGCGACGGCTGGCCGTCGCTGCCCTGGCCCGCCTTCTGACCATCGGTACGTCGAGCCCTTGGTGAGGCCCCGGCCCGGTCGCCTCATGAGCCAGCCTCGTCCGTCCCACTCCGCGACATAGGATTCCCGACATGCATGCGTGGCCGAGCCCCGACGTCCCCTCCCTCCCCGGGCAGGGGCTGCCGTTGCGCCTGCACGACACGTCCACCGACGAGGTCCGCCCCACGAGCCCCGGTGGCGAGGCCAGGATCTACGTCTGCGGGATCACGCCCTACGACGCCACGCACATGGGGCACGCCGCCACCTACGTCGCGTTCGACCTCGTGCAGCGCGTGTGGCTCGACTCCGGCCATGAGGTCCACTACGTCCAGAACGTCACCGACGTCGACGACCCGCTGCTGGCCCGCGCGCTGGAGACCGGCGACGACTGGCTGGCGCTCGCCGACCGGGAGACCCAGCTCTTCCGTGAGGACATGACCGCTCTCGAAGTGCTCCCGCCGCGCCACTACATCGGTGCGGTCGAGTCGATCCCCGCGGTCATCGTGTACATCCAGAAGCTGCAGGCGGCCAGCGCCGTCTACGAGCTCGACGGCGACCTCTACTTCCGCGTGCACTCCGACGAGCGGTTCGGGTCCATCGCGAACCTCCCCGAGGAGGAGATGCTCGCCATCTTCTCCGAGCGCGGCGGCGACCCCTACCGCGAGGGCAAGGAGAACCCGCTGGACTGCCTGCTCTGGCAGGTCGAGCGCCCCGGCGACCCGTCGTGGGACAGCCCCTTCGGCCGGGGCCGGCCCGGCTGGCACATCGAGTGCTCCGCCATCGCCCTCGATTACCTCGCGTCGCCGATCGACGTCCAGGGCGGTGGCAGCGACCTCGCCTTCCCGCACCACGAGATGGGCGCGAGCGAGGCCCAGGTGGCGACGGGGTCCTGGCCTTACGCCCGTCACTACACCCACGCCGGCATGGTCCGTCTCGACGGCGAGAAGATGAGCAAGTCGCGCGGCAACCTCGTGTTCGTCTCGACGCTGCGTGCGGACGGGCACGACCCGGCTGCGATCCGGCTGGCGCTGCTGGCCCACCACTACCGCGAGGACTGGGACTGGACCGCAAGCGGGCTCGCCGAGGCTGAGGCACGGCTCGCCGCCTGGCGTGCGGCTGTCGCGCGGCCCGCGCCGTCAGCCGACGGCGTCCTGGCCGACGTCCGAGCCCACCTGGCCGAGGACCTCGACGCCCCCGGAGCCCTCGCGGTGATCGACCGGTGGGCCGAGGAGACGCGCGTACGCTCCGGGGCCGCCGGGGCGGAGGACCTCGACGCCGGGGCCCTCGTGCGCGTCGTGGCTGGGGCCCTCCTCGGCGTCCGCATCTGAGGAACGCACCTCTGCGGTGTGTCCTTCAGAGACGTTGCGCCTCAGGCTGTTCCGCCGGTCCGGCGGTCGGGTCAGGCCTTCTTCTCGTGGTGCCCGCCGAACTGCTGACGCATGGCAGAGAGCACCTTGTCGCCGTAGGACGCGTTGCCCCGCGAGGAGAAGCGCTGGTAGAGCGCCGCGGTGAGCACCGGGGCGGGCACGCCTTCCTCGACCGCAGCGATCGCGGTCCACCGGCCCTCGCCGGAGTCAGAGACCCGCCCGGAGAACTCCTCGAGATCCGGTGACTCGTGCAGCGCGGTCGCCGTGAGGTCGAGCAGCCAGGAGGCCACCACCGAGCCGCGCCGCCACACCTCGGTGACGGCGGGGACGTCGATGTCGAAGGAGTAGTACTCCGGGTGGTCCAGCGGTGCGGTCTCGGCGTCCTTGTCGCGCGGGCGCAGGCCCTCGTCGGCGTTCTCCAGGATGGTGAGGCCCTCGGGGTACGCCGCCATGAGGCCGTACTCGATGCCGTTGTGCACCATCTTCACGAAGTGGCCGGCACCGGACGGGCCGCAGTGGAGCCACCCCTCCTCCTCCGGCGTCACCTCGCCGGTGCGTCCAGGGGTGCGCTCAGCGGATCCAGCGCCGGGGGAGATCGAGCGCCAGATCGGGGTGAGCCTGGTGACGGCGGAGGCGTCGCCGCCGATCATCAGGCAGAAGCCGCGCTCGAGGCCGAACACGCCGCCCGAGGTGCCGCAGTCGACGTAGTGGACCCCGCGCGCGGAGAGCTCCTGGGCACGGCGTATGTCGTCGCGGTAGTAGGAGTTCCCGCCGTCGATCACCGTGTCGTCGGCCTCGAGGTGCTCGGCGACGCCGGCGACCGTGGACTCGGTGATCTCGCCGGCCGGCACCATGATCCACACGTTGCGCGGCGCGCCCATCCGGGCCGCGAGATCGGCGTAGGACGACGCACCGGTGGCGCCCTCGGCGACGAGGGCCGCCACGGCCTCGGGATTCACGTCGTAGACGACGCAGGAGTGTCCGTCGCGCATCAGTCGGCGCACGAGGTTCGCGCCCATGCGGCCGAGGCCGACCATGCCGAGCTGCATCGGGGTGTCCGTGGTCATGGTGCGGTGCCCTTCGTCTGTGCGTGTCCCGGCGACGATCCTCGCTAGGGTCCTACTGCGAGGTTAGGGGACGTCGGGTGTCCCTAGACCCGTTGGGCGAGGAGGACGACGTGACGGTCAGTGGTTCGGGGTCGCAGTGGGGCCGTGGACCGGTCAGCGGGACTCCCGCCTGGTCGGCCCTCATCGAGCACCGCGCATCCTGGGGGGACCGGACCATCCGTGACCTCTTCGCCGAGGACCGCGGCCGGGCCACCCGCCTGACCATCGACGCGGTCGGCGTCCACGCGGACCTCTCCAAGCACCGGGTCACCGACGAGACCCTCGCGCTGCTCGTGCGCCTCGCGGAGGATCGCGGCCTGCCCGAGCGCATCGACGCCATGACCAGCGGTGCCCGCATCAACACCACCGAGAACCGTTCCGTCCTCCACGTCGCGCTGCGCATGCCGCGCGGGGAGTCCCTCGTCGTGGACGGCGTCGACATCGTCGCCGAGGTGCACGAGGTGCTCGAGCGCATGTCGGCCTTCTGCGAGCGCGTGCGCTCGGGGGAGTGGAGGGGAAGCACCGGCAAGCCGATCGTCAACATCGTCAACATCGGCATCGGCGGCTCGGACCTCGGGCCGGTGATGGCCTATCGCGCCCTGCGGCACCAGTCGCGCCGCGACATGACGTTCCGCTTCGTGTCCAACGTCGACGGCACCGACATCGTCGAGGCCACCTGGGACCTCGACCCGTCCGAGACGATGTTCGTCGTGTCCAGCAAGACCTTCACCACCCAGGAGACGATGACGAACGCTCTCACCGCGCGGTCCTGGCTGCTGAGCGGACTGGGCCCGGACGCTGATGTCGCCAAGCACTTCGTCGCCGTGTCGACCAACGCGGCGGCCGTCGAGAGCTTCGGCATCGACACCGAGGCCATGTTCGGCTTCTGGGAGTGGGTCGGCGGTCGCTACTCGATGGATTCGGCGATCGGGCTGTCGCTCATGCTGGCCATCGGGCCAGATGGTTTCCGCGACATGCTCGCGGGGTTCCACGCGATGGACGAGCACATGCGCCACAGCGACCTCGACCGCAACCTGCCGGTGCTCATGGGCGTCCTCGGCGTCTGGTACCGCGACTTCTTCGGCGCCCAGGCGCACGTCGTGCTGCCTTACGAGCAGTACCTCGAGCGCTTCCCGGCGTACCTCCAGCAGCTCACGATGGAGAGCAACGGCAAGTCGGTCACGCTGGACGGCGAGCCCGTCGGCGTCGACACCGGCGCCATCTGGTGGGGCGAGCCGGGCACGAACGGCCAGCACTCCTTCTACCAGCTCCTGCACCAGGGGACGTCGCCCGTGCCGGCGGACTTCCTGCTCTTCGCCCAGCCCGTCAACGACGTCGGCGACCACCACGACAAGCTCATCGCGAACGTCCTCGCGCAGGCTCACGTGCTCGCCTTCGGTCGTTCCGCCGAGGAGGTCCGGGCCGACGGCGTCCCTGAGAATCTGTTGGCGCACAAGGTGATGCCGGGCAACCGCCCGTCCACCACCCTCATGCTGGACCGGCTCACGCCCTACTCCCTGGGCACGCTCGTCGCCCTCTACGAGCACGTCGTGCTGACCCAGGGCGTCGTGTGGGGCGTGGACTCCTTCGACCAGTGGGGCGTCGAGCTCGGCAAGGGAATGGCCGGCCAGCTGCTGCCCGCGCTCATAGCCGACGACATCGCGGACCTGTCGCACTTCGACCCCAGCACCGCAGCTCTCGCCCTGCGCTACCGCGCCCTCCGCGGTCGCTGAGTCACGGCGGACCGGTGAGTCGGACGCCGTCGCGAGAATGCGGGTGATCTGCGCGGCGTGGCATCGGTGACGGCGGTTCAGGTGCCCTTCGGCGGCTCGGCGCTGCGACGCCGCAGGTAGCGCTCGAACTCCCGAGCGATCGCGTCGCCCGAGGCCTCGGGCAGCTCGGCGGTGTCGACGGCCTCCTCGAGCGTGCGGACGTACGCCGCGATCTCCTCGTCCTCGCTCGCGAGCTCATCGACCCCGGTCTGCCACGCCCGGGACTCCTCGGGGAGGTCGCCGAGGGGCACCGGGACGTCGAGGAGGTCTTCGATCCGAGCGAGGAGCGCCAACGTCGCCTTGGGGCACGGCGGCTGCGCGACGTAGTGGGGGACGGCGGCCCACAGCGACACCGCAGGGATGCCGGCACTGGCGCACGCGTCCTGCAGAACGCCCACGATCCCGGTCGGGCCCTCGTAGGTCGACGGCTCGTAGCCGAGCCTGAGCGACAGCCCGGAGTCGCTCGACGTGCCGCTCACCGGCACCGGACGGGTGTGGGGGCTGTCGGCAAGGAGGGCACCGAGAGTCACCACCATCTCGACGCCGAGGTCACGGGCGACGCCGAGGAGCTCCTGGGTGAACGTGCGCCAGCGCATGGACGGCTCGATGCCATGGACCAGCACGACGTCGCGGGTGGCCAGCGGGATTCGGGCGATGGAGATGCGCGTGGTCGGCCAGGTGACGATGCGGACGTCGTCATCGAAGCCGACCTCGGGCCGGTTGACCTGGAAGTCGTAGTAGTCCTCCGGGTCGATCTCCGCGATCTGGGTCGCGCCCCACACGTCCTCGAGGTGGAGCACCGCACCGCTCGCGGCGTCCCCGGCGTCGTTCCAGCCCTCGAACGCGCAGAGCATCACCGGGTCCACGAGGTCGGGCAGCGAACCGGGAAGACCCTCGAACTCGATCACACGGCACCCTTCGTCGGACGTGGTTCAGCGTCCAGATCCGTCCGGGCCGGCCCGGCTCCGGGCCACGGTACGCCTTGCGTCATGGGGCCACGCTAGCGCCGCGCTGACCGGCGCGCGGGGCGACGCCGTTAGGCTGACCCCATCATGTCTGACCCCTCCGCCGACGCCGTCCGAGTGGCCGCCCTGCGCCGGGCGCTCGCCACCCGTGTGGTCGTGGCCGACGGCGCGATGGGCACGATGCTGCAGGCGCACGACCTGACCCTGGATGACTTCGAGGGCCTCGAGGGCTGCAACGAGGTCCTCAACGCCACCCGCCCCGACGTCGTCCGCGCCGTGCACGAGGCCTACTTCGCCGTAGGTGTCGACGCCGTCGAGACCAACACCTTCGGTGCCAACCTGGCCAACCTCGGCGAGTACGACAGCTCCGACCGCATCGAGGAGCTCGCTGAGAAGGGCGCCCGCCTCGCCCGCGAGGTCGCCGATGGCTACTCGACGCCGGAGAGCCCGCGCTGGGTGCTCGGCTCGATCGGTCCGGGCACCAAGCTGCCGACGTTCGGGCACGCGCCGTACGCCGCTCTGCGCGACGCCTACGAGGCGCAGACGCGCGGCATGATCGCTGGCGGCGCCGACGCGATCCTGGTCGAGACCGCACAGGACCTCCTCCAGGCGAAGTCGGCCGTCGTCGGCGCAAAGCGCGCCATCCGTGCCGCCGGCGTCGACCTGCCGGTGCTCGTGCAGGTGACGGTGGAGACCACCGGCACGATGCTCGTGGGCTCGGAGATCGGTGCTGCGCTCACGGCGCTCGAGCCGCTCGGCATCGACATGATCGGCCTCAACTGCGCCACCGGGCCGGCGGAGATGAGCGAGCACCTGCGCCACCTGGCGAGGCACGCGCAGATCGGCATCTCGTGCATGCCCAACGCCGGGCTGCCCGTGCTGAAGGGCCGAGGCGCCCACTACCCCCTCACCCCCGAGCAGCTCGCCGACGCGCACGATACGTTCACCCGCGAGTACGGCCTCGGCCTCGTCGGCGGCTGCTGCGGCACCACCCCCGAACACCTACGTCTCGTCGTCGAACGGGTCGGCGGCCGTGAGATAGCGCCCCGGTCGCCGCGTCGTGACCCTGGTGCGTCGAGCATGTACCAGCACGTCCCGTTCCGTCAGGACACGGCGTACCTCGCCATCGGTGAGCGGACGAACGCCAACGGCTCCAAGGCTTTCCGCGAGGCGATGCTGGAGCAGCGCTGGGACGACTGCGTCCGCATCGCCAAGGACCAGATCAAGGACGGCGCCCACCTGCTCGACGTCTGCGTCGACTACGTCGGCCGGAACGGGATCGCCGACGTCAGGGAGATCGTCGGCCGGTTCGCGACCGCCTCGACGATCCCGCTCGTCATCGACTCGACCGAGCCTCCCGTCGTCGAGGCGGCCCTGGAGATGAACGGCGGCCGCGCGGTCGTCAACTCGGTCAACTACGAGGACGGCGACGGCCCGGGCTCACGCATCGCGCAGATGATGCCGATCGTCATGGAGCACGGCGCCGCCGTCGTCGCCCTGACCATCGACGAGGACGGCCAGGCCCGTACCGCCGAGTGGAAGGTGCGCGTCGCCGACCGCCTCGTGCGCGACCTCGTCGACAACTGGGGCATGCACGTCGAGGACATCCTCGTCGACACCCTGACCTTCCCGATCGCCACCGGGCAGGAGGAGACGCGACGCGACGCGCTCGAGACCATCGAGGCGATCCGCGAGCTCAAGCGGCTCCACCCCGGCGTCACCACGACGCTCGGCGTCTCCAACGTGTCCTTCGGGCTCAATCCCGCCTCGCGCGTGGTGCTCAACTCCGTGTTCCTGCACGAGTGCGTCGAGGCGGGTCTGGACTCCGCGATCGTCCACGCGTCGAAGATCGTGCCGATGTCTCGCATCCCCGACGCGCAGCGCGAGGCTGCGCTCGACATGGTCTATGACCGTCGGCGCTACGACGCCGAGGGCAACCTCGTGCACGACCCGCTGTCGATCTTCCTCGAGCTCTTCGAGGGGGTCGACGCCGCTGACCTCGCCAAGGCCAGGGCCGACGAGCTCCTCACCCTCCCGCTCGAGGAGCGGCTGCAGCGACGCATCGTCGACGGCGAGCGCAAGGGCCTCGAGGACGACCTCGCCGAGGCGCTGGTCGACCGCTCCGCCCTCGAGATCGTCAACGACACCCTCCTCGAGGGGATGAAGACCGTCGGTGAGCTCTTCGGGCGCGGTGAGATGCAGCTGCCGTTCGTCCTGCAGAGCGCCGAGGTGATGAAGAACGCCGTGGCCTACCTCGAGCCGCACATGGAGCGCAGCGGCGACGAGGGCAAGGGCACCATCGTCCTGGCCACGGTCAAGGGCGACGTCCATGACATCGGCAAGAACCTCGTCGACATCATCCTGAGCAACAACGGCTACACCGTCGTCAACATCGGCATCAAGGTCCCCGTCTCGGAGATCATCGAGAGGGCCGAGCGTGCGAGCGCCGACGTCATCGGCATGAGCGGCCTGCTCGTGAAGAGCACGATCGTCATGCGCGAGAACCTCGAGGAGCTCAACCTCCGCGGCGTCGCACAGAAGTTCCCCGTCCTCCTCGGCGGTGCTGCGCTCACGCGTGCTTTCGTCGAGCAGGACCTCGGCGAGGTCTACCAGGGCACCGTCCGCTACGCCCGCGACGCCTTCGAGGGCCTGCGCCTCATGGACGCCATCATGGGAGTGAAGCGGGGAGTGCCCGGCGCTGCGCTGCCCGAGCTGCGCGGACGTCGCGTCACCTCGGCCACCGTGCGGCCCGACGAGACCGCGCCCGAGGACCTCCCGGCGCGCTCCGACGTCGCCGCCGACAACAGCGTCCCCGTCCCGCCTTTCTGGGGGCCGCGCGTCGTGCGCGGGGTCCAGCTCGCCGACTACGTCAGCTACCTCGACGAGCGCGCCACCTTCCTCGGCCAGTGGGGGCTCAAGCCCGGCCGCGGCACGGACGGCGTGACCTACGACCACCTCGTCGAGACCGAGGGTCGGCCCCGCCTGCGGATGTGGCTCGACCGCATCCACACCGATGGGCTTCTCGAGGCGGCGGTCGTGTACGGCTACTTCCCGTGCTATGCCGAAGGCAACGACCTCGTGATCCTGCACCACGAGGGCAATCTCGCCGGCCAGGAGCGCGCGCGCCTGACCTTCCCGCGGCAGCGCCGCGACCGGCACCTGTGCCTGTCGGACTTCTTCCGGTCGAAGGAGTCCGGCGAGGCCGACGTCATCGCCTTCCACATCGTCACGATGGGCAGCCGGGTGGCCGAGGCCACCGGGACGCTCTTCGCCGCGAACGCCTACCGCGACTACCTCGAGCTGCACGGGCTGTCCGTCCAGCTGACCGAGGCTCTCGCGGAGATGTGGCACGCGCGCATCCGGGAGGAGCTGGGGTTCGGTTCGGCCGACGACGCCGACATGGACACCCTCATCGCCAAGCAGGGCTACCGGGGCTCGCGCTACTCCTTCGGCTACCCCGCCTGCCCGGACGTCGAGCAGCAGGCCGTGCTCGTCGAGCTCCTCGATCCCTCCTCGATCGGCGTCGAGCTCTCGGAGGAGTTCCAGCTCCACCCCGAGCAGTCGACGTCGGCGCTGATCGTGCACCACCCCGAGGCCAAGTACTTCAACGCGACATGAGGCTCCCCGTCATGGTCCTGCCGGCCGCCGTCCTGTTCGACATGGACGGTCTCCTCGTCGAGACCGAGCACCTGTGGTACGCCGCCGAGATCGAGGTCATGACCTCGCTCGGGGCCGGCTGGGGCCGTGAGCACCAGGCGGCCCTGGTCGGCGGACCCCTGGAGAAGGCCGTGTCCTACATGGTCGAGCAGGCCGGCGGCGAGCACGACCACGACGACGTGATGCGCCGTCTCCTCACGAGCATGGAGAGCCTGCTGCGCACCCGTCCTGTGCTCTGGCGTCCCGGAGCCAGGGCGCTGCTCGCTGCGCTCGAGGAGGCCGGGGTGCCATGCGCTCTCGTGTCTGCGTCCTGGCGCTCCCTCGTCGACGCCGTGAGCGACGCGGTGCTCCACGAGGTCGGCCACGGAGTCTTCGAGACGACGGTGGCCGGTGACGAGGTGGAGCGGACCAAGCCCTTCCCCGACCCGTACCTCCTGGCAGCTGCGCGGATCGGTGTCGACCCGGGGCAGTGCGTCGTCCTCGAGGACTCCCACACCGGGTCGCGCGCGGGGCTGGCGTCGGGTGCGCTCGTCGTCGCGGTGCCCTCGCTCGTCGACATCGAGCCCGAGACCGGGCTGCGCGTGGTGCGCTCGCTCGAGGAGCTCACCCCGGCGCTCCTGGGTGAGTGGTCCTACGAGTGGAGCCCGCGGGCCTGAACGCTGGCATGGCGCACTGGTGCCCCGCCGAGCCTTCCGCTCACTCCGAGGCGATGGCCCGCAACACATCGAGCCGGCTCGCGGTGAACGCCGGCCACAGCGCGGCCAGCATCCCGCCCACGACCGACAGCGCCAGGAACCAGCCGATCTGACCGGTGGGCACTGCGAGACGGGTGATTCCCTGCGGCTCGAGCACCTTCTGCAGGAGTGCCCCGTAGACGAGCCCCAGGGTGACGCCGAGGGCCGCTCCGAAGACCGAGATCATCACCGCCTCGAGCACCACCATCCGCCGGATCTGCGGGCGGCTCGTCCCGACCGCGCGCAGCAGCCCGACCTCACGCCGTCGCTCGTGGACGGACAGGGCCAGGGTGTTGACGATGCCGATGAACGCCACGATGACCGCGAGGGCGAGCAGGGCGTAGATGAACCCGAACACACGGTCGAACTGACCGTTGATCTGGTCCTTGAGACTGGCCTGGTCCTGCACGGTCACGCTCGGGAAGCGCGCCAGTTCCTGGTCCAGACTCGCCCGGACGGCGGCCGGATCGGCCCCTTCGGCCACCTTCACATAGACCGCGGAATCGAGTTCACGCGCACCGATCGACATGAGCGTCGGGATGCCGGTGATCCATCCCGTGTAGGGGCCGGCGGCGGTGTAGATCCCGCGCAGGACGAGCGTGGACTTCCCGTTGACGAAGGTGGCCGGGACGGTCGCCCCCAGCTTCAGGCCCAACGCGGCGGCGGTCTTGTCATCGACGATGGTGTCGCCGAGCCCGAGGGAGCTGATCGAGCCCAGCTGCATCGTGAGGTCCACGACGGAGGGGAAGGCCTCGGGCTCGACGCCGGTGAGCAGCGACTGGTCGCCCTGGACCTTGATCGGCACCTGGCGCACGAAGGTGACGGTCGAGGTGCCTGGCGTGTCCGTGACGGCCGCGAGGACATCGGGGGAGAACGGCTGGAACTTCGCACCGAAGACGACGTAGTCGGCGCCGATCGTCGTGTCGATGACCGCCGCCACGGAGGCCTTGGTCGACGCTGCGATGACACCGATCGCCGTCATGAGCGCAAGCCCGATGGCCAGCGCGCTCGCCGTGGCGGCGGTGCGGCGCGGATTGCGCCGACCGTTCTCGCGGGCCAGACGGCCGATCGCCGAGCCGCTGAACGGCGCGCCCATCACGAGCAGCACGCCCCGGCCCACCATCGGCGCCAGGGAGATCACCGCGATGAGCGCGCACAGCGCCGACAGACCGACGAGCTGGGAGGCGCGGGTGGCGTCCTCGGTGGAGGCCAGACCGAGCTGTGCGGAGACGACTGCGAGGGCGAGAAGCACGGCGCCGATCACCGTGCGGATGAGCAGCGAACGGGGAGGCAGGTTGATCTCGTCGCGCATGGCGGCCACCGGCGGCACGATGCCCGCGCGCCGGGCGGGGACGTACGCCGAGACGAGCGTGACGAGGAGGCCGACCACCAGGGACACGGTGATCGTCCGCGGCTCGATCACGAGCGGCCCCGAGGGCAGGTCTGCCCCGAACGCCTTCAGGAGCAGGCGGAGTCCCTGGCTGACGGCGATGCCGCCGATGACCCCGAGAACGGCGGCCAACAGGCCCAGCACGGCCGCCTCGACGAGCACGGAGCGGCGCACCTGCCCGCGGCTGGCTCCCACCGCGCGCAGCAGCGCGAGCTCCCGCGTGCGCTGCGCGACGAGCATCGAGAACGTGTTGAAGATGAGGAAGATCGCCACGAACAGGGCGATGAAGGCGAAGGTCAGCAGGAAGACGTTGACGAACTGGAACGCCGTGCTGAGCCGGTCGGCGATGTCGGCCTTGCGCTGGCTGCCCGTCTCGACCTTGGCGTCCTTGGGCAGCGCCGTCGTGATGCTGGCTGCGAGGGCGTCCTGCGACACGCCGGGGTCGGCCTTCACCGAGATCGCCGTCACCCCGGTGTTCCCCTTGCCCAGCATGAGCCTCTGTGCCGTGGGCAGGTCGAACACGACGAGGGTGCTGCCGTCACTGCCGGAGATCCCCCGGGTGACGATCCCGACGACCTGGGGGTCGACCCGACCGCCCGGCGTGTCCAGCCGCACCGTGTCGCCGATGCCGACTCCTGCCGCCGTGGCCGTGGCCTCGAGGAGTGCCACCTGGCCGGGGCCGACGGGTGCCGCCCCCGAGGCGAGGGACACCGAGCGGATCGTGTCGTCGGGTATCCAGGTGGTCGCCCGAGCGGGTGGACCGTCCTGTCCGACGACCTTGCCGTCCTTGCCGATGACGAGGGCGCCGTCGGTCGCGACGATCCCGTAGGCCGCGGCCACGCCGTCGACCCCGCCCACCTTGGCCACGAGCGAGCCGGGGAGGGTCGCGGCCTGGTCGCCGGCCGCCCCGCCACCCCCACCGCCGCCGGCGTTGCCGAACCCCGTATCGACCGTGACGAGGACGTCGGGCTGTGGGGCGTCGAACAGCGCGTCGAAGGAGCGTTTGAGGGAGTCGGTGAAGATGTAGGTGCCGGCGACGAAGGCGACGCCGACGACGACGGCGAGCAGGGTCAGCGACAGCCGGAGCTTGTGCTGGAGGAGGGAGCGCAGTGCGGCGCGGAACACAGGTCGTCAGCTCCGGCCGGCCTCGAACGCCGTCATGCGCTCGAGCACCCGAGCCGCTGTGGGCTGGTGCATCTCATCGACGATGTGGCCGTCGGCGAGGAACAGGACGCGGTCGGCGTACCCGGCGGCGCCGGGGTCGTGGGTGACCATGACGATCGTCTGCCCGAACTCATCGACGCTGCGCCGCAGGAAGCCGAGGACCTCGGCACCGGAGCGGGAGTCGAGGTTGCCGGTGGGCTCGTCGGCGAACACGATCGTGGGCCGGCTCGCCAGGGCGCGGGCGCAGGCAACGCGCTGCTGCTGGCCGCCGGAGAGCTCGCTCGGGCGGTGGCGCAGCCGGTCGCGCAGCCCGACGGTGTCGATGACGGTGTCGAGCCACTCCTGGTCGGGCTTGCGGCCGGCGATGTCGAGCGGGAGCGTGATGTTCTCCAGGGCGGAGAGCGTCGGGACGAGGTTGAACGCCTGGAAGACGAAGCCGACGGCGTCTCGCCGCAGCCTGGTGAGGTTCTTGTCCGAGAGGCCCGAGAGCTCGACGTCGCCGATCCAGACCTGGCCGCCGCTGATGGAGTCGAGCCCGGCCAGGCAGTGCATCAGTGTGCTCTTGCCCGAGCCGGACGGGCCCATGATCGCGGTGAAGCGTCCGGTCTCGATCTCGACGTCGACCGAGTCGAGGGCGGTCACCCGGGTGTCACCGGACCCGTAGATCTTGCTCAGCGAGGTGGCGCGGGCGGCGACGGTCACGCGCTCACGCTAACCCGCGTCCGGCGCCTTCGCCGTCTCCGGTCCGGCTGCCTGTGGATGCCGACTCGACGGTGGCCTGAGACTGAGCCGGCACCGGGGGAGCCACGGTCCTGGTGCCGGGGAGCGGCGGGGGCGTGCCGCCGAACGCGGGGCAGCGCACCTGGTGGTCGCACCAGTCGCAGAGCCGTGACGGCGAGGGACGCCAGTCGCCGGTCTCATAGGCGCGCTCGATGGCCGCCCAGAGCGCCTTCACCTTGCGCTCGGTGGCCAGGAGGTCGGCCTCGACGGGGTCATAGCGCAGCACCTGCTCGCTGCCGAGGTAAAGCAGCTGGAGCTGGCGCGGGACGATCCCGGTGGCCCGCCACAGCACGAGGGCGTAGAAGCGCATCTGGAACAGGGCCTTCTGCTCATAGCCCTCGCCGGGTGCCTTGCCCGTCTTGTAGTCGACGACGCGGGTGTCACCGGCGGCGTTGCGGTCGAGGCGGTCGACGAAGCCGCGCAGGATCAGGCCGTCGTCGAGCGTCGTCTCGACACGCAGCTCGCGGTCGGCGGGCTCGAGGGCGGTCGGGTCCTCGAGCCGGAAGTAGGACTCCAGCAGGGGGACGGCGGACGCGAGCCACTCCTGCGCCTCATCGGCGGAGTCGAACAGCTGCGCAGCGACGTCGGCCTCCTGCTCCTGCACGAGGTCCCACGCGGCGGGGAGCATCGAGGCTGCCCGCTCAACGGTGCGCTCGGCGGCGGGCAGGTCGAAGAGGTCCTCGAGCACCTGGTGGACGACGGTGCCGCGGACCGCCGCCCGGCTGGGCTTCTCCGGGATGCGGTCGAGCACGCGGAAGCGGTAGAGCAGGGGGCAGGTCATGAAGTCGCCGGCGCGCGAGGGCGAGAGCGACGGCACCAGTGGGACGGGGCTCTCCGTGGCCAGGGCCGGGTCGGCGAGGACCCCTGCGATCGCCGGAGCCGGGTCGGGGGCTGAGGCGATCACGGCGGCTGGTGTGGTCTCGGACATGGCCCGACCCTACGGCGCACCCCGGACACCGGGCAGGACCTGCACGGCCAGCCCGACCCCGGTGCCGAGCCGGTGGACGACCCGGCGGGGGTGTTGGTGGCGCCCACAGGAGGTTCTCAGCAGAGCCACCTAGGGTGACGGGATGAGCGAGAGCAGCGAACCGGTGTCCAGGGGCGGCCTGTCGTTCCGGCTCGGCCGGATCCCGGTGCACATGCCCTGGAGCAGCCTGGCTGGCGTCGCGATCATCGCCTACCTGTGGCTGGGCCGGTTCGCCCTCGACCCCACCGACCCGACCCAGACCGCCGTTCTCGCGATCCTGTTCGCGCTGCTGTTCTACGTGTCGATCCTCGGCCACGAGCTGGCCCACGCCTACGTCGCCCGAGCGTGCGGCTACCCGGTCCACAGCATCACCCTCTGGGTCTTCGGCGGCTTCACCTCCTATGAGCGACGCCGCTCCTCCGCGCTGCGTGAGGGCGTCATCGCCGCCTCGGGACCGCTGAGCTCGATCGCCTTCGGGCTGCTCGCGGCCGTCGTGGCCGCGTCGGCGCTCGCGACCGATCCCCGGGTCGAGGCGGTCGCCTACGCCCTGGCCGTGTCCAACGTCTTCCTCGGCATCTACAACGCGCTGCCCGGTCTTCCCCTCGACGGCGGCGCCGTCCTCAAGTCGGTCGTATGGGGCGTCACGGGAGACGAGCGTCGTGCCACCGTCGTGGCCGCCTGGGCCGGCCGTGTCGTCGCGGTCGGCATCTTCGTGTTCTTCCTCTGGACCGAGATGCGGGCCGGGGGCTCGCCGAACTTCGGCTCCATCGCCTTCCTCGGGATGATCTGCGCGTTCATGTACTCCGGTGCGAGCGCGGCGCTGAGGCAGGCGAACCTCTCCGCGCGGGTGCCCGGCCTGTCGGCCCGCGCCCTCGCGCGGCCCTCGGTGCTGGTGGCCCACGACGTCCCCCTCTCGGAGGCGCTCCGCCAGGCCGACCTGGTCGGTGCCCGCGGCCTGGTGGTCATCGACCCGGCCGGGCGCCCGGTGGCTCTGGCCCGTCAGCACGCCGTCGACGCCGTGCCCCTCGAACGCCGACCCTGGGTTCCGGTGTCCTCGGTGTCCGCCACGCTCGACCCGCGCGCGATCCTCCCCGCCGACCTCGTCGGGGAAGAGCTGCTCGGACACATGCAGGGCTTCCCGGCCGAGGACTACCTCGTGGTAGACCCCTCCGGAGCCTTGGTCGGGGTGCTGAGGACGAGCGACGTCGAGCACGCCCTGACCGGGACCCGCTGAGTCCGAGCCCGCAGGCCCGGGGCCTTCTCGTGACGGTGGGGGTCCCCTGACCGCCTAGTCTTGCGCCCCATGACCTCGCCCCCCGCCCCGACCGGCGCCGATCACCGCCGCGGCCCGCTCCGCGAGGGTGACCGCGTCCAGCTCACCGACCCCAAGAAGCGGATGCACACCATCACGCTCGCCGAGGGCAGGGAGTTCCACACCTCCAAGGGCGCCGTGGCGCACGACGACCTCATCGGCCGTCCCGAGGGCATCGTGGTGACCTCCACGATGGGGACGCCGTACCTCGCGCTCCGGCCGCTCCTGTCGGACTTCGTCCTCGGGATGCCCCGTGGCGCGACGATCGTCTACCCGAAGGACGCGGCCACGATCGTGGGCCTCGCGGACCTCTACCCGGGCGCACGCGTCATCGAGGCCGGCGTCGGGTCCGGCGCCCTGACCTGCTCGCTCCTGCGTGCGGTGGGCGACGCCGGGTCGGTGTCGTCCTACGAGCGGCGCGAGGACTTCGCCGCGGTGGCGCGGGAGAACGTCGAGACCTTCTTCGGCTCGCCGCACCCGGCCTGGTCGCTCACCGTCGGGGACCTCACCCCCACCCTGCGTGCCCGCAACCAGCAGGGGATCGACACCGAGGTCGACCGCATCGTGCTCGACATGCTCGCGCCCTGGGACTGCCTACCGGTGGCCGCCGAGGTCCTCACGCCCGGGGGAGTGTTCGTGGCCTACGTCGCCACCACGACCCAGCTCTCCCGCACCGTCGAGACGCTCCGCACCGACGGCCGCTGGACCGAGCCGCTGGCCCAGGAGACGCTCCTGCGGACCTGGCACCTCGAGGGCCTCGCCGTACGCCCGGACCACCGGATGAACGGGCACACGGGCTTCCTCGTCGTCTCCCGGCGCCTCGCCGAGGGCACCGTCCTGCCGGTGCGTCGCACCCGCCCGGCCAAGGGCGCCTACGGCGAGGACTACGAGCTCCCGTCGTCCCCGCAGGGCGGCTTCGCCCTCGTGGACGCCGAGCCCGAGGCCTGACCACTCGGCGGCCGCCGGCACTGTCTGAGCACGCCCGCCCCCCGGTCACAGCTCGGTTGCGACTCGCTGACGAGGACTCAGCACGCGCGAAGCCGTTGCCGACGTGGGTAGGGTCCGAGACAGGCCCAGCACGGGAGGTGACCGACGTGACCTACTCCGACGACCGGACGTCCGACCCGCGCATGTCAGCGTTGCAGGCCGATCTCGCAGCGGCTGCAGCGCAGAACCAGCGGCTCGTCGCGACCTTGCGGGAGGCCCGTGACCAGATCGTCGCCCTCAAGGAAGAGGTAGATCGTCTCGCCGAGCCGCCCAGCGGCTACGGCGTCTTCCTCGAGCTGTTCGACGACGGCTCCATCGATGTGTTCACCGCAGGGCGCAAGATGCGCGTCGTCGTGAGCCCCGCCGTCGACGCGACAGAGCTTCAGGCCGGCCAGGAGGTCGTCCTCAACGAGGCGATGAACGTCGTCGCGGCGCGGGAGTTCGAGCGCCACGGCGAGGTCGTGATGCTCAAGGAGATCCTCGAGGACGGCCTCCGGGCGCTCGTCATCGGGCACACGGACGAGGAGAAGGTCGTTCGCCTCGCGGCGCCGCTGATCGGCTCGCCGATCCATGCGGGCGACTCCCTGCTCCTCGAGCCGAGGTCGCAGTACGTCTTCGAGCGGATCCCGAAGTCCGAGGTCGAGGAGCTCGTGCTCGAAGAGGTCCCGGACATCGACTACTCCGACATCGGTGGACTGGCGTCGCAGATCGAGCAGATCCGCGACGCCGTCGAGCTGCCGTACCTCCACGCCGACCTGTTCCGCGAGCACAAGCTCCGGCCGCCCAAGGGGATCCTGCTCTACGGGCCTCCCGGGTGCGGGAAGACGCTCATCGCGAAGGCCGTCGCGAACTCGCTGGCCAAGAAGGTCGCCGAGCGCACCGGCACCGAGCAGGGTCGATCCTTCTTCCTCAACATCAAAGGCCCCGAGCTGCTCAACAAGTACGTCGGCGAGACCGAGCGCCACATCCGGCTGGTGTTCCAGCGGGCGCGCGAGAAGGCCTCCGAGGGCATGCCGGTCATCGTCTTCTTCGACGAGATGGACTCCCTGTTCCGCACCCGGGGCTCTGGGGTGTCCAGCGACGTCGAGAACACGATCGTCCCGCAGCTGCTCAGCGAGATCGACGGGGTCGAGGGACTCGAGAACGTCATCGTCATCGGTGCGTCCAACCGCGAGGACATGATAGACCCCGCGATCCTGCGCCCGGGCCGCCTCGACGTGAAGATCAAGATCGAGCGTCCCGACGCGCAGGGTGCGCACGACATCTTCTCGAAGTACCTCACCGCGGATCTTCCCCTGCACCCCGACGACCTCGCCGAGAACGGCGGTTCGGCGTCGGCGACCTGCGTCGGCATGATCCAGCGCGCGGTCGAGCGGATGTACACCGAGACCGAGGACAACCGCTTCCTCGAGGTCACCTACGCCAACGGCGACAAGGAGGTCCTGTACTTCAAGGACTTCAACTCCGGTGCGATGATCGAGAACATCGTCAGCCGGGCCAAGAAGATGGCCATCAAGGACCTCCTCGACACCGGTCAGCGCGGTATCCGCGTCCAGCACCTGCTCGCGGCGTGCGTGGATGAGTTCCGGGAGAACGAGGACCTCCCCAACACCACCAACCCCGACGACTGGGCAAGGATCTCGGGGAAGAAGGGCGAGCGGATCGTCTTCATCCGCACGCTCATCCAGGGCAAGCAGGGTACCGAGGCCGGCCGCAGCATCGACACGGTCGCCAACACCGGCCAGTACCTCTGAAGCCTCGACGGCGAGGGCGTGGACACCGGCGCTCACGCGGCCGGGGTGCCCGTGCCGGACGACGTGCCCGTACCCTCGTCCCATGACCGTGCACCGCGTCATGGGGATCGAGACCGAGTACGGCATCTCCGTGCCGGGGCACCCGCACGTCAATTCGATGCTGACCAGCTCGCAGATCGTCAACGCCTACGCGCACGAGGTCACCGGGCCGGCCCGGCTCAAGGCCCGGTGGGACTACGACGAGGAGACCCCGCTGCGCGACGCTCGGGGCTTCGACCTCACCCGTGCCGACGCCGATCCCAGCCAGCTCACCGACGAGGACTCCGGCCTGGCGAACCTGATCCTCACCAATGGCGCGCGGCTCTATGTCGACCACGCGCACCCCGAGTACTCCAGCCCGGAGGTCAGCAACCCGTTCGACGCCGTGGTCTGGGACCGCGCGGGGGAGCGGATCATGGCGCGGGCGACCGAGCTCGTGCGCCGGATCCCCGGCGCCCAGCCGGTCAACCTCTACAAGAACAACACCGACAACAAGGGCGCCTCCTACGGCACGCACGAGAACTACCTCATGCGTCGCACGACGCCGTTCGCCGACATCGTCCGTCACCTGATCCCGTTCTTCGTCTCGAGGCAGGTCGTGACCGGGTCCGGGCGCGTGGGCATCGGGCAGGACGGGCGCACGCACGGCTACCAGCTCTCCCAGCGCGCGGACTTCTTCGAGGTCGAGGTCGGGCTCGAGACGACGCTCAAGCGACCCATCATCAACACCCGCGACGAGCCGCACGCAGACCCGGAGAAGTACCGCCGGCTCCACGTCATCGTCGGTGACGCCAACCTCGCCGAGATCTCGACGTACCTGAAGCTCGGTACGACCTCGCTGGTGCTGTCGATGCTCGAGGAGGACTTCCTCGACGTCGACCTCACGATGAACCACCCGGTCCGGGAGATGCACGCCGTCTCCCACGACCCCACGCTGCGCCACCTCGTCACGATGACGTCGGGCCGCCGGATCTCCGCGCTGCAGATGCAGCTGGAGTTCCTCGAGCAGGCCCGCAAGTACGTCGAGGACCGCATGGGGTCCGACGTCGATGCTCAGACCGCGGACGTCCTCGACCGGTGGGAGTCGGTTCTCACGCGCCTCGAGACCGATCCGAGGACGCCGTCGCTGGCACGCGAGCTCGACTGGGTCGCCAAGCTCTCGGTCCTGCAGGGCTACCGCGACCGCGACGGCCTCGACTGGGACCACGCGCGGCTGCACCTCGTCGACCTCCAGTACAGCGACGTCCGTCCCGAGAAGGGGCTCGCGCAGCGGCTGATGGCCCGCGGGGCGATGGACCGCGTCACGACCGAGCAGCAGGTCACCTCCGCGGTGCACACGCCTCCGACCGACACCCGCGCCTGGTTCCGGGGCGAGTGCATGCGCCGCTACCCCGAGCACGTCGCCGCGGCCTCCTGGGATTCAGTCATCTTCGACATTCCCGGGCAGGAGGCGCTGCAGCGGGTGCCCACGCTTGAGCCGCTACGCGGCACGCGGGCACACGTGGGCGCGCTCCTCGACCGCAGCGCCACCGCGCGCGACCTGCTCGCGGCCCTCAACCCCCAGGGCTGAGCGGGGCGTTCGACCGGCCGGGCCCCGTCACGGCGGGTCGAGCGATTCGGCGCGGCGGCGCTTCCTGACCGGCGCCCGAGCGACGGCGTGGGTAGGGTCGAGGAGTCCTCGGCGTCGGGCCGGGGCGGACCCTCGTGGGGAGGCCGACATGCCCACTCGTGACACCGGTGATCAGCAGCACAGGTCGCGCTCGGCCGACAACGACCAGGTCGAGGAGACCACGGCCCCGGCGACGGACCTCGCGGCCCGCAAGGAGGCCCTCGACGCCGACATCGACGCGATCCTCGACGACATCGACGAGGCGCTCGAGGTCAACGCCGAAGAGTTCGTCCGCGGCTTCGTCCAGAAGGGCGGCGAGTGACAACCGTGCCGGCCGCCGCAGCTGCGCGCTCGACCACCAGCACTCGCACCGGCCATCGCGTCGTCGGCCTGATCCGCACACCAGGGGAGGAGAGCCGTCGGTGAACGCCTACAGCCAGAGGGGACTCGGGGTGTCCCTGCCCGCAGCGTTCCTACAGGCGGGCCAGTCCTCGTTCGCGGAGTTCCTCGCCGCCCACGACCCGACGCTGCTGCCCGCCGGGCGTCCGCTGCCTCCGGGCACCACCATGGACGCCATGCACGGCACGACGATCGTGTCGCTCACCTTCTCCGGCGGCGTCGTCATGGCCGGTGACCGCCGCGCCACCATGGGCAACGTCATCGCCCAGCGCGACATCGAGAAGGTCTTCCCGGCCGACGAGTCCAGCTGCGTCGGCATCGCCGGCACCGCCGGCCTCGCCGTGGAGATGGTGAAGCTCTTCCAGGTCGAGCTCGAGCACTACGAGAAGATCGAGGGCGCTCAGCTCTCGGTCGACGGCAAGGCGAACCGGCTCGCAACCCTGCTGCGCGGCAACCTCGGCATGGCCATGCAGGGGCTCGCCGTCGTCCCGGTGTTCGCCGGTTACGACGCCGAGACCTCCGGCGGCCGAATCTTCAGCTACGACGTCACTGGCGGACGCTACGAGGAACATCGCCACCACGGCGTCGGATCCGGTTCGATGTTCGCGCGCGGCGCCCTCAAGAAGCTCTGGCGCGAGGACCTCACCCCGGTCGAGGCTGTGACCGTCGCGATCGAGAGCCTCTACGACGCCGCCGACGACGACTCCGCGACCGGCGGCCCCGACCTCGCGCGCGGCATCCTGCCGATCGTGGCCGTCGTCGACGTCGACGGGTACCGTCGCCTGCCCGACTCCGAGCTCGATCCGATCGTCCGGGCGGTCGTGGCCGCCCGCCAGACGCGTCCGGACGGCCCCACTGCGCCGATCACGGCCTGACGAGAGCGGACGACCCCGATGAGCATCCCGTTCTACGTCTCGCCCGAGCAGGTCATCAAGGACAAGGCCGACTACGCCCGCAAGGGCATCGCTCGCGGGCGCAGCGTCATCGTCCTGCAGTACGACGAAGGTCTCCTGTTCGTCGCGGAGAACCGGTCGCGTGCGCTGCACAAGATCGCCGAGATCTACGACCGGATCGCTTTCGCCGCGGTCGGGAAGTACAACGAGTTCGAGAACCTGCGCGTTGCCGGCGTCCGCCTCGCGGACCTGCGCGGCTACTCCTACGACCGGCGCGACGTCACCGGGCGCAGTCTTGCCAACGCCTACGCCCAGACCCTCGGCACGATCTTCACCGAGACACAGAAGCCCTACGAGGTCGAGATCGTCGTCGCCGAGGTCGGTGCGACCCCGCACGACGACCAGCTCTACCGGCTGACGTTCGACGGCTCCGTGGGCGACGAGCACGGCTTCGTGGCGATGGGGGGCTCGGCCGAGCCGATCACCGCGGCGCTCAAGGAGCGGTGGCGCGACGGCATGGACCTCGAGTCCGCGCTGCGTCTGGCCGTGGAGCTCCTCGGCACCGGGCCGACCAACGGTAGCGCCGCCGAGGAGTCCCGCGTCCTGACCCCCGCGCAGCTTGAGGTCGCGATCCTCGATCGTGGGCGTCCGCGCCGAAAGTTCCACCGCATCCAGGGGCGTCGCCTCGCGGTGCTCCTCGGCGTCGACGACGACTCCGACGACACCGACGACGACGCCGGGACGGATGTCGCGCCCGCAGGCACGGTGTAGTCGCTCCCGTCGGCCTTGCGAACGCCCGTCAGATGAAGGCCGGGATTGTTGCGCTCTTAGAGGGTGTGTCCCTATGCGGTCGTGTCCCCGCCGTAGCCGATAACAGTGGTGTGACCGGTTACCCGTCCGACCTCAACGACGCGCAGTGGGCTGTCCTAAGTCCCTATCTGCTGGACGAGCAGCACAAGCGGGGCCGCAAGCACGTCCCGGCCGAGATGCGTCGGGTCGTGAACGGGTTGCTGTACATCGCGCACACCGGGTGCCAGTGGCGGTACCTCCCCAAGGAGTACGGCCCCTGGGAGCGTGTGTGGAGCCAGTTCCGTCGCTGGGCCGCCAACGGGACGCTGGGGCCCGTCCTGTTGGAGGTCCACGCGGACGCCCGCATCCGTCTGGGACGGCCGGAGCGCTGGCCGTCCCTCATCGTGATCGACTCCAGCCTGGCTCGCGGTGCCTCCAACGGCGGCGCGACCTTCCACGCGAAGGGCGGGAACTACGGCGGTACCAACGGCGCGAAGCGGGTCATCGCGGTGGATGCCACCGGACTCCCGTTGGCCGGAGTCGTGTTCCCGGCGAACATCGACGAGCCCAAGACTGTGCGCACCCTCCTGCACAAGCTCGACGACCTGGGAGCCGGGGCGCCCTCCACGCCGGGCTCATGCGGTCGCCTGACGAAGGTCATGGTCGATGCCGGAACGACCGACCGGGAAGCCAGCGACCTCGGGAAGGAGTTCGGCGTGAACGTGGCCGTCTACAGCCAGGACCCGCGGCCGAACCTCAAGGGCTACAAGAGGCGCAGGGACGCCGGTCCCCGGCCGTTCCACCCGTTCGCGCGAGCGTGGCGCGTTGAGGTGGCGCACGCCCAGCTGGGTCGCTCGCGGCGCCTCTCGCGCTCCTTCGAGAACACCACGGACTCGAGCACAGCCTGGTTGGAGCTCGCCTGCATCCGGGCCTGCCTGGACCTCTGAGCGGCGGTCGCCCCTACGCCACCTGGCCTGCTGCCGGTTTCGGATCGTCGCCAGAGCCGCCGGCCACACGGCCAGGTAGTCCTCGGTCACGTCCGAGCCCTCCACGAACGACACCGCGACAGCGTTCTCCACGTACTCGTCGCCCTCGACCAGGCCCGAGGACATCAGCGCCAAGACGGTGTCTCGCAGGTGTGCGCCCCCCTGAGAGGGTGTGTCGCGCTGCGGCTACGGCAGCCAGGTCGTCGGCATCGCCTTCACAGCAGCGACCGCCCGGTCGAACTCGGCGCGGTCCCCTGCAACGAACCCGGCCAGGGGACCGGCCAGGTCCTGAGCGAGGTGTCTGAAGCCGTCGAGCGGGTCTTCGCTGAACCCCGGATACGCACCCGGGGCGTCGAGTCCGCGCAGGTAGTCCGCATGACTCACGACGACGGCGTCCCACGCGTAGGAGACCAAGCCGAGCGTCCGCCGGAAGTGCAGGTCGATTGCCTGCGTCCCACGAACGAATCGGCCTTGGGCTGCCGGGCCTCCGGAGCCGTTCCCGTGCGCGACGGGCGCGAAGACGAAACCGTTCGGGGTGAGAACCTCACCGAGGATGAGAGCACCTTCGTTGAGAGTCGCCACTTGCTGCTCGGCTGCCACGACCCGAGTGTCACAGATCAGGCGAGCGCGAAGCCCGGTTGTCGCGCGGAGTCGGAATAGGGACACACCCTCTAAGCAGTACCAACGAGTACGAAGGGGCCGGTCGTGTCGATCTCATGTCAACCCCTCAACATCTGTTGCCGAAGTGGGCACTGGCTCACGCCTGCGTGACCGTGGGGGCGTTGAGGTCACCTGGGGTGGCCGGCACCCACTTGCCGGAGTCGCCTCGTCAGGCGCGAGGCTGCCGTCGATGCGACTGGACAAGGCTGAGCACGGAGGCAAGGCCGACACCGACGCCCACCCCGACCAGGTTGGCGAGGACGTCGGTCGCGTCGCAGCCGCGGTTGAGCGCGAGCACCCGGCCCTGGGTGCCCTCGATCACGAACGATGCTGCAAGCGCCAGACCGAGCCAGAGCCACCGAGGAGTCGCGAACCAGGACACGAGGCCGAGCGGGACGAATGCAGCACATTCGCGAGACGCTCCTTGGGCACCTCACCGAGCGTGAACTGGATCTGGCAGGTGGTCTTGGGATCGAACAGCTGGTACGGCGACGGCGTCAGGGTGGTCGCGATGACGACGCCCCACGCCAGCACGAGCAGCGCGGCCACGGTCGCGCCCCTCGTCCGCCGCCCTACCAGCCAGACCGTCAAGGCAGCGACACACGCAGCCGCGATGGCCAACGGCGCGTAGGGCGTCAGGCTCGGCAAGGGTCCCCGACGCCGCCTACTTCCACAGGGAGCTGCCGTACGACCCGGCCGTGCTCGAGCAACTGCACCCCCGACTTCGCGATGCTCGGACGCTCGTCGAAGCCGGCGCGGTGCAGCCGGACCCCGACGAGAAGCTGTTCCACGTGGAGAGCGCTGAATCGACCTACGTCGTACGGCGCTCACCGACCGGCGAGAGCTGCACCTGCCCCTGGTACGCCAAGTACCGCGGCGACCGTGGCCCCTGCAAGCACGTACTGGCGGTGACGATGTGGATGTCGCCGCACGAGTAGGCCGCGCTCAGGTTCATCGCCCGGATTCACGCCATTCGGGCGCGCCTTCCACACCCTGAGCGCCAAGGACTTCCAGCGATCCGTGCGTCCACAAGCGACTTCCGCGGTCCAGCCGAATCCACCGACGTGAGCGTCACCACCGCGTGAAACCCCTACTTCCGCGGTCACCTC
>JBBRAQ010000013.1:0-104640 GCA_038206635.1 Candidatus Nanopelagicales bacterium | reverse complement strand
CAGCGCGTAGACGGTCGTTGCGCTGGCGAGGGCGCCGAGGAGCAGCCCCCACCAGATCGTGTGCAGGGCGACCGTGGCCAGGCCGACGACGGCGCCGCCGAGCAGCAGGCCCACGGCCACCAGGGGCTTCACTCGCTCAGAGGCCGGCGAACAGGTCGGTCTCGAGACCCTCGTCGCCGACCTCGCCTTGGGTGCCCTTGGCGAGCCGGTAGTACTCGATGCCCCACGCGGTCGAGCCGACGTTGTTGGACAGCGCGAAGAACGGCCCGTCGGTGGTGATCTGCGTCTTGTGCGCCGCGAGCGCGGTCATCTTCTGCTCGTGGTAGTCCTGCGCGTCGACCATCGCCGCGAGGTTCTCGTCGGAGGTGACGAACGGCGGCAGCGGGCCGTCGGGGTCCATGCCCTCGAACGTCGTGGTGTCCCCGGAGTCGCGCAACGTGCGGAGCCCGGCGCGCATCCGGGTCTCGGACATCGCGCCCCAGTAGATCTTCGGGATGTCCCAGGCCTCGCCGAGGTCGCGGCGGTAGGACGGTACGGCGGCCAGCGAGGCGCCGTACGTCGAGACGCGGTGCGCCTGGATGTGGTCGGGGTGGCCGTAGCCGCCGAACTCGTCGTAGGTGATGAGCACCTGCGGACGGACCTCGCGGATGACCGCGACGAGGTCGGCGGTCGCGGCGAGGAGATCGGCGCGCCAGAAGGACGCGGGGTCGTCGTTGTCCGGGGTCCCGACCATCCCGGAGTCGCGGTACTTCCCGGCGCCGCCGAGGAGCCGGTGGTCGGTCACGCCGAGGGCCACCATCGCCTCCGCGAGCTCGATCTCGCGGTGGGCGCCGAGGCTGTCCTCCCGGTCGGCCGCGCGGTGGGCGTGGTCGTCGATGACGATCTCGCCCTCCTCGCCGAGCGTGCACGTCACAAGGGTCACGTGGGCGCCCTGCGCCGCGTACTTGGCCATGGTCGCGCCGGTGCCGATGGTCTCGTCGTCGGGGTGGGCGTGCACGAGGAGGAGGCGATGAGCAGCGTCAGGTGAGGTCACGTCGATGAGGGTAGCCCGCCGCCACCGGGCTCGGCGCAGGGACTGCGGCCACCTTCCCCAGCCGCCGGAGGCGGCACTTCTCCCCGGCTGACAGACTCGGACCCATGCAGCAGGAGTCCTATCCGCGCCAGTCCGCCCGCACCCACCGGTTCACCGCCGGAGCACCCCGGAGCTTCACGATCTCGCCCGACGGGCGCCGCGTGGCCTTCGTGCGGTCGGCGTCAGGGACCGATGTCGTGGGCCGACTGTGGGAGCTCGACGTCGAGAGCGGGAAGGAGCGGCTCCTCGCCGATCCGACGGCGCTGCACGAGGGTCCCGAGCAGCTCTCCCCCGCCGAACGCGCACGGCGCGAGCGGATGCGCGAGGGCGGAGCCGGAATCGTCGGCTACTCCGCCGACACCGGTCTCACCGAGGCCGCGTTCGCACTGTCCGGTGGCCTCTACGCCGTGACCCTGGACGGTTCCGCGCCGGTCCGGGCCCTCGACGTACCCGGTCCGGTCATCGACCCGCGGGTCTCCCCCGACGGCACGCATGTGGCCTACGTGTCGGGCCGCTCGCTGCGCGTCACGCGACTCGACGGCACCGGTGACCGCACGCTCGCCGAGCCGTCGCACGACCTCGAGAGCTGGGGGCTCGCCGATTTCATCGCAGCCGAGGAGCTCGACCGCACGCGCGGGTTCTGGTGGTCGCCGTCCTCCGACGCCGTCCTCGTCGAGGGCGTCGATGAGAGCCGGGTGCAGGAGTGGTGGATCGCCGACCCGGTGCATCCGGACGTGGCGCCGGTCAGCCACCGCTACCCCTCGGCCGGGACGGTGAACGCCGACGTCGCACTCCGCCTCATCCGGCTCGACGGATCGTGGTCGCCGGTCGGGTGGGACACCGTGCGCTTCCCGTACCTCATCGACGTGTCGTGGAACCACCACGGCGTCGCGCTGCTCGTCGTGAGCACTCGCGAGCAGCGCGACCACCACGTGCTCGCCGTCGACGCGGTCACCGGTGCGACGCGGCTCGTGACCGCGATCCGCGACGACGCCTGGGTCGAGGCGGCCCCGGGTGCCACGCTGTGGGCGCCCGATGGTCGCCTGCTGACGCTGCGGGCCGACCGCGGGACCGACACCTATCGCCTCCACCTCGGCGACGGCTGGCTCACCGCACCCGGCGTCCAGGTGCGCGGCGTCGTCGAGGCAGGTGACGCCGGCGTCGTCGTCTCGCTCGCGCCGGACCCGACCGTCTGCACCGTCGCCCGGGTCGGCTGGGACGGCACGATGACTCTCCTGACCCCTGACACAGGGTGGAACCTCGGCCGCTCCACCGGGGGCACCGACGTCGTCGTCCTGCGTTCGCTCGCCACAGACTCCCCGGCGTACGTCGTGCGCTCGGGCGGCCGCACCCATGCGGTGACGAGCCATGCCCAGACGCCCTGCGTCACGCCCGTCGTCACGATGCTGGAGGCCGGCCACGACCGCCTCCGGACCGCGGTCCTGTTCCCCACCGGCCATGTGCCCGGCTCACGTCGTCTCCCCATCGTGCTCTGCCCCTACGGCGGCCCGCACCACCAGGAGGTCGTGTCGGCCCGATCGGCCTACGGCGAGGACCAGTGGCTCGCCGACCAGGGCTTCTGCGTCGTGGTCGCCGACGGCCGCGGCACGCCGGGCCGGGGTCCCGCGTGGGACCGCGCGGTGCGGCACGACCTCGCCACCGGTGTCCTCGACGACCAGGTGACCGCGCTCTCGGCCGTCGTGGAGGCCTGGCCCGACGACGTCGACGCGACCCGGGTGGGCATCCGCGGGTGGTCCTTCGGCGGCTACCTCGCGGCCCTCGCCGTGCTGCGCCGTCCCGACGTGTTCCACGCCGCCGTCGCCGGCGCCCCCGTGACGGAGTGGCGGCTCTACGACACCGCGTACACCGAGCGCTACCTCGGCAACCCGATCGAGGACACGACGCCGTACGACGCGTGCTCGCTGCTGCCTCTCGCCCCGGCGCTCACCCGCCCGCTGCTCGTGATCCACGGGCTCACCGACGACAACGTCGTGGTCGCCCACACGCTGCAGCTGTCCGCCGCTCTGACGGTGGCCGGTCGGCCCCACGAGGTCCTACCGCTGTCGGGCGTGACACACATGACCCCGCAGGAGGAAGTCGCGGAGAACAAGCTCCTGCTGGAGCTGGACTTCCTGAGACGGTCACTCGACGCCTGAGCCGGACTGGCCGGTCAGTTGTCGAGGGTCTCGTGGTGGGTCGGCTCGAGGTGCTGCGGCGACATCCCGGCACCCATCTCACGGACCACCGGCAGCGCCTCGGGACGGTCCACCTGGTCGGGGAGGACGGGGTTGACGCCCATGTCGAGCGGGCCCTTGACAGAACCGAGCACGTGCTCGACCGGGAAGTGGCAGGCCACCTGGTGCCCCGGACTCAGCTCGCGCAGCAACGGCTTCTCGACCGAGCACCGCTCCTCGGCCTTGAAGCACCGCGTGTGGAACACGCAGCCCTCCGGCGGGTTGATCGGGCTGGGGAGGTCGCCCTGCAGCAGGATCCGCTCGCGCTTGGCGGCCGCGCCCGGGTCGGGCACCGGCACCGCGGACAGCAGTGCGTGGGTGTAGGGGTGCAGCGGCTGCTCATAGAGCGAGTCGCGGTCGGTGAGCTCCATGATGTGGCCGAGGTACATCACCGCGACGCGGTCGGAGATGTGGCGGACCACGGAGAGGTCGTGGGCCACGAAGACGTAGGCGATGCCGAACTCGTCCTGGATGTCCTCGAGCAGGTTGATGACCTGCGCCTGGATCGAGACGTCGAGCGCCGACACGGGCTCGTCGCAGACGATCAGCTTGGGGCGCAGGGCGATCGCCCGGGCGATGCCGATGCGCTGGCGCTGGCCACCGGAGAACTCGTTGGGATAGCGGTTGTAGTGCTCGGGGTTGAGCCCGACCCGCTCCATGAGGTTCTGCACCTCGGCCTTGACCCCGCCCTTGGGCTCGACCTTCTGCACCTTGAAGGGTGCGGAGATGATCGTGCCGACGGTGTGCCGCGGGTTCAGCGAGTTGTACGGATCCTGGAAGATCATCTGCGCCTCGCGGCGGAACGGGACCATCTGCTTGCGCGTGAGCGCGGTGATGTCCTCCCCCGCGAGCTCGACCTTGCCGGCCGTCGGCGTCAGCAGCCGCAGCATGGAGCGTGCCGCGGTCGACTTGCCGCAGCCGCTCTCACCGACGAGCCCGAGGGTCTCCCCGACGGCGACCTGCAGGTCGATACCGTCGACGGCACGGACCTGCCCGACCACCTTCTTGAAGATGGCGCCCGACGTGATCGGGAAGTGCTGCTTGAGACCCGTGACACGCAGGACGGGCTCGTTGCTGGCCGCTGCGACGGTCATGATGCGCTCTCCTCAAACCGGGCGCCGAGGCGCTCCGCGGCGATGGCTCGACGCTCCTCACCGGGGAGGTGGCAGCGCACCTCGTGCCCGGGTCCGGTCGTGACGAGGTCCGGACGGACTGTGTCGCACAGCGAGCCGGGCACCCGGTCGTGGAAGGTGCAGCGCGGACGGAACACGCACCCCGCGGGAAGCCGGATGAGCGACGGCGGAAGCCCCGGGATGGGGTCGAGTCGATCGGCGCGGCCCTTGTCGAGGCGGGGCATCGAGGCCAGCAGACCGAGGGTGTACGGCATCTCGGGCCGGTGGAAGATGTCGTTGACCGAGCCGTGCTCGACGAGGCGGCCGCCGTACATGACCACGACCTCGTCCGCGACGTCGGCGACCACGCCGAGGTCGTGGGTGATGATGATGATGGCGGTGTTGAAGTCGCGCTGGAGGTCCTGGAGCAGCTGCAGGATCTGCGCCTGCACCGTGACGTCGAGGGCCGTGGTGGGCTCGTCGGCAATCAGCAACGAAGGGCTGTTGAGCAGGGCCATCGCGATCATGACGCGCTGGCGCATGCCGCCGGAGAGCTGGTGGGGGTAGTCGTCGATCCGGCGGTCCGGGTTGGGGATGCCGACCCGCTCGAGCATCTCGATCGACTGCGTGCGCGCGGCGTCCTTGCTGACGTCCTGGTGGACGCGTACCGCCTCCACCAGCTGCTTGCCCACCGTGTAGAACGGGTGCAGGCTCGAGAGCGGGTCCTGGAAGATCATCGCCATCTTCTGGCCGCGCAGCTTGCGAACGCCCTCGTCGCTCATCGCGATGAGGTCCTGGCCGTCGAGGATCACCTGGCCGGCGATGTTGGTGGTCTTGCGGTTGTGCAGGCCCATGATTGCCTGCGAGGTCACACTCTTGCCGGAGCCGGACTCCCCCACGATGGCAAGGGTCTTGCCGCGCTCGACGGTGAAGGAGACCCCGTCGACGGCGCGGACGAGGCCGTCCTCGGTGGGGAACTCGACTCGGAGGTCGCGGACGTCGACGAACGCGCCGCTCGCCCCTCCGCTGGTGCTCGTGCTCATATCAGCCTCACGCGCGGGTCGATGACGGCGTACAGGAGGTCGACGATGAGGTTGGCCACGATGATGAACGTGGCCGTCACCAGGGTGATCCCGACCAGGAGCGAGAGGTCGGCGTCGTTGACCGAGCTGACCACCAGCGTCCCGAGACCGGGAAGGCTGAAGATGCTCTCGGTGATGATCGCTCCGCCGAGGAGGCCGGCGAGGTCGAGCCCGGCAGCGGTGACGATGGGGGTGAGCCCCGCGCGCAGCGCGTGCTTGCGGATGACGACACGCTCCTGGAGGCCCTTGGCCCGTGCGGTGCGGATGTAGTCCTCGCCGAGGGTGTCGAGCATCTGGTTGCGCGTCAGCCTCATGTAGAACGCGGCGTAGAGGATCGCCAGCACGATCCACGGAAGGATCATCGTCTGGAGGAACTGGATCGGATTCTCGAACGGCGAGACGTAGCTGGGATAGGGCAGCACACCCCAGCGCAGCACCACGAAGAACAGCAGTACGAGGCCGATGAAGAACGACGGCAGCGAGTAGCCGATGAGCGAGATGCCCATGACGGTCTTGTCCTGCCACTTGCCGCGCCGCAGGGCTGCGTAGATGCCGACCGAGACGCCGACCGAGATCCACATGATGAAGGCGCCGGTGGCCAGCCAGAAGGTGGCCGGGAAGCCCTCCTTGATGAGCGTTGTGACGGCCTCGCCGCGCTTGAAGGAGTAGCCCAGGCACGGGGCGTCGCAGGTGAAGGTCTGGGTGCCGGAGCCGTAGGTGCGCCCGACGAAGATCCCCTTGAGGTACTCCCAGTACTGCTGCCAGACCGGCAGGTCGAGCCCAAGGTTGTGTCGGTTGGCCGCGATCACTGCCGGCGTGCAGGACTTGCCGCACGTGAGTCGCGCCGGGTCGGTCGGCAGCACGTTGAAGAGGAGGAACACGACGAGGGTCAGCAGCAGCAGCATCAGCACCATGCTGATGAGGCGCCGCACGATGTACCCGCTCACGGGCAGCAGCCTTCCATGTCACAGGAGATCTGGTCGCGAAGCGGCCCTGTTGGGCCACTGGGAGTCGAGCCGACGAGCGGGGCCGCAGCGGGCCGGCTGCGAGCGCGGTGCGGGGGTGGGGCGGATCGCGCCCCACCCCCGCACCGTCATGTCACTGCTGGACGTACATGTCCCCGTACGGCCATGAACCATAGGCCGACCAGAGGTAGGCGTTCCCGACCTTCGCCCCGGGAAGGCGCTGGTCGCGACCGAAGCGGGTCGGGATCGTCCAGACCTGCTCGGACGCCTGCTTGTTCAGTGCCTGCCAAGCGGTTGCCTGCTTGGCACGGTCGAGCTCGATCTTGGCGGCGTCGGACGCCGTGGTGAACGCTGCGTCGTCGACCTGCGAGAGGTTGAACCCACCGGCCTTGGTGAACAGCTCGGGGATGACGGTCGAGGCGTTCGGCCAGTCAACACCCCATCCGGCGTTGATGAGCTCGTGCGCCTTCGCGGGGTCGAACACGGTGCCGTAGTAGGTGCCCGGCGGGATCGGGTTCGGCTTGACCGTGATCCCGGCGCGAGCCTCGGACGTGGCGATGATCGCTGCGGCCTTGGCGTTGGTCGGGGTGTTGGGGTAGTCGAACGTGACCGTCGGAGCAGCGACGCCGGACTCGGCGATGAGCTGCTTGGCGTAGTCGGCGTCACCCGTGGCCGGGATCGTCTTGCCGAGCAGTCCGTCCCACATGCCCGTGGGGGCGTAGTCGACACCGATGTTGGGCTTGACCACGCCGTCGGCGTAGTCGCCGGCGAAGGCGCCACCGGCGTTGGTGCGCAGGGCCTCACGATCGAGCGCCACCGCCATCGCCTGGCGGATCTTGAGGTTCGGCACCTTCTTGACGTTGACCGCGATGTAGCGGACGTAGGGGTCGAACTCATTCGTGCGGCGGCTCGCGAACTTCGGGTCGTTGAACACGATCGGAAGCGATGCGGGCGTGAGCGTGAGCGAGATCGTGCTCTGGTCCGCGGCAGCACCGGAGATCAGTCGCTGGTCGATGACAGCCGGGTCGAGGCCGAAGTCGACCTCCCACGAGTCCGGGTACGCCTTGCGGTAGGGGTCGCTCTCCTGCGTCCACTTGTCGTTGCGCACGAGGACCATCTGGCCACCCTTGCCGGTCTTGTACACCGAGATCTTGTACGGGCCGGAGGCGATGGGGCGGTCGTCGTACTTCTCACCGGTGTCCGACGCCTGCGGGACGGGCGCGAACGCCGCAAGGGTCGTGGTGTAGTTGAAGTCCGGGACCGGACGGATCAGGTGGAACGTGATCGTCTTGCCGTCGCAGGTGACGGCCTTGTCGAAGAGGTCCTGACCCACCTTGGTGTACGGGCCCTTGTAGGCAGATCCACCCTTGGGGTCGGCCGGGACGTCGAGCATCGATACGGCGTACTGGGGACCGCCGGTGATGATGTCCACCGCGAAGGTGCGCGAGACGCCGTACTTGATGTCGGCGCAGGTGATCGGAGCACCGGTCTCGAACGCGGAGCCGTCGCGGAGGGTGAACTTCCACGTCTTGCCACCGTCGGACACCGTGCCGGTGTCGGTCGCAAGGTCGGGCACGATGGACGTGCCTTCCTTGGAGTCCTTGGAGAACTTGTAGGCGGTCAGGGTGCGGAAGAGGGTGCCGCTGAAGAAGGCGAGGTCCTCACCGGTGTAGACCCGCTGCGGGTCGACGCGGTCGAACTGCTCCCCGACCTCCAGGTAGGTGATCTTTCCACCCTTGGTGGGGGTTCCGGTGTTGGCCCCGGTGCTGGTGGTGCCACCGTTGCCGCCGCCGCAGGCAGTGAGCGCGAGCGCCCCGGCTGCAACGACCACGGCGGCGCGCACGCCCGGCCTGATCTTGCGCATATTTCCTCCTGTGTGTTCGCCGGGGGTGACTCCCCGGCCTGTCACCCGACGGAGCCGGACAAGGGTTCTCCTCGTCCACCGCGCGCGGGAATCTGTGGTGGTCATCCGGAAGTCAGCCCCGTCCGGCACGGGGATCGAGAGCGTCGCGCACGGAGTCACCGACGAGGTTGAAGGTGACCACGACGATGGCGAGCAGGACGCCCGGGATCAGCAGGTAGGACGGGATGAGGGACATGTAGCTGACGGAGTCGGCGAGGATCGCACCGAACGTCGGCGTGGGCGGCAGGACGCCGACTCCGAGGAAGGACAGCACAGCCTCGGTGGCGATGTAGGTCGGAAGCGTGAGCGTCGCGTAGATCATGATCGGCGCCCAGAGGTTCGGCAGGATCTCCTTGAACAGGATCCGGTTGGTGCCCGAGCCCATCGCGATCGAGGCCTCGACGAACTCGCGTTCACGCACGCTGAGCACCTGGCCGCGGACGATGCGGGCGAGGTAGGGCCAGCCGAAGATGCTGAACACCAGGATCAGGTAGGTGATGCGCGACGGGTTGCCGTCGGGGACGCCGAGGTCGGTGAGCCGCTGAGTGGCGACGCCCGAGAGCGCGAGCACGATCAGCAGGAACGGGAAGGCCAGGGTGATGTCCATGAGCCGACCGATGATGGCGTCGGTGCGACCGCCGAGGTAGCCGGCGAGGATCCCGAACACCGTCCCCAGGATCACCGTGATCGCCGTGGCCATGAAGGCGATGAGCAGCGAGACGCGCAGTCCGTAGAGCAGGCGGGCCAGCAGGTCGCGGCCGATACCAGGCTCCACGCCGAAGGGGTGCGTCCAGCTCAGCCCGCAGAAGAACGAGGAGTCCGGGAGGCCGCACCCCAGCGGCACGCCGCCGTTCTCGGGATCGAGCGCGTCCTTGAACTCCTTGTAGGGGTCCAGTCCGAGCAGTGAGGTGATCTGAGGCGCGAAGAGCGCGCAGAGGAGCAGGAACACCAGGACGCCGAGGGCGACCATGGCGGTCTTGTCGTGCCGGAACCGACCCCAGGCGATCGCCGAGAGGGATCGTCCCTCGATCTCCTCCGGGACGACGGCGCCGTCCGATGGGGCAGGCTGGATGTCGACGGGCACTGTCATGGAGAACCTGAAGCCTTCCTGTCCTGATCCGGGAAATCTTCGCGCCAGAGAGCGGGTCGGCAAGCATTCTGTCCAGGACCGCGTCGCCGTCCCCCACCTCTCAGACGCCCGCAACCTATGTCATGGACGCGGAGGGATGAAGCAGCCCACCCCCCCGTGACCGGATCGTGACCGCGAGGTGTCGAATCGGGATGATCCCGACACCTGAGCGGCACACAGCCGTAACGGGGCGCGACGGCCCCGGGATGCAGAACGCCCCCGCCCAGAGGGCGGGGGCGTTCGGACC
This sequence comes from Candidatus Nanopelagicales bacterium, assembly GCA_038206635.1. GTDB lineage: Bacteria > Actinomycetota > Actinomycetes > S36-B12 > CAIYMF01 > Longivirga. The sequence continues at coordinate 94,896 of JBBRAQ010000013.1, read as the reverse complement.
GTTGAGGGTCAGTTGGCCTTCTTGGCCCGCGACGCGGAGCGGCCGCGCTCGGTCTGGTCGAGGACGACCTTGCGGATGCGCACGGTGGCCGGGGTGACCTCCATGCACTCGTCCTCGCGGCAGAACTCCAGCGCCTGCTCCATCGACATCTGCTTGTGCGGGATGAGCGGTACCAGGACGTCGGAGGAGGACTGGCGCATGTTGGTCAGCTTCTTCTCCTTCGTCGGGTTGACGTCCATGTCGTCCTGGCGGGAGTTCTCCCCGACGACCATGCCCTCATAGACCTCGGTGCCGGGACCGACGAACAGCGTCCCGCGCTCCTGGAGGTTGGACAGGGCGAAGCCGGTCGTGGGGCCGCGGCGGTCGGCGACGAGCGAGCCGGTCGGGCGGGTGCGCAGCTCGCCGTGCCACGGCTCGTACTTGTCGAAGAGGTGGTGCAGGAGGCCGGTTCCGCGGGTCTCGGTGAGGACCTCGGTGCGGAACCAGATGAGCCCTCGTGCCGGGACGACGTACTCCATCCGGACCCAGCCGGTGCCGTGGTTGACCATCTGCTCCATGCGGCCCTTGCGCAGCGCCATGAGCTGGGTCACGACGCCGAGGTAGTCCTCGGGGATGTCCACGCTCAGCGCCTCCATCGGCTCGTGGACCTTGCCGTTGACGACCTTGGTGACGACCTGCGGCTTGCCGACCGTGAGCTCGAAGCCCTCGCGTCGCATGATCTCGACGAGGATCGCCAGCTGCAGCTCGCCACGGCCCTGGACCTCCCATGTGTCGGGACGCTCGGTGGTGACCATGCGGATCGAGACGTTGCCGACGAGCTCGGCCTCGAGCCGGGTCTTCACCTGACGCGCGGTGAGCTTGTTGCCGCTCTGGCCGGCGAGCGGCGAGGTGTTGATACCGATCGTCATCGAGATCGACGGCTCGTCCACGGTGATGAGCGGCAGCGGACGCGGGTCGTCGATGTCGGCGAGGGTCTCGCCGATGGTGATCTCGGGGATGCCCGCGATGGCCACGATCTCGCCCGGACCGGCTGACTCGGCCGGCACGCGCTCGAGGGCGTGCGTGACGAGCAGCTCGGCGACCTTCGCCCGCTCGATCGTTCCGTCGTGACGGCACCACGCGACCTGCTGGCCCTTGCGGATCGTGCCCGAGTGCACGCGACACAGGGCGAGGCGTCCGAGGTAGGGCGAGGAGTCCAGGTTGGTGACGTGGGCCTGGAGCGGGGTCTCGGGGTCGTAGGACGGCGCCGGGACGGTCTCGATCAGGGTCTTGAACAGCGGCGCGAGGTTCTCGGCATCGGGCATCCCACCGTCGGCGGGACGGTTCATCGAGGCGCGGCCGGCCTTCGCCGAGGCGTAGACGACGGGGAAGTCGATCTGCTCGGCGGTGGCGTCGAGGTCGAAGAAGAGCTCGTAGGTCTCATCGACGACCTCGGCGATGCGGGCGTCGGGCCGGTCGACCTTGTTGATCAGCAGGATCACCGGGAGGTTCTTCTGCAGCGCCTTGCGCAGCACGAACCGGGTCTGCGGCAGCGGGCCCTCGCTCGCGTCGACGAGGAGCAGCACGGCGTCGACCATCTCGAGCCCGCGCTCCACCTCGCCACCGAAGTCGGCGTGGCCGGGGGTGTCGATGATGTTGAACAGGACGCCGCCCTCGGGGGCGCCGTCACCCTCGTAGCGGACGGTCGTGTTCTTCGCGAGGATCGTGATGCCCTTCTCGCGCTCGAGGTCCATCGAGTCCATCACCCGCTCCTTGACCGAGCCCTCGTCGGCCTGGTGGGAGGTGAAGGCCCCCGACTGCCACAGCATGGCGTCGACGAGCGTGGTCTTGCCGTGGTCGACGTGCGCGATGATCGCGACGTTGCGCAGGTCGTTACGGACGGCAGAGCCGTGGGTAGGCATGTGGGACCTCAGGGTCGAGAACGGGGAGTCCCCCAATGCTACGGGCCGAAACGGGCCGTCTCGACCTCCCGGACCGCCGGCACCCCGCGAGGCACGAGGCCTGTGGCCCCTCAGCCCACCGTCGTGAGCGCCTCGAAGCCCTCGTCGGTGGGCGCGTAGGCCACCCGGACCCGCCCCAGGCGGCCGAGATCAGGTACGTGGGTACCCCCGCAGGGGATCACCGCAGGCCCGCCGGGAACCGAGCAGAACCAGCGCCGCCGGGATGTCAGGGTGGGGTCGCCGTCGGTGTCGACCCGGCTGGCGGCTCCCGTCGACACCCAGTCCGCGAGCAGCGCGTCCGCGTGCGCGGCGACGACGTCCCGCTCGGCCAGGAAGGCCGAGGTGTGAAATCCCGCCTTGCGCAAGGACTTCCCGCACCGGTAGGCGTCATACGCCGAGTCCGGGTGGACCTGCGAGACCGCGATCGCCGCCTGGTCGAGGTCCGGGAACCCGCGGGAGTCGCGCCGGGGCGGCTCCTTCGACCAGAAGCGTGCCGTCGTCTCGTTGAGCGCCAGCGCGACGAGATGGCACGCCGTGTGGCCGCGCGACAGGGCCGACCGCCGTTCGGCGTCCACCTCGAGCGCGACAGAGCTCCCGACGGCGACAGGGGCGCCGCCGAGGGAGGCGTCCAGCACGTGGACGACGACCCAGGTGCGACGGGGATCACCTCGGCGGACGTCGATCGAGTCGCCCACGAGCAGGCTGCCGTGGTCGTCGACGGCGCCCGTCAGGCTGTCGAGCACCTCCCGGCCGTCGAGCCGGCCGGTGTCGCCGGGCTGGTCGGGCCAGCCATGGTCGAGCGGGTGGAAGGGCGTGCGGTCGACGACGACGCCCAGCCGGGCGCCGGGCAGGTCGGACGTCAGGGTGACGATGCCCTCCCCCACGAGGCCTCCGGCGGGGAAGTCGACCCACGTGTCGAGCCGGAGCGCCGCGGCGGACGCCGGTGCGACGTCGGGCGCCAACCAGGTCACCGAGCCGATCTCGCGCGGCCCCAGCCAGCGCACCTCGTCGTGGGCGTCGCCGGGCACCGGCTCACCCTGCACGAGGCGCACGCGCAGGACCCGGAGCACGGAGGCCTCATCCAGCGGCCAGTCGCCGGCGTCGGGGCCGGCAATGCCGCCGACGACCTCCGCCTCGACGCCGAGCTCCTCGAGCAGCTCGCGCACGAGGGCGCGAGACGGGTTCTCCCCCGGTTCCACCTTGCCGCCGGGCAGCTCCCAGCCCCCCGCCACCGTTGCCGGGCGGGTGCGCCGGGCCGCCAGCAGGCGCCCTCGGCGCTCGATGGCAGCGGCGACGACGATGCGCCGCCCGTCGGAGGTCACGTGCGTCAGGTCGGTCACGTCGGCCGACTCTGCCAGAGCGGTCTCGGGTCCGACGACGCTCTCGGCGGTCCGGCCGGTGGGCCGCGGGACGCGCCAGCGCGGTGAGCCGGCTCAGGGTGCGACGATCTCGTACACCCGGGCGCCGCCGCTGCGGAAGACCTCGCGCAGGCCGGCCGCACCGACGAGAGCGTCGGCGTCGACCAGACGTCTCGAGTCGGCGAACGTGCGCTCACCGACGAGGACATACCTGACTGCCCACGCCCGCGCCGCGCCGCGGGCCCGAGGGTCGGTGGCGATGTCGGCGACGTGGTCGCGCAGGTAGAGCCGCTCGGTGAACGCCGGTTCGACCTCCCATCCACCACCGGGCTTGGCCCCGAACACCGGCGCCACCGCGCCCCCCGTGGCCTCGTACGCCCACACCGAGCCGTCCCGATGGTCGTTGAGCACGCGCTCACCCGGGCGCACGTGCGTCGAGAGCCAGGCGAAGGCGTCCCGATCGGCGGGGGTCACGACCGAGAAGGCGCTGACGGCGGTCGAGGCGGTGGCGACGCAGTTGATGGTCGACACAGCCACGACGACGGCCGCGATGCCGGCGACCACGACCCTGGCGGCGCCCCTGGCCCGGAAGCGTCGGGCCGCCGTGACCACGCCGATGCCGACGAGGCCGGGGATCAGCCCCGCCACCTGGGTCATCAGCCGGTCTCCGTTGCTGTACCACGGCGCGGTCGCAGCAGCGGGTGCCGCGAGGTGGGTGCCGGCCGCCAGGACCGTCAGCACCACGGCGACCACGACGAGCGCCCTTCCCAACGGCACCGGCCACCCGCGCAGGGCACCGACCATCGCGAGCCCGAGCACGATGAGCGAGCACACCGCTGCCAGGACGAGCGCAAGCCCGGACGCTCCGACATCGGTGAAGAACGGGCTGAACACCGAGAAGGCGACGGCGTCGGCGACCGAGAGTCTCGGAGGCAGGTCCGCCGGGCGCGACGCGCCGCTCGCCAGCAGGCCCCAGAGGTAGGGAGCGACGAGCACGACGGCGCCCGCGGCCGACGCAGCCGCGAGGGCGGCCCGACGCAGGCGCGGCCGGCCTCCACCGGGGGTGGCCACCAGGGTGACGGCCAGCAGTGCCGCGACGACCAGGGCCTCCGTCGTATGGACGGCGAGGAGCCCGGCGAGGGCCAGCGCCGCGACGACGAGGCCCCGCCCAGCGCGGACGTCCAGGACCGCCAGCGTCGCCGCCGGGACGAGGGAGATCGCCATCACCATGGGTACCGGGCCCCAGCTGACCTGCCCGTAGGGCAGCCAGGGGATCAGGACGACGGCGGCGAGCCCAGCAGCGAGGGCTGCCGGTGTGCCTGCGACTCGACGGGTCAGGGCGACCGTCCCGAGCACGAGCGACATCGAGCCGAGCACGGTGAGCGGCACGACGAGCGAGGCCGCTGGTCCGGTGACCCACGCGATGGGCGCAGCCATGAGGTGCACGCCGATCGGGTAGACGATCCCGGCGCCCTGGGGCTCGGCGAGGTCGTAGAACAGCACGTCGCGGGAGTCGGCCGATCCGGTCAGCAGGATCCGGGCGACCATCAGGCCATGGCTGTTGCCGTCGGAGTTGGGTACCACCAGCGACCAGCCCGGCGTGGACGCGGAGATGGCCACGATCCACAGCACGAGCGAGAGGCCCAGGAGTGCGGCGAGCCCCAGCCAGGTCGTCCGGCGGCGCACCCAGGGCACGCGCGTCGCGCGGGTCGCACGCGAGGATGCGGACCGGTGCCGGCGCAGGACGACCGCACCAGCCACGAACGAGACGCCGACGAGCACGGGGACGAACCAGCCCACTGCCCGCGGGACGCCCAGGACGCCGAGCCAGGTCGCGCTGGCGAAGGCCATGGCCGTCGACACCAGCGGGGCGATCGCGAGCCGGTCGAGTGCGGGGCGCCAGGGCTCGACCGCGGTCGCGACGAGGTAGCCGGGGCCGAAGCCGAGCACGACCCAGAGCACGAGGGACACGGCAAACCCGACGGCGCTCGGCTCTCCCATCGCACCCATGACGGCCATCCTCACCCCCGCTGACACCACGCGGGAGCCGTGACACCCTGACGGCATGAGCCGACGACTGGTCGCCGAGGAGATCAGCCGGCAGCTCGCCGCCCTGCCCGGGTGGTCCGGTGGCCTCGACTCGCTCAAGCGCGTCTACCTGTTCCCCGACTTCCCGGCGGCGATCCACGGCGTCGACGAGATCGCCCTGGTGGCCGAGGCGATGGATCACCACCCCGACATCGACATCCGGTGGCGCACGCTGCACGTCACGCTCTCGACCCACGACGCCGGCGGCGTCACCCAGCTCGACATCGAGCTCGCGCACCGCATCCACGAGATCGCTGAGGTGCTGGGAGGCGCCTGATGCTGTACCTCGCGGCGATGACCCTCCCGGCCCTCGTCGTGCTGCTCGTGGTCGCCGGGGCGATCGAGGTGCTCCTGATGCGACGCCGACGGCGGCGCGGGGACACGACGGCGCGGCCGCACGTGGCGCAGGTCGGCTTCGACGCGATCGGCCTTGCCCTCGCACCGAGCACGAGGCACAAGCGCGAGCACGACGAGTTCCTGGAGCTCGACCGCGATGAGGAGGGCGATGCCGCACCCCCTCGCAGCCTCGTCGACCTTGACGCCGGGATCGCCCGGCTCGTGGTCCCGGCGGCCGCCCCGCGATTCGCGTCGCACCCGGAGGTGGTCACCGATACGTTCGGTGCACTGGCGATCCCCCGCCAGCCGGATGCCCGTGAACGGGCCACAGGAGGGAACACCGCGATGGACGACACGGTGCGTCGGCACAAGTACGAGCTCACCGAGGACGAGATGCCGACCCGTTGGTACAACATCGTCCCGGACCTGCCCAGCCCGCCGCCGCCCGCGCTCCACCCCGGGACCCTGCAGCCAGCCGGGCCCGAGGACTTCGCGCCGCTGTTCCCGATGGAGCTGATCCTCCAGGAGGTCTCCCAGGAGAGGTACATCGAGATCCCCGGCGGTGTCCTCGACGTCTACCGCCAGTGGCGGCCCTCGCCGCTGTTCCGCGCGCACCGTCTCGAGAAGGCGCTCGGAACCCCGGCCCGCATCTACTACAAGTACGAGGGCGGCTCCCCCGCCGGCTCACACAAGCCCAACACCGCTGTGCCTCAGGCGTACTACAACGCCGCGGCCGGGGTGAAGAAGCTGACGACCGAGACCGGTGCCGGTCAGTGGGGTACGGCGCTCGCCCTGGCGTGCGCGATCTTCGGCCTCGAGTGCGAGGTGTGGCAGGTCGGGTCGTCCTATGACAGCAAGCCCTACCGCCGACTCATGATCGAGGCGTTCGGCGCCACCGTGCACCGCTCGCCGTCGGATCTGACCGAGGCCGGCCGCCGCCTCGGGGCGGACCCGGCCAACCAGTCAGGGTCACTCGGGATCGCGATCTCCGAGGCGGTCGAGGTCGCGGCGCAGGACCCCGAGATCCGCTACGCGCTCGGCAGCGTCCTCAACCACGTGCTCATGCACCAGACGATCATCGGTGAGGAGGCGCTGCTGCAGATGGCGATGGCGGGCGACACCCCCACCCACATCGTCGGCTGCACCGGTGGCGGCTCGAACTTCGGCGGCCTGTCCTTCCCGTTCCTGCGCGAGAAGATGGCGGGCAACATCAACCCGCGGATCATCGCGGCGGAGCCCTCGTCCTGCCCGTCCCTCACCCACGGCGTCTACGCCTACGACTTCGGTGACACCGCCGGCATGACGCCGCTGATGAAGATGCACACGCTGGGCCACGACTTCATCCCCGACCCGATCCACGCGGGCGGCCTGAGGTACCACGGCATGGCGCCGCTGATCTCCCACATCTATGAGCTCGGGCTGATGGAGGCCGAGGCCATCCCGCAGACGGAGTGCTTCGCCGCAGCGATCCAGTTCGCCCGCACCGAGGGAATCGTGCCGGCGCCGGAGCCCACGCACGCCCTTGCCCTCGCCGTCCGCGAGGCGCTCAAGGCCAAGGAGACCGGCGAGGAGACCGTGATCCTCACGGCGCTCTGCGGTCACGGTCACTTCGACCTCGCGGCGTACGACGACTACCTCAACGGCCGCATGGTCGACGAGGAGGTCAGCCCCGAGCGCTTCGCCGCCGGTCTTGCCACGATCCCCTCGGTGCCCGGGGGCTGATCGCGGACTGATCGCGCGCATGGGTACGGACAGGGCCCGCCGGGATCGGCAGGGTCACGCGGTCGTCGCAACACCTCCACCTGAGGAGTTGCGGCGACCGTCCCGTCTGCGCCGGCGGTCGTGGATCCGGTCCGGCTCGGTGCTGCCCGGTGCCCGAGTGGGAAGCGCGAGGAAATCGTCGTAGCGTCGACGTGCCGGTCGGTCACGACCGGCGTGGATCGGTCGCGGACGGAGGGATGGGGTGCTGTGAAGCAGGCAGTCGGACGGTTCGTCGTGCGGGCGCTGCGCTATCAGGTCGTCGGTGACGACGCGCCCGTCGGCACCGCGTGCGTCCTCGTCGCCGCGCCGCACACGTCGTGGCTGGACTTCCCGCTCATGCTCGGGATCGCCTGGTCTGCAGACCTGTCACCGACCTGGCTGGGCAAGAAGGAGCTCTTCCGCGCCCCGTTCGGCGGGGTGGCGCGCCGGCTCGGCGGCATCGAGGTCGACCGCGAGGACCCCCGCGGCCTCGTCGACGACCTGGTCGCGCGCGCTCGCAGTGGCGAACCGTTCGCGCTCGTCATCGCACCTGAGGGGACACGGGGAAAGGCCAAGGGCTGGAAGTCGGGCTTCTACCGCATCGCCTCCGACGCGGGCGTCCCGATCGCACTGACCTACCTTGACGGGCCGACACGCACGGGCGGCTTCGGGCCGATGATCGCGCCGTCGGGCGACGTCCGCGCGGACATGGATCTCATCCGCGCGTTCTACGCCGACAAGCGCGGCGTCGTGCCGGACCGGTGCACCCCGCCGTCGCTGCGCGACGAGGACGCGTCGTAGAGGTCCGGTCGGATCACTTCTTCGAGCGGTAGTCCTTCGCCGCATCGGAGGAGAGCTTCGCGACGACGGCCGCGCGGGTGATCGGGTCCAGGTCGTCGAGCTCGGCCTGGATGTTGCCCACCGCCTGGTCGGCGACGGCCTTGCGGGCGCTGAACTCCTTGTAGGCGTAGTACGACGCGGCACCCGCCGCGGCCAGGACGAGCGCTCCGGTGATGACCTTGCTCGTGCGGCTCATGGCACTCGTCCTTCGTCCGGGGTCGGCGTACCCCTCGATCCTAGGCGTGGACGGACCGGCCATGCCGTGTGTGGGGTGGCTTCATGGCCGGGCGCCAGCAGCCCGTGCCGCGTTGAGCGTGCCGACCACCGACGGGACCGAGTCGGCGCGGCCGGCGCGGCTCGGGAGCGAGCACCGGGCAGGCTGCCGATAGGTGCGTCCATCGCCGGGCTGCACGCGCACGTAGTCGGCCGCGCGCGACGAGGGAAGCACCAGCGGTGCCCCGCGGTCCGGCCATCGACCCGCTGCCGTACCGAACCGGAGACCATGGCGAGCGGAAGGCGTCTCGCGCGGTAGATGCCGTGCACGACCACGCGGTCGGAGGTCAGCGTCACCCGGCCGGCAAGCGGCCAGCGCCAGACGGGAGCACCGGCCGCCAGGATGCACCCCCAGCAGCGAGCACCCCCAACCACGACGACGCTTGCGAGGACGTGGCACCCGGTGCCGAACCGATGCGAGGACACCTCGGTCCTCGAGGCGGTGGGCGTGCGTCACCAGGGCACCAGCCTCACCAGGGCACCAGCCTCAGCCGCGACGTCGTGCGCGTCCTCGTCGTGACCACAGGTGCGGCAGATGTGGGGAGCTCGGTCAAGCTCTGATCCGTGCCACCCGGTGCGTGAGCCGGGGCGTTGAGCCGTCCGCGTCGGACTTCGCCAAGTGGACGTTGCACCGCGTGACAGCGCCGTAGCCTGACCCGGCATTGCTCGCGGGAGCGGTGGGACGACAGTGGGGGACCTGTGCCGGGCTGGATGTCACTGCGAGCTGTTCGCCCGATGATCGTCGCTGCCCTCGTGGTGGTGGGGCTGCCGGCCGTGAGCAGCGGGGTCGCCCACGCCGCCACCACGACGGTCAGTGAAGCGACAGTGATGACCGGGGACCTCATCGGTGCGACGGCTATCACCCCCTACGCCCGGCTGTACCGAGGCGGCCAGGACACGCTCACCGTGAGCGACTACGGACCGAACGGGGTTCAGGTGACGCTCCGGTCCGCGGGGGCTGTGAGCAACGACTACGTCATCGCCCTGATGCCCCCGCCGGATCAGACGCTCGCGGTAGGCGACTACCTCACCTACCCGTCGGAGAGCGGCACGACGTCTCGCGTCGGCATCGGTGGAAGCTCGGGGATCAGCTTCGTCGACGGCTCGTTCGCCATCCTCGACATCGCCTTCGACGGCAACGGTGTCGTGACCCGACTGTGGGCCACCTACGACGGGTACGCCCTCACCAGCACTCCCGGGCACAACTTCGGTGAGCTCAAGGTCAACGAGCCGGTGGCCGACTCCGACCTCCTCGTCGGGAACTCCGCGATCTCCTGGCGCGGTGCGTATCCACACCTGGCCGGGGAGCGTGTCCCGGTCTGGTTGGTGAACACCTCCGCGGCACCGATGAACGTCACCGCCACGGCAATCTCCGGTCCCGACGCCGGAGCCTTCGCGGTCGTGGCGAACACCTGCCTGACCGCACAGGCGCCCGGCGCCATCTGCCAGGTGACCCTCCGGTTCACCCCGTTCGCCGCCGGTCCGGCGACGGCCACGCTCACCCTCACGGACACCACAGCGACGGGTAGCCACTCGGTCGCACTCCGCGGGATGGGGTTCGAGGGCAACTCCGCGATGTTCCTGCGCAGCCAGCCGGGTGACTACGCGGGCGGTGGCGGCAGCTATGACTACACCCCGGCGGACTCGGAGTTCTCGGCGTCGGGGAATCCCCAGGTGATCACGCTCGACCGCATTCGCGGCACGGTCGGGTACACGGCGTCGGTGCAGTTCGCCGCACCCCCCGGCCAGTCGTTGGTCGACGGCCAGACCTACGACGGTGCGCTGCGCTACCCCTTCAACGGGACGTCCCCCGGGCTCGTCGCCACCGTCACCGGCGGCTGCAACGGGACCACGGGCAGCTTCACCATCAAGGAGATCGCGTTCGCCCATGGCGCGCTGTCGAGGCTCTCCGCGACGTTCGTGCAGCACTGCGACGGCTCGATCCCCACACTGTCGGGCTGGGTGTCCTTCCACGCCACCGATCTCAACGGGCCGTTGGAGATCCACGCCAAGGCACCGGCCACGTCGGTACGCGATGCCGCCCTCAAGGTCACCGGGTCCCTCGTCGAGGGGATCACGCCGCTGGCCGCGGCGACCATCGCAGTCTCGCGCAAGGACCTCAGCGGCACGTTCCCGCTCCCGGGCGTCGTCACCGCGGCGAACGGCTCCTTCGCCGTCGCTGACGCTCCTCATGTCGGCGGGGCGGTGACCTACACGATGACCTTCGCCGGCGACGCCACGCACGGCCCCGCAAGCCGAGCCGTCACCGTTGTGGTGTCGCGGTTGGCGACGCGGCTGACGCTGACGGTGTCCCCCGCCGTGTCGAACTACGGCGGCGCCGCCACGGCGACCGTCCGCCTCGGCCCGACGGCCAAGACTCGCACGATCCAGCTGTGGCGCTATGTCTACGGCGCCCCGAACGCGAAGTACGCGTTGGTCTTCCAGGGCCGGGTCACCAGCGCCGGCACCTATGTGCTGCGCCTGCGCATGACCCGCAATCTCGCACTGCGCGCCACCTTCGTCGGCGATGCGGTCAACGCCCCCGCGACGGCCCTGTCGCGGGCCAGCGCACGAGCGCACGTCGTGGTGGCCCTCGTCGGTGCGTACCGGACCGTGGGATCCGTGCACCTCTACCGATCCTCGGTCAATCCGGTCTTCGTCGCGACCGTCCTGCCCTCGCGCGGCGCGCTGGGCTGCGTCACCATCCTGATCGAGGGCCTGCGCGGCGGCCGCTGGATCCCGTTCGCGGCCGCTGACTGCGTTCCCCTCTCGGCGTCGAGTCGCGCCGGTGCGTTCCTGAGCAGCCCCCACCCGATCGGGGTGAGCCTGCGAGTGCGCGCCTACAGCCTCAACGACATCGCCAACGCGTCCGGGACCAGCGGCTGGACGTACCTGCGCTTCACGAAGTAGCCACGGACGTCGCCGGTGGAGTGGCCGGAGCGGCGCAGCCGTGCGACGGGCTCGGCGCCGCCAGCGCGAACGCGCACGCGCACGCCGGTGAACGCATCGTGGCCAGGGCCCCACCCTGAGATGGGGTGGGGCCCTGACACGGAGAGCAGGTCAGACCTTGCTGGGCGTCAGTGTGATGTAGGTGCGGTAGTGGTAGCCGCAGTCGATGACGCTGATCCCCAGCGTCGACACGCACAGCGTCGGCGTCGACACGTACCGGTTGTAGGCCATCGTCGCCGACGACCCGACGCTGACTGTGCCCGCCGTGTTGACGCTCAGGGTGATCTTGCCCATCACCACCGTCGCGGGGAAGTCGTCCTGCGGCTTGCCACAGCTGTAGCCGGTGTATCCCGCAGCCGGGATGTAGTTCGTCGCCCACGCGGTGACGGTCTGCTTCACCACCGACTCCAGGACCGTGCCGATCTTGAGGGGCACCATGTCGAAGACGGTGTAGGCGATCGTCCACGGCGTCCCGAAGTACCTCGACCTGCACTCAAGACCCACGAAGCTGAGCACGCGCTTGCCCGGCCCGGACGTCTGCGGGCCGGCCATGAAGCCGTAGCCCACGGATCCATTGGTCGGCTTGTAGGTCTCCTTGCCGCCGCTGATGGTCGTGTCGAGGTTCTGCAGGTGCAGCGCCTGCAGCTCGATCACGTCGCGGGCGTACCATCCGGTCGTCGGGTTCTTGCAGGTCGTGACACTGAACTCGAGGTAGCCCTCCGCCGGACTCGAGGTGGCTCGCGCCGTCTCGGTCTGCGTTCCGCTCTTCGCCACCGAGTAGTAGAACTGCGTGTACGCGGTGCTGCCCGCTACACGCACCGTCTGCACCTTGTTGCAGACCTCGGCCGCGGTGGCCGGCGTCGTGGGCGTCAGCAGCGCCAACGTCAGCGTGGCAACTTCAGCCGTGATCACGGCGAGCCTTCGCCCTCCGCGCTTCTTCGTCCTCATCGTCGACCGAGTCATGCGACACAACCCTCTCGTGAGCCGAGCACCCCCGTGGGCCCCGACCGCGGCAGCCTGCAGCAGTCCCGGCGGGCATGCGACTCAGGCAGTGACAGCGGACGCTAGCGCTGGCGGGCAGCTCAGGCGGCGAAACGCACATGTCGAGGTTCGGATGCGACCGAGCCACCCAACGACTGGTCGCACACGTCGCGGACCGCTTCCCTCAGACGCCAGTCCGGGTCGGGACCGGCTGCCGACGCCGTCATCGCGGAACCCCTCGACTCCCTCGTTCCCGGCTCGCCTCCCGGCACGCCTCGGCCAGTGCGCCGAACAACGCGTCTAGATCCGTCCCCGAGCCGTCGCTGTCCTCGGGATGCCACTGGACTCCCACTGCCCAGGCGGAGGGGTGCTCCACTCCTTCGGTGACTCCGTCGTCGGCAACGGCAGTGAGGCGAAGGCCGGGCGCGACCTTGTCGACGGCCTGGTGATGCCCGGATCGGACGGTGAGCTCTGTCGTCCCAAGGATCTCGTGGAGCCGGGTTCCCTCGACCACCACCACGTGCTCGTCGATGAACAGGCCAGCGGAGTAGCTGCCGCGATGAAGCGTCCAGTCCGCGAGGTCGGGCACCAACGTTCCGCCGTAGGCAAGGTTCAGCAACTGGGCGCCGCGGCACACCCCGAGGATGGGGATCGAGGCATCCACTGCTCCGCGGATAACATCCATCGAGAAGTTGTCGGCTGCGCGATCAACGCCGTACTCGTGCGGGACCGGACCCGGGACGCCGTAGATCTCGGAGTCGATGTCACCGCCGCCCAGGACGAGTATGCCCTCTGTTCGCAGGGTATCCGCGACCGTAGGGAGCGGCGCTGACGTGTCCACCACGACCCATGCGCAGCCGAGGTCGTCGAGCGCTTGAATTGCCGTGGAGGTGAAGCGGCGCACGAGCTCGGCGACGGGATCGGTCATGTCCGGGAAGTTGAGTGAGACGAGCACTGAGATCGACGGCCCGGTGCGGGCCACGCGGTTCGCCGGCGTCACGTGGTCGATCGTGACGATCGGCCGCCTGACCGTCATTCCGCTGGACTCCACGCTGGTGCGCGCCAAGGTCACATCCGAGACGAGGCGATCGGTCATGTGGGTGTCACGACCCTTCGTGCGGCAAAGACGCGGGCACTCCGAACGAGTCGGTCGAACAACGCCTGCTGCGCCGGCACTTCGTGCGCATCGTCCTCGGGGTGCCACTGGACCGCCAGGACGGTGCCGCGTTCGTGTGCGACCACCTCGATACAGCCGTCGGTGGCGGTTCCCACGACACGCAGACCGCGACCGATCCGGGCCAGGGCCTGATGGTGGTAGGAGGACACGGTGACCACCTCGGCACCCATCGAGACCGCGACGTCACATCCAGGTTCCAGGGTGACTGCGTGGACGGAGTCGTGGTGGTCGACGGTGGTTGGCTGCAGGTGCTGCACCAGCGTCCCGCCGAGAGCCACGTTGAGAACCTGCATGCCCCGACAGATGGCGAGGGTCGGTATCCCGAGCTCCACCACTGCCGCCGCGACCGCGAGGTCGGCGTCGTCCTGCGTCGGGTCCGGAGCCTCGACCCACTCGTGACGCTCGTCGGCCCCGTAGCGGTGGGGGTCCACATCTCGTCCACCTGGAAGGAGGACGCCGTTGAAGGACAGGAGACGACGGCCCAGGTCGGACGCGTCGCCGGCGTAGAAGACCACCGGTTCCCCTCCCGCCCGAAAGATGGACTCGATGATGCGCTCGGACGCCGCGATCCCGGCGCGTCGCAGTCCCTCGATTCGCGGGGACCTCATTGCCGGCACCGCGATCAACGGTCGAGCAGTCACGAGCTCTCCGCCGTGAAGGGGAACTCCAGCGTAGGCATCCAGTCCGCCCACACCGACCTCAACCGACCGTCGACAATGATGCTCGCGAGAGCTGCGTCAATGTCGTCTCGGAGCTCCGGGCGGTCCTTCGCGACACCGACGCCCCACCGGTTCCCGGTCTTCACCGTGAAGGCGAGCTCGAACCGCGGGTCGGCGTCCAGGGGGACGAACACCACGTCGTCGTCGACGACGCCGTCGACGTCGCCGGCCAGCAGCGCGTCGAGCATCTGCATGTAGACGTCGCCCTCGCCGCCGCCGAAGGCGACCGGGACTGCGCCCGGAAAGCTGGTGGCCAGCGCCATGTTCGTGCTGCCGGCGATCGCGGCGAGCCGTTTGCCTACGAGGTCTGACGGGTGCGAGATCTCGCTGCCAGGACGAACCAGCACACCCTCGTGGAAGATCCCATAGGGCCGGGTGAAGTCCACCTGCTCCTCCCGTGAGGGGATGATGCTCTGGCCGCACCACACAGCGTCGGCGTCATGACGCTGGACGGCGGGGATCATGTCCTCCCAGGGCCCCATGAGCCACTCGAGACGTCGGCCGAGCACCTCGGCGACGAGGGCTGCGGCGGCCGGCTCGTAGCCGGACCGGATGATCCCGTCGGGGCTCTTGTGGAACAGGGGGGGCGCCTCGGTGTCGAGGCAGGCTAGACGCAAGACGTCGCTCACGGGATCGCCACCTCGTACCGCTCGCGCTCCCAGTCGGTGACGACGGAGCAGAAGCGGGCCCACTCGTCGGCTTTCATCTCGCGCAGCAGGGAACTGAGCTGCTCGGGCATGCCGCCCCTGACGACGTCGTCCTTGTCGAAGGCGTCGATCGCCGCCGCCAGGGTCAGTGGGAGTGGCTCGAAGCGTGCGGACTCGGCACCATAGCTGCTGCCCACGGTCGGTTCACCGGGGTCGAGGGAGCTACGGAGCCCGTCGTTGATCGCGGCCAGCAGGGCTGCGTGCGACAGGTAAGGGTTGACGCTGGCGTCGGGGAGCTTGTACTCCAGCCGACCGTTGGCCGAGAGCCGGACCGTGCAGGTCTTGTTGTCCAGGCCCCAGTTGATCTGCGACGGCGCGAACTGGCCGGAGTCCCAGAACCGCTTGTAGGAGTTCACCGTCGAGCCCATGATCAGCATCGAACCAGCCGCGTGGCTGAGCATGCCGCCCAAAGCATGGCGGCCGATATCGGTGATGTGGAGCTCGGAGCGACCGGATTCGGCAAGCACGTTGACCTCGTCGCGCCAGAGGCTGACATTGTGGTGGCAGCCGTTGCCCATCGTCCCGGTGGCAGGCTTGGGCATGAAGCTGGCGGTGACGCCGAACTCGCGTGCGACCTGACGACAGACCTGCCGGTAGGTGACGAGCCGGTCGGCCGTCTTGTCGGCGTGGTCGAACATCCAGTTCAGCTCGAGCTGGCCCGGGTCCTCATAGTCGCCCTCGATCATGTCGAGGCCGAGGTCCTGGGAGTAGGTGATGAGCTTCTGGTAGATCGGGCGCATCAGTTCGAGATTGTCGATGTGGTAGGCCGGGCTGGACCCAGCGGCGAAGCGGACGTTGAGTCCGGGGCCGCTCCAGGTCATCTCCGGCTCGCAGCCTGATCGCAGATGCAGACCGGTCTCAGCGGTGAACTCGGCGTGTGCGCGGATCAGGTTGCCGCGGCTGTCCGTGCCGAGCGGGCGGCCGCCGACCTCGGGGAGGTGATCGGGCTCGTAGAGACGGCAGAAGAAGCGTGCGACGGTGGTGTCCCACGGTAGGACGGCGAACGTGTCGAGGTCCGGGATCGCCGTGAACTCGGCCGCGTGCACGCCACCGCCGAGCAGGTTCCCGGCGCGATCGGACTGCAGGTCCGCGACGGCCGTGCGATGCAGCTGGACGCCCTTCTCGATGTTGCGCCGCAGGTGCTTGGCGGGCACGACCTTGCCGATGACGCGGCCGGTGATCGTCACTGCCTGGTAGTAGATGAACTGGACGCCGTTGTCCTCGATGGCCCTCGTGATCGAGGCGAGGTCGGTCGACGAGGCGTTGGCTTCGCGGTGGGCGGCGAGCGCGGTCACAGTCATGGAGAACCTCTCGGAGCTGCTCGGTGGATCAGACGAGGTGTGGCTGGGGAAGAACGAGGGAGCGGTACTGCTGATGCCGGGCTGCCGGGACGTTGACCAGCAGCACGCCGATGAGGCGAGTGCCGAGGTGGTAGGAGGCAGCAAGCCCGCAGTCGAGGTTGGACAGGCTGCCATCGACAACCTCAACTCGTTCGGCGAGACCAGGTGCGCCGAAGCTCTGCAAGCGCAGCCCGAATTGGTCGCTCCAGAACGTGGGGACAGGAGCGAAGACCGAGTCGTCGACGGGGCTGTCGCACAGACGGGCAGCAAGGGTTTGGGCGGCGCGTCTCGCCGTCTCACTCGGGATGGACCAGTGCTCCACGCGCCGAGCAACGACGCCGAAGTTCGGGTTGGGGAATCGGGCGATGTCGCCGACCGCGACGAGGTCGGGCTGACCCTCGACGCGCAGATGGTTGTCGCACAGCAGTCCGTCGGTGAGGTCCAAGCCGTTGCCGGCGAGCCACTCGACGTTGGGGTGCGACCCGACCGACTCGACGACGACGTCGGCCGGCAGAACGGTTCCGTCATCGAGCACGACACCGCCCACACGCCCGGGGTCAGCGTGGGAGGGCTCCAGTCCCGCCACGCCCAGACCGGTGATGAAGGTGGCACCGGCGTCGACATGGTGCTGCAGGAGGGCTCGGCCGACTGCCTCCCCCACACCACGGACCATCGGGGCCGGCAACGGTTCGACGACAGTGACGTCGGCTCCGAGGCTGCGTGCCGTCGAGGCTACTTCGCAGCCGATGAAGCCCGCGCCGACGACGACGACCCGTGCCCCCGGACGGAGGTCCGCGCGCAGCGCGACGGCGTCGTCGATCGTCCGCAGGACGTGTCGACCCCGACCGGGCTCGGCATGCGGGAGGCGCCGTGGGCGCAGACCGGTTGCGGCGACCAGTCCGTCGAAGGCCAGTGTCCGTCCGTCTGCGAGCACCACGGTTCGTGTTGACAGGGACGCTGACTCGACTCGGGTCCCTAGCAGCCAGCTGACGTCGGACATGCCCCTCTTCGCTCTGAACCCGAGTGCGCGCTCCAGCGCCGCCGCATCGCCGCCGTGGTCGGTGGCAAGCGCTTCCTTCGACAGCGGCGGTCGGTTGTACGGCGCGTAGCGCTCCTCCCCCACGACGGTGATTTCGCCGTCGAAGCCGTGGGCGCGCAGCTGCTCTGCGGCGCGCAGGCCACCCAGGGAAGCCCCCACCACGACGACGGATCGGCTCATGAGTCTCAGGCCTCGATGAGGATCGCCTGCACGGGGCAGACGTCCGCGGCTTCCTCGACCTGGGCGAGCAGCGAGTCGTCCGGGGAGCCCTCGTAGATGAGCTTGCTGTTCTCGTCCATCGAGAACACTGCCGGTGCCGCGATGGCGCACTGCCCGTGGTCCTGGCAGAGACTCATGTCGACGGTGACCTTCATGCAGTCTTCCTTTCGTGGGTGGAGTGCGAACCACCGACCGGCCGAAGGAGGTGCAAGCGCAGTCGGTGGTCCGCAGCAGAGGAGGAGTCAGGCTCCGGTGGTGAAGCTGATAGGCAGCGAGTTCGGTCCGGTGTTTCCCGACAGCGGCATCCACGAAGCGATGCCGTCGATGTACGGGTCGGTGAGGCGCTGTGCGAGCAGCGGTAGCGCCACGGACATGTCGGACCGGGCGACGAAGTGGCCCAGGCAATGGTGCGCGCCGCCACCGAACCCGAAGTGCGGAGGGCGACCGGTCACAGTGATGTCGAACTCAGGGTGATCCATGGCGCGCGGGTCGGTGCCGGCCGACTCGGAGAAGAGGTGGATGGTCGTGCCGGACTTGATGGGCAGCCCCTGGAACTCGAAGTCCACCAAGGACTCCCTCGTCACCCACGTCACGCTGGGGTTGATGCGCATGACCTCCTCGACCGCGGGGCCGCCGAGCTCCGGGTGGGCCGCGAGGAGCTTCCACTGGTCCGGGTGCTGCAGGAAGGTCTGCATCGCCAGGCCGAGCTGGTTCCTGGTCGTGTCGAACCCGCCGAAGATCAGCAGCGCCAGGGCGTCCTTGAGCTCCTGGTCGGTCATCGCGTCGTCGTCACGCTGTGCCTGGACGAGACGGGTTGCGAAGTCACCTCGGGGGTTGGCACGTCTATCGGCGATGATCTCGTCGCCGTATGCGAACAGGTTGTCCAGAGCGTCCTCGATGTGCGGGAGCTCCTGGGCGAACGTCACCCCCATGGCCAGGCCGATCGTCGTCGAGTGCTCCGCGATTCGCGTCCATTCCTCCTGAGGGAGCCCGAGCAGGATCGCGATGACACGCGCGGCGTAGGGCTCGGCGAACTGCGAGACGTACTCGCAGTGGCCGCTCTCGGCGAAGTCGTCGATGAGCTCGTTGGCGAGGGCCGTGAACTGCGGCGAGAGCGCTGCGAGGGTCTTGGGGGAGAACGCCGGGTTGAGCAGGCGGCGCAGGCGGGCGTGGTCCTCGCCCTCCCTGTTCAGCAGCCAGCCCGCCCACCAGTCTGCGAAGCGACCGGTGACGCCGTTGTGCGCGGGCCAGGCCCAGCTCCCCTGGCGCAGCCGCCGGTCCTTGATGAGCTTGTTGACCTCGTCGTAGCGGATGACGGCGAGCCCGTAGGGCGTGCGTGCGCACCACCCCGACTCGCGGGCGGCCCGGACGGCGTCGGACTGCACCGAGAACGACGGGTCCGAGACGGGGAAGTAGGGCAGATCGGCGGCGTCCAGCGACGGACCGTCGTGGGTCGGAATGGCTGTCATGAGCTAAAGCATTGACCTCATAGGTTTATAAGTCAAGAGCGCGACACGATCAGGTTGGCGGTGCCGAGACGACGAGCTTCCAGCCCAGATCGGGCACGACGTCGATCACGTGGACGGCCGTTGCTCGGTCGTCGGACCGCATGCGGGACCCCGTGACGAAGTACGGCGTGTTCGCCGTGACCACCCGGCGCTCATGGTTGACGAGCGCCGCTCGCTGGGTGAGACGACGCAGCGCCGGCAGCACGTCGGACTCGATGTTCGGGACGGGGATGTCGGCGCCCGCGACGCCGACGAATCGCCCGGATGCGAGCACGGGCACGGCGAGCGTCAGGGCGTAGCGGTCGGTGCCTCGGTAGTCGAAGTAGGGCCCGCCGATCATGCGGCGGCCTTCCTCCTTCGGGACACGGAACCATTCCATGTCGGGGTAGTCATACCTGTCCTCGCTGGCCGGGTCGAGATCCAGCAGGAGCGGGACAGGAGTGCCCGCTTGGTCCCGCTGCAACCACTCGAGGTAGTGATCGACGTCGGTCAGGAGTCCCGGCTCGACCACGACGCCCATGCCAACCGGGAGCCGATCCGACCCCAGAGCCGATTGGATGGTGAAGGACAGGCCGCTGAGGTCGCCCGAGACGAGGCGGTGCCCCTCGGCGAACGCGGCCTCGCACACGGTCGTCATTGCCTCGCCAACCTGCGCGGCGAGTGCGAACATGCGCTCGATCGGCTGAGCGAGCTCCACCGCGCACCTGGCGGCGGCGTCAGCGGTGCTTTCCTCTGCGGTCACGTCTACTCCTTGTCGTGAAGCGCGATTCGGGCTTCGATGATGCGATCCAGGTTCTCGCTGACGTGGTTCTCCGCGAGGCGCTGAGCCAGCGGACCCTCCTCCCGTGCGATCGCCTGGGCTATCGCGATGTGCTCCTCGGCCGCAGCGGCGGGCTCGACGTCGCGTGGCCCAGGAATCCACAGCAGCGCTCCGAGCTCTGCCTGCAACGACACTTCGGCCCGGGTGAGTCGCTCGGACTGAGAAGCGACCGCCACCTCGATGTGGAAGCGGGTGTCGGCCCGGGTGCGCTCCCCCACACCCGCTGCGTCGGCGACGCGCGTGGCCAGGGACAGCAACCGCCGGATGTTGTCGGTCGCGGCGCGGCTGGCAGCCAGACGGGCCGCGGCACCCGAGATCGCCGCGTGCTCGTCCCCCGCGTCGCGCAACTCGCTCACACTGAAGGCAGCCAGCCGCGAGCGGAGGAACGACCCGGCCGGATCCCTGGGTACCCGGATGAAGCTGCCCCCGTTGCGACCCCTCTTGGTCGCGACCAGGCCCTGCTCTCGCAGCGTCGAGAGCGCCTCGCGCAGGGTCACCGTGGAGACGCCCAGCTGCGCGGACAGGTCCGTCTCACTCGGCAGCTGTTCACCATCGATGAGGAGCCCAAGTGCGATGGACTCGGTGATGCGCTGGACGACGGCCTCGGTGCGTCCGCCCCCGTGCAGGGGTGACAACGCTGCCGCGCGCGCCGTGATGCGCCCTGCCGGCTCGCCCATGGATTCCTCCGCTCGGTCCCGCGGGTGCGGGGCCACCACGCTACCGAGGAAAGGGAAGGAAAGCCTTGTGCTATGACCTATGAAGCCTTAGGTTTCATCTTCATCGCCCCCCGATGGGTGGCGTATCCGTTCCGCCGGCCCGGTCCCCGACCGTCCGGCCCGCCCATCAAGGAGACGCCGGTGAGCGAGAACGCCGCGCACTACGACGAGGACTCGGCCCGTCTGGCTGCCCTCGGCTACACCTCGGAGTTCAAGCGGGACATGAGCCTGTGGGCAAACTTCTCCCTCGGATTCACCTACCTCTCGCCGGTCGTCGGCGTGTACACCCTGTTCGCGTTCGCCCTGGCCACCGGCGGACCGCCGATGATCTGGTCGTTCCTCATCGTCGGCGTCGGCCAGTACCTCGTTGCCCAGGTGTTCAGCGAAGTCGTTGCCCAGTTCCCCGTCGCCGGCGGCGTCTACCCCTGGGCGCGACGCCTCTGGGGCAAGAAGTGGGCCTGGATGACCGGCTGGGTCTACATGGTCGCCCTGCTCGTCACCATCGCCAGCGTCGTGTTCGGCGCCGGGCCGTACGTCGCAACGGTCCTCGGCATCGAACCGTCCGTCGACAACGCGATCATCTGCGCGCTGGTCCTGCTGCTCATCGCGACGGCGATCAACTTCGGCGGCACGAAGGCGCTGTCCTACGCCGCTATCGCCGGCTTCACCGCGGAGATCGTCGGAGCCATCGTCGTCGGTGGTTGGCTGCTCATCGGCCATCGCAACAACAACATCGGCGTCCTCTTCGACAGCTTCGGCACCGGTGACGGGGACTACCTCTGGGCATTCGCCGCCGCGGCGCTCATCGGCGTCTTCCAGTACTACGGCTTCGAGGCCTGCGGTGACGTCGCCGAGGAAGTCCCCCAGCCCGGCATCCGGATCCCCAAGTCGATGCGACGCACGATCTACGTCGGTGGCGCGGCGGCTACGTTCGTCTGCCTGTCGCTGATCCTTGCGGTCTCCGACATCCCGGCCGTCATCTCCGGCGCCGACGCGGACCCGGTCACCACCGTCCTCACGCAGGCGTTCGGCGACACCGGCTCCAAGCTGATCCTCGTCGTCGTCCTGCTGTCGTTCCTCTCCTGCGCGATGAGCCTGCAGGCCGCGGCCAGCCGCCTCATGTACTCCTACGGCCGAGACAAGATGATCTTCGGTAGCGGCCTGCTGTCGAAGTTCTCCCCGACGCGGCACGTACCGCCGTACGCGCTCGTGGTCGCTGCGCTCGTCCCCGCGATCATCGTCATCGGTGCGAAGTTCTCCACGGACGCCCTCACGAAGATCATCAGCTTCGCGGCTCTCGGTATCTACATCGCCTTCCAGATGGTCGTCTTCGCGGCGTTGCGTGCCCGGCTGAAGGGCTGGAAGCCCTCTGGCGACTTCCAGCTCGGCAGGTGGGGCCTGCCGGTCACGTTCGGCGCGCTGATCTACGGGGTCATCGCCATGGTCAACATGTGTTGGCCCCGCACGCCGGATTCCAGCCTCGTGGACAACTACATCGTGATCCTCTCTGCCGCGGTGGTCATGGGCATCGGCCTGGCCTACATGGCGATCGCCAAGCCGT
Source organism: Candidatus Nanopelagicales bacterium (assembly GCA_038206635.1). Taxonomy (GTDB): domain Bacteria; phylum Actinomycetota; class Actinomycetes; order S36-B12; family CAIYMF01; genus Longivirga. The sequence continues at coordinate 72,585 of JBBRAQ010000013.1, read as the reverse complement.
ACGAGCGCGGCGACGCCCCGCACGGTGACGCGATCCCGGACGCGAACGAGTGGGAGCACGAGCACCGGGTGCATACGATCGAGAGCATCTGACCTGACACACGCCCGGGAACCCTCGTGAGGAGCTGGTGATGCACGAGATCACAAGCTTCCTGCGAGGGTTCCCGCCGTTCGACGATGCCACCGACGGTGCCCTGCTCGACGTCGAGACGGCGACCGAGATCGAGTTCTTCCCTGCCGGCTCGTTCGTCCTACGGGCCGGGGTGGACGCGTCGCCGTACGCCTACGTGCTGCGGGTAGGTCACGTGGAGCTCCTCGAGGGCGGCCGCGTCGTCGATGTCCTGGAGCCCGGAGACGTCGTGGGTCTCCCCTCCTTGCTCACCGATCTGCCACCCGGGCTCGACGCACGGGCCGCCGAGGACGTTCTGGTGTACCGGATCCCGGGCGACTCGCTCCTGCCGATGCTCGTGGGACGCTCCGGCCTGCGCTTCGTCGCGGAGACCGTACGCAACCGCACGCCATCACGGCGAGCGATCGAACGCATCCCTGAGCCGGTCTCACCGACGCTCACCGAGATCGCTCGTCGCGCTGTGACCCTCCACGCCGATGCACCGATCCGCGATGTGGTGCGCTCGATGTACGAGCGAGACGCGTCCTGCGCCGTCGCAGCACTTCCCGATGGCTCCTTCGGAATCGTGACCGACCACGACCTCCGCAACCGCGTCCTCGCCGTCGACCGCAGTCTCGATGATCCCGTCTCCGCCGTGATGACCTGCCCGGCCCGGACCGTGCCTCCTGGCACGACCGTGGACGACGCCATCCTGGTCATGCTCAGCCGCGGAGTCCGCCACCTGCCCGTCGTCGATGCCGACGGTGGACTGGTCGGCGTCGTCGAGGAGGTGGACCTTCTCGCCGCACTGGAACGCACACCCTCACGGTTGCGACGTGCGATCGCCCGCGCCGGGGACGTCGACGAGCTCGTGCGGGTCTGCCAGGAATTGCTGTCCGGTGTCGTGGAGGCGCACTACGCCGGACAGGGTCCGGAGCGGGTTACCGCGTCGTACTCGATCCTCGTCGAAAGCGTGATCTCCAGGATCATCGCGCTTCGCCTGGCTGAGGGGGGGAACCCGCCAGTTCCCTTCGCGTGGCTGCTCACGGGAAGTGCGGCACGTCGGGAGATGGCTCCGTCGTCGGACCTCGACAGCGTCCTCGCCTGGAATGACCGCGACGACGACGCCCACGTCCGTCAGTGGATGCGCCGCTTCGCCGCCGATGTCCTGGCAGTCGCCGGTCGATGCGGCATCAAGCACGACACCAACGGTGTCCGAGCCGACGATCCCCGCTTCTCCAGGCCAGCCAGTGCCTGGTGCGACGCCGTAGACGCGTGGGCGCTCGACCCGACCACCGACCAAGCGGACATCTACCTCACCGCACTCATCGACGCAGTCCCGATCTGGGGTGACGGGGTGTGGAGGCCCGTACGTCATCGGGTGGACGCCGCGGTCCGCACCACCCTGGTCCGCCGGATGCTTGCGCGCCTCGCCGAAGCGCACCGACCTCCGACCGGATTCGCCCGCGACCTCGTCATCGAGGCGAGCGGGGAGCACCGCGGCACCGTCGACCTCAAGTCGGGGGGGGTCACCCTGCTCGTCGACCTGGGTCGCCTCATGGCTGCCCTCTCCGGCTCGCAGCAGCGCACCACCCTCCGTCGCCTCGAGGACGCCCGCGACGCCGTCCTCCTCAGCCCCCGCGATGGCGACGACCTCGCGTCAGCGCTGCTCCTGCTCACGACCGTCCGCCTGGACCACCAGTGCGCTCAGGTAGCCGACGGCCACCACCCCGACGACCACATCTCACCTCAGGAGCTGGCCGGCCTCACCCGGCGCCACCTGCGTGATGCTCTCCGCGTTGTCGCCCGAGCTCAGCGCCAGCTCGTCGCTGCGCCCTCCGGCCGACGCCGATGACCGGGTGGCGACGCGCCTCCTTCGCCGTCATCGACGTGGAGACGACGGGTCTGGATCCCGACCACGACGAGGTGCTCTCCGTCGGCGTGGTCCCGATCGACGATGGACGCATCACCGTCGGAGGCGCCTACTACCGAACCGTTCGACCCCGCGTGGCACCTGAGTCCAGAACCGTCGTCATCCATGGCATCCGCCCAGTGGATGCCGCAGCGGGTACCCCTGCCGACGCCGTCGCCGCCGAGCTGGCGAACGTGCTGCGCGACCGTATCCTCGTCGCCCACGTCGCCGAGATCGAGCAGGCCTTCCTCGGACGCTGGCTTCGTCCCCCGCCCGACCAAGCCCCGAGGTTCGTCGATACGGACCTTCTGGCCCGGCTCCTCATCGCCCGGCGCGGCGGACCTCTCGTCGAGGCACACGTGGGGCTCGGTGCTGCCTGCGCCCACTTCGGCCTGCCCGAGCACCGCCGTCACCACGCGCTGGGCGACGCACTCACCACGGCGCAGCTGTTCCTTGCCACAGCGACCATGCTCACTCCCGACGGCGAGACCAGCCTGGCTCAGCTCCTCGCGGCAGGACGGAGCCTCGACGGCGAGCGCCGACGACGCCGGCTCCATCGCACCGGCGACCTCGTCCGTCGATCATGGAGACGCTGACCATCTCGGCAACCACTCGCACCCTTGCCGCTGAGCATCCGGTCCCTGTGCTTGCCGCCGAGCTCTTACCCGGAGCTCGTTGCTCAGATGGCGTCTGACCTGCGGAGCTGGTCATCGGCATCTCGCCTGAGTCCTCGACGCTCCTCGCCCTCATGCCGACAAGCGGAGTTCTCTCCCGTGATGGCAACCCGGTCCGGCCCCAGCCGACTCAACCGGAACAGTGCGGTGCGCCACCGGGTCGGACCGATGCGGTCGTCGACCCGGACGGGCGGTGCCGCTGAACGGTGTGTGTCCATGACGCATTGCCGATGACGGCATCCCCTCAAACCAGGACAAGTGTGGCGTCCCTCGGCAGAAACCAGCCGAACGGCTGATGTCGGGCGATGGCGCCTGATCACACCGTGTGTCCAGGCGACGGCCGTGCCCGGGCCTTGAGGGGGCAGGACATGACTGCAGTTCTCGTCATCGACGACGAGCCTGGGATCGTCCGGTTCCTGCGGCGGGCTCTCGAAGCTGCTGGGTACGAGGTCCACACGGCGTCCGACGGCATCGACGGGCTGCGTCGCGCGACCACGCAGCGGTTCGACCTCGTGACGCTCGACCTGCTGATGCCCGGGCTCGGCGGGATGGCCGTACTCAGCGCGCTGCTGGAGCACGACCCCGCGGCCCGGGTGGTCGTGCTCTCGGCCGCCGGCGGCGTGCAGGAGCGCGTCGCCTGCCTCGAGCACGGTGCGGTCGACTTCCTCATGAAGCCGTTCTCGCTCGCCGAGCTCCTCGCCCGGATCCGCGCGCGGCTGCACCACGGAGTCACGGGCGCCAGCGGGGGGATGACCCTCGAGTCCGGCGGCGTACGCCTCGACCCAAGCCGGCGGATGGCCTATGTCGGCGACCGGCCGATCGAGCTCTCGGCACGCGAGTACCTCGTGATGGCACACCTCATGGAGAACGCCGGCAAAGCGGTGTCGCGCCAAGAACTGCTGTCCGACGTGTGGGGGCTCACCTTCGACCCAGGCAGCAACGTCGTCGATGTCTGCGTCGCGCGGCTTCGAGCGAAGATCGAAGGCGACCTCATCGAGACGGTGCGCAATGTCGGATACAGCTTCCGCACCGCGTAGTCGCCTCTCCGCGCTCGTCTTCATCGCGTTCATCGCGGTGCAGCTGGTGCTCATGGCGACCTACCCCCACCTCACGACGATCCCCTACCACCTCATCTTCATCGCGCTCACGGTCATCTACGGCTACGCCCTCTGGCCCACGCGCACGGCGCTGGTAGCACTCCTGACCATCACGATCTCCACCGGCGTCGTGCTGCTGACGCTCGCGGCCGAGGACGACGTCGACTGGCAGGAGTGCAGCGAGATCATCCTCATGCCGGCGATCTTCCTCGGCATGCTCTGGCACTCCCAGCGCCAGCTCGCGATGCGGCGCACCGTGGAGGACATCGCCGTGGAGCGCCAATCGTCGCTCGACCACGAGCGCCAGTTCATGCAGGACGCGTCGCACGCCCTGCGTACACCGATCACGATCGCGCGAGGGCACATCGACCTCGTGGCGCAGAGCATCACCGACCCCGTCGCGCTCGAGGACCTCGCGATCGTGACCGAGCAGCTCGAGCGGATGACCCACCTGTCTGCCACGCTCGTCGCGCTCCAGGAGATCGAGTCTGCCCAGGGCGAGGGACGCGACCAGGTCGACCTCGGGGCGCTCGTGCGCGAGCTGCACCGTCGTTGGGCCCGCTCGGTCGACCGAGCGTGGATGCTCGATGTCTGCGGCGCCACGGTGCTCGGAGTCGACGGCCACCGGATCGAGATGGCGCTCGAGGCGATGATCGAGAACGCCGTCAAGCACACCGAGACGGGCAGCCGCATCAGGCTCTCCGCCATCGGAACTCCGGACACGGTCGTCCTCATGGTCGAGGACGACGGCGACGGGATCCCGCTCGACGAGCGCGAGCGCGTCTTCCTGCGCTTCTCCAAGGGACGCGCCGCCCGGCCGGGCCAGGGCTCGGGACTGGGCCTCGCGCTCGTGCGCGCCGTCGCCGTGGCACACGGCGGGCAGGCGCTCGCGGGGTCCTCCGACCTCGGTGGAGCGTCGCTGCGGATGGAGCTGCCCGTGACCGCAGCAACCAGGCCGCGCGCCGTTGCTCCCACGATTCCGGTGCACGCCTGAGTACTCCCCCACCTGCGGGCGACCGGCGGCGCACGTCGTTGCGTCGTCACCGTGGTGACCTGCGCACGACCTTGTGACGGCGCACCCAGTGACAAGCGCATGACGTCTCCGTCATGAAGGCAAGCCTTGCTTGACCAGGCCCTACGTTCGCGCTGCTGGTGACCTCCCCTGGTCACGGGCATCGCCGTCGAGGGGGCACTCATGGCTCGCACCCGGTCCGCCGCTCGTAACCGTCGGTTCGCGCCGGTCGCCGTGATGGCGCTGATGATCGGGCTCCTCCCGGTCATCGCCACCACCGTGGCCGCGCCCGCTGCGGCAGCCCCGAACGACCTGACGATGTCGGTCGTGAACGCGCGGAGCTCCGGCTCCGTGGTGAAGGGCGAGCCGATCGCCCCGGATGCGACGTACACGTGGCTCATCACCTCAGACGACCTGGGGAACCCGAACCAGCCAGTGGCCCAGTGCCAGAACAGTTCCTCGACCTATCCGGACACCTGCGACTGGCCATCGGTGCGGCAGACTCCGGGGGCGGTGCCGATCATCGCGCAGGGCACCCAAGCCACCTTGAACAACACCACTGCGTTGGCAGGGCTGGCGTCGGGCAAGTACCTCATCTCGGTGCTCGCGAAGGGCTACACCCTCGGCGGAGCTCACTTCACGGTGCCGTTGTCGGCGTTCCCGCTCGTCGTCCCGGTGCAGCCGAACCCCGTGCCGCTCGGCAGCCTGCGCGTTCGCGTCTTCCACGACAACGCCCCGGTCGACGCCACATACGAGGCGGGCTCGGAGACCGGAGCCCAGGGCGGGCAGACCAGCCTGGCCGGCTTCGAGGCACACCTGGCCGACGTGCTCGGCGAGGTGACGACCGACTGGTACGGCAACCCTCTGTGCACCAACTACAAGCACATTGGCGGCAAGGTCGAGCTGGACAGCAGCGGCGCGCCGGTCATCGACGCCGCGGACCCCGGTGGCCACTGCCTCAGCAGTGCTTCTGGCGACATCGTCGTGCCCAACATCGGCAGCAACCGCTACGGCGTCACTCTGAGCAAGCCCGGCTCGAAGTCGTCATGGGTGCAGACCACCACGCTCGAGGGCGCGCACGATCACGACGTCTGGGTAATCAACGGCGACACCGGGCTCGACAACGAGCTCGTCATCGGTGGCGAGCCGGTGCCGTGGGTGCAGTTCGGCTACATCGAGCCGAAGGAGCTTCCGACAGCCACGAACACCGCGCACGTCCGCGGCCAGATCCTCGCTGGCCTCTCCTACGTCGGAGGCAACGGCGGCATCACCATCCCCGGTGGCACCGGCACGGCCGGAGGCAAGGAGGGCGCGCCGATCAACCGCCCCTGGATCTCGATGTCCGACCTCGGAAACGGCGACCAGATGGTCTACACCGGTCGCGGAGCCACCGACGGCAAGTTCGACATCCCCAATGTCCCCGACGGCACTTACCAGCTGACCGCGTGGGACGAGGAACAGGACTACATCCTGTTCAGCTTCAACGTCACCGTGACGGGCCACCAGGACGTCGACTCCGGCAAGAACTACCTCAGCGGTTGGATGGCGCGCATCTACGGCACCGTCTTCGTCGACACCAACGAGAACGGCAAGCGCGATCCGGGTGAGCAGGGCATTCCCGGAACGTCGGTGACCCTGCGCGAGCGCGACAACTCGCTCATCGACCAGTTCACCAGCGCGGTGAAGACCAACAACTCCGGCGACTACACGTTCAAGGAGGCTTACCCGCTCACGCGGTGGCTCATCCTCGAGCACTTCAACACGCGCTTTGCGGGCACCGGTGTGACCGTGCAGGGCGAGAACGACCCGACGCCCACCACGTTCGTCGGTGCGGGTGTCGACATCAACGTGCTGCCGGTGCTCGGCCTCGGCGGTCGCGTCGACTGGGGCGTCAAGCCCTACGCGCCCGGCACGAACGGCGGCATCGTCGGCACGGTGTCATACGACACGACGCGCAACGAGCTCGACCCGGCCTACGCCGTCGCCGAGGACTACCAGCCCGGCATCCCCAACATCCTCGTGCACCTGTTCTCGGTGCTCAAGGAGAGCGACCCGAGCTCGGCGAGCTTCGGCCAGCCGCTGCTCGACGCCCGCGGCCTCGAGCAGAAGGGACCGGAGCTGACCGCCGCCTACCCCTCCGAGACATGGGCTGCGCCGCGCGGCTGCCAGGCACGGCAGTGGGACGGCAGTCCGCTCACCGGGCTCACCTTCATCCCCGCGGGCGGGCTGGCGGCGAACAAGACCTGCGCCGAGTCACCGGCCATGGGCTTCCAGGCCCGGCCGTCAGACACCACGCCTGGTGCGTTCGGTCAGACCGTCAACGGCAACTACGGTTTCGCGACCTCCGACCGCAACCTCTACCTGCCCGGCGACCCCGACAACCCCGGCTACCCCGCCGGCTACGCTGCCACTCACGCGACCGAGTGCGCCGGTGTCACGTCGCTCTGCGCACCTGACGGGCACGACCTCCCGCTCAACGCGGTTCTCGCTGACTACGGCTACCAGCCACAGTCGCTGATCCCCGACGACTACATCGTCACCGTCGACATCCCCGACAACCCGGTCGGCGGCGGCAAGATGTACCAGGTCACGCGCGAGCAGGACGTCAACGTCTTCGACGGCGACACGTACCTGCCACAGGAGAACTTCCCCACCACGATGAATCCGGACACGGCGTCCGCCGCCGTGTCCGGCGGCAACACCACCCCGCCCGAGGCCCCGCCGTCGCAGGGCAACGGCTTCACGCCGCAGTGCGTAGGCGCGGACCAGACGGTCACCGTCACGAACCCGAATCTCGAAGGCGTGAGCCCCTATCAGGGCACCGACCGACCGCTCTGCGACGAGAAGCTCGTGGTGCTTCGCGGACAGTCGTCGGTCGCACCGACGTTCCTCATGTTCACCCCGACCCCGCTGCCCACCCACTTCTGGGGCCTCACGATCAACGACCTCGGCCTGTCGTGGGACAAGCGCTCGATCCAGTACGGCGAAGCGCAGGGCATCCCGCACATCCCTATGGGTCTCTATGACTTCAGCGGCAACCTGGTCGACACGGTCGAGACCGACTTCAACGGCTTCTACGAGGCCATCGAGCCGTCGACCTCGTCGTTCAACTGCCCGCTGCCCGCGGGCCCCTGCGCCGGCATGTACCGCTTCGTCGGCAACGACCCTGGGCAACCAGGAGCACCCAACGCGAACTACAACCCGCGCTACCGCACCATCGCGACCAACTTCCAGGCCTACCCCGGGCTCTTCACCGTGACCGACACGGCACCGACGCAGACCGGAGCTGTCGTCGTGACGCCCGGCACCACGTCGCCGGTCCCGGTGAACTGCAACGTCAGCAACGTGACCCCCGAGGTGTTCGCGGTCGACAAGGTCACCGTGGCGCAGAGCGGCAGCGCGAGCGCGCGCACCGTCACCGCCCGCGGGAAGGGGTTCGGCGACTACAGCGCCAGCCGCAGCCGGCTGTCGCTGGTGAGCGAGGACGGCACCACCGTCAGCCTGGCGCCGAGCTCGTGGTCGAACCGCGTCATCAGGTTCATCGTGCCCGCGACATCCTCGGGACCGTTGCAGCTGCGCATCCGCAACAGCGAGTCGCTGCTCTGGTCGACGAGCGCGATCACCCTGCACTCCACGGGCCCGGCGTACGACCCGGTCGTCCGCAGGGTCGGCGGCCCCTTGCCCGCTGCATATCCGAGCATCCAGGCGGCCATCAACGCGGGACCCAACCCCGCAGAGGCAAAGCGCGATTCAGTCTTCGGTCGACTCGTGATCGTGAACCCCGGGCCTGCCTCGGCGTTCAACCCGCTGGGCGGATACCTGGAGAACCCGATCCTCGACCAGCGCGTGAAGCTGCAGGGCTTCGGCCCCGGGGGTGTCTACGCCGACGGGACGCAGGTGTACGGCTCGGTGATCGACGGTCGCGCCTACGACGCGGACGGCCAGTCCGGCACTGCGTGGAACAACCGTGCGGGACAGCCGCACGTCGGACCCACGGGGGTGCCCGACGGAGCCGTCGTCACCGTTCTGGCGCGCACGACCTCCCAGTTCAGCACCGACGGCACGTACACCGACGGCACAGCTCGCAGCCCGCTGGGCCATGCCGCGATCGACGGCTTCCGGATCACGGGCGGCTACCAGCAGGACGTCCCCGGCAACATCAATGCCATCACCGGCGGCAACCGCACCGGCTTCGGCGCCCCTGGGGCAGCGGTGACGCAGGGTGGTGGTGTCTATGTTCATGCATTCGCCCGCAACCTGCGTATCTCCAACAACCTCGTCATCGGCAACAGCGGGTCGTACGGCGGCGGGATCCGCGTCGGCACGCCGTACGCGCTGACGACGGACAACCAGAACGACGATGTGGCGATCTCCTACAACCGGATCCGCGACAACGGCGGCACCAACCTCGCCGGCGGTATCGGCCTGTTCAACGGGGCGCAACGCTATGTCATCGCCAACAACGACATCTGCGGCAACTTCTCCGCGGAGTACGGCGGCGGCGTGAGCGTGTACGGGTTCAGCCCGGACGGCATGGTCTCCGGAAACCGCGTGTGGTTCAACGAGTCCTACGACGAGGGCGGCGGTCTCTTCTTCGCCGGTGAGCTCCCAGCAGACCCGAGCAGCGTCTCGGCCGGCACCGGTCCGCAGACGATCACGGGCAACGAGATCGAGGCCAACAACGCCAACGACGACGGCGGCGGCCTGCGCCTGCTGCAGGTCAACGAGGCGCCGTACCTCATCACCAACAACGTGATCGTCGACAACGTCTCGACGCACGAGGGAGGGGGGATCGCCCTCGACGACGCCGCCAACGTCCGGATCACGACGACGACGGTGGCCCGCAACGTCTCGACTGCCACCGCGGTCACCAGCGACGGCACCGCCGCGCCCGCGGGGCTGTCAACGGCCAAGCACAGCGACCAGCTGATGCATCGGCTCGCGCAGCTCGGCATCAACGGGCCCGACTTCAGCAAGCCGGTGCTCACCGACGACGTCTTCTGGCAGAACAAGGCCGGCACCTTCGATGGCACCACGGTTAAAGGCATCGGTATCACCGGGACTGGGACCCAGAACTTCTGGGACATGGGGAGCACAGACGGTTCTGGGCTGCTCGAGCCCCGTCGGACCATCCTGACGCAGCCGAACAACGGGCAGATCTCGCCCCCCGACATCACGCCGACCGGCATCAACATCAGGGACACGGACGTCCCCATCACGTCCACGCGCACCACCGCGCCGTGGTTCGACGTCATCAGCAACGGCGGCGGCATCTTCGTGAACCCGTACTCCGTGACGATCGACGTCTCGACGCTACGCACCTTCCCGGCATTCCGGCAGTCGGTGATCGTCGTGGCGAACGTTCCTCCGGACCGCCAGGGCAGCTACCACCTCTCCGGTGGGAGCAACCCAGCGGTGAACCTCGGCACGGCGCGCTTCGTGTACGGCGGGGCAATCGGCGACGTCGACGCACCCACGACGGACATCGACGGCGACGTGCGCTACGTCGGCACGCCCACCGCCACGACACCGATCGACGCTGGGGCGGACGAGCGGTGATGGGCACCAACGACGCACGAGGAGCCAGCATGAACGAGCCCGTGGACACCTCCACCTCGACCGGGCCGGTCATCGGACGCAGGAGCCTGCTCCGCGGGGGGGCGGTGCTCGCCATGGGCGCCGCCGCCGGCGGCTGGCTGGCTACGCGCGAGGCAGCCGTAGCCGGCGTCAGCAGGCCGGCCGCAGTGCCCGTCTACCGTGCGCCGTTCCAGCAGGAGCAGACCCTGCACCTGGCGGCGACGGACGGCTGGGTGTCCATGCCCAAACCGCCAGGCGCGGCGATCGGTGCCTTCTGGCCGGACTCGATGGCGCCCCCCCACTACAACGTCTACGCCTTCGGCTTCCGCGACGTCACCTCGCTCAGCCCGACCGAGCTGACGCCCAGGGTGCTGGCCGAGAAGGAGCACGCCCAGATCTCCGCGCCGATCCTCGGGTTCGACCAGTACGTGAAGCAGGCCGACGGCAGCGACAACGCTGTGCGGATCACGTTGAGCAACCTCGGCCTCGCGGTGCGCCCGGACCTCGTCGACGGCCACACCGTGCACTGGCACGGGTTCACGAATGCGATCCCGCTCTTCGACGGCGTGCCGGAGCTCTCCATCTCCGTGCCGATCGGGCGCAGCTTCACCTACTACTACCGGCCGCACGACCCGGGCACGTTCATGTACCACTGCCACTTCGAGGACGTGGAGCACGTGCAGATGGGCATGACCGGCGTTGTCTACGTCCGACCCGAGCGCAACACGGCGACGCAGAAGTACGCCTACGACAACGTGGCCACGGCTTACGACCGCGAGTTCACCTTCATGCTCACCGAGCTGTGGGCGGAGGGCCACTATCGCGACGCACACATCCAGACGACCGACTGGACCGATTTCAAGCCGAGCTTCTGGCTGATGAACGGGCGCGCCTATCCGGACACGCTCGAGCCATCCTCCAACCCTCTGTCGACGGGACCGGACCCGCTCTCAGCCTCGGGCGAGTCGCTGCGCTACAACCCGATCTCGTCGCTCGTGCGCTGCCTCCCTGGCGAGAAGGTGCTGCTGCGCATCGCCAACCTGGGCTACCAGCACCACGCGATGACCCTCGACGGCATCCCGATGACGGTGGTGGCGAAGGACGCAAGCCCGCTCGTCGACTCCACGGTGAACCTCACCTACCAGACCAGCACGGTCGAGGTCGGCCCCGGCGAGAGCCGCGACGTCATCTTCGACGCACCGCCCAACCCGGGCACCACGCCGCTCAAGTTCCGGCTCTACGACCGCAACTACGCCTACCTCAACAATGCCGGCGACAGCGGGTACGGCGGCCAGATGACCGAGGTCTGGGTCTATCCCGCGGGCCAGCTCGGTCCCCAGTCCGCAGCGAACGCGTGAAGGAGGACCTGACATGACCCGAACCGGCCGGACCCGCGCGCGCACCGTCGCCGCGACCGTCCTCGCGATGGCAGCCTCACTGCTCGTCGGCGCCTCGATGACCAGCACAGCGGCGCAGGCCTCGACCAGCGAGGGCGTGGTCTGCGAGACCTCGCCGAGCAACTCCTTCAACCTCACCGCCACCAGCGGTTACATCCTCACCCCCGACGGCAACTCGATCTTCATGTGGGGCTATGCCGGAGCCTCGGGCCTGTTCCAGCTGCCCGGCCCGACGATGTGCGTCCCCGAGGGCGCCACGGTCACCGTCACCCTGAAGAACCTGCTCAGGGAGCCCGTGTCGGTGCTCTTCCCCGGCCAGACCGGGGTGACGGCCGACGGCCAGACCGCCCAGCCGGTGCTCGATACGAGCGTTCCGCCCAAGGTCACCTCCCTGGTGAAGCCGGCTGCCGCCTCAGGCGGCACCGTGACCTACTCGTTCGTCGCTGCGCGTCCGGGCACCTACCTCTACGAGTCGGGCACCGATGTCGCCAAGCAGGTGCAGATGGGGCTCTACGGAGCGCTCATCGTGCGGCCTGCCAACGCCGGCACGATCATCGACGGCCAGGCCTACGACGACCCGGCCTCGGTGTTCGACCCGCAGCACGAATACCTGCACCTGCTCTCGGAGATCGACCCGGTGGTGCACCTCGCGGTGGAGCGCAACCGCACCTTCGACCTGAGCCAGCTCCGCGCACGCTACTTCCTCATCAACGGGCGCAGCATGCCGGACACGATCGCGCCCAACAGCGCTGCCTGGTTGCCCTCGCAGCCCTACGGGGCGATGGTGCACATCCTGCCGAAGCCAGTCGGGGCCACGAACTTCAAGCCCGCGCTGATCCGCTATCTCAACGCCGGAACCGGGACCTACCCCTTCCACCCGCACGGCAACGACCAGCGCGTCATCGGCCAGGACGGCTACCCGCTCATCGCTGCGGGTGCCGCGGACACCAGCTATGAGAAGTTCCTCATCGACATCGGGCCGGGTCAGACCGTCGACTCGACGCTCGTGTGGTCCAACGTCGAGGCCTGGGACGCCACCAGCGACCCGATCCCGGTCGACCTACCCCCCCTTCAGGACCAGATCGTGACGCCGGACTCGTGGTTCAGCGAGAGCCCCTACCTCGGACAGGTCGGGGATCTGCCGACCACCGTCACCAGCAACAACCAGTGCGGTGAGTACTACCACGTCGCCCACAGCCACGCGCTCCAGCAGGCCACGAACTACGGGGCCACTTTCGGAGGCATGATGACGCTGATCCGCATCGACCCACCGCAGCCCTCGAACTGCCCGGCGGTGACGCCGTGAACACGCGGATCCCCCGCCCCGCAGTCGTGGTGGTCGGCCGTCCCCTGCTCGTCGTCCCGCTGACCTTCGCGCTCGTCGCGGTGGGTCTCGTGGCGGCACCCCTGGCTCGCGGCGCCCAGCCGACGGCCCAGGTGGCGACATCGGCGCGGACCGCCGCGTCCTCTCCCACGTCGGTCCTCGCCGGGAGCTCTGCCCCGACGTGCACCGCAGTCACGACCGTCGCCCCGGACCCGATCGTCACCACCCGGACGTGCACGCTCGTCGCGCACGCCTCGACGGCTCCGGTCTCCTGGCCCGGCGTCACGGCGACCGCCAACTTCTGGAGCTACACCGCTCTTGCCGCCGATCCCGTCCGGGCCACCGGACCGGTGCTCGTGGTCAACCAGAACGACAAGGTGCGGATCGACCTGACCAACAACCTGGGTGCTGGCACCGTCACCGGTCTCTCGATCCCCCAGCTCGAGAACTTCTTCGACGACACGGTCGGGGCGTCCAGCGCAGTGACGAAGCGCTACGAGTTCACCGCGTCCCGCCCGGGGACCTTCCTCTACCAGGCATCCGGCACGAAGGACGGGGCACGACAGGTGGCCATGGGTCTGGTCGGCGCCCTCGTGGTGCTGCCGAGCACCCCGGGAACTGCCTACGGCAGCGCCACGACCGCCTTCGACGACGAGGCGGTCGTGCTCCTCACCGACCTGGACCCGGCGCTCAACAACGCCGCGCTCCCGCTCACGTTCGACATGCGCAACTACAACCCGAAGCTGCACCTCATGAACGGCGCGCCGTCACCGGCCACCACGCGGATCCCCAGCCAGGCTGGGAAGAAGACGCTGCTCCGCGTCGTCAACGCCGGCATCGTGCAGCATGCGCTCGGGGTGCTCGGCACGACCCAGCAGGTCATCGCGTCATCCTCCCGCGAGCTCGTCCACAAGTTCGGGGCGAACGCCGAGACCGTCAGCGCCGGTGACACCGCCGATCTCGTGGTCAACGTCCCGGCGACCGGCGGACCGCTGTACCCGGTCTATGACGCCTCCACCCGCCTCGACAACGTGACCGGGCCGCAGACCGGCATCGTCGCCTTCGGCGGTGCGCTGACCTTCCTCGACACCGGCACGACGGTCACCGCACCGGCGGCACCGTCGATCACCGGGCTGACACTGCCCGTGACCCGCACGCGGGGCACCACGCCGCTCACCTTCAGTGCCTTCGCCGGCGGGGCTACCGAGCCCGCCGTCACCGGTGCCGAGTTCGTCCTCGACAACGGCGCCGCAGCAGGCGGATCCGGAACGGCGGCAACGGTCGGAGGACTCGCGATCCCCACGACGGTGACCGGCTCCGTGCCGGCCAGCGTGCTGGGAACCCTCGTCACCGGCGTGCACACGCTGTTGGTCCGGGCGAAGACGACCAACGGGGCGACGGACGTGTGGGGCGCCTTCAGCGCGGCCACGTTCACCGTCGACCATTCGGGCGCGACCGCTTCGATCACGCTGAGTCCTTCGGCGACGAACTACGGGCTGGTCTCGCTCGGTGGCACCGCCACCGACGTGGTTACCGGCGGCTCCTCGATCTCCTCGTGGACCTACTCCGTGGACGGTCTCGCCCCGACCACGGTCACCGTGGCCACGCCGACCTCGATCGTGGCGCTCTCTGCCTCGATCGCGACGGCGGCGCTCCTTCCGGGCATCCACAGCGTGACCGTCACCGCCGCCGACAGCCTGGGCAACCCGGGGACTCCGAGCTCGCCGGTCGCCTTCATCGTCGACCGCACCGGGCCGATCGTGTCCGGCGTCACCGTGACACCCTCGCCGAACGACGGCACCCAGGGGACGGCGTACGACCCGACCGTGGTCGAGGTGAAGGTGTCGACGTACGCCGACCCCGTCACCGACGGCGTCGCCAGCGGCGTCGCGGTCGCGGAGGCATTCCTCGGCACGACCGGGGTCGACGGCACCGGCTTCCCACTGTGGCTCTACCCGAGCGGAAGCAACCCGACATCGCTCCTGGGCTCGTTCCCGGTGAGTGAGCTGACCAGGTATCCGAACGGGCCGCTGGCCGTCTACGTCCACGCCAAGGACGCGGCCGGGAACTGGGGCGCGTTCACGACAGGGAGCCTGCAGCTCACTCGCACCAGCAACACCATCTTCGCCAGCAGCTTCGACTCGCCGACGACGCTGGTGCCGCCGTGGACAGCCGATGTGGAGGGGACGGGCACCAACGCCCGGCTCGCCGGCTCCAACGCGGTGACGACGGCTCCGAACCGGGCCTTCGTGATCACTCGAACTGTGGGGACGTTCAGCACCACGAACTCCCGTGCCTATCTCCTCGACAACACGCCGACGGCGGAGTCGAAGTACAGCGCGCAGTTCACGCTGGCTCCGACGCTCACCACCGGCACCTCTGCCGGCAACGCCAACGCGTTCACGTTGCTCGCGGCTCGCACCGCGGCCAACCAGAACGCGATCACGGTGGAGTACCGCGGCTACGGGACGATCCGTCAGGTCCGGATGTCGGTGCTCACCAGCACCGGAACGGTGCGGACCCCGTGGCAGACGCTGCCCTCGCCCACGTCGCCGGTCACGCTGAAGCTGGGCTGGTCGTCCGGTGCCGCGGCGGCGGCGAGCTTCACGGTGACCGGCGTCGGAACGCAGAACCTGACCGGGCTCGGCACGTCGGCGTACACGATCGACACCATCTGGTTCGGGGTGTCCTCGATCCAGAGCAATGGCGGGACGGTGGGAGCGGGCAGCATGTGGCTCGACGCCTTCACCTCGACCCGGACCGCGACACCGTGACGAGCAGGGAGAGCACCATGGACCAGTCCTCCGTCGAGCGTCGGCGTCGTCTCCGCACCCGGACCGTCGCCTCGGTGGCGAGCCTCGTGCTCGCCGCCGGGGTGGCCGGGGCAGTGATCGCGCAGGCCTCGACCAAGCATCCGCGGCCCCCGTTCCCTCGAAGCTCGGAGGTGGAGTCGAAGACCGGCGTCAAGGTGGTCAGGGCGACGCTCGCTGCCGACGGCGGCCTGCTCGATGTCCGCTACGTCGTGCTCAACGCCCCCAACGCCCAGCGCTGGTTCGCCGACACGAACCGTCCACCGAAGCTGCACGACAACCGCAACGGCGCCGTGATCGACCGGGTCGCCCCGATGCGCGACGCGCACCAGCAGCGACCCGGCCAGACCTACTACCTGATCTATCAGAATGCGAAGAACACCATCCACCGCGGAGACCTCATCGATCTCACGATCGCCGGAGTCACCCTGCACGACATCCCGGTGGAGTGAGATGACCAGGCCCGGCGTGATGGCGCGAATCCTGTGGCGCGCCGGAGCGCTCCTCGGTACGGCTCTCCTCGTCGGGATCGCGACGGCCGCACCCGTCCAGGCTCACGCCGTGCTCGTCTCGAGCAACCCCGTCGACGGTGCCCAGCTGGACCGCGCACCTGGCTCGCTGGTCCTCACCTTCGACGAGGACGTCGACGTCGCCAGCACGACCGTCCAGCTGCTCGACGAGTCCGGTGATGTGCTGAGCACCGGCAGGCCGGCCGGTGCCGAGCCGGGCGCCGGCGAGAGCACAGTCGTCTCGGCCGCCTTCCCTGTGCTGGCCGAAGGGCGTTATCTCCTGCGGTGGCAGACCGTCACCAGTGACGACTTCCACCCGGTGAACGGTGCGCTCAGCTTCGGCGTCGGCGTACCCGTCGTGGCGGCCGGCTCGTCCAGTGATCGCGCTGTGGGCGGCCCCCTGGAGACCGGCGCACGGTCGCTGGGCTTCCTGGGCTACATGGTCGCGGTCGGCGGCCTGGTGCTGCTCGTGCTGCTGCGCCCGATCCTGGCCCGGAGGCCGACGGCCGAGCGCACCCTGGTGCAGGGTGCGACGCTCGGCGCCGTTCTCTCCCTGACCGGCCTCGTGTCGCTCGAGGCCTGGCTCAGCATCCGGTCGAGCACCGCTCCCTCATCGTCGTTCCTCGTGTTCTGGGGCACCGCGGTGGTGAGCGTCATGGTGCTCGCGCTCGCCTCGATGCTGGTGAGCGGCGACTACGTCGGACGCACGGGTGCCGCCGTCGCGGGCGGGCTGGGCGTCGTTGCCAGCGTGGCGGGCGCCTGGGGCCTGGGGCATCTCGGCCATGGCTCCACCAACGCCGGATCGTTGCTGTCGACGCTGCACGTGGTGGCGACCGCCTGGTGGGCCGGAGGGCTCGCCCTGCTGGTCACTGTGGCCGTGCCGGCGCAGCGTCAAGGGTCACGCGCCTGGGTTCACGTCGCGATCCTGCGCTTCGGACGCATCGCTGTGCCAGCCGTGGTGGTGTCGGTGGCGAGCGGTGCCCTGCTGGCTCGAGGGCTCGTGCCCTCGTGGGAGGGGCTGACCGGCACGACGTACGGCCGCGCCCTCACCACCAAGCTGGTCCTCGTCGCCCTCGCGATCCTGCTCGGGGCCGTGACCGCGCTGCGCGCGCGACGTCGCCGACCCGACACCCGGATCAGCATGCGTCTGATGGGCGAGCTCACGGCCGTGGTCGTCGTGGTCCTCCTCGCGGCAGCACTGTCCGGCGGGCAGCCCCCGGACGACCGTCGCTGGGCACCCACGTCGCAGGAGTCGGCGACGCAGGGCGTGCACAGCGCCGAGACCGCCGACCTCGTGGTGACGCTGGCCATCGCTCCGAACCTGCCCGGCGCGAACTTCACGTCTGTGCACGTGCTCGACACCCGGCGGCCCTCGCCGGGACCGGTCGACGAGGTGCTCGTCGACCTCGGCGACGGCACCCTGACGGCAGCAGAGCGCCAGAAGGCGGCGCCGAGCCCCCAGCAGGCGACCGACCCTGGTGACGACGAGTGGATCCTCGCCGAGCAGATCGACGGCTCCCAGTCCCGCGTGGTCCGCGTCGTCGTACGCCGGACGGGCTGGGACGACTCCGTGGTCTTGTTCCCGTGGAAGGTGGCGCCCTCACCGGGCACCGAGCTCGGCGGCGCCGATCTCGCCGGCTGGTGGGTGCTGCTCGCTGCCTCGGCACTGGTCGGCGGCGCGGCGATCGCGCTGACCGCATCGAGGCGCTTGCGGAGAAGGGGAGACTCCGTCGACGTCGATCTCCGGGAACAGATGCGCGTCCCGATCGACGTCGGTGCGGGCTGACTCGTCTGCTCGCTCGACGTTCGACGCAGGCGCCGCCTGGCGGGGAGCTTGCGCGCGAGCTACAGACATGTGACATCACGCGTTGCTGAGCACGTGAACGAATCGGTGATGCGCCGACACCGGAGGAACTGGCGTCTCGACACTGTCGCGGCTGGCGATCATCGGTGCTTGGGACCCCACGATCGGACCCGATCGATCACGACGTCGATCGAGCGCTGGCGTTGCTGATCATGATCGCGACGATCTCGAACGGGATTGACGGCTTCTGCTCGTGCGCACCGTCCGCAGCGTGTTGAGCGCCAATCCCAACCGACGAGCGCCGGCCTGCACAGCAGTCCCCTCCGACCGACGAAGAAGCTGGATCTCAGCCCCGTCATCCATCATGAATTCCGCGGTCTGCATGGGATCGGACCACGTCGGGGCCACACGTAGGCAGTCGGGGCTGCGTCGCGCGTGCCCGAGCGCAGCGCGTGCGCGCTCATACAACCGCCAGAGAGCACCAAGCCCAGACCTGGGAGGGCCTGGGCTCGATGCTTCCGTGCCGGACTCGTGCGAGCGCGGTCCGGGACCGGTTCTGTCTCATCGGATTCTGCTGGGCTAGGAGACACCCTTGTAGTTGAGGATCTGGGTGAGCGTGCGGAGCGGGAGGACCAGGTCCTTCTGGTCCTCCATGACCACGTCGATGTCCTTGTAGGCGAACGGGTGCTCGTCGACCAGCGACGCGCCATCGGCGTCGTTCCAGGTCTTTCCCTCCATCGCGGTCCTCAGCGAGGCCACCGAGAGCGTCTTGTTGGCTGCCGTGCGAGACATCCGTCGACCGGCACCGTGCGAGCAGGACTCGAACGATGCCGGGTTGCCGAGCCCCTCGACGATGTAGGACTTCGTGCCCATGGAGCCCGGGATGATCCCCTTCTGCCCTGCCTTGGCAGAGATCGCACCCTTGCGGGTGATCCACAGGTTGCGGTTGCGGTGGCTCTCCTGCTGGGTGAAGTTGTGGTGGCAGTTCACCCGTGAGGTGTCCACGCCGCGACGGCCCAGGAACTCCTCGAACTCCCCGAGCACTGCGGACAGCATCGCCTCGCGGTTGGCCCGGGCGTAGGCCTGGGCCCACAACAGGTCCTGGACGTAGTCGGTGAACTGCACAGTGCCCTGCACGAGGTAGGCGAGGTCGGGATCGGGCAGGCTGATGAAGTAGTCCTTCATCAGTCCGGTCGCCACCTTGATGTGCTTGAGGGCCAGCTGGTTTCCGATCCCCCGCGATCCGCTGTGCAGCACGATCCAGACGCGGTCGCGCTCGTCGAGGCAGACCTCGACGAAGTGGTTGCCCGAGCCGAGTGACCCGTACTGACTCCGCGCCGTGGCGAGCTGCTTGTCGTTGAGTTGCGTCGACGGCGTTCGGGTGACGACCACCATGACGTCGACCTCCCGCGCCTCATGGCCCTGCCCGACACCAGCAGGCACGGCCTGACGGATCCGGTCGTGGAGGGCGTCGAGGTTGTCGGGCAGGTCGGCGCTGGTGAGGCTGGTCTCGATCGCGCCCATGCCGCAGCCGATGTCGACTCCGACGGCAGCGGGGATGATCGCGCCCTCGGTAGCGATGACAGAGCCGACGGTGCTGCCCTTGCCGAGGTGCGCATCGGGCATCAGCGCGAGCGGCTTCACCACGAATGGCATCGACGCCGTAGCGATGGCCTGCTCCAGTGCGGCTGGCTCCAACGTCGATGCCCACGACAGGACGGACTTGTCGCCGATCAGGGTCGGGCTCACTACTACTCCTCAGGTGGTGGACCCGGCGATGCTAGGTGGGATCAGACGCCGACGTCGTATGAGTTCTCCGCGTCCACCTGGTCACCATCCACGATGCGGCAGCCTGCGTCCTGGTGCCGCCCGAGAACGCGGTCCGCGACCAGGCACGACCCATCCCGCCGCCCGTCCGTCCCTCGCATGATGCAGACGGCGTCGGCGTGTCCGCCTGGCCGAACTGGCAGTCGCCCGAGAACACCGACCGGTCCGGGTGCGACCTGACCAGTTTCCCGCGGCGTGGCAGCTACCTCGCCGAGGCGAACCTGACCGGGGCGTACTTCACCCGGGCGGACTGACCGGAGCCGATCTCACCGGCACGAACCTGACGCCGGTCACGATGAACTCCGCCGCCGCGAACACCGACGTCACCGACTCGAACTTGGGCGGCGTCCACATCACCCCCACGTCCGTGGACCGCACCAGCATCCGCAAGCGAGCGCCGTCACCGGCTCGACTCGCTCATCGGTTCCCCTCTCGCCCGGGTCGGTGCCACCGGCGTGGACAACACGCCATCTGCCCAGCACCGAGGCGGCGACTGCCTGGAGCCCTTCGACACCGTCGCCCCGACCGCGCCTCCGACCGTCGACGCCCCAGACATCGGCATCGACATCGGCCATCGGTACACCGGGACGCCGGGACGCCCGCCACCGTGCAGTGGAACTGGACCGACGCCACCGCCCTCTCGCCTACCACCTGCACCACGACGACCGCCGGGATCACTCACACCCAGAGGGTGTCCGCGTCCTGCACCGACGTCGCCGGGGACACCGCGGCCACCAGCTACGACATCCAGTTCGGCCCCGGCGCACCGGCCGTCAACACCACCATCAGCCACGCCCCGGACGGCACCAACGGCTGGTCCCGCACCACCCCCACCGTCACCGATACGTGCTCGGACATCGGGTCCGGCATCGCGGACTGCCCGACGACCCCGCGCACCGCGGGCCACGGCACCAGCAGCATCACTGTCACCGGGCACGACATCGTCGGGAACTCCTCCGCCAACACGGCCTCCCCCTCGAGGTCGACACGGCACATCGACCGCGGCTCTCAGCCTCGCCACCCTCAACGCACACGGCACGCAGGTCCCCACCTGTGCCGCCACGGACGCGACCTCCGGGCTCACCGGCGGCACGATCACCACGCTCGCCTCCGCGAAGGTCGACTACCGGTACGCGACCGCTACCGCTGCCGACAAGGCCAGCAACACCGCCGTCAGCGCGAAGATCCCGTACCGGGCCATCACGCTCCCCGCGTTCACGACCGCCCCGTCCCCCGTCGCCCACGGCGCCCGGTTCACCGTCGTCGTCACCTCGAAGGACGCCAAGGGTGCACTGACCGACCTCACCGGAGTCCGCGCACTGCTCCCGGTCAGGACCACCAACACCGGGGCCGGTCCGGCGAACACGACGCGGAGCACGCTGGCCACCCGCATCAGCACCGGTACCTACACGGTCACGCACACCTCACCGCAGACCAAGGGCTACTGCCGTTACGCGATCCGCGTCGGTACGGCCACCGCTACCAAGGTCGTCCGCATCACCTGACGAACACATCCGGCAGACCGACTCGGCTGCGTGCTCGGTCGAGTGAGACCGAGTTACCCCTCGACGCCCCCGACCATCGACATGACGAGCACGAACCGGCACGGCGTCAGCGCCATCACGGCGTGGTGGGCACTCGGCGCGAGATAGACCAC
The DNA here is from genome assembly GCA_038206635.1 of Candidatus Nanopelagicales bacterium. Classification (GTDB taxonomy): domain Bacteria; phylum Actinomycetota; class Actinomycetes; order S36-B12; family CAIYMF01; genus Longivirga. Next base: position 50,877 of record JBBRAQ010000013.1, on the reverse strand, counting down.
GTCACCAGTCGTGAGCTCGTACCGCTCGCCGGCCACCGTGAATGCCAGGTCCCCCTCGACGACCTGAACGACCACCGGCCGCGGAGCGGAGTGATCGGTCAGCTCCTGGCCTCGGTCCATCGCAAAGGCCACGACCCGGACGGCGTCGTTGCTCACTACCGATCGCGACGTCGTCGCCTCAGCCGAGATCGGCAGGTTCGCGTGCAGACCAGCTATCACCAGCGACTCGTTCCTCTCGGACTTGCTCACCCAGACCTCCTTCAGCACTGACTACTCGCACGACGAGCCCAGCATGACCGCACCGCTGTCATGCCGCAGCACGTCGGCGATACCTAGGCTGCGTCGTTCCAGCGGACGATCGGGGTGTCATGCGTGCAGGTCACGCCTGCATACTCGCTCTCCCCTCCCTGTACTTGGACGGCGACGACCGCGCCCGTGCGGAGCTGGTTCGCATCCTCGACCAGCCGCCCCCTGGAGAGGTCGACGCCCTTGACATGACGTTCGTCCGGCGACAGCGCGGCCACCTCGCCCGCCGCGACGTCATCCGCAGTCGAGACGACCCGGACGACGATCCCACCCCGCCGCTCCATGTCGGCGATGTCCGGCCCGAGCCAGGCCTCCGTGGGCTGCGTGACCGGTAAGGAGGCGGTCCGCAAGTGATCAGCACGCGCGTAGCCGGACCTTGTTGGACCTGAACTCCACCGGGGTGTCCGCCAACCGCATGTTCGCACGTCTGCCCCCAACCGGGTTGACCTCGCGAGCTCGGCCTGAGGCGCCGTTCTCAACAACAGCGGTCCCGTCGATCTCGTAGACCCACTCATGCTCGAGGTTCGGTCGCGTCGTCGCGTCGTCGCGGCTCTGGCCAAGTTCGCTGTCGACGTGCGGGACACCGCTACCTCGACTATCGCGGATCTGAGCAGATCTACGCTCTTCCAGCAGTCATGGCCGGGGTCTTCCGCGCGAGGCCCTAGGTATCCGTGCGACCGGCACTCCGGCAGCATCGAGGTGGCCGAGTCGCACCTTGAACGAGTGGAAGCAGCCGGGCTCCCGCTCACGGTGCCGGCGGCGCTCTGGTCAACTCGCCGGCCCACCCGTTCGTCCGCCACGCCACGCGCACCGTTGTGATCACGATCGCCCGCGGCGATCCGCTCGCGATGCGGCCGCCGGGTCGCGGCATGCGCCGCCTCGGCCACGCCATCTAGTCAGGGATCGGTGCGCGTTCAGACTGGCGATCGCGCGCGAGTCTGTCACCTCGGTCTGGATCACGTAGATCGCTTGCCCACCCAGCTTGCGCGTCCACCCCGTCATGGCCCCTGGTCAAGTCCCCCGTTGAGGAACCGGAGCAGATCGTAGAGCGAGCCGTAGCCGTTGGCACAGGCTCCGCTGTCCTGGTGGACTGGGTCGCCACACTTCGCAAGCCGCTGGGCCGTCATGGCGTCCCTCATCGTGGTGCGGCTCGCCTCAGACAACACCCAGCCCAGCGAGGCCGTGACGTTCGGCGAGGTGCTCGGTCGGACGATGACAACACGGTGGGCGATCTCGGTCTTGATCTTCGCGCCGACAAGGAGGCAGATATCGGTCTTGCCGCAGATCTGCTCGTCAGACGTGACCGCGCTCGCGCGCTGCAGCAAAGCCGGCGGCTGCTTCTGCGCCTGCCCCCCGGTCCCCGTCGCCACCAGAGGCACCTGGAGCTCTCGGGTGTCGGTCGCCGGTGGCTGCACGACGTCGTTGCTCAGCGTGTTGTCGAGGTAGACCACGATCGGGACGACGATGTCGCCTGGAACGACACGGTCACCTCCGAGAGCCACGTTCGCCACGATCGTTTCGTTCTGGTTGCGCACGAGCGGCAACCAGTCGGCCGACAGATCGACGAGCGTTCCAAGGCCGCTGTTCTCCGTGTAACCACCGTCGACGAGCTGCTGCTGCGTCAACCCCTGGCACGGCCCGACGACACCGGACGGCGTCACATAGGGGAACCGGCTGGCGAGCATCGCGGCCGTCGCCGCGGTGAGGCCGGCGCCCAGGCACCCCGGGGCACCACTGCCTTGCGCGGTTCCCGACTCGACGACCTTCTTCTGAGCCCCTCCGGCACTCGACGTCCCGTCGCCGTGAGCAGGGCCGTAGAGGTCGAAGAGGTCCAGGCTGTACGGCGCCGGCCCAGTCGCGGCCGAACACCCCGGGTCGCCCGCGCGTAGCGCCTCACTCGTGGACGGCGTCAAGTCCAGCTGCGACACCAGCGCGCGACATCCGCTGTCGACCACAGTCGACGTGAGCACGAGCTGCCCGACGAGTCCCTCGCTAGCGGGTGCCGTCGTCGACTCACGCTCGAGGAACGGGTGCGACAGTCCCTCCGCCTTCAGCTGCCAGACGTCCTCCATCAGAGCCGCTCGGTCGAGCCAAGTTCCTCGTTCGACACCGAGCGGCGGAGACGCGAACGCGGCATCGAAGTCCGGCAGCGTGATACCCGTCGAGCCCGCCAGCACGTCGCGGGTGAACAAGCCGATCGCCGCCGTTCCCAGGGCGTCCGGGTCGGACATGGCCGTCACCTGGGTCACAGGACGCTGGGAGAACCGGGAGACTGTGAGCCCCACCGCTCCCCCGCTGGCACCACCCGAGAGCAGCGTGGCGGCCGCGCCGCAGCGAGTGCCGGGTGTCGGCCCGTCGGCTTGGCCGGCCGTCCCGATCTGTTCCATCCCGAGTGCCGTCCAGTACGCCGCGCGGATCCCACCACCTTCAGCCGCAACAAGCAGCATCGGTCGCAGCCCGACCCGGGTGGCACCGACCGACACCACAACACGGCAGGGATTCGGCTGGTTGAGCCAGTCCCGGAAGGCGACCTCCACGGTGGGTCGGTCGACCGAGGAGCCGAGGTTCGCGGCGCGGCCTTGGACACCATGCACTTCGAGCCCCGTGCCGGGCAGCGTGGCGAGGAGGGCGGCGAGGACGAACAGCGCCACGACTGGGGCCGAGTGGAGCCGAAAGCCGCATGCATAGAACAGTTCCGGGGGCTTGGTGTCCCGCACGATCGCCGACGCGACCCCCACCATGATCACGAGCGACGCCAGCGCAAGCACGGCTGACGCGAGCATGCCGACCGTCTGCACCCACCACAGGGGTACGAGAGCCAGCGCGACGAACACGACGACAGTCGCACCCCCCAGCACGAAGCGGACCCCCAACAGCCTCGGCGCGCTTGTGTCCTTTCCCGGAGCAGCGACGTTAGCCGCGCAGCACGGCGTGCCGGCTCCGGTCGCGCGACGGTGCAGCCACCGCAGCAGAGGCCACTGGGCCGCCCAGGGCAGTGTCGTCAAGAGGGCGCCGCCGTACAGGGCCAGCGGCATCCACAAGGTCCCCGGCGCGGACCGCCCCGTCACGATCGAGAGTGTCACCGGTGCTGTGAGCGACCGCAGCAGCCCGATCCCAGCGAAGGCCACCGCGAGCACCGCGATCACGTCCCCGGTCCGGATCACGGTGAAGGAGGTCGGTCCGAGAGGGCGGAGATCGACGGTCGGCAACTGCCACACACGGCGGTACCAGGACACAGCCACCACGACGATGGGGACCAGCAGGAACAGCCACAAGCTGGACCAGGACACCGTGCCAGGCGCGGCCGTGTCGCGCGCAAAGGCCACCACCAGCAAGACGGCCGGTGCGACGAACCACAGCCAGAGGACGGCACCTTTGGAGTTGGCTGGCGCGTCCGGCCGGCTCTCCCGCCAGACCTGATCGCTGCGCCAGCGACCCAGGAAGAACAGCGCGAGCACGAGCACCAGAAGGGCAACGCCCGACAGGGCGAAGTGCCACAACCCGTCGCCACCGTCGAACCACTGACGCTGCGCGTCGGGCAACTGGTCGAGCAGGTTCGGGCCAGGGACGGCTGAGAGCGCGATGACGGGTGCGATCGCCAAGACGGAGAAGCGCTGCACCCACAACGCCATCGCACCCCGACGCAGGGCGGCGCGCACGGTCTTGCCGCCAGAACTGGACAGCGTCACCTGCAGGAGCAGGACCGCTGCGGCGAGGACGAGCGCCCACTTGACACAGCTGGCAAGCCCGACCAGGAACACGAATGCCTTGCCCGGGGACCCAGCGGTTCGCTGGTTCTGCACAACGAGTGCGAGGACGTCCTCGAGCCCGTCGACGGCGGCCACGACGACCACGACGTACCTGGCCCACCGGAATCTGCTGCCCAGCGACTCCGGACGGTCGCGCAGGATCCAGAGGGCGAACAGCAGGTAGGTGGCGATGAAGACCGCATCGACGACGACGTAGGCCCCGAGCAGCCCGAGGAGGAGACGGGAGTCGTCTTCGGAGAAGTCCGTGGTCCAGCCAGCCGCACCGGGGCTCAGCAGCCGGGCCGGCCCCATCAACTGCGAGAAGGGCCAGACGTGGTCGGCGGAGTCGAGCACGTCGCCGGAGAGGCGGTTGATCTCGCCGAGCACCACCAGGAGTCCGACCATCGACGAGGAGAACAGGCCAGACACCCACGGCAGTCCCACGTACGGCGCGACCACAGGGAGTGGTGCCACCGGAGTAGCTCCAGGAACACCGGTCAGCTCCGCCATCAGACCCCCCGTCCAGACGCAGTGCGACGCGCGGCTCAGCGTGACACAAGGAGGACTCGCCAGGGAGCGACTCGGACAGAGATCGTCCCGACGGCGATCTGGCGAGCAACACGAGCACAACAGGATCGGCACGAGTCAGACCTCGAACGAGTCGAAGCAGCCCGCTCCGGCACGAGTTGCAGGGAGACTTCACCGTCGGCTAGTCGAGCTCCACTTCTCTACCGCCTCGTGTGTCCCCCGCGACAAGAACTCGACCAGACGCAGTCTGTCCTCGATCGCACGCAGCACGATCCGACGCCATCGAGATCCCCCGCCATGGCCCTAGCCCACGCCCGCTCCTGCACCAAGCCCAGGTCGAGGACACGAGAGCCCGCATGGGGCGGGCGACAGGGCTGTGTTTCCGGCGGGGCGGTCGCCACGACGGACGCTGAACACCGACGGACACCCCTGGCCGTCATCGGAACCGCAAGCAACCGGACGCCAGGGGCCGTCCGCGGCCACACTCGGCGATTTCGGTGACGGCCCAGGAGGGGCTACACCCACTCCGGTCCGCGGAATCGTGCGGAGGGGGTATAGGGCTGTGACCTGCGCCGAAACTCCGCGAGAATGAGTTCAGGATCAGACGTTGAAGCGGAACTCGACGACGTCGCCGTCGTGCATGACGTACTCCTTGCCCTCCATGCGGGCCTTGCCCTTCGCGCGGGCTTCGAGGACCGAACCGGTCGCGACGAGGTCGGTGAAGGAGATGACCTCGGCCTTGATGAAGCCCTTCTGGAAGTCGGTGTGGATCACACCGGCCGCCTCGGGTGCCGTGGCGCCCTTGCGGATCGTCCACGCGCGCGACTCCTTGGGGCCGGCGGTGAGGTAGGTCTGGAGCCCGAGGGTGTCGAAGGCGACGCGGGCGAGGGTGGTGAGTCCCGACTCGTGCAGGCCGATCGACTCCAGCAGCTCGAGCGCTTCTGCGTCGTCGAGCTCGGTGAGGTCGGACTCAGTCTTCGCGTCGAGGAACACGGCCTCGGCCGGCGCGACGAGCGCACGCATCTCGTCCTTGAGCTCGTCGTTGGCGAGCTCGTCGACGTCGACGTTGAAGACGTAGAGGAACGGCTTCGCCGTCAGCAGGAAGAGCTCGCGCAGCAGGGCGAGGTCGACGCCTGCAGCGAAGAGCGTCGTGCCGCGCTGGAGCAGGTCATGCGCCTCCTTCACGGCCTCGAGGACGTGGGTGCGGTCCTTGTTGAGACGCGCCTCCTTCTCCAGCCGCGGGAGCGCCTTCTCGACCGTCTGCAGGTCGGCGAGGATCAGCTCGGTGTTGATGGTCTCGATGTCGTCGGCGGGGTCGACCTTGCCCTCGACGTGGATGACGTCGGGGTCGACGAAGACCCGGATCACCTGGCAGATGGCGTCGCTCTCGCGGATCGTGGCGAGGAACTTGTTGCCGAGGCCCTCGCCCTCGCTGGCACCCTTGACGATCCCGGCGATGTCGACGAAAGACACCGACGCCGGCAGGACGCGCTCGGAGCCGAAGATGCCGGCGAGCACCGCGAGGCGCGGGTCGGGGACGCCGACCACGCCGATGTTGGGCTCGATCGTCGCGAACGGATAGTTGGCCGCGAGCACGTCGTTCTTGGTCAGCGCGTTGAAGAGCGTCGACTTCCCGACGTTGGGAAGACCGACGATTCCGATGGTAAGAGCCACAGGCAGCGATTCTAGGGGCCCCGCAGGGCACTCCTGACCGCGGCGCGGGCTAGCGACGTGACTCGCGCCAGGCCATCCAGGCCAGCCCCGCACCGACGGCGGTGAGCGGCACCCACACCGCGCGCTCGGTCTGCGAGGGTGACGCGGCATTGAGGGCGATGCCGAGGGTGGAGTAGGCCGCGACGCCGAGCAGGAGGCGGCGGCGTCCGACCGATCCGAGAACCCGCCCCACCGACACCGCGGCCACGCCCGCCCAGACCAGCGCCGAGACCCCGCTCGCCACCCGGAGCCCGACCTGCAGCACTCCGGCGTTCGCGCCGCCCCAGGCGGCCGCACCCCAGGGCGCACCGGCCGCCAGCGCTACCTGGAACAAGCCGACGCCGCCGGCGAACACGGCGAACGCCGCACCCCAGTGGCCCACGCCGGCGCGGTCGGAGGTGGTGCCGGGTGTCGTCGTGTCGGTCGTCATGGAACATATCTATCAGATAGGTTGGGGTCATGTCGAGACAGTCGCACACCGAGCTCGCCGTGCTGGGCGCCCTGTCCGTGCAGCCGATGTCCGGGTACGCCGTCCGCGCCGCGATCACCGGGACGCTCGGCCACTTCTGGAGCGAGAGCTTCGGCCAGATCTACCCGACCCTCGCCCGGCTCGAGGGCGCCGGGCTGATCGAGCGCGATGCCGACGGCAAGACCTCCGGGCACACCTTCCGGCTCACCGGCTCGGGCCGTACGCACCTCGTCGCCCTGCTGTGCGAGCCGATCCCGGCCTCTCCCCCGCGCAACGGCACGCTGCTGAGGCTCTTCTTCGGCGGACTGCTCGGCCCCGGTGAGTGCCGTCAGATCCTCGATGAGGCGCGCGCGCGGGCCGAGCAGCAGCTCGAGGTGCTCACTGCGATCCGGCACGAGCTCGAGGCCGACGTGCCCACCGACCCCGACGCGCGCTACCGCCTGCTCACGGTCCTCGCCGGCCAGCACTCCGCCCGCGCACAGATCGCCTGGGTCGCGGAGTCCCTCGACCTCCTTGGTGCCTGACTCGCGTCATCGCTGCCGCGCTCAGGCAAGGCTCTCGACGGCGTACACCGCCATGGCGTCGCGCACGTACTCGGCGAGGCCTGGTCGCACGGCGTCGTAGCGGGCCTTGAACTCTGGGCTGTCCACGTAGAGGTCGCCGAGCCCGGCGAACGCCTCGGCACCCGGCGTCCAGAACTCGCACACCCAGCGGTGGTGGCCGGCCGTGACCTCCTGGACCCGTGGGTCGGCCGGGTCGACGCCGGCCTCGAGCAGGGCGGCGTACTCCGCATCGCGCTGTGCGAGCTGGGCCTGGATCCGGTCGGCGTCGACCTTGGCGAGCTTCCCGATCCGGCGCCAGGACTCCTCGATCGTCTCCTGGACGGACGGGCCGTAGCGCTCAACGAGCTCGGCCTCGTACTGCTTCTGCTTCTCGGTGTCGAAGCCGTCGAACAGCTCCTCGGGTGACATCAGGTCCCCGCCTCCTTCTCCCTCGATCTCGGTGATCGTGCGACCGACCGTGTCGGCCAGCCGCGCGATCCGGTCGCGCTCGGTGAGCAGTGCCGCCCGGTGCTCGCGCAGGACGCCGGCCCGATCGCGCGTGCCGTCGAGCACCCGGGCGATGCCCTCGAGGGGAAGGCCCAGCTCGCGCAGGACGAGCACCTCCTGGAGGCGGTGCAGCTGCTCGCGCTCGTAGTAGCGGTAGCCGTTGGCACCGACGTACGCCGGCGGCACGAGCCCGACGTCGTCGTAGTGGCGCAGCGTGCGGGAGGAGACCCCCGCGCGGCGCGCCACCTCGACGATCGACCAGCTCATGAGGATGAGGGTAGAGGTTGACGTTGCGTCAAGGTCAACGACGAGTGGCCACGACCGGCCACAGCTGTGTGGCCGGTCGCCCGCGGCGACGCCCCGCCGGACACGCGCCCCTTCGCCGCCGCTCGGTGTCAGACCCCTCGGGCAGGGTCTGGGCATGAGCGATCTCCTTCCCCTGGCCGTCGGCCTCGTTCTCGGCGTCGCGCTCGGTGCGGCGACGGTCCTCGTCCTCACGAGACTGTCCCGCCCCCCGGAGCCCGCGAGCCTCGCCGCCGAGCGCGCCGCCGTCGACGCCCTCGTCCGCCCGATGTCCGACACCCTCCAGCGCGTGTCCCTCGACCTCGCCCGAGCCGAGCGCGACCGCGCTGCGGCACACGCCCAGCTGCAGGAGCAGATCCGGCTGACGGCGGCCGGCACCGACTCCCTGCGCGACCAGACCGGCCGGCTCGTCACGGCCCTGCGTCGATCGGAGGTCCGCGGCCGTTGGGGCGAGGTGCAGCTGCGGCGGCTCGTGGAGTCCGCCGGGCTGCTCCCCCACGTCCACTTCGACGAGCAGTCGAGCAGCCGCGACGACTCCGGCGACCTGCTGCGTCCCGACCTCGTCGTCCATCTCGCTGACGACCGCGACATCGTCGTCGACGCCAAGGTGCCGCTCTCGGCGTTCCTCGACGCCGCAGAGGCACCGGACGACGCGACCGCACGGGTGCTGCTGGCCCGTCACGCCGCCGAGGTCGCCGCCCACGTCGACCGCCTCTCGAGCAAGGAGTACTGGCGCCGCTATGACTCCCCGGAGTTCGTCGTGCTGTTCCTCCCGGCCGAGTCCTTCCTGTCCTCTGCCCTCGAGGCACGCCCCGACCTCCTGGAGTACGCCTTCTCCCGCGACGTCGTCATCGCCACGCCCACCACCCTCCTGGCCCTGCTGCGCACCATCGGGCACTCGTGGAGGCAGGAGTCGGCCGCGCGCAACGTGCGCGAGGTGCATCGGCTCGCGCGCGACCTCCACGCCCGGCTGGCCACGCTCGGTGCGCACCTCGGGAAGCTCGGAGCCGCCCTCGACGGCGCTGTGGGGCAGTACAACTCCACGGTCGGGTCGCTCGAGTCCCGGGTGCTGGTCAGCGCCCGCAAGCTGGCCACCCTGGGGGTCATCGACGCCCTCGACGACCCCGATTCGGGCCTGCCGATGCCCCGGCTCGTCACGACGACCACGCGCCCGCTCACGGCGGCGGAGCTCGTCGCCTCCGCTGAGGGCGGGCTCGCCGAGATCGCACCCAGCGCGCCGACGGTCGAGGGAGGCGGCGAAGTCACGTACGGTTGGACACCGTGAGCAGCGACCAGGGCCCCGGCGCGCCGTCGTTCGGCGACCTCTTCGAGGATCCGGACGCCCAGCCGACCCCGCCCCTCCCCGCGGGCGCCCCCCCGCGGGCGCCCGTCGAGGACGACCACGACCTCGACCACGAGTCCTCCGAGGCCTCACACCAGGTCGCTGGCTTCGAGTCGACCGACGACGAGCCCGCTCCCGAGCGTGTCCAGGACGTCCCTGCGGCATCGACGCTTCTCGGGGGCGAGCGCGAGCCGACCTCAGGCAGCGCTGCGGCGCGCTCCGCGGACACCGGCCCTCAGCCCGCCTCGGGCCACGACTCCACGATGCTGCCGCCGCCGGTGCCCGCCATGGCCGCGAGCCCGGCGCCGGCGCCCCGCGGGACGGCGCCCGCCGACTCCTTCGTCAGCGTCGCCCCCGCGGGCGCACGCGGCCCGGTCGTCATTGCCCCCGCAGTCGCCGCATCGGTCGGCAACGCCGCCTCGGGCCGGCCGACGGCGTGGGACGGCACCGTCGATCCCGGCGTCTCCTCGGCCCCCGCCACCCGGGTCGACACCGGTCGCCTCTACCGCTCCGCCGGTGCCGAGGGGCCGGCCACGCTCGACGCGATCCCCGCCATCGACCCCCAGCACACGGCGGCCCGACGCGTCGAGGCCGTGCTGGAGAAGCCGACACGCGGGGGTAGGGGCCTCACCTACTCCGGCGTCTTCGTGGTGGTCGGCGGCGCGACGTTCCTTGTCGCGCTGGCCGAGGCGCTGCTGCGTCACGACCTCGGCGTGCTCACCGGCCTCGCTCTGCTGGCGTCCTCGATCTACGCCGCCCTCGTCGTGCGCCCGGCCGACATCTGGGCTGGCGTCGTCGTCCCGCCGCTGGCCTACCTCGCCGCGGTGCTCACGGCGGGCCAGCTCACCGTCGACCGCACCTCGAGGCTGCTCGTCGACGAGGGGTCCCTGCTGTTCATCCAGCTCGGGTCCAACGCGCTGTGGATCCTCGGCACCACGGCCGTGTGCCTCGCGATAGTCCTGGTCCGACGCCGCCGCGCCTGACCGCTCAGCAGCTCAGCAGCTCAGCTGCTCGCTGCGGCGGCCTTGAGGTCACGTCGCAGCTCCGGCGGCAGCGCGAACACCAGGTGCTCCTCCGCGGAGGAGATCTCCTCGACATCGGCCCAGCCCCGCTCGGCGAGCCAGGCCAGGACGCCGTCCACGAGGTCCTCGGGCACCGACGCGCCACTCGTGAGACCGACCGTGAGCACCCCCTCGAACCACGCCTCCTCGAGCTCGGTGGCGGAGTCGACCCGGTAGGAGGACGCCGCCCCGGCGTCGAGGCCCACCTCGACGAGGCGCACGGAGTTCGAGGAGTTCCCGCTCCCGACGACGATGAGCACGTCGCAGGCAGGTGCGATCTCCTTCACGGCGAGCTGGCGGTTCTGGGTGGCGTAGCAGATGTCATCGCTCGGCGGATTCATCAGCAACGGCAAGCGAATCCGGAGACGGTCAACGGTCTCGATGGTCTCGTCGACCGACAGCGTGGTCTGCGAGAGCCAGACGACCTTCTCGTCGGGGGCGACGTCGACCTCGTCGGCGTGCGAGGGGCCGTCGACGATCGTGATCGCCTCGGGTGCTTCGCCGTGGGTGCCGACGACCTCCTCGTGGCCCTCGTGCCCGATCAGCAGGATGCGGTAGCCCTCCTCGGCGAACCGACGCGCCTCGTGGTGGACCTTGGTCACGAGCGGGCAGGTGGCGTCGATCGTGCGCAGGTGACGGGCGGCCGCCTCCTCGTGGACCGACGGCGCGACTCCGTGGGCGCTGAAGACCACGATCGAGCCCTCGGGCACCTCCTCGGTCTCCTCGACGAAGATGGCGCCACGCCGCTCGAGGTCCTCGACGACGTGCTTGTTGTGCACGATCTGCTTGCGGACGTAGACCGGGGCGCCATAGAGCTCGAGGGCCTTCTCCACCGTGACGACGGCGCGATCGACGCCCGCGCAGTAGCCGCGCGGGGCCGCGAGGAGGACCTTCTTGTGGCCCGTGGGCGCGGCGGTCGAGGAGGTGGTGCTCTCGGAGTCGGTCACTACCCCATCGTAGGCGGGGTCGGCGAGGTCGGCCCGTCCTCCTAGGCTCGGCCCATGGCCCTCGACACCTCACCGGACAAGCCCGCCGCGGTGCGCACCATCGCCCGGGCGCTCGAGGGCTACGTCGCCGCGCTCGGCGACGTGTGGGTCGAGGGGCAGGTGGCGCAGCTCACCCGGCGTCCGGGGGCCACGCTGGTCTTCCTCACGCTGCGCGACACCGAGGCCGACATCTCGGTCACGGTCACCTGCCTCCCCCGCGTCCTCGACGCCTGCGTGCCGCCGCTCGCCGAGGGGCAGCGGATCCTCATCCACGCCAAGGCGGAGTACTACCCCGGCCGCGGCAGCCTGTCCTTCCGGGCCGCGGAGATCCGCGCCGTCGGCCTCGGCGAGCTGCTCGCCCAGCTCGAGCGGCGCAAGAACCTCCTGGCCGCCGAAGGGCTCTTCGACCCGGCACGCAAGCGTCCGCTCCCCTTCCTGCCCCGCGTCGTCGGCCTGGTCTGCGGGCGCGGCAGCGACGCGGAGCGCGACGTCGTGGAGAACGCACGGCGTCGCTGGCCCGGGGTGCGGTTCGAGATCCGTGAGGTCGCCGTCCAGGGCGTGAAGGCCGTGAGCGAGGTCACGGCCGCCGTCCGCGACCTTGATGCCGTGGCCGAGGTCGACGTCATCGTCGTCACCCGCGGCGGCGGGCCCGTGGAGGACCTGCTCCCGTTCTCCGACGAGGGTCTCATCCGCGTGGTCTCCGCGTGCCTGACACCCGTCGTCTCGGCGATCGGGCACGAGAAGGACTCGCCCCTGCTGGACCTCGTCGCCGACGTCCGTGCCTCGACACCCACCGACGCCGCCCGCAAGGTCGTGCCCGACATGGTCGAGCAGGCGCGGCTCGTGCACGACCTCCGCGCCCGCGCCGACCGCGTCATGCGCTCCCGCCTCGAGCAGTCCGTCGCCTGGCTCGACGGCGTCCGCCAGCGGCCGGTGCTCGCCGACCCGTCGGTGCTCGTCACGGTCCGCCACGACGAGGTGCTCTCGCTCCTGGACCGCTCACGGCGCGCCCTCGACCACCGGCTCACCCGGGCGAGCGACGAGGTCGGACACGTCCGCGCCCGGGTCCGGGCGCTGTCGCCGGCCGCGACGCTCGACCGCGGCTACGCCGTCGTGCAGTCCTCCGACGGCGCGGTCGTCCGGGCGGCGGGCGACGTCGCGGTCGGTGCCGCGCTGCGGGTGCGCGTCAGCGAGGGCGAGTTCCGGGCCCGACGCGATGCCTGACCGGTCCGAGGTCGTGGTCGGGCGCCGCACGACCCTAGGCTGCGCACCATGACCGAGACCCCCGCGAGCCCGTCGTTCGAGCAGGCCCGTGACGAGCTCGCCGACGTCGTCCGGCGCCTCGAGGCCGGCGGGACGACCCTCGAAGCGTCGCTCGCCCTCTGGGAGCGCGGCGAGGTGCTCGCGACGATCTGCCAGCGCTGGCTCGACGACGCCCGCACCCGCCTCGACGTCGCCCGGGGCACCGCCGCGTCGGGCTCCTGACCCGGCTGACGCAGGGGGCGCGCGTCCGCGCGTGCAGGCGCCAGCACCGGGCCACCCGCCCCCGAGCTCCGGCTCAGCCGGCGACGAGCGACGCCGTGAACGTCTGCAGGTCCGCCCAGGACGCCGAGCCGGTCACGACGTACGTCGCGCCGTCCACCTGGCGCACCAGCGACCGGCGCGTGCCGTCGGGAGACTCGAGTTCTTGCCAGGTGCGACCCGCGACGTCGACCGTGCCGACGGCGTCACCGCCCACGGACTCGTCGCGCACGAAGGCAACCTCCTTCGTCGCCGACTGCACGAGGCCGGCGGAGGTGGCGGCCGGCGTCACGTAGCCGAGCCGGACGACGTCCTGACCGTCGGACGCCGTGGAGATGCGGGCGCTGGTGCACCTCCAGTCCGCCGACAGCCCCTGCGGCGCCAGGACCGGCCACGGCTCGGCGGCTCGGGCACCGGCCACGACCGGCGCCGGGTCGACGACGCGTACGGGGTCAGACGACCCCCGGTTCCACGGCAGCACAAGCAGGACGACGACGCCGGAGACGACGAGCATCGAGATCAGCATGTCGCGCACGGTCTGGCGCATGCGCTTGCTGGCGCGCTCCTCCCGCATCGCGGCGACGGCGGCGGGGTCGTCGTCGGAGCGGTTGGCGAACGCGGCGTCCGCATCGTCCTGCGCCGTCGGGGACGTCGGGCCGGCCTCCTCGGCGACGGGCGTGCCGGACGCCGGAGCCGCCAGGGCGGGGCCGTCCACGGTTGGGGCGTCCACGGATTCTGCCCCTGTCGGTGCTGGTGGCGAGTCGGTCGTCGGGTCGGAGTCCACACCGCCATTGTGGGCGAGAACCGACAGTCGCGCGTGCGCGGCCCCGGCACCCGGCAGTGAGCTCAGGTCGGGCACGGACACGCCGTCAGCGAGCGGGACGGGTCGTCTCGACGACGACGTTGGTCGCCTTCACCGACGCCACCGCGAGGACGCCGGGCTCGAGGCCGAGCTCGTCAGCCGCCTCGCGGGTCATCAGGCTCACCATCCTGAACGGCCCGGCCTGGATCTCGACCTGCGCCATCACCCCGTCCTTGACCACCCGGGTGACGAGTCCGGGGAGCCGGTTGCGGGCCGAGCTCGTCGAGACCCCCGAGATCTCCGGCGCCGTCGCGTGGTCGCGGGCGAACTCGGCGAGGTCGCGGCCCTGCACCGACCACCGGCCCGCCCCGTCGCGGACCGCAGGCAGCCGTCCGGCATCGATCCATCGTCGGACGGTGTCGTCGCTGACGCCGAGGAGAGCGGCGGCCTCGGTCACCCGGAAGTGCGTCATGGCCACGACCGTAGCCGCGCCGTCGAGAGAGGGTACGGCGGCTCCGTCCTGTGACGGAGGCCTCGGCTGGCTGGGAGGGCGGGCTTCGTGGACCCGTTCCTCGTTACAGTGCGAGGTACAACAACGAGCCGGGAGCGCACCCCATGCCGAGCAGCTATGAGACCACGACGACCCCCGAGACCCCCGATCGCAACCTCGCCCTCGAGCTGGTGCGGGTCACCGAGGCCGCCGCCATGGCCGCAGCGCGCTGGGTGGGCTTCGGCGACAAGAACGGCGCCGACGGCGCCGCCGTCAACGCCATGCGATCGCTGGTGCAGTCGGTGTCGATGCACGGCGTCGTCGTGATCGGCGAGGGCGAGAAGGACGACGCCCCGATGCTCTTCAACGGCGAGCACGTCGGGGACGGGTCCGGCCCCGAGGTCGACGTCGCGGTGGATCCCATCGACGGCACGACGCTGTGCGCCAAGGGCATGCCCAACGCCCTGTCCGTCCTGGCCGTGTCCGAGCGCGGCACGATGTACGACCCGTCGGCGGTGTTCTACATGGAGAAGCTGGTGACGGGACCGGCCGCTGCCGGCGTCGTCGACATCGAGGCCCCGATCGCCGACAACCTCGCGCGGATCGCGAAGGCGAAGTCCGAGCGCATCGAGGACCTCACCGTGATCATCCTCGACCGCCCGCGCCACGAGTCCATGGTCGCCGACATCCGCAAGGCCGGTGCGCGCATCAAGTTCATCACCGACGGAGACGTCGCCGGAGCCGTCATGGCCGCCCGCGACGGCACCGGAATCGACCTCCTCATCGGGATCGGCGGTACCCCCGAGGGTGTCATCACGGCGTGCGCCATCAAGTGCATGGGCGGCGTCATCCAGGGCAAGCTCTGGCCGAAGGACGACGCCGAGCGTCGTCGCGCCCTCGACGCGGGGCACGACCTCGATCGCGTGCTGCTCACCGACGACCTCGTCACCAGCGACAACGTCTTCTTCGTGGCGACCGGCGTCACCGACGGCGAGATGCTCGAGGGTGTGCGGTTCCGCGGCGGCTCGGCGACGACCCACTCGATCGTCATGCGCAGCAAGAGCGGCACGATCCGCGAGGTCAAGAGCGAGCACGCGCTCACCAAGCTCCGCACCTACGCCTCCGTCGACTTCGACACGGCGCACTAGCCACTTGTCGGGCGGGTGGCGAACGACGCCAGCCCGTCGTCGTGCAGGCCTGCCGCTCGGGCCTCGGTCCGTCCTGACACCTTGCTACGGCGAGACTTCGGGCGGTTGACCTCGATGCGGCCCATGGTGGCCACCCAGGTGCGGCGGATCGTCGCCACGGCGGGGCTTCGGGCGCTTGACGTCGATGCCGCCCATGACGGCCAGCCCGGTGACGCGGATCGTCGGCGCGCCAGGAGGTGCATCGCCTGACGGACTCGACGTGCCCCCCATGAAGCCGAACGCATCCATCCGCACGACGACGCCGTCGGGCACGATCACCTCGACGCCGCCCATGACGGCGAACACGCGGAACTCTGTCTCCTGAGCGGTGAGCACCGCCTCGGTGAGGTCGAGCTCGATCCCGCCCATGACCGCGACCGCCACCTGGAGGGGCGCGACGACCCAGCGCCCCTTGCGCTCGACCCCGCTGAAGATCGCCACGGCCGGACCCTGCGCCTGGTTGGCACGGCTCGGGTCGATGACGACGACACCGTCGGACCGCGACGCGACGCCGTTCGGTGGTGTCACGGCCACGACCTGGCCCACACCGGGGACGGCGAGGGTGCCCGGCGGGACGGGGAGGTCCTCCAGCACCGGCACGAGGTCGGCGTAGGTCGTGGCCCGGTAGACGGCGTCGACGCGCTCCGCGTGCTCGACCGCCGACAGCCTGCCCTCGACGTAGGCCTCGCGCAGAAGACCGGCGACGCGTTCACGGTCCGCGTCGGACGCCCGCATCCGCAGCACCTCGGCGACGGGATCGGGAACCTGGTCGGCCATGGGTCGAGGCTATCTGTTCGACGCCGCCGCTACCGTGGCCCGGTGACCTCCTTCGCCCCGTCCGCCTCCACCACCCGGGTCTCAGAACCCGCGCTGTCGCTGCGCGGGGTGGTGAAGACCTTCGGTGACATCCGGGCGGTGGACGGTCTCGATCTCGACGTGCCTGCCGGCACCTGCCTCGGCCTGCTCGGGCCGAACGGCGCGGGCAAGTCGACGACGATGCGGATGCTCACCGGGCAGTCCGTCCCGGACAGCGGCGAGATCCGGGTGCTCGGCTTCGACATCGCTCGTGAGTCCAAGCAGGCGCGGGCCAGGATGGGAGTGGTGCCCCAGCGGGAGAACCTCGACGACGACCTGACCGTGCGCCAGAACATCGCGGTCTGGGCCACCCTGCTCCGCGTCCCCCGCCGCGTCCGTGCCGCCGCCGTGGACCAGGCGTTGGACAACGCCCAGCTCGTCGACCGCGCCGACTACAAGGCTTCGACGCTCTCCGGTGGCATGCGACGTCGACTGCTGATCGCACGGGCGCTCGTGCACTCCCCCGCGCTCGTGCTCCTCGACGAGCCGACTGTCGGGCTCGACCCCCAGGTGCGCGGCGACATCTGGACCCTCATCGATCGGTTGCGCTCCGAGGGCGTCACGGTCTTGATGTCCACCCACTACATCGAGGAAGCCGAGCGCCTCTGCGACGATGTGGCCGTCGTCTCCCACGGCAGGCTGATCGCGCGCGGGACGCCGGCCGAGCTCGTCACTGTGCACGCCGGCGTCGAGGCCCTCGAGTTCTTCGGCCCACCTGAGCGGCTCGCACGCGTCGAGCAGCTGGTGCGGCCAGCTGGCTTCGCCACCCGACGGACCGGACCATCGGTGTCCGTGCTGCGCGCCGAGGCCCTCCCGGAGTCCGTCGTCGACGACCTCCAGGACCTGGGCGAGGCGTCGCGGCGTCCGTCGAACCTCGAGGACGTCTTCGTCCTGCTCACCGGAGAGAAGCTGGAGGGCTGATGGCCGCCATCGACCGCGACGGGAACCGGGTACGGGCTTTCGAGACCGCGTCGTTCGCCGGGGTCTGGATCCGCGAGACGACCCTGTTCCGAAGGGTATGGCGCTCCTCGACGTTCGGGAGCGTCGTCGAACCGGTCATCAACTTGCTGGCCTTCGGGTTCGGCCTCGGCGCCCTCGTCACGTCCGTGCAGGGAATCCCCTACATCCAGTATGTCGGTACGGGCGCCGTCGCGAGCGCGGTGCTGTTCGCGTCGGTGTTCGCGGGCATGTTCGACACCTATGTGAAGCGCTACTACATGAAGACCTATGACGGAATCCTCGCGACACCCGTCGACGTCCCGGAGCTGTTCCTCGCCGAGGCGACCTGGATCGGGGTCAAGGCAGGGGTCTTCGGCTGCGCCCCGCTCCTCGTCGCGATGCTGTTCGGGCTGCCGCCGTCCTGGGGGATGGTCGCGATCCCGTTCATCGGATTCCTGACCGGCTTCGGGTTCGCCCTGATGGGCCAGTGGTTCTCCGGCATCGTCCCGAGCATCGACTCCTTCAGCTACGTGCAGAGCGCGCTCGTGACACCGTTGTTCCTGCTGGCGGGGATCTTCTTCCCGCTGACGGGACTTCCCGAGTGGGTGCAGAAGCTCGCCCAGGTCAACCCGCTCTACCACTGCGTGCAGCTCGTCCGCGATGCGGTGTTCGGCTGGCAGCCCCGTGACGACCTCGGGCACGTGACCGCGCTGCTGATCTTCGCCGCGCTGATGGGGTTCCTGGCCATCCGGGCTCTGCGCGCCAGGCTCATCGACTGACTCCGGGCGCCGGCGCCCCCGGGGCCGCACGGCCGACGACGCGGCCCCGGCTGCGCCTCCATCGTCGCGACCGGAGTGGCACGGTCGTAGGCTCGCACCATGCCTGAGTTCGAGTACACCGACCTGCTTCCCCTCGGCCCCGACGAGACGCCGTACCGGCTGCTCACCACCGACGGGGTGTCGACCTTCGACGCGGCGGGGCGCACCTTCCTGCAGGTCGAGCCGGAGGCCCTGCGGCTGCTGGCATCGACCGCGGTCCGAGACATCCAGCACCTGCTGCGCCCCGAACACCTCGCGCAGCTGCGGGCGATCCTCGACGATCCCGAGGCCAGCCCGAACGACCGGTTCGTGGCGCTCGACCTGCTCAAGAACGTCAACATCTCCGCCGGCTTCGTGCTGCCGATGTGCCAGGACACGGGGACGGCGATCGTGATGGGCAAGCGCGGGCAGCAGGTACTGACTCCCGGCACTGACGAGCGCGCACTCAGCCAGGGCATCTACGACGCGTACACGACGTTGAACCTGCGTTACTCCCAGATGGCGCCGCTGTCGATGTGGGAGGAGCGCAACACCGGCACGAACCTCCCCGCTCAGATCGAGCTCTACGCCGACACCGCTCCGGGGCACGAGACGTCCTACAAGTTCCTGTTCATGGCCAAGGGCGGCGGCTCGGCCAACAAGTCACTGCTGTTCCAGGAGACCAAGTCGGTGCTCAACCCAGCAGCGATGCGTACGTTCCTCGACGAGAAGCTCCGCTCGCTCGGGACGTCGGCGTGCCCGCCGTACCACCTCGCCATCGTCATCGGCGGCACCTCAGCGGAGTACGCCCTCAAGACGGCGAAGTACGCCAGTGCTCGCTATCTCGATGGGCTGCCGACGTCTGGATCCGTTGGTGGACAAGCCTTCCGAGACCTCGAGATGGAGGCCGAGGTGCTGGAGATGACGCGCGGATTCGGCATCGGTGCGCAGTTCGGCGGCAAGTACTTCTGCCACGACGTCCGCGTGGTCCGGCTCCCCCGTCACGGCGCGTCGTGTCCGGTAGCCATCGCAGTCTCGTGCTCCGCCGACCGTCAGGCGTTGGCGAAGATCACCCCGGAGGGCGTCTTCCTCGAAGCGCTCGAGCGCGACCCCGCGCGATTCCTGCCCGAGGTGACCGACGAGCACCTCGACGACGACGTCGTTCACATCGACCTGTCGCGCCCCATGGACGAAGTCCGGGCCGAGCTGACCAAGTACCCCGTCAAGACCCGGCTCTCCCTCAGCGGGCCGCTCGTCGTCGCTCGCGACATCGCCCACGCACGTATCAAGGCGATGCTCGACGCCGGGGAGCCCATGCCGCAGTACCTGCGCGACCACGCGGTCTACTACGCCGGCCCGGCCAAGACGCCCGCGGGCTTCGCATCCGGCTCGTTCGGCCCGACGACGGCCGGGCGGATGGACGCCTACGTCGACCAGTTCCAGAAGGCTGGCGGCTCGATGGTTATGCTGGCCAAGGGAAATCGGAGCAAGACTGTCACGTCGGCGTGCGAGTCCAACGGGGGTTTCTACCTCGGATCGATCGGCGGTCCTGCCGCACGGCTGGCACAGGACTGCATCAAGCACGTCGAGGTGCTCGACTTCCCGGAGGACGGGATGGAAGCCGTGTGGAAGATCGAGGTCGAGAACTTCCCCGCCTTCGTCGTCGTCGATGACAAGGGCAACGACTTCTTCGCAGAGACGCTTCGCCCGGTGGCCACGACGATCCCGGTCGGGCCTCCTGAGGCCCGCTGACACGGAGCGCCCCCTCCGCTCACGCATCGACGCCCCCGACCGGATGTCCGGTCGGGGGCGTCGATGCGTGAGCAAGTCGCCGTCCGGTCAGTACCAACCGTGACTTCTGAAGTGCGACCACGCGCCGCAGGGCGTGGAGTAGCGGCTGTGGACATAGCCCAGGCCCCAACGGATCTGCGTGATTGCGTTCGTGCGCCAATCCGAACCGGCGGAGCGCATCTTCGACCCGGGCAGGGCCTGCGGGATGCCGTGCGCACCTGATCGACTGTTATGTGCTCGGTGGTTCCAGTGGCTCTCGCGGTTCCAGAGCTTCACCAGGCAGATGTACTGACCGGAGGACTTCCACTGGTAGCGCTTGATCATGATGGTGCGGGCCCACCACTGGTTGTAGCGCGCGGTTCCCACTCGGAACGGCACGACCACGCCGCTGCGGGCGATGGTGCGCACCACGGGCTTGGCCGCAGCCGGGCTACGGAGGCTGGTGCTCGGCGCGACGGCCAGGACGGTGACGGCGCCTTCGGCGCTCACCTGGCCGGCGGTGGTCGACGCGGAGGCGGGGCTCGCGGCGGACGCGGCGACGATCACCGGCGCCGGAGCGACTGCAGCCAGGGTGCTGACTGCCAAGGTGCTGGCAGCGACCACGACAAGGCGCCGTAGACGCTGTCCCGTGAACTCGGTCGTACTCACAGGCGATCCTTCGTCGGGCGGTGACGCTCCGGACGTCTCCGCGGTCGGACCCCTCACACAGGCCTGACAGGCGCTCGAACCGGAGAACCATCGGCGCAGGTCAGGCAGCGGACCCCGAGGGGCCAGGTACGGCCTACGGGGCGGCGTGCGAAGTCGGACGTCGATCGTGTTCCTGGAGACGATCGGCCCACTCCGTACTGCTTCCTCCCCGAATCCGGCGTTCGGACCTGGAGGCGGTGGACTCGTCCGACCCCGATCGCGGGGTCGTTACGGGAACCACCCTGCCGGTTGGGTCCCACATCGGTCGACCTCAAGTACGGGTGCTCATCCCCGGGTCGAGACCTTGTCCACACCCTGAAGACGGAGGTTCAGGGGCAAATTGGACACGATGTGTGAGGTCTCCCACATCACCGTGACACATTTGGTCGGTGGTGCCTCTCGACGAATCCGTGACCCTGCGCGATCATGCGCCTACCTACGATGAGATCCGGTGTCCGGACACTGCGTCCGACCGCAGTGCATACCCTCCGCTCGGCGGGCCGCGGACGAGCGGGCCCGTCGAACCTGCTGACGCGGCGAATCGATCGGCGCCGTCGCCTGCCGGCGGTCGGATCGAGCGCCGAAAGCCGGCTGCGGAGCCCCTCGACCAGCCCTCCACACCACCGCGGACCAGCCTCCCGGTGGCGGAGGTGCCGCATCGGCGGCGGGACGGCGCATCGCCCGGCTCTCACGGGTGGGCGACTGCGGCGTCAGCTCAGCGTGAGGTCCATCCTGAACATTCGAAGAAGAAGCGGCACAGCCGAAATACCATGCAGCACAGCCAGTTTCAGGGACACTGGTTGCACCGCAAACACGTTCGCCACACCGTCCGGGCAGCGAGTCGATGTCTCGCACTGCCCGGACGGAGGCGACTAGATCGGCAGATCCTCGAGCATCTCCGTGACGAGCGCGGCGATCGGGCTGCGCTCGCTGCGGGTCAGGGTCACGTGCGCGAAGAGCGGGTGCCCCTTGAGCCTCTCGATGACCGCGACGACACCGTCATGGCGACCAACGAGAAGGTTGTCGCGCTGCGCGACGTCATGCGTCAGAACCACACGAGAGTCACGCCCGATGCGTGACAGGACGGTGAGCAGCACGTTGCGTTCGAGTGACTGGGCCTCGTCGACGATCACGAACGAGTCGTGGAGCGAACGGCCCCGAATATGTGTGAGCGGAAGGACTTCCAGCATTCCGCGATCGACGATCTCCTCGACGACCTCCTGCGTCGTGAGGGCACCGAGCGTGTCGAACACGGCCTGCCCCCAGGGCGACATCTTCTCGCCCTCGTTGCCCGGGAGGTAGCCGAGGTCTTGGCCGCCGACGGCGTAGAGCGGACGGAAGACGATCACCTTGCGGTGCTGACGACGCTCGAGCACCGCCTCGAGACCTGCACACAGCGCCAGGGCGGACTTGCCGGTGCCGGCACGACCGCCGAGGGAGATGATGCCGACCTCAGGATCCAGCAGGAGATCGAGCGCGATGCGCTGCTCGGCGCTACGCCCGTGCAGCCCGAAAGCCTCGCGATCGCCTCGTACCAGGCGGATCTGCTTGTCCGCCGTCACGCGAGCCAGCGCACTCCCTCGCTCGGACACGAGGACGACGCCGGTGTGGCACGGGAGATCGCGGGCTGCCTCGAGGTCGATGCGATCCTCGTCGTAGAGCTTGTCGACGTCCGACCCTGCGACGTCCAGCTCGGTCATGCCGGTCCAGCCGCTCTCGACCGAGAGCTCGGCGCGGTACTCCTGCGCAGTGAGACCGACTGCCGAGGCCTTGACCCGCATCGGGAGGTCCTTGCTCACCAGGACGACGTCGCGCCCGTCGGAGGCAAGGTTGAGCGCTACGGCGAGGATGCGGGTGTCGTTGTCCCCCAGCCGAAATCCCGAGGGGAGGATGGCGACGTCGGTGTGGTTGAGCTCGACGCGCAGCGTGCCTCCCGAGTCACCGACCGACATGGGGTGGTCGAGCCGGCCGTGCTCGACCCGCAGATCATCGAGCAGTCCCAGGGCTTGTCGGGCAAAGTACCCGAGCTCGGGATGCGAGCGTTTGGCCTCGAGCTCGACGACCACCACGACCGGGATCACGACCTCGTGCTCGGCGAACCGCAGGAGAGCGCGAGGGTCCGACAGCAGCACGGACGTGTCCAGCACGTAGGTGCGCACACCGTTGTCGGAGGGGGACGTCGAGCGACTCGCAGTGGGCACAAGGGCCTCCCCGTGTGCGGGCCGGTCGGGCACCGACCCGAATGTGCTCGACGCTAGGCCAGCCCTCTACCGACGGGGAGCGCGCCACGCCGGGACGAGGACGACCGATGGGTGAACAGCGGACCGCGGGGACGGCTCAGGCGCCGAAGCGCCGGCCGCGTGCGGCGTAGGCACGCAGCGCACGGAGGAAGTCGATCTTGCGGAAGTCCGGCCAGTAGGCCTCGCAGAAGTAGAACTCCGAGTGCGCCGACTGCCAGAGGAGGAACCCGGAGAGCCGCTGCTCGCCCGACGTGCGGATGACGAGGTCGGGGTCGGGCTGGCCCGCGGTGTAGAGGTGCTCGGAGATGTGGTCGACGTCGAGCGCGGCGGCGAGGTCGTCCAGGCTCGTTCCCTTGCTGGCCGCATCCGACAGCAGGGCGCGTACGGCGTCGACCACCTCGCGCCGACCGCCATAGCCGACCGCGACGTTGACCAGCAGGCCATTACGCTGCGCGGTGTCGGCCTCGGCCTTCTTCAGCACCTCGGCTGTGTGTGCCGGCAGGAGGTCGAGGGCGCCCACGGGGTGGATCCGCCACTGCCCCTGCGCGGCAAGGGTTTCCACCGTGTGCTCGATGATCCCGAGCAGCGGCTCGAGCTCGTTCTGGGTGCGTGAGAGATTGTCGGTCGAGAGCAGCCACAGCGTGACCACCTCCACACCGCACTCCTCGCACCAGCCGAGGAAGTCCTGGATCTTCTGGGCGCCGGCGCGGTGCCCGTGCGCGGAACTGTTTCCCTGGACGGCGGCCCACCGGCGGTTGCCGTCGAGGATGACGCCGACGTGGCGGGGGATGCGGTCGTTGTCCAGCGAGGCCCTGAGGCGGCGCTCGTAGGCGCCGTAGAGGAGGTCGGAGACGCCCACCGCGCACCTCCCGTCGCCTCGACCCGTCGCTCGGCCGAGCCGCCGATGGGAGCAGGCTACCGGCGCCTCCCCGGCGCTGTCGCCCGACCGGTCCGCGACGCGTGGGCAGCGGCCCCGAGCACCTGCGCGCGGCCGCGCGGCGTACCTCACAGCGGATCCTCTAGGAACCTACGCTTGCGTAAGTTACTCTGGCGTATGTGACCGAGACACCCACCACCCACATCCCCACGGAGGCGCCTGTGGCACCGGAGTCGCGAGTGTCCGCTGCCCTTGCGCCGGTGAAGCCGCGACTGCGCGGCTGGCTGCACGCGGGCATGGCGCCCGTCGCCGTCGTGTGCGGGATCGTCCTCGTGTCGCTCTCGCCGCCGCAGTACCGGTGGGCCGCTGCGCTCTACAGCCTGACGGCGATCATGCTGTTCGGCGTCAGTGCGATCTACCACCGCTTCACCTGGAGCCCGTCGACGACGCGGCTGCTCAAGCGCCTCGACCACTCCAACATCTTCCTGATCATCGCCGGGTCCTACACGCCCTTCGCGGTGGTCCTGCTCCCGGCCGACCAGGCACGCACCCTGCTGATGCTGGTGTGGGGCGGAGCCCTTGCGGGAGTTCTGTTCCGCGTGTTCTGGGTGGGCGCGCCGCGTTGGCTCTACACGCCCATCTACATCGCGCTGGGCTGGGTCGCCGTGTTCTACCTGCCGGCCTTCTGGGCGGCCGGCGGCCCCGCTGTCGTCATCCTGCTGGCGGTCGGCGGCCTGTGCTACTCGGCCGGCGGCGTGGTCTACGCGCTGAAGCGACCCAACCCCTCGCCGGAGTGGTTCGGGTTCCACGAGGTCTTCCACGCGTTGACCCTCGCCGGGTTCATCACTCAGTACATCGCGGTCTCGCTGGTCCTCTACGGCGCCCGCTGACCGATTCTGCGGAGCGACTCCGCTGCGTGAGGAGGGGGACGGCGCCGTTGGCGCCGTCCCCCTCCTCATTCACGTGGTCGATCAGGCGTCGGGACCCTCGGCCCGGACGCGCTCGACCTCGCTCATCGCCGTGCGGAGCTGTCCGAGCCACTCGTCGCTGTGCTTGCCGACGAGCTTGACGCACCAGGCCAGGGCCTCGGAGCGCGAGCGTGCGACGCCGGCGTCCACGAGGGTGTCGAGCACCGACCGCTCGGGCTGACGCAGCCGGGTCATGACCGGCACCGAGAGCGTCGTGAACAGCAGGCGGTCCTCGCCGATGGTGACGCCCCACGCGACCTTGCGGTCGGTGCGGTGCTCGATCTCGCGGGCGATCTCGATCCGACGGTCGCGGGTGTCCTCGCGGAATCCCTTGACCCGACCGCGGATCGCAGCGGCCCGCTCGATGTCCGACGCAGTGTCGGGAAGGTCGGGCACGCGCAGCGCGCCGACGACGGTGATCTCCTCCCGGTCGACGGTGACCACGGGGGCACCGTCGAACCAGTCCTCGGGCAGCCGGCCGATGAGCCAGCCCCGGATCTCTTCTGATGTGGTCATGGACAGAGGATTACATGATTACGCCGTTGCGTCACGCGTGTCCGCTCACGGCGGACACAGCGCTCATCCCCGCTGACGGGCCCCGATCGCCACGGCCAGGGCGTCGGCGTTGGTGACCGGGGCGTCGCAGGTGAAGTGACGGCAGACGTACGCCGCCGGAGTCCCTTCGACGAGGCCGCGCCCCTCGAGCAGGGGATGGGCAGAGCCAGTCGGCCCGGTGACGACGACCGCCCCGGGCGCTGTGCCCAGCCAGGCGGTGCGCCCCAGGGCGGCCGACGCGGGGTCGGTCGCGTCGCCCACCACGGCGATCTCCCGCGGACCGTCGAGCCAGGCCTCCGCCGTCGCCAGCCCGAGCCCGGCGAACCGAGGGTGGTCGCCACCGAGGGCCACCAGGCTCGCGAGCGACTCCTCCGCGGCCGTGCGATGCCGCTCGGAGCCGGTGAGGGCGGCGTAGGTCAGGAGCGCCGACGAGGCGGCCGACCACCCCGACGGACTGGCATTGTCACTCGGGTCCTGCGGCCGGACGACGAGCTCCTCAGCGTCGTCCGCGGTGTCGAAGAAACCGCCGGATACGTTGTCGCGGAAGCGATCCAGGACAATATCGAGCAGCACCTGCGCTCGCTCGAGCCAGATGTCGGCCGATGTCACCTGATGCAGGACGAGATAGGAGTCCGCGACGCACGCGTAGTCGTCCAGGACGCCGGCGTGGGCGCCGGCACGGCCGTCACGCGAGACGCGGCGAACCCGCCCGTCGGCGTCGTGATGGACGGTGACGATCAGGTCGGCCGCCGCGACCGCAGCGTCGATCCAGGTCGCCTCGCCGAGCAGGACGCCGGCCTCGGCGAGCGCAGCGATGGCAAGACCGTTCCACGCCGCCACGACCTTGTCGTCGCGGCCCGGTTGCGGGCGCTGCGCGCGCGCCTCGAGCAGGCGCCCGCGGACGTCGTCCCAGCGGGCGGCGTCGTCCGGGTCGCGCAGCAGCTGGAGCACCGAGGTGCCCTGCTCGAAGCTGCCGCGGTCGGTGACCGACAGCAGGTCGGCGGCCCAGGCTCCGTCGTCGGGCCCGAGGACGTCGAGGAGCTGTACCGGAGTCCAGGAGTAGGTGAGGCCCTCCTCGCCCTCGGTGTCGGCGTCGAGGGCCGAGATGAAGCCACCCTCGGGAGAGCGCAGATCGGTGAGCAGGAACCCGACGATGCCGCGCACGGTGCGCTCGGCCAGCGGGTCCCCGGTGGCGCGCCACCAGTGGAGGTAGGCCCGCAGGAGCAGACCGTTGTCGTAGAGCATCTTCTCGAAGTGCGGGACGACCCAGCTCGCGTCGACGGAGTAGCGCGCGAAGCCGCCGGCGAGCTGGTCGTACATCCCACCGCGGACCATGGCCTCGCACGTCCCCTCGACCATCGCGAGGGCGCGAGGGTCACCGGTACGCGCGTGGTGGCGCAGCAGGTACTCCAGCACCATCGAGGGCGGGAACTTCGGAGCGGAGCCGAATCCTCCGCGCGTCCCGTCGTACTGCGTCGCGAGGATATCGACGCCGCGGCCCAGCGCAGCCGTGACGACATCGGTGTCGAGTACGTCCGCGGCATACGGCTGTCGTTGTTGGGCAAGGGTTCTCGTGATCCGGCCCGCTGCCTCCACGACGCGCGGCCGGTCGGTGGTCCACGTGTCGGTCACGGCCTCGAGCAGCTGGCCAAAGGACGGCATGCCGTGCCTCGGAGTCGGCGGGAAGTACGTACCGGCGTAGAAGGGGCGCCCGTCCGCGGTGAGGAACGCCGTCATCGGCCAACCGCCGCTGCCGGTGAGCGCCTGCGTCGCGGCCATGTAGACGGCGTCGACGTCGGGGCGCTCCTCGCGGTCGACCTTGACCGCCACGAAGTGCTCGTTGAGGTAGGCCGCGAGCTGCTCGTCCTCGAAGGACTCGTGCGCCATCACGTGGCACCAGTGGCACGCGGCATAGCCGACGCTCAGCAGGATCGGCACGTCGCGACGTCGAGCCTCGTCGAACGCCTCCGGCCCCCACTCCTGCCAGTCAACGGGATTGTCCCTGTGCTGCAGCAGGTATGGGGAGGTGGAGTTCGCGAGACGGTTCGACATCGGTGGTCCTGTTCGTGGGCGCGGACGCGGTGCGGAGGCCGGTCCCCATCGCCAGCCTGACACACGGCCCAGCACACGACGACCCGTCCCGGACCGACGCTGGGCCGGACGCCCGCGAACCGGCGCGAGGCCGGGGCGGGCCGGGTGCTGTCTCGCCGCCCGAACCACCGACGAGGGCGTTCCGCGGCGCGGTGACGACCGGTCGGCAGGACGTCGGCACCCATCGGACGGATCGAGCGCACGCCGCTCGGCCGGAGCGTCGAGCACTGCCAGCATGACCGTGAACGGCATCACGAGGTTGTGCTGAAGGTCGCCGGGGATCGCGTAGCGGAAGCCTGGCTCGGCCTCGAGCACCGAGCCCTTCTTCCCACTCTGGGCAGCGCCGGTGCGCCGGACGGCCCGAAACGCGTACACGAGGCTGTCAGCCACCGTCGACATCATCGCCGCGGCCTCCTCATCCGCCCGGAGGTTCATCGAGAGGTTCCCGCCGCTGATCCGTCGGCCGACGCGGTAGACGTAGCGACGATCCTCGAGCCGGATACCCGGCAGGTCGTGGACGACGCCGTCGGTCCACGTCCGCCCTTGTGGGATCGCCGCGCACAGGATCCCCAGATCTGTTCCGCCGAGGTCCCTGCCCTTGAGATCCTGCGGCCCCGGCGACGTCGGATCATTCCCGTTGAGTTCGTGGTCGATATCGATCCGAGGTGCGCGCTGGTCGGGATGGTGGACGGGCCGGGCGATCGCGCCGGTGTGCATCGGAGTCGGGTTCCCGGCCTCGTCGAGATCTAGGGCGAAGCTGAAGCCGGGCGTCACGTCGAACTCCGGCCCGCGGACGGAATCTTGCGCGTCGCCGACGACCCGATACACCTGATAGGTGTGCCTCAGCCGGCCACCTCGCACCCGCAGCACGGCGGCGGCGTCCTGGCCCGGCGCGAGCTCGTACGCCGCGTCTGCCGTCTCGACGCGGCGACGGGAGTCGTACACGTACTCCTCGAACACCGAGTCTGGACCCACACAGCCCAGGCATGGCTGCCCAGCGGACGTCGACTCGACCCCGCTGGGCAGCCATGGAGCCGGACCCGGACGGGCGCGCGCGAGTAGGCGTCCTGATCGCTGGTGCATCCGTCGGCGTCATCACCCGCGAACCGTCGGCGCCGATGCTCATCGTGAACGTCGGTGCCCGATCCTCCGGTCGACAGGGCTGGCCCCGCTCCGGCATGGCGATCCCCCGTTCCGACCACCGGCGACCGGCGGTCCAGGAGAACTACCCGCAGCCGTCGACGCGATCTCGAGGACGACGTCTTGCCCTGCGCCGGTGGCGACCAGACCGGTTGTCAGGCCGATCGTTGGGTCGGTCGTGGGAGACATTGCCTCCGTGGCCGCCTACCTCTCACCATCGGTGGGCTCCACCTGGATCTCCCCGCCCGCGGAGCGGGCGCGGGTACCGCGCGACATCTTCGATCTCGACGACGACATGCGCTTGCGGTTGTAGTCGACGTCGCGTTCGTCGAGGAGGCCGAGGGACTCGAGGAACCAGGTCGACTCAGCGAGCGTGGAGGCGTCGGGCATCGGTGCACCGGCGATCATCTCGTGACCCTCGAGGAGCGCACTG
Source organism: Candidatus Nanopelagicales bacterium (assembly GCA_038206635.1). GTDB lineage: Bacteria > Actinomycetota > Actinomycetes > S36-B12 > CAIYMF01 > Longivirga. The sequence continues at coordinate 21,998 of JBBRAQ010000013.1, read as the reverse complement.
CGAGCACCCTCTCGGTCACCCTCGCGCAGCGCGTCCTCGCTGCGCTTCTTGGCCGCCTGCACGGTGAGGAGCAGCTTCTCCCGCTCGACCTCCGGGGAGCGGACGCGTCCCGCAGCCTCGTCACCGGGGAGGACGTTGACCGCGAGCGGGACCCGGACGACGTGCTCGACGAGCTGGGGAAGCTCCACATAGCGGAACTCGAGCTCGGCGACCTCGGCGACGCCGAGGGCGGGGCGACCAGGGACGTCGAACGCGATGACCAGGCGCCGCACCTCGTCGGCGTAGAAGTCGCCGAGCTCGATGAGGATGCCGTCGTCGGTGCGGGTGGAGGGCAGGTCGTTGAGAACGGTGATTCCGCTGACCTGTGGCCCTGGCTTCACGAGCAGGCTTGCCGCCTGGGCCGTCTTGGTGAGCAGTCCGTCGATCTCGTTCGCGACGGCGGTCGCGGCGGCCTCGGGCTGCTCGGCGAAGGAGTGGTTGCCCGAACCTCCGGACGCGAGGGCGACGAGGATCGTCTCGTCGTAGCCGAGTCCGATGCCCACCGTGGACGTCGTGACGCCCCTACCGAGGGCGTCGACGGCCAGCGACGCCAGGGCGACGTCGTCGGTGATGCCACTGTTGGCCTCGCCGTCCGAGAGCAGGATGAGAGTCGCGCCGGTGTCGCCGGCTGCTCGACGCGCCTCCTGCAGGCCGCGCAGGTAACCCGACGACAGGTCGGTCATGCCACCGGAGACGATGCCCCGGACGGCTGATGTGGCGTGCTCCTTGCCGTGGTCGCCGAGCGCACGCGCCGACAGGACCACCTGGGCCTCGTCGTCGAACGTCACGACGCCGAGCCGGTCCGTCGGGTCCAGCCGGTCGATGAGGCTGAGGAGCGCGGCTTTCGCCGCGACCAGCCGTGGGCCCTCCATCGACCCGGAGCGGTCCAGGACGACCACGATCGTGTGCGGTGGGCGAGCCGTGCCTGGCACGGCGGCCGGCGGTGCCTGCAGCTCGAGCAGGACGGTGACGGTGTCGTCCTGCTCGAGCGCGACGACGTCGACGTCGAGGTGGGCGTTGACATGCATGGTGGCTCCTGGGGTTGTCGGGGTTGTCGGGGTTGTCGGAGTTGTCGGAGTTGTCGGAGTGGTTGGGGTTTGGGTCGGGGCCGAGTGTCGGCTGCTGGGTGTCGGGTGCTGAGTCAGGCGGCGCTGATGACGGCGTCGAACGGCCGCTCGTCGCGGGTGATGCCGGCGTGCCAGGACACCGCCTGGTCGATCCATCCCGAGTCCGGGGTGCCGCCCATGAACAGCCCCGGGAGGATCTCCCTCACCCGTGCGTCGGTCATCTCGGTGCCTGCCTTCATCCTCGACGGTCTTGCCCGTCCCCCACTGTCCATTCAGTAGACAGGATACCTCTGACAGTGGACATGTGTCTCCTTGATGGACACATATGTGAGCGCGTAGTGTCCACTACATGAGCACCGGGGAGCCCGAGGTCATCGACGTGCGAGGTGACAGATCACCCCTCAGCGCGTTCCTCACCCGGCTGCTCAAGGGCAGCGAGCTCGGCGTCGCCGAGATCGCCCGGCGCTCGCACCTCTCGCGGTCGTTCCTCTACCTGCTCATGGACGACCAGCAGGTGCCCTCGGTCGATTCCCTCGTCGCGGTGTTCGAGGCAGCCGGCTGCGAGGATGTCCGTGCGGCAGCCCCGGGCGAGCCCGGCGACATCGGCTTGCGCTGGGAGAACGACGACTACTGGGTACGACTCCCCCACACCGGCAACCGCGCCCGCCGCTCGCGCAACGCCCTTCGCACCTTGACCTCGCCGCCGAGCGACGTGATGTCGTCCCGGCCGCCGACAGCGTCGTCCGCGCCGCCGTCCGGCGCGATGACGTATGACGTGGTCGCGGGGGCTCCGGCTCCGCATCCGGCGGACCAACGCCAGCGACTGCTCGGTGAGCTCCTGAAGGAAGCCGGAGCCCTCGACCCGCAACGGCTGCAGCTGCTCATCGAGCACGCCCGGCTGATGCGCCGCGGCTGACCAGCGGCGCTCGTGCCGCGAGCCCGGCAGCCAGCGTTGGTCGAGGGCGAGCCGGACCCGTTGCGGACAGTGCGCCCCAGGACGTCAGCGGCCAGGGTGACCGACAAGTCGTGATGCAGTGCGTCGACCAGGTCGTCGGACACGAGCGGGAACTCCGCGGCCGTGAGCGGGCCGGCGAGCCCGGTGATCAGGGCGGCCCACCGGCGGGAGCTGCGGTCCGGGCCGGTGATGGTGTCCAGGACCGCGCCCGCGAGCTCGCTCGCCGCGCGGACCTGGGCGGTCAACCCGACCGGCTGCGCCGCAGCCGACACCGGGGCGAGGGCGTGAGTGACGGTGAGCTCCTCCTGCTCATCGAGAACAGCGATCATGAAGTCGCCGAGGGCTTCGTCCCTGACCCCGGCGAGGAGCGAGGCTCGTGCCCTCGCGACGACGCCGTCGGGTCCGAGCGTGTCGACGTCGGAGGCCGCCTCCGCCGGAGCGGGGAGGGGGCCGAGGCGGGAGAGCATCGCGGCTGCCAGGTCGTCGTGGCTGCGTTCCTGTTCCGGGGTCAGCGTGAGGAGTGGCCCGATCGGTGCGCGCTGGACTTCCCAGCGCATCGTGATGACCGCGGCGCGGTCGTCGACCACCAACGCGTCAAGCTCCCGGGCCGGCACGGGGTCCTGCGCGGTGAACACCGCGCTCGCCGCTCCCGCGTCGAGGGGAAGCGAACGGAGCGAGCCTGCGGTCAGCTCGCCGCGCAGGAGCTCCTCCGCCCACCCGTCGAGCAGGAAGGCGCAGTCGCGCGGGGAGAGCGCGAAGTCCTCCCCGGGGTCGAGCCCGTCAGTGGGCCGGGCCCACACGCGCAGCTCGGGCAGATCCCGCTCGCACAGCCCGATGGTGTAGGCGAAGTCCTGGCCCATCCCGTCCGGGTCGAACACCGTCATCGCCTGCCAGCAGACCTCCAGTCCGGGGAGCGTGCCACGGACCGATGACACCGGCAGGCGCCACCAGCCGTCGGCGCCTGGTCGACCCACCCGGTCACGTCGCGGCAGCGATCACGCCGTGGACGACTCCCGCGTGAGTCACGGGGTGAGGCGATACCCCAGCCCGGGCTCGGTGATCAGGTGCTGCGGCGCGGACGGGTCCGGCTCGAGCTTGCGGCGCAGCTGGGCCACGTAGACGCGCAAGTAGTGCGTCTCCTTGTCATAGCCCGTACCCCACACCTCGCGGAGCAGCTGCTGCTGTGAGACGAGCCGTCCGACGTTGCGGGCGAGCACCTCGAGCAGGTGGTACTCGGTCGGGGTGAGACGTACTGCGTGGCCCTCACGTGTCACGATCCCCGCGGCCAGGTCGATCTCGAATGCTGCTGTGGCCACGATGATCGGGGCTTCTGAGGCCCCCGGACTCCGCCCGCGGCGCACGGCCGCACGCAGCCGCGCGAGGAGCTCGTTCATCTCGAACGGCTTCGTCACGTAGTCGTCCGCCCCGGCGTCGAGCGCGTCGACCTTCTCGTCGCTGGTGGTGCGCGCGGACAGGACGACGACGGGGACGTCGTTCCACCCCCGGATGCCGTGGAGGACCTCGATGCCGTCGAGGTCGGGGAGCCCCAGGTCGAGCACGACGACGTCCGGGCGCACGCGCGCCAGCGCGTCGAGCGCCTCTCGGCCGGTGGCAGCGACGGCGACCTCGAAGCCGCGCGCCTTGAGATTGATGGACAGGGCGCGAGCGAGTGCGGCGTCGTCGTCGACGACCAGGACCCGGGTCATCGCGCCTCCGTCGCCGGGGCCGCTGCGTGCTCCGCAGACGGGTCGGCCAGCGGCACCGTGAGCACCATCGTCAAGCCGCCACCGGGTGTGTGCTCGGCCTCCAGCGTGGCGCCGACCGCCTCGGCAAGTCCTCGTGCCACCGCGAGACCGAGCCCGACACCCGAGCCGGCGGGCACGTCGCCGAGCCTCTGGAACGGCTGGAACATGCGGTCGCGGTCGGACTCCGCCACTCCGGCGCCGCGGTCAGCCACCTGCAGCTGTAGGAAGCCGCCGGGGACGACGGCAGCGCACAGCCGGACCCGTTGCCCCGGTGGCGAGTGCCTGACGGCGTTCTCGACGAGGTTGGCGAGCGAGCGCTCGAGCAGACCAGCGTCGGTGAGCAGCAGGGGGACGCTGTCGTCGGTCTCGTCGACGACGCACTCGTCCGGCACGCCGCGCAGCGCGCGCTGAAGCACTTCGTCCAGGGAGGTGGGCTCGAGTCGCGGGCGGACGGCGCCGGTCTGGATCCGGCTGAGGTCGAGGAGGTTCGACACGAGGGAGTCGAGCCGATCCACGGACTCGGCGGAGTCGGCGAGGAGGGCGTCGCGGTCGGCCCCGCCCAGGTGCAGGTCAGGGTCCTGAAGGGTCGCGATCGACGCCTTGATCCCGGCCAGCGGAGTGCGGAGGTCATGGGACACGGCCGCGAGAAGGGCGGTACGGACAGAGTCGGACTCCTTCAGCCGCACGGCATCTGCGGCCTTGACCGCCAGGCGGTTGCGTTCGAGGACCGCGCCGGCCTGGGCGGCGAAGGCGTCGAGGATGCGCAGGTCGGAGGCCGGCAGCGGCGTGCCGGCCAGGGCGAGGACCAGGCCCGGGCCGGCGTCGACACTGACGTCCGCCTGCTCGGGCGACGTCGGCGGACGGTCGCCGGACACCTCGATGACCGACATCGCCGACCGGCCCTCGGAAACCTCGAACAGTGCGGCACTGCGCATGCCGAAGGTCTCCCGGGCCTGGTCGAGCAGCGCACGGACACCGTCCTGACGGCGCAGCACACCGACCGAGAGCGACGCCAGGACGTTGGCCTCTGCACCGCGCCGCGAGGCCCGCTGGGCGCGCGCCGCGCTGACGTCGACGATCAGGGCGATCGCGCTGCCGACCAGGACGAAGACCGCGAGAGCGAAGGCGTTCTCGGGCTGGGCGATGGTGAACGTCCCGACCGGGGGCACGAAGAAGTAGTTCACCAGAAGCCCGGCCCCGACCGAGGTCACGACGGCGGGGGCAATGCCGCCGACCAGTGATGTCGCGACGACGCCGAGCAGATACGTGAGCAGGACCGTGCTCAGGCTGAGCGAGCCGGCGAACGGGCGCAGCACGGCGGTGAGTACCAGCGGCAGCGTCACGGCGAGCGCCCACGACCAGCGCCGCCGGGCTACCCAGACGCGCGGCACGCGTGCGCGGTGCCCACCGGCATCGTGGGTGACGACGTGGACGTCGATGTCCCCCGAGTCGCGCACGATGAGCTCGGCGGTGCTCGGGTGCAGCGCGGTGCTCAGCCGCCCCCGCCGCGAGGTACCGACGACGATCTGGGTGCCGTTGACTGACTTGGCGAACTCCAGGATGGCGATGGGGACGTCGTCGCCGACCACGGTGTGGAAGGTGCCGCCGAGGTCCTCGGTGAGCTGGTTGAGCCGGGCCACGGAGTCGGGCGGGACACCGATCGTCCCGTCGCCCCGCACGACGTGGACGGCGGTCAGGTGTCGCCCGGCGGAGCGGCCGGCGATCAGGGCACCGCGCCTCAGCCGGGCATCGTCCCCGTCCCCGCCACCTCCGGTGAGAGCGACCACGATCCGGGTGCGAGCCGCCCAGGTCTCCTGGATGCCGTGCTGGGCACGGTAGCTCTCCAGACCTTCCTCGACCCGGTCCGCGAGCCACAGCAGGGCGAGCTCCCGCAGGGCCGTGAGGTTGCCCACCCGAAAGTAGTTGCTGAGCGCCGCATCGACCTTCTCAGGGGCGTACACGTTGCCGTGCGCGAGGCGTCGACGCAGCGACTCCGGGCTCATGTCGACGAGCTCGATCTGGTCGGCGGCGCGGACGACGGCGTCGGGAAGGGTCTCGCGCTGCTTGACGCCCGTGATCGCCTCGACCACGTCGTTGAGCGACTCCAGGTGCTGGATGTTCACGGTGGAGACGACGTCGATCCCGGCACCGAGCAGCTCGTGCACGTCCTGCCAGCGCTTGACGTGGCGAGAGCCCGGAACGTTGGTGTGAGCAAGCTCGTCGACCACGGCGACCATGGGACGACGGGCGAGCACCGCGTCGAGGTCCATCTCCTCGAACCTCGCACCACGGTGCTCCACGCTGCGACGCGGCATGACCTCGAGTCCGGAGATCATCGCGGCGGTCTGAGCCCGCCCATGCGTCTCGACGAAGCCGACCACCACATCCGTCCCGCGGCTGGAGCGCCGAGCGGCCTCGCCGAGCATCGCGTAGGTCTTGCCGACGCCGGGAGCCGCCCCGAGGTAGACGCGCAGAGTCCCGCGTGCTCGGCCACCGCCCCGATCGGGCCGCGGCTCGCTAGGAGCCCCTGAGCTCTCGATCACCGCATCTGCTCCAGTGCGAGGTTGAGCTCGAGGACGTTGACCCGAGGCTCGCCGATGAACCCGAGGCTACGCCCGGTGACGTGGGAGTCGACGAGCGCGAGCACCGCCGCCACGTCGAGCCCGCGCGCCTTGGCCACCCGCGTCACCTGTTCGCGCGCGTAGTCGGGACTGATGTCCGGGTCCAGCCCGCTTCCGCTGGAGGTCACCGCGTCGGCAGGGACGGATGACGGCGCGACGCCGTCGGCGGCGGACAGGGTCTTCTGCTGCTCGGCGATGGCCGCGACGAGCTTTGGGTTGTCTTCGGCGAGGTTCGTCCCCCCGCTGGAGAGCGCGTCGTAGCCCTGCCCGGCCGCGGAGGGCCGAGGCCGGAACCAGGTCGCCCCGTCGAACGACTGGCCGATGAGGGCAGACCCGACGATCTGACCCTTGCCGTCCGCGAGGAACGAGCCGTCGCTGGTCCCCTGGACGACGCGGCCCACGGCGAAGATCGCCAGCGGGTAGAGGACTCCGAGCACGATCGTCATGACGGCGAGCAGCCGAACGGCCACCCACGCCTGGCGCACCGTGATTGCCATGTCAGCTGATCCCTGGGATGTGGGAGATGAGGAGGTCGAGCAGCTTGATCCCGACGAACGGCGCGACGATGCCACCGAGGCCGTAGACCCAGAGGTTGCGGGAGAGCAGCTGCGAGGCGCTCGCCGGGCGGTAGCGCACACCCCGCAGCGCCAGGGGGATGAGGCCGACGATGATGAGCGCGTTGAACACGACGGCGGACAGGATCGCCGAGTCGGGGCTCGACAGCCGCATCACGTTGAGCGACTGCAGGCCGGGGTAGGCGCCGACGAACATCGCCGGGATGATGGCGAAGTACTTCGCGATGTCGTTGGCGACGGAGAACGTGGTGAGGGCGCCGCGGGTGATGAGCAGCTGCTTGCCGATCTCGACGATGTCGATCAGCTTCGTCGGGTTGGAGTCGAGGTCGACCATGTTGCCGGCCTCCTTCGCGGCCGAGGTCCCGGTGTTCATGGCGACACCGACGTCGGCCTGCGCCAGGGCCGGTGCATCGTTGGTGCCGTCGCCGGTCATCGCGACGAGACGGCCACCCTCCTGCTCCTTGCGGATCAGGGCCATCTTGTCCTCGGGTGTGGCCTCGGCGAGGAAGTCGTCCACGCCTGCCTCCTCGGCGATGGCCTTGGCCGTCATAGGGTTGTCGCCGGTGATCATCACCGTGCGGATCCCCATGCGGCGCAGCTCCTCGAACCGCTCTCGGATGCCGGACTTCACCACGTCCTTGAGATGGACGACGCCGAGGACCTGGTCGCCGTCGGAGACCAGGAGCGGCGTTCCGCCGGCACCGGCGATCGCATCCACCGTGGTCGACACCTCCGTCGGGGTGGTGCCGCCGAGCGCGGCGACGTAGGCGAGCACGGCCGAGGACGCACCCTTGCGCACCGAGCGGCCGTCGACGTCGACGCCGCTCATCCGGGTCTGCGCGGTGAACGGCACCCACTCGGCATGGGCGAGCTCGCCCTCGTCCCGTGCCCGAAGGCCGTACCGCTCCTTGCAGAGCACGACGATGGAACGCCCCTCCGGGGTCTCATCGGAGAGGCTGGCCAGCTGGGCCGCCTCGGCAAGGGCGTGCTCGTCCACGCCCGGGGCCGGCAGCAGCTCCACGGCCTGGCGGTTGCCGAGCGTGATGGTCCCGGTCTTGTCCAGAAGCAGCGTCGACACGTCACCGGCGGCCTCGACGGCCCGACCCGACATCGCGAGCACGTTGCGCTGGACGAGCCGGTCCATCCCCGCGATCCCGATGGCCGACAGCAGCGCGCCGATGGTCGTCGGGATGAGGCACACGAGCAGTGCGACGAGGACGACGACGGACTGCGGCGCACCGGAGTAGGACGCCAGCGACGGAAGCACCATCACGACGAGCAGGAAGATGATCGTGAGCGAGGCGAGCAGGATGTTGAGGGCGACCTCGTTCGGCGTCTTCTGCCGGCTCGCACCCTCGACCAGCGCGATCATCCGGTCGATGAAGGTCCGGCCCGGCTCGGCCGTGATGCGGATCACGATGCGGTCCGAGAGCACCTTCGTGCCCCCGGTCACAGCACTGCGATCCCCACCGCTCTCCCGGATGACCGGGGCGGACTCACCGGTGATGGCCGACTCGTCCACGCTGGCGACGCCCTCCACGACGTCGCCGTCACCGGGGATGAGGTCGCCGGCCTCGCAGACCACGAGGTCGCCGAGGTGCAGTGCGGTCGCGGGCGTCTCCTCCTCGCGGCCGTCGACGAGGCGGCGGGCCGTGGTGTCTCGGCGCGTCGCACGCAGGGACGCGGCCTGGGCCCGTCCGCGTCCCTCGGCGACCGCCTCGGCGAGGTTGGCGAACACGACGGTCAGCCAGAGCCACACGGTGATCGACCAGGCGAACACGCTCGGTTCCACGATGGCGGACGCAGTCGTAAGGACCGCGCCGACGAGTACGACGAACATGACCGGCGAGTGCCACATCAGCCGCGGGTCGATCTTGCGGACCGCCTGCGGCAGCGACGTGACCAGGGTGCGGGCGTCGAAGGCGCCGGAGCCGATGCGAACCTCGGCCGGAGCCGTGGGGGTGGTGACGGTCATGACAGTCCCTCCGCGAGGGGGCCGAGGGCGAGAGCCGGCACGAAGGTCAGCCCTGCCACGATGAGCACGACACCGGCAACGAGCAGCACGAACTGGAGTCGGTGGGTGGGCAGTGTCCCGGCGTTCGCCGGCGTGCGACCCTGCGTAGCGAGCGAGCCGGCGAGCGCGAGGACGAAGCAGACCGGCAGGAGCCGTCCCAGCGCCATCGCGACCGCGAGGGCAACGTTGTAGAAGTCGGTGTTGGCGTTGAGGCCGGCGAACGCCGACCCGTTGTTGTTGGCCGCGGAGGCGAAGGCGTAGAACACCTCGGACAGGCCGTGCGCCCCGGGGTTGAGGATCGAGGACCGGCCGGTGTCGGTGGCCATCGCGGTGCCGAGACCGACGAGCGCGATCGCCGGCGTCGTGAGGATGTAGAGCGAGACGAGCTTCATCTCCCGCGCGCCGATCTTCTTGCCCAGGTACTCCGGCGTCCGCCCGACCATGAGCCCGGCGATGAACACCGCCACCACCGCGGCGACGAGCATCCCGTACAGCCCCGACCCGGTCCCGCCCGGCGAGACTTCGCCGAGCGTCATGTTGACGAGTGCGAGCCCGCCGCCGTAGGCCGTGAGCGAGGAGTGCATCGCGTCCACCGCACCGGTCGACGTCGCCGTGGTGCTCGAGGCGAACACCGCCGACATCGGCACGCCCAAGCGGACCTCCTTGCCCTCCATCGCCCCGCCCGCGAGCAGGCTCGCAGCGCCGTGCGCCGAGACCTCGGCCCAGACCAGCAGCGTCGTGGTCGTCGCCCACAGAGAGGCCATGACGGCCAGGATCGCGTAGCCCTGGCGCAGATCTCCCACGATCCGGCCGAACGTGCGGGGCAGGCTGACCGGGATGGCCAGCAGCAGGAAGACCTCGAGCAGGTTGGTGAACCCGTTCGGGTTCTCGAAGGGGTGTGCGGAGTTGGCGTTGAAGAAGCCCCCGCCGTTCGTACCCAGCTGCTTGATGACCTCCTGGCTGGCCACGGGCCCGCCCGGGATGGTCTGCGAGCCGCCGGAGAGCGTCGCGATGGCCGTGTCGCCGTTGACGTTCTGGACCACGCCGTTCAGCAGCAGCACGATGCCGAATACCACCGCCAGCGGGAGCAGGAAGCGCAGGGTGACCCTGGTGAGGTCGACCCAGAAGTTGCCAAGGCGGTCGGTACCGGTGCGGGCGAAGCCGCGCACCAGGGCGACCGCGACCGCGATGCCGACGGCGGCCGAGAGGAAGTTCTGGACGGCCAGGCCCGCCATCTGCGCGGTGTAGCCCAGCGCCGCCTCACCGGAGTAGGACTGCCAGTTGGTGTTGGTCACGAAGCTCACGGCGGTGTCGAACGCCTGGAGCGGCGGCATGCCGTCGCGACCGAGCGAGTAGGGCAGCAGCGGCTGAAGTCGGAGTAGCCCGTACAGCGCCACGATCGACACGAGGGAGAAGGTGAGCACCGACCGTAGGTAGACGGGCCACCTCTGGTCGGCGGCCGGGTCGACCCCGATGGCGCGGTAGAGCATGCGCTCGGGTCGACCGTGGTCCTGCGACTGCAGCGTCCGCGCGATGTAGTCGCCGAGCGGGCGGTGGATCGCCGCGAGTGCGGTGACGAGGGCGAGGACCTGGAGGCAGGCCGCGAGGAGTGGGCTCATGTCGGCTCAGAAGTCCTCGGCGCGCACCAGGGCCACGACGAGGTAGACGAGCAGCGCGACACCCACCAGCAACGACACGACCGAGAGTGCGTTCACAACCGCTCCAGCCCACGTGCGATGACCAGGAGCACGGTGGCGATCGCCACGACGAGGCCTCCGACGATCAGCTCGTTCATCAGGTGTCCTTCCGTCGGGCCCCTTGGTCGGCCGCTGGGTCCACTGTGGTCTCGACCATGTGTCGGACGGACCGGCCCTGACGCGTCCCTGACGCGCGGGACCCTCGTCTTGACGGCTTCTTGAGGAGATCGCCGCGCGAGCGACTACGTCAGGAAGGACGCGTGATCGTCAACGGCGTCGCGCTGGCAGCCTCGTTCTCGAGCTGCAGGGCGCTGACGACGAGGGACAGGTGGCTCAGTGCCTGGGGAGTGTTGCCGAGCTGACGCCCGGCTCGCGCGTCCCACTCCTCGCTGAGGAGTCCGACGTCGTTGCGCAGCCCGAGAAGCCGCTCGAAGAGCCTCGTGGCACGGTCCTTCTCCCCGGCCCCCTGCAGCGCGTCGACGAGCCAGAACGAGCAGGCGAGGAAGAGTCCCTCGCTGCTCGCCAGTCCGTCGTCGGAGTCAGTCGTCTGGTAGCGCCGGACGAAGCCGTCCTCGGTGAGACCCTGCTCGATCGCGGAGATCGTCCCGAGCACGCGAGGGTCGGTGGGCGCGAGGAACCCGACGCGCGGGATCTTGAGCAGACTCGCGTCGAGCGCCGTGGCTCCGTAGCTCTGCACGAAGGTGTTGCGGTCGGCATCGAAGCCGTACGCCACCACGTCGTCGTGGATCGTGTCGCGGAGGGCTTCCCAGCGATCGGCCGGCCCGGGCAGGCGGCACGAGCGGATCGCGCGCGCCATCCGGTCGGCCGCCACCCACGCCATCACCTTGGAGAAGGTGAAGTGGCGCCTCGCCCCACGGACCTCCCAGATCCCGTTGTCGGGCTGGTCCCAGTTGCCCTCGAGATGGTTCATCAGGGCCACCTGCACGTCCCACGAATCGTCCTGCCGGCTGATCCCGGCCACCCGCGCACGATCCAGCACGTCGAGCGTCTCGCCCCACACGTCGAGCTGGAGCTGGTCGGACGCGGCGTTCCCGATACGGACGGGCGCCGACCCCTCGAAGCCGGCCAGCCACGGCAGCTCCAGCTCGGGCAGGCGACGAGAGCCGTCGACGCTGTACATCACCTGCAGCGTGGACGGATCGCCGGCCACGGCGCGTAGCAGCCACTCCCGCCACGCCTTCGCCTCCGCGACGAAACCGGCAGCAAGCAGGGCCTGCAGCGTGTACGTCGAGTCGCGCAGCCAGGAGTAGCGGTAGTCCCAGTTGCGCGAGCCGCCGATCAGCTCCGGCAGCGACGTCGTGGCCGCTGCGACCATGCCCCCGGTCGGCCGGTAGGTCAGGGCCTTGAGGGTGAGCAGCGAGCGCGCGACCGGCTCGCGGTACGGGCCGACCAGTGGGTTGCCCTGCCCGATCCACTCCCGCCAGAACGCCAGGGTGTCGGCCAGCGCGGTCTCCGCGTCGACCGCCTTCGAAGGCCGCAGGTGGCTGGGATTCCACGTGAGCACGAAAGGAATCCGATCCCCTGCACGGACGGTGAACTGCGAGACCGTCGTCCAGTCGCGGCCCTCGGTCGGGACAGTCGTGCGCAGCCGGATCCGGTCCGGGCCGGCGACGGCCTCGATCCCGTCGGCGCGACGGCTGACCCACGGAATCACGCGTCCGTAGTCGAACCGGAGCCGCAGCTCCGAGGTCATCTCGAGGCTGCCGCTGACACCCTCGACGATGCGCACGACGTCCGGCGCCTCGCCGCGCGGCGGCATGAAGTCGGTCACGCGCACCGTGCCACCCTCGGTGACCCACTCGGTCTCCAGCACCAGGGTGTCATCGACGTAGCGCCGGCTGGTCGCCGTCGACCCGGGTGACGCCGTGATGATCCATCTGCCGGCGTCGGGTGTGTCCAGCAGTGCGGCGAAGCACGCCGGAGAGTCGAAGCGCGGCAAGCACATCCAGTCGATGGAGCCAGTGGTGCTGACGAGCGCAGCGGTGTGGAGGTCGCCGAGCAGCGCGTAGTCCTCGATGCGACTCACGTTCTGATCGTCCCACGGCCCACGGCCCACGGCCCACGATCACGGTGCGGACGGGCTCGCAGCCTGCGAAGGCGCCGGACCGTACGCCGTGAGGAACCTGTCTCGAAACGCGCTCATCGGCCAGACCGGAGCCTCCGGGCCGGGCCGCAGGCCGTCCTGCCAGCCCCATCCGGAGATCCTCGCCATCACTGCCGGGTCGTGGGCGATGATCGTGATCGGGACGTCGTGGCTCGCGCCCTGGCCGGACACGATCGTCGCCGGCTGGTGGTCACCGAGGACCACCAGGACGAGGTTGTCGTCGTGGTAGGTCTGCACGAAGGACACCAGCGCCTCGAGCGTGTACTCCACGGACTGCCCGTACAGGGCACGCACCTGGTCGGGGTCCCGCCACACCACGTCTGGCGACTGACCCTGGGCCGGCATGGGGTCGAAGATCGAGCCGTCGCCGAGCTTGTTCCAGTCGACCAGGTGCGGCAACGGCGTCCACGGTGTGTGGCTCGACACGAGGTCGAGCTCGGCCATCACCGGCGTGTGGTGCGGCCTCGCGAGCTCGAGCCGCCGGTACGCCGCGAGAACGTACTGGTCGGGCATCTCGGCGTAGCTGAACTTCGGGCCGTGATATCCGACGTTGCGATGGTCATAGACCTTGTCGTAGCCGTAGAAGGACGATCCCTCTGGCCAGTCCCGCTCGTTCGAGGGGACGTCCGCGACCGTACGCCAGCCCGCTCGTTTGAAGGCGCCGCTGAGCGTGAGCCGGTCGGTCGTGACGAGCTGGTCGTAGCGCTGCTGGTTGTCGATCCAGAGCCCGCTCTGCAGCGTGGAGTGGGCCAGCCAGCTGATGCCGCCGAACGTCGACGACGTGAGGAACGCACTGCGTGAGGAGAACCCGGCCGCGCGGAGCCGGGTGGTGCCTGAGTCCAGGACCGTGTCGATGCGCGGGGAGAACGTCGAACCCTGGACGGCCACACGGCCGTAGCTCTCGACGAAGGCCACGATGACGTCCTTGCCCCGCAGACCGGTGAGCAGGTCGCTCCCCGGCGTGTCCCGGAACGGGTCGTCGGCCACGGCCGTGGCCAGGTCCTGCTGCTGGCTCGCACCGGCACGCAGTGCGAGCAGCTGGTCGTAGGCGAGGCCCCCAGCACTGGTCGAGGCGACCGGCGCACCGGGAACGATCTGCACACCCACTGCGGCACAAAGGATCCAGACGACACCCAACGCCGCGACCGCGCGTATCGACCCGGTCCGGTGGCTGCTCGCGACCAGGCTCAGGTGTCGGACGGACAACATCACCACGACGAGCAGCACGGCGACGAGGACGACCGCGGCGGCCGCGGACGCGATCGCGCCGGCACGGCCGACCGAGTCGCCGAGGACACCGACCGCCGGGCCGAAGTAGCCCCAGTCCGTGGCAGGGTCGAACGGCCGGCCGAGCGTGGCGAAGAACCCCATGTCCACGATCTTGACCACGGCGACAAGGCCGAGGACGACGCCGGACAGGGCGGCTATCGTCCGCCTCGCCCGCACCGGGAGAACCACGACGAGGGCCCCGACGACGAGCGCCTCCAGCGGGATGCGCAGGAACGCACTGGGCCTGAGGCGACCGAGCTCGTCCGGGGCGAGCAGGGCGACCCACACGATCACCACGGCCAGTCCCGTCGCGACGCCGGGAAGCACGCGGCGGATCCCGTGCAGCCCGCCCGCCTGGCCCACAGGCTCAGCTGACCCGACGGCGCCACCCGGTCCTGCGGCGAGCGTCGGGGTCTCGACACCGGTGGCCTCAGCAGGGTTCTGCTCGAGGCTGCGCTCGCGCCACAGCCACCACACCTCGCGGCCGAACGACTCCGCGAGTAGGGCCAGTGCCGCCACGAGTGCCACGACGGCGACCGGGTGCGGGAGGACATCGGCCGCGGCAACGGTGAGGACCACGCCCTGCACCACCGCGACGACCTTGCACCAGTAGCGCGCGGGTACCGCGCCACTCATCCACGGCAGCAGCCACCGAGCCGCGACGAAGGTGTAGCGCGCCGCCCCGATGAGCAGAACCCACCAGCCGACCGAGGGTGCGACGTAGATGCTCAGGACGAGTATCAGGAACGCGTCGACCTCGAGGTCGAAGCGCGCACCGAGCTCCGACACCGTGCCCGACGATCGCGCGACGCGGCCGTCTACGCCGTCCAGGACGAGGGCTACGACGGTCAAGCCCACCAGCGTCGACACCGGAGCGGGCCGGCCGATCGAGCCGGCGACCAGCGCCGCCACGCCCCCCACGAGCGCGGCCCGCGCCAGCGTCACCAGGTCAGCTGGCCCCGGCCCGTCGCTGCCGGCGCGGACCAGGCCGCGTGCCAGCGCCACGTTCGTCACCACCGCGGATGCGAGCCCGAGAAGCCAGCCGGAGGCGCTCAGGCCGACCGTCACACCGAGCACGGCGAGCAGCACGAGCTGGGCGGACAGCCCCAGCGCCGCACCTGAGTGAACCGATCGCACGACGCCTCCGTTCTAGGGGTGACAGCCGTAGAACGGCGAGCGCGACGGTTCGGTTCATCCGGGTCGGGTCGGGTCGGGTTCGGTCGGGTTCGGTCGGGTCGGGTTCGAGGAAGGGGGGGAGCATGCGGGACAGCGAGCTGGCGTACTGGCTGCGCGAGCCCGGAGTGGGCGAGCTGCGGCCGGTCGTGCTGCCCGAGCCCGGACCCGGCGACGTCGTCGTGCGGACTCTCCGCACGGGCATCAGCCGGGGTACCGAGACCCTCGTGTTCCGCGGCGGCGTCCCGCAGAGCCAGCACGCCTCGATGCGGGCGCCGTTCCAGGACGGCGAGTTTCCCGGGCCGGTCAAGTACGGCTACCTGAACGTGGGGGTCGTCGAGGCCGGCCCGCCTGAGCTCCTCGGCCGCACGGTCTTCTGCCTCTACCCCCACCAGAGCGCCTACGTCGTCCCGGCGTCGTCCGTCGTCGTCGTACCCGATGACGTCCCGCCGTCGAGGGCCGTGCTGGCAGGCACGGTGGAGACCGCAGTCAATGCCCTCTGGGACGCCGCCCCGCTTCTCGGCGACCGGGTCGCAGTCGTCGGCGCCGGCATGGTGGGGTGCTGCGTGGCACAGCTGCTCGCCCGGATCCCGGGCGTCGAGGTCACCCTCGTCGATGTCGACATGACACGTGCCGAGGTCGCCGCCGGCCTCGGCGTCGGCTTCGCGCTCCCTGCGGACGCACCGGACGGCCGTGACCTCGTGCTGCACACCAGTGCGACGTCGGAGGGGCTCCAACGGTCGTTGGAGCTCCTCGCGCCGGAGGGAACCGTCATCGACCTGAGCTGGTACGGCGACACGGACGTCCGGCTGTCACTCGGTGGCGCCTTCCACTCGGGACGCCTCGCCGTCCGCGCGAGCCAGGTCGGCACCGTCTCCCCCGCCGTCCTGGGGCGCCGCACCCCGGCGGACCGGATGGCCCTGGCACTGCAGCTGTTGCGCGACCCGTCCTTCGACGCGTTGATCACCGGCTCGTCCCCGTTCGACGAGCTGCCCGACGTCATGGCTCGGCTGGCAGCCGGGACCCTTCCCGCGCTCTGCCACACCATCACCTACAGGACGGGGTAGACGGTGTTCAGCGTGACCGTCCGCGACCACATGATGATCGCCCACAGCTTCCACGGAGACGTGTTCGGACCGGCGCAGCGCCTGCACGGCGCCACCTACGTCGTCGATGCGACTTTCCGCGGCGCGACGCTCGACGCCGACAACATCGTCGTCGACATGGGGCGTGCGGCAGAACAGCTGCACGCCATCGTCGCTGAGCTCAGCTACCGCAACCTCGACGACGAGCCCACGTTCGCCGGCGTCAACACCTCGACCGAGGCGCTGGCCCAGGTGGTAGCCGATCGGCTCGCGGACCGGGTCCATGCCGGCAACCTCGGCGTCGGTGCACGTGGGCTCACGGGACTCCTCGTGACCCTCCACGAGTCGCACATCGCGTGGGCGAGCTACGAGCGGGAGCTGTGACCGCCGTCCACGTCGTCGTGCCCGAGGGCATCGACGACCCGATGCGGCCCAGTGGCGGCAACACCTACGACCGGCGGATCTGCGCTGGTCTCAGCCGTATCGGTTGGTCGGTCCACGAACACGCCGTTCCTGGTGACTGGCCCCTCCCTGATGCGGAGTCGCAGCTCTCCCTCGCCGCCACGATCGACGGCGTACCCGACGATGCCCTCGTCCTCGTGGACGGACTGATCGGGTCCGCGGCTCCGGACGTGCTCGTGCGCGCGGCGCGGCGGCTGCGACCGGTCGTCCTCGTGCACATGCCGCTCGGCGCCTCGACCTCGGACGGTGTCGCCGAGGGGGTCCGCGAGCGGGAGTGCACTGCCCTGTCAGCGGCCCTCGCAGTCATCACCACCAGCGGCTGGACCCGTCAGCGACTCATCGAGTGCTATTCGTTGACGCCTGATCGGGTCCATGTCGCCGAGCCTGGCGTCGACGCGGCCGAGCCCGCCGCCGGCACGGCAGGCGGAGGACAGCTGATCTGCGTCGCCGCCCTGGCGCCGCACAAGGGACACGACGTCCTGCTCGAGGCGTTGGCCGAGCTCGTCGACCACGAATGGCAGTGCACCCTCGTGGGCAGCCCCGACCGCGATCCGGCGTATGTCGCCGAACTCCGGCGCCGGGCCTCACTCGGAGGGATCGGTGACCGCGTGCCCTTCGTCGGCGCCCTCTGCGGCAAGGACCTCGACGCCGCGTACGCCGCCGCCGATGCCCTCGTGCTGGCCTCGCGTGCGGAGACCTACGGCATGGTGGTCAGCGAAGCCCTCGCTCGCGGGCTGCCCGTCGTCGCGACCCGCGTCGGCGGGCTTCCCGAGGCCCTCGGGAGCGACTCCGGCGGTAGGGCGCCAGGGCTGCTCGTGACACCTGGCGATGCGACCGCGCTCGCTCGGGCTCTCCGCGCCTGGCTCGTCGATCCGCAGCTACGAGAACGACTCCGGGGTTCGGCCCGCGAGCGTCGACTCACGTTGAACGACTGGTCGACGACATCTGCTCGCATCTCCGGTGTCCTTGCCGAGTTGGCCGCATGACGGTCCTGCTGGCGGACCCGCGATGACGTTCTCGGGCATGAGGTCGGGGGCCTGGGCACGGTTGCTGTCGGGCGTCGCCGTCCTGGCATTCCTGTTGTGGCGCCTCGGCGCAGGCCCGTTCCTCGACGGTGCGCGAGCCGTCGACGCGACCTCGCTGCTGGCGGCGGCTTGCATCGGCGCCATGACGACGGCGGGGTGCGCCTGGCGCTGGCACCTCGTCGCGAGCGGGCTCGGCGTCGACGTCACCTGGCGCGCGGGCGTGGCCGCGTGCTACCGGTCCCAGTTCCTCAACACGGTGCTGCCCGGCGGCGTCCTCGGCGACGTGCACCGGGGGGTGAGCCACGGCCGCGACGCCGGTGACATGGGGCGCGGCCTGCGCACGGTGGTCTGGGAACGGTCCGCCGGCCAGGTCGTCCAGGTCGCGCTGACGATCACAGTGCTTCTCCTCCTGCCGTCGCCGGTCAGCTCCGCCATCCCGGTGGTCGCGAGCGCAGTTGCGGTCGTGGGCGTGATCGCGGTGGTGGGCACCGTCGTGCTCGGCCGCAGACTGCGGACGAGCACGCCCTCGCGGTGGTCCCGGGCCTTGCGCACAGCGGGCTCCGACCTGCGCGACGGTGTTCTCGCGCAGCGGTCCTGGCCAGGGATCGTCCTGGCCTCAACGGTTGTCGTGTCCGGCCACACGGCGACCTTCCTGATCGCCGCACGCACAGCAGGCTCGAGCGCCGGGCTCGAGGTGATGCTGCCGATCGCACTCGTCGTCCTGCTCGCCATGGCTGTGCCGACGAACATCGGCGGCTGGGGGGCCCGCGAGGGCGTGGCCGCCTGGGCGTTCGCCGCCACAGGGCTGACCGCCGGGCTCGGAGTCGCGGCGTCGGTCGTCTACGGGGTGATGACGATCGTCTCGACACTCCCCGGTGCGTTGGTGCTCGCTGCGTCGTCGCGCCACCGGCGCAGCCGGGCCCCCGACCCCGGGACCCCAGACCCGGTGCGCCCACCGGCGTGGCGGGTGCCCACCGCAGTCCGTAGGGAAGGAGCTAGGAATGCCTGATCGCCCGTACACCCTGCTGAGCTGCTGCATGTCGATCGACGGCTATCTCGGCAGCGCGACCCAGAGACGGCTCGCCCTCTCCAACGACGCGGACTTCTGCCGCGTGGACGCTGTGCGCGCCTCGTGCGACGCCATCCTCGTCGGCGCGGCGACCGTGCGCGAGGACGACCCCCGGCTCCTGGTGCGCTCGCAGGCCGAGCGCGAGGACCGAGTGGCCCGCGGGCTGCCGCCGTCCCCGATGAAGGTGACCGTCACCGGAGCGTCCCTGCTCGACCCGGCCGCGAGCTTCTTCACCACAGGCGAGACCGAGAAGGTCGTCTACTGCGCGACATCGACGGTTGCCGAGGCGCGTTGGCGGCTCGGTTCCGTCGCCACTGTCGTCGACGGCGGCGACCCCGTGGACATGCGTCGGCTCAGCGAGGACCTTCATGTCCGGGGCGTTCGAAGGCTGATGGTCGAAGGCGGGGAGAAGGTGCACACGCAGTTCCTGACGGCCGACCTCGCCGACGAGCTGCAGCTTGCGGTAGCTCCGTTCTTCGTCGGTGACTCCCGTGCCCGCCGGTTCGTGGGCGAGGGACGATTCCCCTGGAACCCCGACCGGCGCGCCACTCTCGCCGAGGTCCGCCAGATCGGCGACGTCGTCCTGCTGCGCTACGCGCTCTCGGCGCGGTTCCACGCGGAGGTCCGTGCCCCCACGGACGCCCCTCACACCGTCCGGCTCGGTGTCCTGGTCGACCAGCAGCGCTGAGGGCCGCGCGGCATGCGGTGCACGGCTGCCTGCGCGAGTCCCGGTGCGAGACCCGACGGTCCGACGGCTCTGGTGCGCATACTTCCTCCATCGTGACGACGGCCTCCGAAGTTCGCCAGAGCTCGCCGAGGACGCTCCGGAGTCAGGTGAACCGACCCGACGTGCCCCACGTTGTAGGAGACATGGCGCGAGTGCGCGAGCTACGGAGTGCTTCGTCCGCTCGATCGGACGAAGCGTCCCTCGCCGCGCTCTGTGCGGAGCACGCGCCCGCGTTGCTCACCTACGTGACACGACTGATCGGGGACCGGCAGATGGCCGAGGACATCGTCCAGGAGACGCTCCTGCGTGCCTGGACGCATCCCTCCGCCGTCTCCGGCGAGTCCGGGTCGGCACGCGGCTGGCTCTTCACCGTCGCTCGCAACCTCACCACCGACCAGTTCCGCGCCCGCCGCTCCCGGCCGCAGGAGATCTCAGACCACCTCATCGACCTGTCCGGGCTGGCCAGCGACGAGGACCTCGACCTCGCCCTGCAGTCGATGATCCTCGCCGAGGCGCTGGTCACGCTGACACCGGAGCACCGGGCCGTGCTCGTGCAGACGTTCTATCTCGGACGCTCCGTCGCGCAGGCCGCGGCCGCGCTGGGCATCCCCGAAGGAACCGTCAAGTCCCGTGCCTTCTATGGCCTGCGCTCGCTCCGGACCGCTCTGGTCGAGCGAGGGGTGACGTCATGACCGAGCCCCTGACGTGCGACCAGGCGGAGATGCTGCTGGGCGTCCTCGTGCTCGGGGCGATCGACCCGGTCGAGCGCCACGACGTCGAGCGCCACCTGAGCACCTGTGAGCGATGCACTGCCACCTTCACCGACCTCGCGGTGCTCCCCGGCCTGCTCCACCGGCTCGACCTCGACGAGGTCGTCGCCGGGCCGCCGCCCGTGTCCCGGGAGTTCACCACCCGCGTGCTCAGCGCAGGCGCCGAGCTGGACCGGGCCCGTCGTGCCCGACGCCGCAGGCTGACGGCGTGGGCGGCCGTCGCCGCCACCGTCGTGCTGGTGCTCGGCATCGCCGTACCTGTCGTGCTTCATCGGACGTCCGCCGAGACGGCTGTCGCGCACGGCGTACCGGTCGTGGTGAGCGGCGCCGACAAGATCACCTCGGTCTCGGCAACCGTGACCCTCGTGCCGCTGGCCACCGGGACGGCGCTCGAGCTCGCACTGAGCGGGGTCGAGCCGGGCGAGCACTGCCAGCTCGTGGCCGTGGACGCATCCGGCCACCGCGAGGTCGCCTCCACCTGGGAGGCGTCCTACCACGGCAGCGCCGTGGTCTCGGGAAGCACGTCGCTACCGACGGACGCGATCGCGACCCTGATCGTCGAGACCACGACCGGGCACCGCCTGGTCACGATTCCCGTGCCGCACCCGGCATCGGCCTGAGGACTGAGGTTTCCATGTTCGACACGATCGCCGGACTCCCTCTGCACCCCCTGGTCGTCCACGCCGTCATCGTCTTGCTGCCGCTCGCCTGCCTCGGTGCCATCGCCGTCGCGGCAGTCCCACGGTGGGACCACCGTTTCGGTGCGCTCGTGGTGGCGTGTGCGTTCCTCGCCACCGGTGCGGCGTTCGTCGCCAAGGAGAGCGGGGAGGCCCTCGCGTCACGGGTCGGCTTCCCCGCCGACCATGAGTCCGTCGCCCGCTGGGTGCCCGTGTTCGGCGGCCTGCTGCTCATCGCCGTGTCAGTCCTCTGGTGGCTCGACCGCGGAAGGGCTGTACCTCGCTCGACGGGTGGGAAGGCCGCGTCCGCAGCCACGGTCATCGCGGCGGTGCTCGCCCTCGGCATCGTCGTCGTGGCCGGCCATTCCGGTGCGACCGCGGTGTGGGGGAAGACGATCCAGCGCACGACGCCAGGCACTTTCCCGTCCGGTTGAGCCGTTTTACTGACCCTTCCCGCTGCGCGAGCTCTGCCGTGAACGAGGCAAAGCCTCACTGTCCCGTGACCCGTCATCCTTCCCACTGTCCGCGGCGTCACCAAGTACTACTGGATGTGTTCGCCACTGCCTTCGGGCCCCGGGAGCCGAGGTGACCTCCTGGCCCACCTGGTCGCCCGGTTCGACGCCGCCGCAGCTGCCTTGGCGGCCGAGCTCGCGCAGGGCCCGTTGTCGGACGTCCCCGCGGCGGCGTTGCCCGAGCTGACGGCCGCGGTGCACCGCTCGACTGACCTCGACGAGACCTGCGCGACGCTCATGACCGGTGCCGTGCACGCCTCGGGTGTGTTGGCGGTCGCGGGGTTCGTGTCGACGACGACGTGGCTCACGGCCGCGATGGATGCCTACGCCAACCAGTTCCTCAGGTGCCACAAGGTCGGGGAGATCATGGTCATCACCGCCCACCTGACCC
>JBBRAQ010000012.1:0-112199 GCA_038206635.1 Candidatus Nanopelagicales bacterium | reverse complement strand
CCGAACCACTCGCCGAACCCGACGGCGTCGTCGAACCCGAACCACTCGCCGAACCCGACGGCGTCGTCGAACCCGAACCACTCGCCGAACCCGACGGCGTCGTCGAGTCGGATGCGCTCGGCGTGGTCGAGGGGTCGAGCGCCGGGCAGACGATGACGTGGGAGATTGCCTCGGCCTGCGGCGGCGCGTAGTAGCCGGGGTCTGCCTTGACCCAGACGTCGCTGAAGGTCGCCGTCGTGATCACGACGAGGTCGGCGGGGTCGACAAGGTGGAACTTCACCGTCTGGTGGTCGAGGCGGTAGCCGTTCTTGCACCAGTGCGTCGCGGTGTTGGAACTGGCGCTGAGCGCCTCGATCCGGTCCGGGGTCGTGTTCACCGACGGCGAGGATGTCGCGGTGGCGACCCCGACGATCGGGGCGACGACGAGGCCGGCGCCCAGAACGGTCATCGCCGCTGCGACCGTGACGCCGGTGCGGGCAGTGCCACTCGGCGAGGTCGGCCGCCCGTGCCTCGTCGCGGTGCGTGTGTGCTTCGTCGGTCTCCGTGCGTGCTTCATCGTGATCCTGAACGTGAGTCGGTACGGATGCTGACAAGGTGCGGGAAGGTCGCTGAGCCGGTTCTCAGACCGAGCCGGGCGTCCTCCTGACTGGTAGGGGTGTCGCGCTCACGTCGTGGGGAATGCGTGTACGCCGTTGATCGAATCGTATCGGTGATCACGATCACCCGGATAGGTCAGTGGCGCAGGCGGACCGACACGTAGAGTCACGATCTCCCCAAGTGCCTCAGGGATTCCCGGCCGTGCGATGCGATGTCGAGCCCGAGTGACCACTCCTGTCTCATGCGTCACACCCGTCCCACCGTTGACGTCCCGGACCGGCCGCTCGGACGCGATCGTCACCACGCTGCGACACCACGACCGGATCACCGCACGTCGATCCCGCGCGTGTCGCACTCGGCCGATCATCCCCGGGCCGGATCAGTCGGTCGGGCGGTCGTCCCCGTCGTCGGGTTCGGGGGCGTGAGGTTGGGAGGCGTGGGGTTGGGGGGCGTCGCGTTCGGCCAGGAGCCGTTCGAGGTCGTGGTGCAGGAGCGCCACCTCCTCGGCGAGGCGCTGGCTGCGGTCCTCGAGGTGGCCGACCTCGACGGAGAGCTGCATCCCGACGATGAGCAGCACGAGCGCGGCGATCGCGAAGACCAGGTTCGCGGGAACCTGGAAGCCGAGGGCGGAGGAGAGGTCGAAGAGGAGCGCCGGGAAGACGGTGAACAGAACACCCGCGAGGGCCAGGACGAGCCAGAGGACGGCGTACTTCTCCCGCAGAGCGCGGCGTCGCAGGAGCTCGACAGTGAACGCGAGGACGCCGAGACCCGCGACGACGCCGACGAGGGTGGTACTCACTGCTCGACCTCCGACGGCCTCGCGTGGAGGACGGCCAGCCACAGGACCAGCACCGCACGACCGAGGTAGACGAGCGACTTCGCCACGGACTGCGAGGGACGTCCGGCCCGCCGCTCGCGCAGCTCGACCGGCACCTGGCCGATCGAGAGCCCGGCACGGCTGGCGAGGACGAGCGACTCGATGGTGTCGCCGAGGTACTCCGGCGGGTAGTCCCGCGCGAACAGTCTCACCGAACGCGGGCTGTTCGCCCGGAACCCTGACGTGACGTCGGTGAGGTTCGTGCTGGCGATGCGGGAGAGCGAGAACGCCAGGAACCGCATGGCGAGACGCCGCGACCCGCCCACCCGGTAGCTTCCGACGCCGGCGAAGCGAGCACCGATGACGATGTCGACACCGCGTTCCACCTCGGCGAGCAGGCGCCGTACGTCCGCGGGATCGTGCTGACCGTCGGCGTCGACCTGGACGACGGCGTCATAGCCGTTGCGCTCGGCGTAGAGGAAACCCACCCGCATCGCGCCTCCTACTCCGACGTTGAACGGGAGTGAGGCGACGTCGGCGGTGCCGTGCCGGCGGACGACCTCAGCGGTGCCGTCCGTCGAGCCGTCGTCGACGACGAGGACGTCGATGTCGGGGACGAGGTCGCGCAGCTCGCTCAGCACGGAGGGCAGGCTCTCAGCCTCGTTCCAGGCAGGAACCACGATCAGCGCCCGACCCACCCGTTTCTCCGACATGACGTGTGAGTCTAGGTCGCGCGATCCCCGACGCACGGGCCGCGGGCCGAGGGATCTCAGCGCCGGGCCGGCTGAGGAACGCGAAGTTCCAGCACTGGAGCTGGCCGTCCGGCTTGGTGCAGACGAGTCGATCTGTAAGCCGGATTCTGTCCCGGTCGCGAACGACCGGGGACGACCATCCATCTGGGGCCGTTGTCACCAACGACCTCGGTGCGGTCTACCCGCAGGCTCGGACGGGCCGTCCTCGAACGCCTGCGCAGATCCCGCCTTGCGACGGGACCCTTCTTGACCTTGCTCCGGGTGGGGTTTGCCGAGCCGCGACGGTCACCCGCCGCGCTGGTGGTCTCTTACACCACCGTTTCACCCTTACCGCCGGTGCGAGCACCGACTGCGGTCTGTGCTCTGTGGCACTGTCCCGCGGGTCACCCCGGGTGGGTGTTACCCACCACCCTGCCCTGTGGAGTCCGGACTTTCCTCAGCTCTCGTCCCGAGGGACTCCTGCCGCGGCCGCCCGATCGACTCGTCTGCACGTTCAGGGTACTCGACGGCGACCGGTCGCCTGGAGCGAGCGGACAACGCGACTCAGACCGGCACGAACACGACCCGGCGCAACAGCGGGTCGGCGCTGGTCAGACGCAGGCTCACACGTCGTCCGAGGCCGAGACCGCCGCCCTTGACGTGCGCGCGCACTGCGGGCCAGTGCAGCTGCACGACGTCGTAGTCCTTGCGCTCGTCGACGACCACGGCGACGTACTCCTCACCGACGTGGGACTCGAGCAGCACCGACTCGACGAGGTCGACGCAGGCTCGATCGAGCGCCCGCGCCCGCTGGTCGGCGAGCCGCATCTCCTCCGGCAGAACGGGAAGGGACGCCATCACCCAGTCCGGCACCGTGGCACCGGCGGCGATCGACAGGCAGCACTCGGTGGAGTAGCGGTCGACGAGGCGACGCAGCGGCGCCGTGACGTGGGCGTACGCCGACGCCACGGCGGCGTGGCGCAGCACGTCGGGCTCGTCGTCGCCGACCGGGCGGAGGACCTGGGTGTAGCCCGCGGAGCGCAGCAGGATGGTCACGAGGTTGAGGAACGCGGCATGGGTCGGCGTGCGCGGGTCGAGGTCGCGGACGAGCTCGGCGTACGTCGTCCCCAGGGGCCAGTCGATCTCGAGACCGGCTGCCGTACGGCGCAGCCGCTCGTAGTCCTCCGCCGCCGGAGGTGGCATCGTGCGCACGATGCCGACACCGGCGTCGAGCATCATCCGCGCGGCGGACATCCCGGTCAGCAGGGAGATCTGGGCGTTCCACGACTCGACCGGGTGCGGGGCTCGCATCGCGAGCCGGTAGCCGGGGCCGTCGTCCTCGATCTCCTGGTCGGGGACGCGGACGTCGATGCCACCGCGCTCGACCTCCCGCTCCTGGCGCAGGAGCCCGACCTCGCGCAGGCACACGAGCGCGTCGTCGGCCGTGCCGCCGTCGATGGCGCGCTGGACCTGACCGTAGGACAGCTTCGCCCTGCTGCGGACCAGCGCCCGTTCGACGTCGACCTCGACCGGCTGCCCCGAGGAGTCGAGGTCCACGCGCCAGAGCACGGCCGGGCGGACGACGTCGGGCAACAGGCTCGCCGAGCCCTCCGAGAGCACCGGCGGGTGCAGCGACGTCCGCAGGTCGGGGCTGTAGAGGGTGACGCCGCGACGGTGCGCCTCGAGGTCGATGACTCCGCCGGGCCGCACGAACGTTGCGACGTCGGCGATCGCGTAGTGCACGCGGTAGCCCGCGCCGCGACGCTCGATGCTGACGGCCTGGTCGAGGTCGGTCGATCCCGCGGGGTCGATCGTGACGAGCTCGAGCTCGGTCGCATCGCGCCGCACGCCGCCGTCCGGGGCTGCGGGAGGCTGGATCCCGCCAGCCATGCTCTGGGCCTCGGCCGCGACCTCGAGGGGGAAGCCGACCGGGACGCCCTGCTCGTCTCGCACGGCCTGGAAGCCGGCGCGCAGCACGTCCCCCTGGCGGGCCTGTGCGCGCAACCAGCGACGAGTCACGAAGTCAAACCTACGGGGCGGGACGCCTGCGGGCACGGCGCTTCCGACCCCGGTGCGCCGCCCCGTCGCCGGTGGGCGAGGATCACCCGGTGCTCGTGCTGCTGCCGCCCTCGGAGGGCAAGACCATCCCCCGACGCGGCACCGCCCTCGACCTGGATGGCCTGTCCTTCCCCGAGCTCACCGACACGCGCGAGCAGGTGCTCGAGGCGCTCGTGACCCTCGCGTCCCAGGAGCCGACGCGGGCCCTCGAGGTGCTCGGCCTCTCACCACGGCAGGCCGACGAAGTGGCTCGCGACGCGCGCCTGGACACAGCGCCGACCGCCGCGGCGTCGAAGGTCTATTCCGGTGTCCTCTACGAGGCCCTCGACCTCGCCTCGCTGGACGCTCCCGCACGTCGTCGAGCGCAGCGCTCCCTCGTCGTGTCCAGCGCACTGTTCGGCGCGCTCCGCGTGGGCGACCGGATCCCGGCCTACCGGCTCTCCGGCGGCGCGACGCTCCCGGGCATCGGCTCGGTCAACGCCGCGTGGCGCGACCCGCTGGCGACGGCGATGTCAGGCGCGGCGTCGCGAGGCATCGTCGTCGACCTCCGCTCCGGGACCTACGCCGCGATGTGGCGCCCGACCGGCGACGTCGCGACGCGCACGGTTGCCGTCACGGTGCTGCAGGAGCTGCCCGACGGGAGCCGCAAGGTCGTCAGCCACTTCAACAAGGCGACCAAGGGACGCCTGGTCCGCGCGTGGCTGCGCGACGGTGTCGAGCCTCGTGACGCAGACGACCTCGCCGACGCGTGCGAGCGGGCCGGCGTCCTCGCCGAGCTGGGGCCGCGACCCCGCCCGGGTGTCGTCCGGCGTCTCGACGTCATCGTGTCCGACATCTAGCGCCGCTCTGGGTCGTGGCCGCGGCCACCACAGGTCGCCGTCGTGACGCTGTCAGTCCCGCACGGTGCACAGGGCGAGCAGGTCCATGGAGCTGTCGAGGTCGCGGCGGGAGTAGAAAAGGTCCTCGACGGCGAAGACGCGGAAGTCGGTCGCGGCGGGGTCTGCCGTCTCGACGACCTGGGTCGAGGGCGTCGCCGGCACCGGGGCAGGAAGCGGAGTAACGGGCACGGGCGGGGTCCCCGGCCACGTCGGCCTCGTCGGCGTTCGGCCCAGGACACGGAGCAGCTGTGAGCCGACCGCGGACCGGCCGAACCGGCGGCGCGCGCGCCTGATCACCGAGGGTGGTGATGCTGGGGTGGGCACAGGGGCCGCGGCCTTGGCCTCGGCGGCGGCGGCTCGAGCCCGGGCGGCCTCGGCCTTCGCCTCCGCGGCTGCGGCGTTGGCCGCGATGGCCTCCTGGCGTCCGCGGACGCCTCGACGGTTGGCGCCGACGCGCTCGATCTCGAGGCCGTACAGCGTCGGCACCCCGAACATCCCGAAGACGTCCACCGTCGAGAACACCTCGCCGAGCGCATCGCGCAGGTCAGCAGCCCGGTACTCCCGGGCGTGGAACCGGTTCCACGGTGGCATCCCCTCGTCGAGGCAGATGGCGGCGTTCGGGGTCGTGAACAGGGCCAGACCACCCGGTCGGAGAACGCGCTGGATCTCCCGCAGGTAGGGACCGGGGTCGGCGACGTGCTCGACGACCTGGAAGCTCGTGACGAGATCGAAGGAATGGTCGGGGAAAGGCAGCCCGAGTCCGTCGATGATGCGGAACTCGACCCCCTCGCCGCCGGCGCGGGCCTGGGCCGCCTCGATGGCCCCGGGAGACACGTCCACACCCGTGACCGAGCGTGCCGCTCCTGCGAGCCGGACGGTGCCGTACCCGGTGTTGCACCCGACATCGAGCACGTCGCGCCCAGCGGTGTACTTGTTCGCCTCGTCGTAGGCCTTGAGGTGCATGAGATGGAGGCACTTCTCCGAGAGCGTCTCGGGCGCCTTGTCGTCGATGAGCGGGTGCTCCTCAGCCTGCACCCTGATGGCCTCGACGAGATCCACGCTCGCGCGCCCCGTCGGGTCCGGCAACGTCGGGTCAACCTCGTCAGGGGCCATGCCGCAGAGGCTACCCCCGCGGCCGGCGCTCGCCGTCGAGGCCGTGCCTCGAGGCCAGGATCCTCAGGCAGCGCCGAGTGCCGCGGTCAGCTCGTCGGTCGTGAGACGGGGACCGTACGCCGCAGTGTCGGGCTGGAAGCGACGACCCTCGGCAAGCCGGCCGGCGTCCACGACGTCGAACCCGAGCTCATCGATCAGCCCTGCGACGACGGCCTTGGCAGCCTCGTCGTCACCCGCGATCGGCAGGGCGCGGCGGCCCGGCGTCCCGGCGGGCTGGCCCTGCGTGGCGAGGTGCTCGAAGTGGATGTTGTTGAACGCCTTGACGACGCGCGACTGCGGAAGCAGCTCCGCGAGGAGCTGGCTCGACGTCGTCGAACCGTCGTCGAGGCGGTCGAACTTGCCGTCGCGCTGGGGATAGTAGTTGTTGGTGTCGATGACGACCTTGCCCGCGAGTGCGGTTGCTGGCAGCGACGCGATCGCCTTGAGCGGGATGGTGATGACGACGACATCACCTGCCACGGCCGCCTCGTCGGCAGTCGCGGCAGACGCACGCGGGCCGAGCTCGGCGACGAGATCCGCCAGCGTCTCCGGGCCCCGCGAGTTGGAGAGCACGACCTCGTGCCCCGCAGTCACCGCGAGCCGTGCCAGGTTGCCGCCGATGTTGCCGCTTCCGATCAGTCCGATGCGCATGACTGCCCCAACCCGCTCGCAGTCTCGGGCATTCCCGTCGGCGTCGTCCTGACGCGGCGATCAGCAGTGGACGTACACGTAGCCACGCGTACCTCGTCGCACCAGGTCGCGGTCGCGGTAGATGATGCTGATGCTCGCCCCACGGGCACGGCACGCTGCCGCGAAGTTCGCCCGCCCTCCGTTGTCGGTGTACTCGATCTCGATCACGTGCGCGCCGTAGACACGCGTGAACGACGAGCACTCGGCGTAGGCCTGGCACTCCTCGACCACGGCGAAGTCGAAGCCGATCGAGCGTCGCAGCGCGAGCATGGCGACGTCGTTCTTCTGGGCCACCGCCAGACCCAAGGCATGTGCTCTGGCCACGAGAATCGTTGCGTAGGAGGCATTCTCTCGCATCGTTAGCCGGCCGCCCGACCGTGACCACGAGTCGAGGTTGTCGAGCTCGACAGCGCGGTAGCCCTTGCCAGAGCAGCGGGACAGGAAGACCCCGAACACCGAGGCCAGCGACGCACGACGCACCGCCGTCGAGGTGTCGAGGAGCAGCTCGTCGGGCCAACCCGGGTCGTGCACGACGACGCCGGACGCCGTGCGTAGGACGAGGCCCGGGTGCTGGGCGAGCCACCAGTGCGCGGTGCCCGGCTGGGTCTGGAAGGCGTTGACGTAGCAGATCCCGTAGGTCTTCGGTGCGGACCGCTCGGTCACGTCGCGGGTCACGATCCGTACGCCGGCGGCCGGCTGATAGCCACCACCGAGCTGGTAGTCGGCCGTGGCGTCGACCGGCGGAGGAACCACCCGGACGGTCGCCGAGGGCCGCAGGGCGAGCACCGGTGCAGTTCCGGCGACGGTGGCTGCCGCTGCCGGGGACAGCGCTGCGAGCACCATCAGCAGGCCGGCGACCGCCAACGCGGCGCGACCACGGGTTGCGTGCCACCGGCTCAGGGACGTCCTCACCTACCCATCGTCGTCGCGCCGTGTCAGGTGCTGAACCCAGGACGGCGAGGATCACCCGTCCGCGCCCTACGGGGTCCAGGAGTGACCGAGTCCCTCGAGGTGGCCGGACTCCGCGAACGACCGCATCGAGGCGTTGCCGTCGGCGTACCAGGTGAGAGTGGTGATCGAGGCCGGCGCGAGCTCCATGCGATTCATCGACGACAGCGGAGCCTCGAGGGCGCGGGCCGTCATCGAGCGGATCGTGCCCACGTGCGCGGCCACGAGGATCCGGCGTCCGGGGTACGCCGCGAGGACGCGGTCGAGCGCGACGGAGACGCGCGCGGACACCTGGCGGAGCGACTCGCCGCCGGGCGGCGCGACGTCGGGCGATGCGAGCCAGTCGGCCATGTGGTCGGGCCAGCCGGTCATGACCTCGGCAAAGGTGAAGCCGTCCCACTCGCCGAAGCGGCCCTCCTCGAGCCCGTCGATGACGACCGGCTCCAGGCCGGTACGGGCGCCGATGATCGCCGCCGTCTGACGCGTGCGGAGCATCGGCGAGCAGACGAGCACGTCGCCGCCGCCGCGGTGGGACACCTCGGCGGCCGCCGCCTCGACCTGCGCGACGCCCTGGGGTTCCAGGGGCGGGTCGACATGGCCACCCGAGCCGGAGAAGCGGCGCTCGACCGAGTGCTGGGTGACGCCGTGCCGCACGACGACGGTGACGGTCGGGGCGCCGATGTCCGGGCCCCAGCCGACGATGGCCGGACGCGGGCGCAGGACGACGCCCTCGGGAACAGGGTCGACCTGCGTCGTCATCTCGAACGCGTCCGGGCGTGCGCGCCGGATCGTCCCCACGCGGCCACGCTCCACAGCGTCCATGGACTCGTTGGCCAGCGCGTCCGCCGCCTTGTTGCGCTCCCGCGGCACCCAGGTGAAGGTCACCCGTTCGCGCGGCGCGACGTCGCGCGCCTGCAGCGCGATCCGCCGCAGCGTCTCGTTCTTGATGGCCCAGCGCCCGCTCATCTGCTCCACGACGAGCTTGGAGTCCAGCCGCGCCTCGATGTCGGCGTCCGGATCGATCTCCATGGCGGCGCGGAGGCCTTCGAGCAGACCGGTGTACTCGGCCACGTTGTTCGTCGCGACGCCGAGGTGGTCGGCGAGCTCGATCAGGACCTCACCGGTCGCCGCCTCTCGCACCAGAGCGCCGTAGGCGGCGGGTCCCGGGTTGCCGCGCGACCCGCCGTCGGCCTCGACGACGAGACGGCGGTTCACAGACCGGACTCGGGCGTACGAACGAGGATGCGGCGGCACTCCTCGCACCGCAGCACGGTGTCCGGTTCGGCGGCGCGGATCCGACCGATGTCGGTGGGCGTCAGTTCCATCCGGCATCCCTCGCAGCGACGCTGGTGCAGGGCCGCCGCTCCGACGCCGTTGTGGTCCACGCGCAGCTTCTCGTAGAGGACGGTCAGATCGGCCGGGATGTCGGCGGCGGTCCGCGTGCGCTCGCCAGCGATCCAGTCGCGGTCCCGGTCGCTCTCGGACCAGGCGGTGTCACGCTCGCCCGTGACCGTCTCGAGCTGCCTACCGAGGCCGTCACGCTCAGCGGTGAGGACGCCGAGGGACCGACGGGCGTCCTCGAGCCGCTCCATGATCTCCAGCTCGGTCTCCTCGAGGTCGCCCTGGCGACGCGCGAGCGAGGCGATCTCGTGCTGGAGGTTCTCCAGGTCACGGGCCGAGGAGACTCGACCGGAGTCGAGGAGCTCCTGGTCCTTGGCGGCGCGCCCGCGGACCTGTTCGACGTCGCTCTCGGCCTTGGCCGTGCCGCGCTCGAGGTCGTCGACCTCGGTCTCGGCGGCCACGAGGCGGTCGCGCAGGGCGGCGAGACGGCCCTCGAGCTCGGCGATCACCGCGAGCTGAGGGAGGGTACGACGCCGGTGCTCGATCAGGTCGAGGCGGGCGTCGAGCGCCTGCAGGTCGAGCAGGCGGAGCTGGACAGCGGGCTCGGCGATCACCGGTCTCCTCGTGTTCTGGTGTGGTGGTGCGGTCGTGCTGCACGCACGGGCCGCGATGGCGTCCGTGCGGACACCCACCGTAACGCCGCCAGGCACGTCGCCCGTACTGGTCGGCGGGCCAGGCCCGCACAGGACGCCCCGCTCCCCCGATCAGCCTCGGCCGGGTCCTCAGAGCCGGGCCGTCCAGGGATCGGTGAGGATCCTCGACACGTGCGTCTCGACGTCGAGGCCCCGGTCGGCGAGGTCGCCGCGGAGCAGGGTGGCCGCCCGTTCGAGCCAGGGCCACTCCGAGGCAAAGTGGGCGACGTCGATCAGGGCCGGACCGCCGATCGCGAGATGGTCCGAGGCGTTGTGGTGCTTGAGGTCCGAGGTCACCACGACGTCGGCTCCCGCCAGCCTCGCTGCGTCGAGGAAGTCCGCACCCGAGCCCCCGAGCACCGCGATCCGCCGGACCGGGCGCTCCGGATCGCCCGCGATGCGGATACCGCCGGCCGTGGCCGGCAGCGCGTTTCGGACCGCCGCGGCGAAGTCGAGCAGCGGGAGGACCTCCGCAAGCTCCCCGACCCGCCCGATCCCGGTGACCCCGGACGCGTCAGCCGGCACGAGCGCGCGAACGCCGCCGAGTCCCAGAGCCCCGGCGAGGGCGTCCGAGACGCCGTCCGCGGCGCGATCGGCGTTCGTGTGCGCGGCGAGCAGCGCGCACCCGCCGCGGATCAGGCGGTGGACGATACGGCCGGCCGGCGTGGTCGCCGCCACGGAGGAGACGGGGTGCAGCATCAGGGCGTGGTGGGTGACCAGGAGATCGCTGCCGGTCGCGAGCGCCTCCTCGACGGTGGCCGCCACCGGGTCGACGGCGAGGAGCACCCGCCGCACGGGCTGCTCGGGGTCGCCGCACACCAGGCCGACGGCGTCCCACGGCTCGGCCGTCGCGGGGTCGTAGCGCCGGTGCACGGCGTCGACGACGTCGGCGAGGGTGGCGAGGTGCGGCTGCGCGGCGGTCACGTCCCGAGCCTACGCACGCCCGCCCGCCCGCCTGGACCCGTTCACGCGGTGCCGCGCTGCAGCCCCGGAATACGACCCGGTCGGCGTCGGTTCCTAGAGACCGGAGCAGCCATGAGGTACGACCGGCGAACCGATCGCCGACCCGTCGCCGCCCATGAACAGGAGCACCGATGTCCACGATCGACCTGACCGCCGCGACCTTCGACGAGACCGTGACGGGGCACGACATCGTGTTCGTGGACTTCTGGGCCACCTGGTGCGGGCCCTGCCGCAACTTCGCCCCCGTCTTCGACAAGGCGTCGCAGACCCACTCCGACATCGTGTTCGCCAAGGTCGACACCGACGCTGAGCAGCAGCTCGCCGGTTCCGCCAACATCACCTCGATCCCGACGCTGATGGCCTTCCGCGAGGGCGTCCTGCTGTACTCCCAGCCCGGCGCCCTCCCCGGAGCCCAGCTCGAGGAGCTCATCACCAAGGTGCGCGAGGTCGACATGGTCGAGGTCCACGCGCAGATCGCCGCACAGCAGGCCGACGCCAAAGCCTGACCTTCACCGCCCGGTGCCCGATGGGTGACCACCCGCTGCCCGCCCGGTGCCCGATGTCACTGGTGGTGTGGTCGGTTCCCGGCCGGGGAATCGACCACACCACCAGTGACGTGAGATGAGGGAGGGCCACCACGCATCGCGTGGTGGCCCTCCCTCGTTGCTGCTAGCGGGTGCCGCGGCGTGACTGGCTCGCACCCTGGCTGCGACCGCGCGAGGACGAGGAGCCCTGGCTGCGCGACTGCGCGCCGCTCTGGTTGCGTCCGCCGCGCTGCTGGGGACGGCGGGCCGGCTCCGCGACGGGAGCGACGGGCGTGACGTACTCCGCCTTCGGGCCGGTCAGCGCCAGGATGCTCTCGGCACCGGGACGCACACGGACCGCGGTGGCCCGGATCCCGGCCTTGCGAGCGAGCGAGGCGACGTCGGAGCGCTGCGCGTCGGTCGCCACGGTGACGACGACGCCGGCGGCACCAGCGCGCGCCGTACGGCCCGAGCGGTGCAGGTAGGCCTTGTGCTCGGCCGGCGGGTCGACGTGGACCACGAGGGTGATGTCGTCGACGTGGATCCCGCGGGCCGCGATGTCGGTGGCGACGAGCACGCGCACCTCACCGCTGCGGAACGCCAAGAGGTTCCGGTCGCGGGCGTTCTGCGCGAGGTTGCCGTGCAGGTCGACCGCAGGGACGCCGGCCAGGGTGAGCTGGCGGGCCAGCTTCTTCGCGCCGTGCTTGGTGCGGGTGAACAGCAGCGAACGGCCCTCGCCCGACGCGAGCTCCTGGACGACGCTCGCCTTGTCGTGCTCGTCGACGGTGAAGACGTGGTGCTCCATGTCGGGCTCGGTCGAGGCGACCGAGTCGACCGAGTGCGTGACCGGGTCGACGAGGTAGCGGCGGACGAGGACGTCGACACCGTTGTCCAGAGTCGCGGAGAACAGCAGTCGCTGCGAGCCGGGCGTGGTCTTGTCCAGGATGCGCTTCACCCCGGGGAGGAAGCCGAGGTCGGCCATGTGGTCGGCCTCGTCCAGGACGGTGACCTCGATGTCGTCGAGGCGCACCTGGCGCTGGTTCATGAGGTCCTCGAGGCGGCCCGGGCACGCGACGACGATGTCGACGCCGGCCTTGAACGCGCGGACCTGGGCACCCTGCGAGACGCCGCCGAAGACGACCGTGGTCGAGAGGCCGGCGGCACGGGCGAGCGGGGCGATGGTGGCGTGCACCTGCGTCGCGAGCTCGCGGGTCGGCAGCAGCACGAGGGCGCGCGGGTGACCGGGACGCAGGCGACGACCCGACTCGGACAGCCGGGCGACGAGCGGCAGGGCGAAGGCGATCGTCTTGCCGCTGCCGGTGCGACCGCGGCCGAGCACGTCGCGACCCGCGAGCGAGTCGGGAAGCGTCGCGGACTGGATCGGGAACGCGGTGGCGATTCCCTGGGAGGCGAGGACTGCGACGAGTCCGGCAGGGACGCCGAGCTCGCTGAAGGACGTCGTGAGGTTCGCGGGGGCGGACGTCACGGCGGCGGTCGTCGGCGTGGACTGCTGCCGCGCGGCGGAGGACTGGCTGGAGGACTGCGAGCCGCGGGACGGGGAGGTGCGCGACTGGGAGGTGCGCGACTGCGGGGCCCCGGAGGTGGACCCCTCGCCTTGGGGGCGGCGGCGCGGACGGCGACGAGCCTCGGAGTCGGACGTTCGGGGAGTGCTGGGCGAGCTGGACGAGACGGACACGCGGGTCCTTTCACGGACGTGGATGGTCGCATCGACTCGCCTCGCGTACGGCATCGAGCAGTGCTCGATCGCGGGCAAGGAGCGTGAGTTCACACGCATCGGACAACCGTGGTGCGTCCCTCGGAGGGGCACCGCAACCGGTCACTGAGCCGGAGGCTCGAGGTGGCGCGCATGATGCGCGTCCTCGTACATCGAAGAATCGCCGCGGGGTCAGTGCCACCCATGGACCGGCGAATTCCCCCGATCCTACCGGACCCCGGGCCGCGCCACGACCACGGGCGACACGACCGCGCCCGCGTCTCTGCCGCCGCCGCGGACTCACCACTGCTGTCGCTCGTCGGCGGGCAGGGGGATGATGAGCACGCCCCCGATCGTGTCTGGAGACCCGAGTGCTGATCTCTCTCCTCCGCCGCTACCTGCAGCCGTACAAGAAGGCCCTGCTGGCGGTCGTCGTCCTCCAGTTCTTCGGCACCCTCGCCGCGCTCTATCTCCCGACGCTCAACGCCGACATCATCGACAACGGCGTCGCGAAGGCCGACACGGCCTACATCCTTCAGATCGGCGCGATCATGCTCGCGATCACGTTCGTGCAGGTGATCTGCACGATCGGCGCGGTGTGGTTCGGCGCCCGTAGCGCCATGGGATTCGGGCGCGACGCCCGCGCCGCGGTCTTCCACCGCGTGGGGTCCTTCTCCGCCCGGGAGGTCACGCACTTCGGGGCGCCGTCGCTCATCACTCGCACGACGAACGACGTGCAGCAGGTGCAGATGCTGGTCCTGCTGACCTGCACGATGATGGTGTCCGCGCCGATCATGTGCGTCGGCGGAATCGTGATGGCACTGCGCCAGGACATCGGTCTGGCCTGGCTGATCGTCGTCAGCGTGACCGCCCTCGTCATCGCCATCGCCATCATCGTGTCGCGGATGATCCCTCAGTTCCGGCTCATGCAGAAGCGCCTCGACACCGTCAACCGGGTACTGCGCGAGCAGATCACCGGCATCCGCGTGGTGCGTGCTTTCGTCCGGGAGCCCATCGAGCGCGAGCGGTTCGCCGTCGCCAACGCCGACCTCACCGACACCGCGCTTCGCGTGGGTCGCCTGATGGCGCTGATGTTCCCGATCGTGATGCTGGTGCTCAACGCCTCCAGCGTCGCGGTCATCTGGTTCGGCGGCCTGCGCATCGACGCGGACCAGATGCAGATCGGCTCGCTGACCGCGTTCCTCAGCTACCTCGTCCAGATCCTCATGTCGATCATGATGGCGACGTTCATGCTGGTCTTGATCCCCCGAGCTGCCGTCTGCGCGGAACGGCTCACCGAGGTACTCGACACCGAGTCCTCGGTCGTCCCGTCGGCGAACCCCATCGCCTCGGTGCTCGGTCGCGGCACGGTCGAGCTGCGGGACGCGTCCTTCCACTACCCCGGTGCCGACGACCCGGTGCTCTGCGACATCTCCTTCACCGCGTCCGCCGGGCAGACCACGGCGATCATCGGCAGCACCGGCTCGGGCAAGACGACCCTGCTGTCGCTGATCCCGCGGCTGTTTGACGCCACCGGCGGCTCGGTGATCGTCGACGGCGTCGACGTCCGCGACCTCGACCCGGAGCTGCTCCACGCCCGCATCGGGCTGGTGCCGCAGAAGGCCTACCTGTTCACGGGCACGGTCGCAAGCAACCTCCGCTACGGACGGCCCGACGCCAGCGACGACGAGCTCTGGGAGGCGCTGCGCATCTCCCAGGCCGACGACTTCGTGCAGGCGCTCGCCGACGGCCTCGAGTCCGCCGTGGCCCAGGGCGGCACGAACTTCTCCGGCGGCCAGCGCCAGCGCCTCGCCATCGCGCGGGCCGTCGTGCGCAAACCGGAGATCTACCTGTTCGACGACTCGTTCTCCGCACTCGACCTCGCCACCGATGCGCGACTGCGCGCGGCACTGCGCCCCACCACCCGGGAGTCCACTGTGCTCATCGTCGCCCAGCGGGTGTCGAGCATCGTCGACGCCGACCAGATCCTCGTGCTCGACGAGGGCCGACTCGTCGGCATCGGCACCCACGACGAGCTCCGCGACACGTGCCCGACCTACGCCGAGATCGTCCAGTCCCAGCTGCCTGCGGTGGCGGCGGCATGAGTCAGCAGGGGACAGCCCCCGCCCGCCCCACCGGCGGGCCGGCCGGTCACGGGCCGGCTCGAATGATGGGCGCCGGCATGCCGGCGGAGAAGTCGATGAACTTCTGGCCGTCCGCGAAGCGACTCATCGGCCAGCTGCGACCCGAGCGCGGCTACACCCTCCTCGTCGTCCTGCTCACCGTCGCCAGCGTCTCCTTCAGTGTCGTCGGGCCCAAGATCCTGGGCAACGCCACCAACCTCATCTTCGAGGGCATCATCGGCAAGAAGCTTCCGGCCGGGCTGACCCAGCAGCAGGTCATCGACGCTGCCCGCGCGTCCGGCAACGACGGCTTCGCCAACCTGCTCTCGGGCATGACGATCGTGCCCGGCGAAGGAATCGACTTCGACCAGCTCGGCCACGTCCTGCAGTTCGTGCTCCTGCTCTACGTCCTCGCGTCCCTGGCGATGTGGGCGCAGGCCTACGTGCTCAACGGCGTCGTGCAGCGCACCGCCCTGCGGCTCCGTAGCGACGTCGAGGACAAGCTGCACCAGCTCCCGCTCAGCTACTTCGACACGATCCCCCGCGGTGAGCTCCTCAGCCGGGTCACCAACGACATCGACAACATCCAGCAGACGATGCAGCAGACGATGAGCCAGCTGCTCAGCTCGCTGCTCACCCTCGTCGGCGTCCTCGGCATGATGCTGTGGATCTCGCCGATCCTCGCCCTCGTCGCCCTCATCTCGGTGCCGCTGTCGGTCCTCGTCACGGCGCTGATCGCGAAGCGGTCCCAACCACTGTTCATCGAGCAGTGGAGCCAGACCGGGCAGCTCAACGGTCACATCGAGGAGGTCTACACCGGGCACGCCCTGGTCAAGGTCTTCGGCCACCAGCTCGAGTCCGAGGAGACGTTCGCGGAGCGCAACGACGCGCTCTACCGCGCAAGCTCGGGCGCGCAGTTCCTGTCCGGGATCATCATGCCGGCCATCCAGTTCATCGGGAACCTCAACTACGTCTTCATCGCCGTCATCGGTGGCCTGCGCGTGGCCTCTGGGAGCATGTCTCTCGGCGACGTCCAGGCGTTCATCCAGTACTCCCGCCAGTTCAGCCAGCCGCTCACCCAGGTCGCCTCGATGTCGAACCTGCTCCAGTCGGGCGTCGCCTCGGCCGAGCGGGTCTTCGAGCTGCTCGATGCCCCCGAGCAGTCCCCCGACCCCGCCGATCCGGTCCCTGTCGCGGCGCCGAAGGGCCGGGTGGCCTTCGAGCACGTGTCGTTCCGCTACGTCGCCGTCACCCCGCTCATCGAGAACCTCTCGCTGGTCGCGGCACCCGGTCAGTCGGTCGCCATCGTCGGACCGACCGGCGCCGGCAAGACCACCCTCGTCAACCTGATCATGCGGTTCTACGAGCTCGATTCCGGTCGCATCACCATCGACGGGGTCGACATCGCCACGATGACGCGTGATGCCCTCCGCGGCGAGATCGGCATGGTGCTGCAGGACACGTGGCTCTTCGGCGGCACCATCCGGGACAACATCGCCTACGGCCGGCCCGGCGCCACCGAGGACGAGATCCACGAGGCCGCCCGCGCGACGTACGTCGACCGCTTCGTCCGTGGCCTCCCCGACGGCTATGACACGGTGATCGACGACGAGGCCAGCAACCTCAGCACGGGTGAGCGCCAGCTCGTGACGATCGCCCGCGCGTTCCTGTCGGCACCGTCCCTGCTGATCCTCGACGAGGCGACGAGCTCGGTCGACACCCGCACCGAGGTTCTCGTCCAGAAGGCGATGACCGCGCTGCGCTCGGACCGCACCAGCTTCGTCATCGCCCACCGCTTGTCGACGATCCGCGACGCCGACCTCATCCTCGTGATGGAGGAGGGACGCATCGTCGAGCAGGGCACGCACGATGAGCTGCTCGATCGTCAGGGCGAGTACTACGAGCTCTACAACGCCCAGTTCGTCGGCGCGATCGACGAGGACGAGGACCTCGTCACGGCAGGTCCGCCACGCTGAGAAGCTGACGCGCTGCGCGCGGAACGGGAGATTCGACGAACGAGACTGACTACCTCTGCTCCCCGCCGGCGCGTCGCCTACGCTGCGCGGATGCGCCTCACCCGTGACGACCTCGCAGTAGCCGCCCAGCATCGGATCGCACGCCTCCTCGACGCGATCCCAGCCGGCGCCGCCACCAGGTTCGGTGGTGGTCCGCGCACCATGGACGGCCAGTCGCTGGATCCGCACCTCGCGCTGGTCCTCGGATTCGACGAACGCTTCCGGACCGGCTCCGAGGGGGCCAGCGTCCCTGAGCAGCGAGTTCGGATCCGGGCCAGCGCGCGGGTGGCAGCCGGTCCGCCGATCGAGGTGGGCCGGGTGCGCAACCTGTTCGTCGACGGTGCCGCCGGTCCGCTGCGGGCCCGGCTCTACTCACCGGCGCCGGCCACGACGCCGACGGGCGACGCCGCCGCCCGGCCGCTCGTGGTCTTCTTCCACGGCGGCGGGTGGGTCATCGGCGACCTGGACACCCACGACCAGCCCTGCCGGCTGCTCTGCCGCTACGCCGACGTCCACGTGCTCGCAGTCGACTACCGGCTCGCGCCGGAGCACCCCTTCCCGGCCGCCGCGCAGGACGCCGTCGCCGCCTTCGCGTGGGCGGCCGCCCACGCCGGCGAACTCGGCGCCGATCCGCACCGCCTGGCCGTGGCCGGCGACAGCGCCGGGGGCAACCTCGCTGCCGTGGTCGCCCAGGCCACACGCGACGCCGGCACTCGCCAGCCCGTCGCGCAGCTGCTCCTGTACCCCGGCACCGACGCGAGCATCTCCCGCCCATCGAAGGCTCTGTTCGCCGACGGCTTCTTCCTCACCCGGACCCAGATGGACTGGTACCTCGACACCTACGCCCAGGGCGCGTCCTACTCCGACCCCCGCCTCTCGCCGCTGCTGGCCGCGGACCTGGCGGGCCTCGCGCCCGCCGTCGTCACCACGGCGGCGTTCGACCCGCTGCGCGACGAGGGCGAGGCCTATGCCGTCGCCCTGCGCGAGGCGGGCGTGCCTGTGGTGCTGCGGCGCGCAGCCGGTCTCGTCCACGGCTACTACTCGATGACGGGGATCCACCGGGCATCGCTCCAGGAGTCCATCGCAGTCTCGGGAGCCTTCGGTGCCCTGCTCGACTCCACCGCCCGCAGGGGCTAGAACGCCGTAGCGGCGAGGACGCGACGTGGCCGCACGTCGCCAGTTGCACGGTGCGGACCCAGCACCGT
Source organism: Candidatus Nanopelagicales bacterium (assembly GCA_038206635.1). GTDB lineage: Bacteria > Actinomycetota > Actinomycetes > S36-B12 > CAIYMF01 > Longivirga. Next base: position 93,751 of record JBBRAQ010000012.1, on the reverse strand, counting down.
GCCACGATCCGGCCATGAAGATCCCGGCACACAGGTACGACGCGACCGAGGGCTACGGCTGGAAGTTCGGCCAGCTCTTCGTCTTCACCGTCGATCCCCACGAGCGCGAGCTGTGGTCCGACCAGCTCGACAAGTGGCTGGCCAACACCGCGTTCACCCGCGCCGACCTCGCGTTCGACAGCGACGAGGACCGCGCGGACTTCCTCGCCGACTTCGGCGACACCGACTAGGGCGTCCACCCCCACCCCGTTACCTTCCGCCGCTGACCCGGACCGCCTGACCCAAGGTCACGTCTCTGTTTCGCGGGGTGTGTGTCCCCCTTGCCATGGTGAGGGCGACTGATCACACCAACGCGGGATGACACATGACGATCCCGCTGGATGGTCCACCGACCCCTAGGACTCGACACAACTTCGCTGCTGCGACGGCAACTCATGGACGGAGCACCGCTCGCCCTCTGGCCTGGCGGCCGCTGATTCCTCCGGCGCTGCCCCGGTGGGGGACCCTCAGACAGCACCGGCCCTCGCGACGTCGACGGAGCCGGTCTCGAGCGGGAACTGGTTCGGCCGGCACAAGGTCGCCACTGTCTTCGGCGGCTTGCTCGCTGCCCTACTTCTCATCGGTGCCATCGGATCTGCGATGGGTGGCGGGGCCAAGAACACGGCTAGCCCGACTGCTGCATCCAGCTCGAGCACACCGTCTCCCTCGGCGACAGCCACCACTGCTGCGCCGACCGACACGGCCCCGGCGGCCTCGGACACGCCGACCGAGGCCGCCGCCGACGTCCGAGCCTCCGGCACCGGTCGCCATGGCCATCACCTACACGGGACGTGGAAACCGAATCCTGACGATCGCGCTTCCCGACCCGACCCAGGCGACACTCATGGTCGTCACCAACCGGGGCACCGACGGGAACGTGACGGTCTATGAACTGGACGACCAGCTGCACGAGGCGGACCTAGCCGTGAACACGATCGGGCAGGACACGGGAACGGTGCTGGTCAACAAGCAGGGGAAGGGAACGACCCTCATGAAGATCGACGGAGCCGGGACGTGGACCATCACCCCCAGGTCGGTCTCCACGGCGCGCCACTTCTCCTCGGTGATCACCGGTAAGACCGAAGACGACGTCGTCGTCCATACCGGACCCGCCGGGATCTTCAACTTCAGCAACAAGGGCAGCGACAGCAACGTCACGATCTACTCCTACGACCAGGACGGCAATTCGGACCTGCTCGTCAACGAGATCGGGGCGGTCACGACGCAGACGGCGATTCACGACGGCCCCCAGGTTCTGGAGATCAACGGCACCGGCACCTACGCGATCGCCGTGACGCCGGCCTGAACGGACCTTCGAACCATGCGGCGTCGGCGAGCGGGCCCGTCCGGCGTCGGGGTGGTGCTACCTGCGCTGGGTGAAGGACAGGGTCGCGACTGCCCCGGCGCCGCAGGTGTTGAGGGCGCGCACCTGGACCCGGTAGGCGTGGCCCTGGACGAAGCCGAGGCGGGTCACCGACCTGCGCAGCCCGACGCGCGTCCACGCGGTCCAGGTGATGCCATTCGCCGTCCAGCGCACCTGGTAGGCCGTCACGGGACCCGTGCCGAGCACCGCCGGGGCGATCCAGGCGGCCGTGACCGTGCCGGCTCGGGGGGATACCACGGCGAGCTTGCGCGGGGCGGTGGTGGTGCCAGCGATGATCACACCGGACGCCAGCGAGCTCGGCCCCGCGCCGGCGACGTTCACGGCCCTGACAGTGAAGCGGTAGGCGACCCGGTTGACGAGCCCGGTGACGGTGCAGGTCCTGGCACCAGTGGTCGAGCAACGTCGACCGCCTGGCGAGGCGGTGACGACGTAGCCCGACACCGCGGCACCACCCGTGCTCAACGGCCCGAGCCAGGAGACGGCCGCGGCCGCGTTGCGGGGGCCGGCGAGCACACCGTGGGGGGCCGAGGCGACCGAGGCGACGAAGCAGGCAACGTTCTCGTCGACGGCCGAGGCGGGCGACCGGAACTGGATCAGCCAGGTCTGCCCTCCGGTGAACCGGTGCCCCGTGCAGTACGTCGCCGCCGCGGCCGCCGAGGTCAGCTTCGTGGCACCCCAGCCTGGCCAGCCGCTGATCCAGCCACCGGTGATCGTGCTCCACTGGACGGTCGTGCTGTAGGCGCCGACCCTCGTGACGCCGTGCTGCCGGAGGACGTCGTACTCCCCCTGCAGGCTCGCCCGGTTCTGCAACGGGGCCTTGAGGTTCCAGGTGTTGCCCAGCTCGACGTCGAGCCACCACGTGGTGCTGTGGACGCCGGCTCGTGAGGCCACCGCGAGGGCGTCGAGCCCCGCGCTGTAGCCATAGTTGTAGGCGAGGCAGACGGCATCGGCGCCCGCGCAGCGACGAGGGGCCGTGGCAGAGACGTGCACCGACCTAGCGAACCAGCCGGTGTTGACGTAGAGGCTGAGGTCGGTGAACGTCGCGGCCTCGGCGGCGAGGCAGGGGTTGGCGGTGTACGCCGTACCGCCGGTCACCCCGACGACGCCGAAGGCCACCGGCGACAGGCTCGCCGTCACGGCGCAGTTGGGGTAGCTGACGTCGACGCCGACGGCGCCGGGCGTGGAGAAGCCCTCGGCTGCGGCCGGGCCTCCCGAGACGACGAGTGCGCAGAGCGCGCCCACGAGTGCTGACGCGGCCCGCTTCATTGATCCCCCGCTCGATGGATCCTCACGCCGTCGCACGCGGAGCGACGAGGAGGGTGGGCGTAGCCGGGCTCGAACCAGCGACCCCCTGCTTGTAAGGCAGGTGCTCTGACCAACTGAGCTATACGCCCTCGCGGTAGTGACACCGCAGAACCGCGAGGCTACCCCTCGGGCGTACCGGCCCACGAACCCGACCGCACGAACCCGACCCCGCCGGACCAGCGAGCCACTCAGGACGGTCATGCGTCCTCCCCCGCCCGCTGGGGAGGGCCTCCGGGCAAGGGACAGCCACGCCGCCGAGGTCTCGGGCCTTCAGCGACGTGGCTGAGATCCGAATGCTGGTGCCCGCAGCCGGAATCCGCATCTTGATCTTGAGAGCGTTCTCACCCCGCCCGCGCGTCACTCCCCGCGCAGCACCCGGTCCAGCGCGGCGGCCACGTCGGCCGCAAGTGCCGCACGAGGCCCACCGGAACCAGCGACGGCCCGGCTCCCGGGCGACGACCGGACCGAGGCAGCGCCGTCGTCAGGTCCGACGGCGAGGCTGCCAGTGGCGCTACAGCCGCGGCAGGTCACCTCGCCGAGCCGTTTCACCAGCATGGTCGAGCCGCAGGCAGCGCATCGGTCGAGGCCGTCCCTCCAGCCCTCGCTCTGGCAGTCGGGACAGACGAGCACCTGCTCGCCGCCCGCAACACCACGACGCCAGGTCGAGGGCCCCGACTCGGGGTCGACCTGACGTCGTCCGCAGCGATGACAGCCCATGGGCGCCGATCATGCCTCCCCAGAGGGCAGTCGCGCAGTCACAGGGCTGCGAGGGCCTCGCGGTAGTCGGCGGTGCGTCGCGCGTCGCCCGGGCCGTTCACGACTGCCCAGCGCACGACACCGGCCTGGTCGATGATGAACGTGCCCCTGGTGGCGAAGCCGCGCTCCTCGAGGAACACGTCGTACTCGCGGGCGACCGCGCCGTGGGGCCAGAAGTCGCTGAGGAGGCTGAACTCGTAGTTCTCCGTCTCGGCGAAGACCTTCAGTGCCGCATCTGTGTCGCAGGAGATGCCGAGCACCACGGTGTCCTCGTTCTCGAAGACCGAGCTCTCGTCGCGGATCGCGCACAGCTCACCGGTGCACGTGCCGGTGAACGCCTTGGGGAAGAACACGACGACGACGTTCTTCTCACCCCGGAACGACGACAGCAGCACGGGCGTCCCGAACTGGTTTCTCAGCTCGAAATCCGGGGCCTCCTGGCCGACCTCGATCGTCACGGGGTGTCCTCTCACGTGGTCCGCGCGCGGGAGACCCACCGCCCCGAGACGGTGATGAGTCCCACGGGATGCGGGTCCGGTGCCGGACCGACTCCCGGTCACGGCAGGATGCGATCGTGACACAGCTGCCGCCCGCCCTCGTCCCGCGCCCGGACGAGCAAGGCCTCGCGACGTCGGACCCCGACCTGCTCGCTGCCTCGATCTCCCAGTCCTGGGCGCTGTTCACGGCCATGGTCGAGGACGTCGACCTCGACGGCGTGACCCGCGCGAAGGGCCTCACGGCGCGCGAGGTGGTGATCCCCCTCGGCGCGTGGGATGACAACCGGCCCCTCGTCGCCCTGCTCGAGGACTCGCGCCGCGGCGTCGTCGGCTACCACGACCAGGGCGCGCTCGTCGACGCCGTCCGCGAGGCGCACCGTCACGAGACCGACGACGCCGTTCGCGAGGCGTTGCGCCGTCAGGGCGAGCAGATGGAGACGTTCCTCTATGGGGACGACGTCGCGTCGCTGGGCGCCTACCCCATCGCCTCGATGCTCGGCACGCTCCCGCTGATCACCTTCCTGCATGCGGCGACGTACCCGCTCGCGACCTCGGCCCTCGACCTGGAACAGGCCGGCGCGACAGTTCCCGACACGCTGCTCGACAACGGGCTGCTCGGGCTCGTCGACACGATCGGGGCGCTCGCGGCCCGTCAGGGAGTGACCGCATCCATCGCGGCGATCACACCCACGGCGATCCTCGGCACGGGCGCACGCGACGGCGTGTGGCACACAGCGCGGCTGGACGCCGACCTGTCCGACGCCGACCTGTCCCGCGGCGTCGGGCCCTCGATCGAGGGCACCGCCCGGCTGCTGCTCGACGTCACCTCGGGCCGCGCCGACGTGCCGACGGCGATCAGGCGGCGCGCCATCGCCGTCCACGACTTCACCGGGCTGATGGCCCTGGCACCGATCGTCGAGCAGGTGCCCGGGATCCCGGGGCGCGCAGCGATCATCGGCGCCATCCGCGCGACCAGCGCGGTGGGGTCGGTCCTGCGACGGCTGCCGTTCGGCCGCCCGTCGTCGGACTGAGCCGCGCGGCCCGGTCGCGTCGCGGCCCGGTCGCGTCGTGGCCGGGACCTGCGGCACGCCGTGGCGCCACGGGATTGCGCCACGGGATTGCGCCACGGATGCGGCGCGGCTCAGGCAACGGTCAGCGGCGGAAGGCTCGCGGTGCCACCAGCCGGGTGCCCTGCCAGTCCCGCGAGGCCGAGACTGTGCTCGTGGCCTGCAGGCCGGCCGTCGGTGCGGCATCGGAGATGTCGGAGGACTCCACGTGGCCGTCGCGTCCCGGCTTCGGCGTCAGGAGCCAGACGACGCCCTGGTCGGCCAGGATCCCGATCGCGTCCACGAGCGCGTCGACCAGGTCGCCGTCCTCGTCGCGCCACCACAGCATGGCGACGTCCACGACGTCGTCGTAGTCCTCCTCGACGAGGGCAGAGCCCGAGAGCGTCACCACACCTGCGCGCAGGTCCTCGTCGCAGTCGTCGTCGTACCCGATCTCCTGCACCACCTGGCCGGCAGTAATGCCCAGCTTGCTTGCCAGGGTGCGCTGGATATCCGCGTTGTCCGCGGTGGCGGTCACGACGGTCCTCCGATTCTTCGCTGCGGACCGGTCGGTCACCGGCCTGTCACCCCGAGGGGATGGGCGTAGTCCAGCCGACCAGCGGTGCCCGACGCAAGCACAACGGGCGATCCGGCCGCGGCGAGTCGCGCACATGAGCACCTGCGCCGCCCCGGGAGTCCGGCACGGGGGCCTGTCCGGACGGCTCCCAGCGGCCCCGGAATCGGCGCGACCGGCGAGTAACAGGCAGGATGGTGCCCGCCGTGCTCCGTGATCCGGAGTCGCGGCAGGCACCCTTCTTGCGACCCGAGGAGTTGGACACACCCGTGGCACCTGGACGCGAACGCGAGCCTCTGCTCGCCGGCGGTCTCCCCACCCAGTACGTCGACGTCGACCCCGACGAGACGGGTGAGTGGCTCGACTCCTTCGACGCTCTCGTCGCGAACGCCGGCCCCTACCGGGCTCGCTACATCATGCTGTCCCTGCTGCGCCGGGCCGCCGAGCAGAACGTCGGCGTCCCCAGCCTGCGCAGCACGGACTACATCAACACGATCCCGCCCGAGCGCGAGCCCTGGTTCCCCGGCGATGAGGAGATCGAGCACCGCGTCCGCCAGTACGCCCGCTGGAACGCCGCCATCATGGTGCACCGGGCCCAGCGTCCCGGCGTCGGCGTCGGCGGCCACATCTCGACGTACGCCTCGACCGCCTCGCTCTACGAGGTCGGCTTCAACCACTTCTTCCGCGGCAGAGACCACCCCGGTGGCGGCGACCAGATCTACTTCCAGGGCCACGGCTCGCCGGGCATGTACGCCCGCGCCTTCCTCGAGGGTCGGCTCAGCACCGACCAGCTCGACGGGTTCCGCCAGGAGCTCTCCCACCGCGCTGGCGGGCTCTCGTCCTACCCGCACCCGCGACTCATGCCCGACTTCTGGGAGTTCCCCACCGTCTCGATGGGGCTCGGACCGCTCAACGCGATCTACCAGGCGCGGTTCAACCGCTACCTGCAGGGACGCGGCATCAAGGACACCAGCCAGCAGCACGTGTGGGCTTTCCTCGGCGACGGGGAGATGGACGAGGTGGAGAGCCGCGGCGCCCTCCAGCTCGCGGCATCCGAGGAGCTCGACAACCTCACGTTCGTCGTCAACTGCAACCTCCAACGCCTCGACGGCCCGGTCCGCGGCAACGGCAAGATCATCCAGGAGCTCGAGTCGTTCTTCCGCGGAGCGGGGTGGAACGTCATCAAGGTCGTGTGGGGCCGCAAGTGGGACGAGCTCCTCGCCAAGGACAACGACGGCGCTCTGGTCAACCTGATGAACCGTACGCCCGACGGCGACTTCCAGACCTACAAGGCCGAGAACGGCGCGTTCGTCCGCGAGAACTTCTTCGGGCGTGACCCCCGCACCCGCAAGATGGTCGAGGACTGGACCGACGAGGAGGTCTGGTCGCTGCGCCGCGGCGGCCACGACTACAAGAAGCTCTACGCCGCCTACGCCGCGGCCACCGGGCACAAGGGCCAGCCCACCGTCATCCTCGCGAAGACCATCAAGGGCTGGACGCTCGGCAGCCACTTCGAGGGCCGCAACGCCACGCACCAGATGAAGAAGCTGACGCTGGAGGACCTCAAGGTGTTCCGCGACACCCTGCAGATCCCGATCGAGGACTCCGAGCTCGACGCGAAGCTCCCGCCCTACTACCACCCGGGGATGGAGCACGAGCACACGCAGTACATGCTCGAGCGTCGACGCGCCCTCGGCGGCGGCGTGCCGCAGCGCCGCACGACGCACAAGCCGCTCGTGCTCCCCGGCGACGACGTCTATGAGGTCATGCGTCGTGGCTCGGGCAAGCAGCAGATTGCCACGACCATGGCGTTCGTGCGGCTGCTCAGGGACCTGATGCGCGACCCCGAGATCGGGCCTCGCATCGTGCCGATCATCCCCGACGAGGCGCGCACGTTCGGGATGGACTCCATGTTCCCGACGGCGAAGATCTACTCGCCGCACGGCCAGACCTACACCTCCGTCGACCGCGACCTCGTCCTGGCCTACAAGGAGTCGACGTCCGGTCAGATCCTGCACGAGGGCATCAACGAGGCCGGCTCCGTCGCGTCTTTCACGGCCGTCGGGTCGTCGTACGCGACGCACGGCGAGCCGATGATCCCGATCTACATCTTCTACTCCATGTTCGGCTTCCAGCGCACGGGCGACGGTTTCTGGGCCGCGATGGACCAGATGGCGCGAGGGTTCGTCCTCGGTGCCACGGCCGGCCGTACGACGCTCAACGGCGAAGGCCTCCAGCACGAGGACGGCCACTCCCCCGTGCTCGCCGCCACCAACCCCGCGGTGATCGCCTATGACGCGGCGTACGGCTTCGAGATCGGGCACATCGTCAAGGACGGGCTGCGCCGGATGTACGGCCCCAGCCCCGAGGACGTCTTCTACTACCTCACCATCTACAACGAGCCCTACGTCCAGCCGGTGGAGCCTGAGAACGTCGACGTCGACGGCATCCTGCGCGGCCTGCACCTGTACTCGCCGGCGAGCCAGGGCGACGGCCCGCGCGCACAGGTGCTCGCGTCGGGCGTCGCCGTTCCGTGGGCACTCGAGGCGCAACGCCTGCTGCGCGAGGACTGGGGAGTGCAGGCCGACGTCTGGTCGGTCACCTCGTGGACCGAGCTGCGCCGTGACGGTCTCGCCGTCGACCGGCACAACCTGCTGGAACCCACGTCGGAGCCGCGCAAGGCCTACGTCACCGAGAAGCTCGAGGGCCGTCCGGGTCCCGTCGTCGCGGTGTCGGACTACATGCGCGAGCTGCAGGACATGATCCGTTCCTGGGTCCCCTCCGACTACGCCACGCTGGGCACCGACGGCTGGGGAATGTCAGACACGCGCGGTGCCCTGCGCCGGCACTTCCTCGTCGACGCGCAGAGCATCGCCGTACGCACTCTCGCCTCGCTCGCCGAGCGCGGCGAGGTCCCTCGCGAGACCGTGGCCGAGGCGATCACCCGCTACCAGCTCACCGACCCCGCAGCAGCCGACGCCGGCAACACCGAAGGCGCAGGCTGATCCACGCGCCGATACGGATGAAGGTGGCCTTCGGTGCTAAGAGCGCAACAATGTCGGCCTTCACCGGCCGACTCCCCAAGCTCGGGCCGGGCCCAGGGCCTGTGCCTGAGTACCAGGCGCCTGTGGATCGTTCGGGAGATGAAGGCCTGGATTGTTCAGTTCTTAGCACCGAAGGCCACCTTCATCGCGCTGGGCCGGGGGAGGCGGTGCGTTGAAGGGCGATGGCGGCGGTCGGCGAGGGAGTTGTGGACACTCCGTGATTTGTAGTTGATGATTGAATGAGAGTCCGGATTGTCGTGTTCCGCCAACTCCCGGACTGGAGCCCGACCCCGCTCCCCCTAGGCTGCCCGGTGTGATCAGCCGCCGCCGCGCCGCGACCGTGCGCCGCCTCGAGCGGTCCACGGGCGCCCTCGCGACGGCAGCCTCGGCCCGGATGGAGTCCGAGCTGCCCTGGTACGCCGCCATGTCGGCCGAGGACCGCTCCTGGGTCAACCTCGTCGCCCAGGCCGGCATCGCCGCCTTCGTCCAGTGGTTCCGCGACCCTGAAGGCTCCCAGGCCATCACCGCGGACGTGTTCGGCACCGCCCCGCGAGAGCTCGTGCGAGCCGTGACCCTGCAGCAGACGGTCGACCTCGTCCGCGCCACGATCGCCGTCGCCGAGGAGAGCGTCGAGGAGATCGCCGGCCCCGAGGACAGTGCCTGGCTGCGCGAATCTCTCTTGCTCTACTCGCGCGAGATCGCCTTCGCCGCGGCCGAGGTGTACGCCGGCGCCGCGGAGGCACGCGGCGCCTGGGACGCCCGACTGGAGTCGCTCGTCCTGGACGCACTCCTCCGCGACGACGTGGACGACGACGTCGTCTCACGCGGCGCCGCGTTGGGCTGGGGCAACGTGACCGGGGTCTGTGTCGTGACCGGCCGCGCCCCCTCCGGCGACCCGGAGACGATCGCCGAGTCGGTAAAGCGCTCGGCCCGGCACCATCGGTTCGACGCCCTCACCAGCGTGCAGGCCCAGCGACTCGTCGTGGTGCTCGGAAACGCCACCGACTCCCTCCAGGCGGCGCGGTCCATCGTGAGCCAGTTCGCTCCCGGCCCGGTCGTCGTCGGCTCGCTCGTGCCCGGCCTCGCCGACGCCTCGCGCAGCTCGCGGGAGTCCCTCGCGGGGTTCCGCGCCGTCGTCGCGTGGCCCGACGCGCCGCGGCCGGTCGCGGCCTCCGACCTGCTCCCCGAGCGCGCCCTCGACGGCGACGCCGAGGCGATCGGCCACCTCGTCGACGAGCTCTACCTGCGACTGCTGGCGGAGGACCCGGTCCTCGTCGAGACCCTTGCCGCCTACCTCGAGCGGAGCGGCTCCCTCGAGGGCGCCGCCCGCGAGCTCTTCGTCCACCCCAACACGATCCGCTACCGCCTGCGGCGCGTCGCCGACGTCACCGGGCTCACCCCGACCGTTCCGCGCGATGCCTGGTCGCTCCGGCTGGCGCTGGCCTTGGGACGCCTCGCCACAGACGCCTGATTGTAGGAAACCTACAAAGATCACCGGCCGACGTTGGTCGAGTCGCGGGCGCGGGCGGCGCACGGGTTCGACAGTCTGGACGGGTGCTCGCCGTCGTAGCGCCCGGACAGGGCTCCCAGAATCCCGGTTTCCTCACGCCCTGGCTGGAGGTGCCCGGGTTCGAGGACCGCCTCCGCTGGCTCTCGACCGTCGCCGGCGTCGACCTCGTCCGGCACGGCACGCAGAGCGATGCCGAGACCATCCGCGACACCGCGGTGGCCCAGCCCCTGCTCGTGGGCGCCGGCCTCGTCTCGCTGCTGAGCCTGTTCCCGCACCCGGCCGAGGCCTACAGCAAGGTCGGCGCGGGCGCCGGTCACAGCGTCGGGGAGATCACTGCTGCCGTCGGCGCCGGTGTCCTCACCGCCGAGCAGGCGATGGTCTTCGTGCGCGAGCGCGGCAACGCGATGGCAGCCGCGGCCGCGGTCACCCCCACCGGCATGACTGCCGTCCTCGGCGGCGAGCGCGACGACGTCGTCGCCGCGGCCGAGCGCCACGGCCTCACCGCGGCGAACGAGAACGGCGCCGGGCAGATCGTCGTCGCCGGCACGCTCGAGCAGCTCGCAGCCTTCGCCGCCGACCCGCCCGCGAAGGCACGCCTGCGACCGCTGCAGGTGGCCGGGGCGTTCCACACGCGCCACATGTCACCCGCCGTCTCGGTCCTGGCCCAGCACGCCCGCTCGATCTACATCCACAGCGCCCGCCTGCGGCTGATCAGCAACGCCGACGGCACCGTCGTGCACAGCGGCCGCGACGTCCTGGCCCGGCTCGTCACACAGGTCAGCTCGCCGGTCCGCTGGGACCTCTGCATGTCGACGATGGCCGAAGTCGGGGTCACGGGGCTGATCGAGCTGCCGCCAGCCGGCACACTCACCGGCTTGGCGAAGCGCTCGCTCCCCGGTGTCGAGACCCTCGCGCTCACCACCCCCGACGACCTCCCCGCCGCATGGGACCTCATCGCCCGCCACGGCGCCCCCACCGCGATGTCGCAGGCCCCGACCTGGCGCCTGCTCGTCGCCCCAGCCAAGGGGATCTTCCGCCTCGCAGTGACCTCCGGGGTGGGCGACAAGCTCGTTCCCGGAGCGCCGGTCGGCTCGATCGTCAACCTGCGCGACGAGCAGCCCGTGCTCGCCCTCCACGGCGGAACCGTCGTCGAGTGGCTGGTCGAAGACGGCGACCCGGTCTCGCCGGGACAGCCGATCGTGCGCCTCCACCCCGAGGCCGGCGCCGCGTGACGGCCGCCCTGCGCCTGCCCGCGGGGCGCCCCGGCAGCCGCATCCTGTCCGTCGGGTCCTACCGTCCGGCACGCGTCGTCGACAATGACGAGATCGCTGCGCGCATCGACTCCTCCGACGAGTGGATCCGCGAGCGCTCGGGGATCATCACCCGCCACGTCGCCGCACCCGACGAGTCGGTCTCGGACATGGCCCTGGCCGCGGCCAGCAAGGCGCTCGCGGCGGCAGGCATCGCCGCGGAGGACATCGGGATGGTGCTGGTTGCGACCGTCACGCACCCCTACCAGACCCCGTCGGCCGCGGCCGAGGTCGCGTTCCGCGTGGGGGCTGTCAACGCCGGTGCCCTCGACGTCGCCGCCGCCTGCGCCGGCTTCTGCTACGCCCTCGGCATCGCCGACAACCTCGTGCGCACCGGCACCTCCGAGCACGTCCTGGTCATCGGCGTCGAGAAGCTCACCGACTTCCTCAACCTCGAGGACCGCGGCTCGGCGTTCATCTTCGGTGACGGCGCCGGCGCCGTCGTCGTCGGACCGTCGGACCACCCGGGCATCGGCCCCGTCGTCTGGGGTGCCGACGGTGGCCAGCGCGACGCCATCACGATGACTCAGTCGTGGGCGGAGTACCGGGACAACCCCGGGGAGCACTACCCGACTCTTGTCATGCAGGGCCAGCAGGTCTTCCGCTGGGCCGTCGGTGAGATCGCGAAGGTCTGCGAGCAGGCGCTCGCCACAGCCGGCGTCACCTCCGACGACCTCGTCGCCTTCATCCCCCACCAGGCCAACATGCGGATCACCGACGCCATCGTGCGTCAGCTGAAGCTGCCGGAGCACGTGGTGATCGCCCGCGACATCGCCACGACCGGCAACACCTCCGCGGCGTCCGTTCCCCTCGCCCTCGACAAGCTGATCGAGACCGGCCAGGTCACCGGCGGCGGCCTTGCGCTGCTCGTAGGCTTCGGCGCCGGGCTCGCCTACGCCGCCCAGGTGGTGGAGCTCCCCTAGTACTCCCGCGCCCTCGAGGCACCGGGTGCACGACCAGCACGACCCCGTCCAGCACCGCACCAGCATGCAAGGAGAGACCGTGTCCCAGGAGATCCTCGATGGCCTCGCGGCCATCGTGAACGAGGTCGCCGGTACCCCCGTCGCCGATATCACCCCCGAGAAGGCGTTCATCGACGACCTCGACATCGACTCGCTGTCGATGGTCGAGGTCGTGATGGCGTGCGAGGACAAGTTCGGCGTCAGCATCCCCGACGGTGAGGTCAAGAACCTCAAGACCGTCGGCGACGCAGTCGCCTTCATCGAGAAGGCCGGCACCCCGGCCTGACGACGTGACGGGCGGCGTCCCCACCGCGGGGCGCCGCCACCTCACCCACCTCGACTCGTGCTAGGAGCCACCCCATGACCACCCCGCAGCGACGCGTCGTCGTCACCGGCCTCGGCGCGACCACGCCCGTGGGCGGAGACGTCGCCTCCACCTGGGAGGGCCTGCTCGCCGGCCGCTCCGGTGTACGCGCCCTCGACCCGGAGCGCTACGCCGAGCTCCCCGTGCGCTTCGCCGGGCAGGTGGTCGTCGACCCGAGCGAGGTCCTGCCCCGCCCCGAGGCCCGCAAGCTCGACCGCTGCCAGCAGCTCGCCCTCATCGCCTCGCGCGAGGCCTGGGCCGACGCCGGCGCACCCGAGATGGACCCCGAGCGCCTCGGCGTCGTGGTGGCCACCGGGATCGGCGGCATCGTGAGCCTGCTCGACAACTACGACATCCTCAACACCCGGGGATGGACCCGCGTCTCACCGATGTCGGTCCCCCAGCTGATGCCGAACGGTTCCGCCGCCTGGGTCGGGCTCGATCTCGGCGCCAAGGCCGGCATCCACACGCCGGTGAGCGCGTGCGCCTCCGGCGCCGAGGCCATCGGCTGGGCACTCGACATGATCCGCAGCGGTCGCGCCGACGTCGTCGTCGTGGGCGGCACCGAGGCGTGCATCCACCCGATCACCATTGCCGCCTTCGCCGCCATGCGTGCGCTGTCCACGCGCAACGACGAGCCCGAGCGCGCCAGCCGCCCCTACGACAAGGGCCGCGACGGCTTCGTCATGGGCGAGGGCGCGGGGTGCCTGGTGCTGGAGTCGGCCGAGCACGCGGCGGCCCGCGGTGCCCGCGTCTACGCCGAGGTCGCCGGCGTCGGCATGACCGCCGACGGCCACCACATCGCGCAGCCCGACCCCGAGGGCCGCGGCGCCACGCGCGCGATCCGCCTCGCCCTCGAGGCAGCCGGCGCGACCCCCGCCGATGTCATCCACGTCAACGCCCACGCCACCTCGACGCCCCAGGGCGACATCGCGGAGGCAATGGCGATCCGTAACGTCCTCGGGTCCGCCAGCGACGGCGTCGCCGTCAGCGGCACCAAGTCGATGACCGGCCACCTCCTCGGCGGCGCGGGCGCCGTCGAGTCGGTCGCCGCGATCCTCGCGCTCACCAACCGCCTCGCGCCGGTCACGGCCAACCTCGAGGACCCCGACGACGAGATCGGCCTCGATGTCGTGCACGGCACGCCCCGCACGCTCCGCGACGGGGACGCCGTGGTCTTGAACAACTCGTTCGGTTTCGGCGGCCACAACGTCGCCCTCGTCTTCCGGAGCGTGTGATGACCGCCGTACTTCCCGACGCCGATATCGAGGTCAAGCCCCTCGACCCGCGCCACCCGCTCGTGCGCCTCCCGGCGTTCCTCGACGACGGCACGATGGAGCTCATCACCGACGTCGACGACTGCGGTGTCATCGCCGCGACCGGCACTGCCCACGGCACGCCGGTCGTCGTGTTCTGCACCGACCCCACCGTGCAGGGCGGCGCCATGGGTATCGGCGGGTGCGTCGCGATCCTCGCGGCCTACAACCGCGCGATCGCCGACGGCGTCCCTGTCGTCGGCCTGTGGCACTCCGGCGGCGCGCGCCTGCGTGAGGGCGTCGCCAGCCTGCACGCCGTCGGCGAAGTCTTCGCGATCATGACCCGCGTCTCGGGCCGGATCCCGCAGATCTCGGTCGTGCTCGGCCCGGCCGCGGGTGGCGCGGCCTACGGCCCTGCGCTCACCGACGTCGTGGTCCTCGGGCCCGAGGGTCGCATCTTCGTCACCGGCCCCGACGTCGTCCGGTCGGTCACCGGCGAGGACGTCGACATGCTCCGCCTCGGCGGTCCCGAGCCGCACGGCCGTCGCAGCGGAGTCGTGCACGTCATCGCCGCGACCGAGCGTGCCGCCCTCGATGACGGCGCGCGCCTCGCCTCGCTGCTCGGGCACCACGGCGACCTCGACACCTCGCTCGTCACCGACTCCGACCTCGCAGCGCTCCTGCCGGAGAACCGTAAGCGCGCCTATGACGTCCACCCGCTCGTGGCCACCATCCTCGATGACGGCTCGGCCCTCGAGCTGCACGGCAAGTGGGCCCCCAACGTCGTCACCACCCTCGGTCGCCTCGGTGGTCGTGCGGTCGGTGTCATCGCCAACAACCCGCTGCGCCTCGGCGGCTGCCTGGACGCGACCAGCGCCGAGAAGGCCTCCCGCTTCGTGCGCATGTGCGACGCGTTCGGCCTCCCCCTCGTCGTCGTCGTCGACGTGCCCGGTTACCTCCCCGGCGTCGGCCAGGAGTGGGACGGCGTCGTGCGACGCGGCGCGAAGCTGCTCCACGCGTTCGCCGAGGCCACCGTGCCACGCGTCACCGTCGTCACCCGCAAGGCCTTCGGCGGCGCCTACATCGCGATGAACTCCCGCTCCCTGGGCGCGACCCGCGTGATCGCGTGGCCGGGCGCCGAGATCGCGGTCATGGGCGCGGTCGCCGCCGTGCGCGTGCTCCACCGACGCAAGCTCGCCGACATCCCCGACGACGCCCGCGCGCAGGTCGAGCTCGAGCTCGCGGATGAGCACACCCGGATCGCCGGCGGGGTCGAGAAGGCCGTCGAGATCGGCGTGGTCGATGAGATCGTCGAGCCCAGCCGCACCCGCTCGGCCCTCGCGCACGCGCTCGCCGTCGCTCTCGCGGACGACCCGGACATCCGTGGCCACCACGGCAACATCCCGCTGTAGACGACTCGCCACGCGTTCGGGACGACTGGCCGGCTCCCGCGGCTCCGGCCGGTCCGCGGCGGTACCCCTGAGCCGTCGGGGGTCGCGGCGCTCCGGTGCTGGACCGCCGCGCCCGACGGAGGGATGGCCTCGTGCGAACGACGGCCCGCCCGACCGGCGGGTCGGGCGGGCCGTCGTGATCCCTCACCGGGTGTAGCGGGTTGCGGAGGCACTCAACAGGTACTCATGTCAGTGGCGTCAACAGGAGATACAGTTTGCTCTCACTGTCATTGCCATGAATATGCGGTCGTACTCCATGGCAGTGCGTGGTGCGCGCGCCGAGGAGACCCGGGCCAGGATCGTGGCGGTGGCGCAGGAGCAGCTCGCCGACCCGGCGGTCGACATCACGCTCGAGGGCGTGGCGGCCGCCGCTGGGGTGAGCGTCCGCACCGTGCTGCGTGTGTTCGGCACCAAGGAGGGCCTGGTGCTCGCGGCCATCGACACGGTGCGCGACGACGCGAGTCGCCCGGCGGCCGAGCCACCCGAGTCCGTCGAAGCCGCCGTGCGGCTGGTGTTCGACGACTACGAGCGCATCGGCGACCGCGTCGTGCGAGTGCTCGCCCAGGAGCACCGCGTCGCGGGATTCGCCGCGGTGGCGGCGGAAGGTCGGCAACGACACCGCGAGTGGCTGGTGGCGGCATTCTCGCGCGAGCTCGCGACCGTGCGCGGACGCGAGCGCGCCCGACGCGTCGACGCGCTCGTGGTCGCCACCGATGTCTACGTGTGGAAGGTGCTGCGCCGAGACCTCGGCCGCAGCCGGGCAGAGTCCGAGCGCATCGTGCTACGCCTCGTGCGCGGCGCGCTCGACGACGAAGGGGAGTGACGGGGATGGCGCGAGTCATCTGGGCCTGCTGGGACGGCGGCGGCAACCTGCCGCCCTCGCTCGGGATTGCCACGGAGCTGCAACGCAGGGGCCATGACGTGTCGTTCCACGGGCGGCCGGACATGGTCGACCGGGCCCAGGCAGCAGGTCTCGCCGCGACCGCTCTACTGAGCGCGCGCGACGACATCGGGCGCTACTCGTTCCACCCGATGCCGACGGTGTTCGGCTTCACCGGGTCGCCGGGCGTGGGGGACGAGCTGGTCCAGGTGGCCGAGGCCGAGAAGCCTGACGTCCTGGTGATCGATGCGATGTTCGCCGCGGCGCTCGACGCCGCGAGCCGGATCGACGCACCGAGCATCGTCATGGTGCACACCTTCGCCAATCGCCTGCGGGAGATGTGGTTGCGTGGCTTCGCGATGCAGAGCGAGTCGCGAGCCCGCGCGGGCTACGACCCCCCTTCCCGGGCTCGACGTGCTGTGGGGGGGGAGCGGGACCTCGTGCACGTGAACGCGCTCGCCGCTCTCGACGGCCCGGCACCAGACGGCGGCGTGCCAGTGCGCCACGGAGCCCCTGTGCTCTGGGCTGAGAACCGAGCGACCCCGGTGGACCTACCGTGGTCCGTCGAGGACCCCACGCCCGTCGTGCCGCTCAGCTTCAGCACCGTGCCGGAGCAGCGTGACGCCGCGGTGCTGCAGACGGCCCTCGACGCACTGGCCCGTCAACCGGTGCACGAGGTGGCGACGACGGGACAGGTCGTCGGCATCGAGGAGCTCGAGGTCCCCATCAACGCCTACGTCGTCCCGTTCGCCGACCACGAGCAGCTGCTGCGCCGTGCCTCCCTGGTGGTCGGTCATGGCGGCCACGGGACCACCATGCGCACGTTGCGCGCGGGAGTTCCGATGGTCGCGATGCCGGCGACCGGCGCCGACCAGGCCGGGATCGCGATGTTCGTGCAGTCAGCAGGTGTCGGCATCGGGCTGGAACGAGGTTCGGGCGCGGCGACGCTCGGCTCGGCGGCCGCCGAGGTGCTGGGCGATCCGTCCTACCGCAGCCGGGCGGCTGAGGTGGCCGAGCTGTTCGTCGGTCGCGACGGTGCCGTCGTGGGGGCCGACGCCGTGGAGTCGGTGCTCTGCTGAGCGGCCCGCGAGACGCGACGAGGCCACGGGTGCGGCGCATGACCGTGGCCCAGGACGTGACGCCGTCAGGTCCTGGTGTTTCCCCAGACTCCCGGATGCTCAGCCAGCGTCGGCATTGCCGTGCACCGACGGGTGCACACGATGTGCCCACTGCGCCCGCTTGGTCGGATGGCTGCAGCCCCGTGGAACCGGCTACACCCGGTCAGGGAGGAGGGGCCTGGGGGTGCGATGCCGGATCAGGACACCACCTGGTGCAGCCAGCGCACCTGCGTGCCCTCGCCGGCGTAGCGGAACGGCTCGAGCTCGGCGTCCCACGGCGTGCCGAGCAGGGTGGCGATCTCCTCACCGAGGACGGCCCCCGACAGCAGGGTGCGCGCAAGGGCTCCGCGAAGGCGCTCTTCGGGAACCTGGATGTCGCCGTGGACGCCGATGACCGCGCGGTAGATGCCCAGCGACGGCGTGACCGAGTACCGCTCGCCCTCCGAGTGCGCTGTGGCCTCCTCCGTCACCTCGAACCTGGTGCGGCCCCAGCCGTGGAGCACCGAGACGATCCTCGACGCAGTGCCGGCCTCGCCCGTCCACGCCAGCTCACCGCGGACGTTGCCGGCCGCGACCGGCTGCGGCGTCCAATCGATGGAGACGCTCTCCCCGAGGATGTCGGCGAGGCCCCACTCGAGGTGGGCGCACAGCGCCCGGGGGGAGGAATGCACGAAGACGACGCCACGGGTCTTCGCCCGTGCGCCGTGGGACACGCTGTGCGTGCCGTGGTGTTCGGCCATCACCGGATCTCCTGTTCGAGGGACGCCTTCCCCAGCGGCCTCTGCGCAGATCCGGATCTCGCGACCCGGGTGCCACGATAACCCCGTCCGCACCATCAGCACCAGATACCACGTCGGCGACACGCTGAGTGACCGACTGACTACCCGATAGCGTCCGACCTGGGCAGGCACGGCGAGGACCGGACAAGCCGGGCAAGTCACCTCAGTGCGGGCTACAGACCCGCACCCGACCGGGTCGATAGACGGTCTAGTTCCCCGCCGGTCGGGGGTCGGACCGGCCCCCTGGGCCGGGGCAAGGGGGAGGGGAGGCGTCACCGTGGCTGATTCAGAGATCTTCATGACGGAGATGTACGACGAGGGCGTGGTCACGGAGGTCATCCGGCCTGCGGCCATCGTTCCGGAGGAGTCGGCCCGCGCGGTCCTCGTGGAGCTCGCCTTGCGCGACGTGCAGTACGGCGGGCTCTGGCTCTCCGACCCGTCCCGCTGGGCTGTCTATGACACCCCCTGGCAGGCACCGGGCCAGCCCGGCACGTCCCAGCTCGTCGGAACGATCCAGGTCGCCTACGGCACGCCCACGCGCTACGAGATCACCATCTACCGCGCCACGATCACCCGGCGCGGCACCGAGCTCGGCTGGACCGTGACCAGGCTCTGCGACGAGGCCCTCGGCTTCGGTGGCCTCGATCTCGCGACCTGCCCCCGCGCCTCGCTCGCGACCCCGCCCAAGCCCTTCCACTTCTGACCCACCCCGCACCGACCGACCACGCGGACCCTCCCGGTGGGTGCGGGTGGGATGCTCCCCGGGCGACCCGGTCCCCGGCCGAGGACGGCTAGAACCAGCGAGTGCCCACGAAGACGGCCACCACGAGCGACCCCAGCAGCACCACGGTGACACCAAGGACGACCCAGCGGTTGCCGATGCGTGTGATCACCCCACGACCCTAAGCGATGTCGCCTCCCTCGTGATCACGACTCACATCCGTCCAACGGAGCGTTCACACCGGTCTCACAGGTTGACGGACCATCGTGAGGTCCATGAGCAGCGGTGCCACGACCCGGCGAGGCCCCGCCAAGGGCGGCACCACGTCGGGCAAGGGCGGCAAGGCCCGCCCGACCTCGGCTGCCCGCCCGACCTCGGCCGCACGCCCGGCGTCGGCGGGCCGCCAGACCACGGCGGCCTCCGTCGACCGTGCCCCCGCCGTGGCCCTGTGGCTCGCCGGCCTCGGCCTCGGCCTCGTGATCGGGATCCAGCTCGCTACCCGCAGCCCGCTCTCCGGCCCCGGTGCCGTGTCCACCGAGCTCGGCCGCTGGTCGGGGCTCCTGGGCACCTACGGAGCCCTCCTGGTGATCCTCCTCGTGGCACGGATCCCGGTCCTGGAGCGATCGGTCGGCCTGGACCGCATGGTCGCCTGGCACCGTCGCCTCGGCCCGGTCGTACTCGTCCTCATCGCCCTGCACGTCGTCCTCATCACCGCCGGCTACGCCGCGAGCGAGGCGGTCTCCTACCTCTCCGAGACCTGGACCTTCGCCTCGACCTATGCCTGGCTGCTGCCGGCGATGGCTGGCTTCGCCCTCATGGTCATGGCCGGCTTCACCTCCTGGCGGGTCGCCCGCCGCGCGATGCGCTATGAGACGTGGTGGGTCACCCACCTGTACTTCTACCTCGCCCTCGCGCTCGCCTACCTGCACCAGATCACGCTCGGACAGCAGTTCGTGACCCACCGCTGGGCCCGCTGGATCTGGATCGGGATGTACGTCGTCACCTTCGGCGCCCTCATCGCCTACCGCGTGGCCCGGCCGATCCTGCGCTCGAACCGGCACGACCTCACGGTGCACGCGGTCGTCCGGGAGTCCCCCGACACCGTGAGCGTCTGGATCAAGGGCACGAACCTCGCCGGCCTCGACGTGCGCGGCGGCCAGTTCTTCGGCTGGCGCTTCCTGACCCGCGAGCTCTGGTGGCAGTCGCACCCCTACTCGCTCTCCGCCGGCCCGGACCCGCGCTATCTCCGCATCACCGTCAAGGATCTCGGCGATCACAGCAGGTCGCTGGCCCGGCTGCGCCCAGGGACCCGCGTCGTGGCCGAAGGCCCGTACGGCGTGTTCACCGCTGGCGCCCGACACGGCGACCGGGTCGTCCTGATCGCCGGCGGCGTGGGCGTGACCCCCATCCGCGCGGTGCTGGACGACCTCCCCGACCACGTCACGGTCGACGTGCTCTACCGCGCTCCGCGGCCGGAGGCGCTCGTCCTGCGCAAGGAGCTCGACAAGATCGCCGCCACCCGGTCCCGGGTCCGGGTGCGCTACCTCGTCGGCAGCCGCCGCGACTACCCGATCGACGCCCGCACCCTGATCTGGCTCGTGCCCGACCTCGCCCAGGCCGACATCTACACCTGCGGCCCGATGCAGCTCGTGGAGTCGGTCCGCGAGGCCGCTGCGGTCCTCGGCATCCCCTCCGAGCGCGTCCACGACGAGGCGTTCTCCTTCCACTCGCCCGACACCTACGCCTTCCTGCGCAAGGAGACAATCCGATGAAGCGCGCCCTCATCGTGGGAACCGGCACCGTCGCCGGTGTCGCCGCCGTCCTGGCACTCAACCCCCAGGGCACCTCGGTCGCTGTCGGCCTCACCAAGCCTGCGTCGACCTCCTCCCCTACGACCGCCGGGTCCCCCTCGGGCTCGAGCAGGCCAGGCGGAGCGACGCAGGCGACCCCGACGCCGTCAGCGTCAGCCCCTGCGGCCTCGGGCGGGTCGACGACGGCCACCGGCACGCAGATCGACGTCGGCTACGGCATCGTCCAGGTGCAGGCCACGGTGACCGGCGGCCGGATCGTCGACATCACCGCCCTGGCCCTGCCGCAGAACGACGGGCGCAGCGCCCGGATCTCCAACGACGCGTTCCCCCAGCTCGTGCAGCAGGCCCTCGCAGCACAGAGCTCGGCGATCTCCGGCGTCTCCGGTGCCTCCTACACCTCCTACGGCTTCGCCGAGTCGCTCAAGGCGGCACTTCTCTCGGTGGGACACGCGGCATGACCTCCACGCTCTCGGCTCCCCCGACGTTGCTCCCGGGCTCGGTGCGCTCGCGCACCGAGCATGTGTGGGGCACCGTGGTGTCGATCGACGTCCGCGACGCCGAGGCCACCGACCTCGCGATCGACGCCGCCTGGGAGTCAGTCCGCGCGGAGCTCCACCGGGTCGACGCCGTCTTCTCCACGTTCCGCCCCGACAGCGTCATCTCCCGGATGCGCGCCGGGGGCACCCACCTCGTCGCCGACGACGTCGGCGACGTCATCGACCTCTGCCTCGAGGCTCGACTCGCGACCCGGGGGCTCTTCGACCCGTGGCAGGCGTCGGGCGGCTTCGACCCGAGCGGCCTGGTCAAGGGCTGGGCGGCCGGTCGCTGCGCCGCGATCCTCCGCCAGCACGGCCTCCGGAGCTTCTCCGTCGACGCCGCCGGCGACGTCGTGTGCCGCGGCTCGATCGAGGGCCGCGACCCCGGGCTCGGGTGGCCCATCGGGATCGCCCACCCCGACGACCCTGCCGCGGTGATCGCGGTCGTCGACGTGCTCGACGAGGCGATCGCGACGTCGGGCACCAGCCAGCGAGGCGACCACATCGTCGACCCGCGCACGGGCGGCCCGGCGAGCGGTGCCCGGCAGGCCACCGTCGTCGGTCCCGACGGCGGGCTGGCAGACGCCTTCGCGACCGCGCTCGTCGTGTCGGGCGTCTCCGGCGCACCATGGTTCACCGCACTGCCAGGATGGTCCGCGTACGTCGTCGAGGGTGACACCGCGACCGCATGGGGTCCCGCGTTCGACGTCCCCGCAAGGGGGAAGGAGTCATGACCATGACCCGCACCGAGGCCGCCGATCTCCCGCAGAGCTACCTGCGCTCCCCCGAGGGCGTGCCACCCATCCGCGTGCTCGTCGTCGACGACGAGCCCGACCTCGCCGACCTCGTGTCGACGGCGCTGCGCTTCGACGGCTGCCGCACCGCCACCGCCGGGGACGCCGACGAGGCGATCCGCGTGGCGCGCGACCTGCGTCCGGACATCGCCGTCCTGGACATGATGCTCCCGGGCGACGACGGCGTGAAGCTCCTCGCCCGGCTCCGGGCCGAGCACCCCGACCTCCCGGCGGTGTTCCTCACCGCGCGCGGCGACACACGTGACCGCATCGCCGGGCTCCGCGCCGGCGCCGACGACTACATCGCCAAGCCCTTCAGCCTCGAGGAGCTGCTCGCGCGGCTCCAGGCGGTCCTTCGGCGTACCGGGCGGCTCGACGAGCGCGGCGCGGTGCTGCGCGTGGCGGACCTCACCCTCGACGAGCTCACCCGCGAGGTCCACCGCGGCGGCGAGCTCATCGACCTGACACCCACCGAGTTCGATCTGCTTCGCTTCCTCATGCAGAATGCCCGCACCGTGGTGAGCAAGGCCCAGATCCTCGATCGCGTGTGGCATTATGACTTCGCCGGGCGCAGCAACATCGTCGAGCAGTACGTCGGCTACCTACGACGCAAGGTCGACTCCGACCAGAAGCCCTTGATCCACACCGTCCGCGGCGTCGGCTACGTCCTGCGGGCGCCCCGCCCGGGGGATACCGGTGCTTGATCGGGTGAACTCCCGATGGGCCGCGATGCCGTTGCGTCGCAGGCTCGTCCTCGGGCTCCTGTCGATCATGGCGGTCACGCTCGTCGTCGTCGCCCTCGCCACGTTCGTCGCCGTCCGCACCTGGATGACCGAACGGATCGACCAGAGCCTGGTCGCGGGCAAGGCCAGCGTCACGGCCGGCGGTATCCCCGGCGACGGCGACCGCGACAACCACGGCCGTCCCGCGAGCGACGTGTTCCAGCCCTGGACCTCCAACGGCGCGACCATCTATCGGGTCTACTCCGACGGCACTGCCGTCCCCTTCGTGTTCGCCGGCGGCTCAGCCCCGACCGTCTCCGCTGCGGACACCACGGCCCTCGCCTCGGTTCCCACCGGTACCGGTGCGGCACCGGTCACGATCGACCTGTCCGGGCTCGGGACCAGCCGCGCGGTCGCCGTGCCCAACGTGGTGTCGACCAATGTCGTCACCGGCACCATCCAGGAGACCTACACCGCGGTCGCCGTCATCCCGCGGTCGCGCGCGGCCGAGGTGGCCGGCCGCCTGCTCCTCGTCGAGCTCGTCGCGATGAGCCTGGCACTGGTGTTCGCGGGCTTCGTGGCCACCTGGTTCATCCGGCGGTCGCTGCGCCCGCTGCGCGACGTCGCACGCACCGCCAGCGCCGTCGCCGAGCTTCCGCTCGAGCGCGGTGACGTCGACATCCCCGAGCGCGTGCACGACCCGATCCCCACGACCGAGGTCGGACAGGTCGGCCTGGCGGTCAACGCCATGCTCGACCACGTCGAGAGCTCCCTGCAGACTCGCGCCGACACGGAGGACCGGTTGCGCCGGTTCGTCTCCGACGCCGGCCACGAGCTGCGAACCCCGCTCGCCGCGGTGCGCGGGTACGCCGAGCTCATGCGACGCGGCGCAAGTGCCGACCCCGAGCAGTCCCGCCATGCAGCCGAGCGGATCGAGGCCGCGGGTAGCCGGATGGGCATGCTCGTCGAGGACCTCCTTCTCCTCGCCTCCCTCGACGAGGAACGCCCGCTGGCCCGCGACACGATCGATCTCCGCCACCTCGTCGACGAGGCGGTCGCGGAGGCCGCGACGGCCGGTCCCGGCCACACCTGGTCCGCGGACGGCCCCGAGGAGACCATCACTGTCATCGGTGACGGCGTGCGCCTCCACCAGGCCGTCGCCAACCTGCTGGCCAACGCGCGCGCCCACACGCCCGCCGGCACCTCGGTGACCACCACGGTCAGCAGCGACGGCAACCATGCCTACGTCGAGGTCCGCGACGACGGTCCCGGCTTCCCCGACGCGCTGCTCCCCCGCGTCACCGAGCGCTTCGCGCGCGGAGACGCCAGCCGCTCCCGGGCCACCGGCGGCAGTGGCCTCGGCCTCTCGATCGTCAAGGCCGTCACCGAGGCGCACGGCGGCTCGCTGGAGGTGTCCAACGGTCCCGAGGGCGGAGCAGTCATCCGCGTGACGCTCCCCCTGATCGGCCCGCCAGCCGGCGCGCTTGCCAGCGCGACGGTCACGGCCTCGACATCGGCCGTCGAGGTGTCCCGGCCCGGCCCTCCGGTGGCTCAGGGCTCCGTCCCGACCGACGCCGCGTCCTCGCGTGGGCTCACCCGCGGCCTCGTCGTGCCGAGCCCGGGCCACTCCGGGGTCAGCCGCACCGAGCGCTGACCGGCCCGACCTCAGGTCCTGATCGTCTCGAGTGACGGAGCCGCCGTGACGCCGGGCGCACGAGCTGCGCAAGGCCGGGCCGGACCTGGCTCAGGCGCTGGCCATCCTCAGGCCTCCCTGGACACCGCTCACCGCGACGACGAGGGCGGGATGTGACGAGGCCCCGACCAGATGGTCGGGGCCTCGTCCTGGCAGGTCATCCTGCGGGGACCGCAGGTGCCGTGTCAGTGGCGCAGGTTGATCGGGCGCAGCACGCGGTCGATCCCGTGCGCGATCTGCTTGTTGCCCTTGTTGATGTCGGTCTGGGCCAGGATCACCCGGGGGTTGCGCGAGTTGTAGTCCTTGTCCCACAGCGAGATGACCGGGCCGTGGTAGACGGCGACCCGGATCGTGGAGCCCAGCGCGGTGGTGAGCCTGGCGCCGTTGGACTTCAACGCCATCGCCGCCGTGATCGTCGCACCGGGGACGACGTGGTAGAGCAGGACTGCCTCGACCGTCGGGATCCCGAGCCCGGCGACCGCGCCGAACACGTCGCGCTCGCGGAGCAGGGTCTTGCCGGTGAGGTCCTTGACGAGCCGCTGGAAGGCGCGGTCGTTGGGGATGAACGCGGTCAGGGCCACCTTTCCGTCGGTGAGCACCTTGACCTTCGAGTTCGGCTTCGCCTTGAGCACCGCCAGCACGGCCGCGGTCACGATGTCGTAGTCGTTCCAGTTGCGGTCGAACGCGACGCCACCCTTGGTGAGCACGGCAGCGAGAGACGTCGTTCCGGTGGCCGTCTTGACCGCGGTGGGCGCGGCGACGTTCGGCGCGGAGGCCTGGGCGGTGGGCGCGAGCGCCAACCCGGAGGCTGCGAGCGCAGCGGCTGCGGCGACTGCCGCAGCTCGTTGACGAAGGTTCATGTCGCTCCTGGACGCATGGGCCCGGCTGCTCCGGGCTCTCACTCCCTCATCCCCCGCACGGCCGCGGTCGGATGCGGCCGGATCCATCGAATTTCCCCGCGGTCGCGGAATGCCAGTGCCCGACTCGACGCGGTGAGCCAGGATGAGGCCATGACCTGGACCGCACCGGACGTCGACCGAACCGCCCCGCCACGGGTGAGCGACGAGCGCACGAGCCTGCAGGCCTGGCTGGACTTCCACCGCCAGACCATGCTCGGCAAGTGCTCCGGGCTCACCCACGAGCAGCTGTCCCTGCACAGCGTCCCGCCGTCGGACATGTCGTTGCTCGGGATCGTGCGGCACATGGCCGACGTGGAGCGCTGGTGGTTCCGGACGAACGTGCGTGGTGAGGCGGTCGACGGGATCTTCGGCCCCGAGGACAACCCTTCCGGCGACTTCGACGACCTCGACTCGATGCCTGCGGAGCAGGTGTGGGACGTCTACGCGCGCGAGTGCGCCGACGCCGACGTCGCTGTCACCGGCCTCCCCCTCGACCACGCGTTCACCGGCCGTCGCGGGACGCCGATCGACCTGCGGTGGATCTACGCCCACATGATCGAGGAGTACGCGCGCCACAACGGCCACGCCGACCTGCTGCGCGAGTGCATCGACGGCAGCACCGGCGACTGACCCGCTCCGGCCCATCCCGGACGAGCAGCACCTCTCCCGACCGGTCGGGACGAATCCACCGACTGCGGGCTCCCGGGGGTGCAGGATCGGCGGGTGACCACCGACCCCGCCGTCTGGACCGATCTCGCCACGCTCACCTGCACGCTGCATCCCCATACCGTCGCGCGCGACGACGGGAGCACCACCCGGATTCTCGTCGTGGCACTCACGAATCCCGACGGCGAACTGCTCGAGACCACCGTCTTCGCCGACCTCGACACCCTCGGCCGGCGGCTCGCCGCCGACACCTCGATCGGGGGCGTCGTCCTCACCGGACCCCGCACCGGCGTGTTCGCCCCACACTTCCGGCTCGGCGAGATCGCCGAGGGCGCCGAGGCGATCGGCCGCCCGGTGCCGTTCGGTCTGGCTCGGTCGGCCTACGCCGGTGTCGCGCGGCTCTCGCGCGTGCCGGGGCTCCGGGAACGGCTCCTGGCCTCACCCGCCGGCGGCATCGCCGAGATCGTGCGCACGCAGGAGGCGCTCAGTCGCCTGGGGGCGCTCCCGCAGGTCGTCGTCGCCGCCATCGAGGGTGATGCTCTCGCCGGCGGGTTCGAGCTGGCCCTGGCGTGCGACCTGCGGGTCATGGCGCAGGGCGACGGACGCATCGGGCTGGTCGAGATCACCGCGGCGATCCCCCCGGGCGCGGGAGGGACGCAGCGACTCTCACGCGCGGTGGGTACCGCGCGGGCGCGGTCGATGATGTTGCGGGCCACGACGCTCGATGCCGTTGAGGCTCAGGCGATCGGACTGGTCGATGAGGTCTGCGGTACTGCCGAGGTCATGGCGACGGCCCTGGCCCTCGCGGCGGAGGTCGCGCGCCGCAGCCCGGACGCCGTGCTCGCCGTGAAGCGGACGCTCGGGGGCGGCCGCGCCTTCCGAGAGGGTCTTGCGATCGAGGTGGCCGCGTTCCTGAGCACGGCCACCCGACCCGCGGCGATCGAGCGGCTCACGGCCTTCGCGCGGGCGAGCGACGATCGCGGCACTTCCACGCCGTGGCGCGACCGCACCTGGCTGCGCTGAGCGGCTGCCCGACGTGGAGGACCGGAGCGCTCAGGAGCCCGATGTCCGCAGGGCGAGCGCACGCTCGGCCAGCGCGGTGATCGTGAGCGAGGGGTTGACCCCGACGTTCGCCGGAACGACGCTGCCGTCGACGACACGTAGATCGTCGTACACGTCGCCGCCGGCGCTGGCGTAGACCCGGTGGTCGGTGTCGACGACGCCGGACTCCGGCGACGTGCTGATGACCGCACCTCCGAGGATGTGCGCGGTCGCCCCGATGCCCAGGACCGGGTCGAGCAGCGTGCCGTACGCCGTCCCGCCACTGGCCTCGGCCACTGCACGTGCGGCCGCGGACGCCTGCGGCAGGTAGGTAGGGATCGGGGCCGCACCCGGGGCGAGCCTGGACCTGAGCCCCCAGCCGAGCGGACCGCGGCGCAGCTCGAGAGCGATCTCGTTGTCGTCGTGCTGCATGACGGTCAGGACGGTGACCCGCGTGTGCCAGTCTGCGGCACGGGCGTTGGCGCTCGCCGACCTCGGGTCGCGGATCATCGCCGCCAGCGTCCCCCGGAGCCGCGCACCGCGAGTGTCGGCGTCGACCAGCGGCGCGAGGTACCAGCGCATGAACCCGTAGGATTCGGGGAACCTGTTGTTGGTGACGTGCGTGCTCGCGTCGGGATGGAAGTCGCTGCTGATCGTGGCACCGTCGGTGACGTCGACGGAGCCGTCGGGCTGGAGGATCGCGGCGAACGCCTCGGAGTTCGTCCGCACGTGCCGCCCGAGCGCAGGTGAGACCCACGGGATCGAGTGCCACCGGTCGCGCGCGGCGAGGAGGAGCTCCGTCGTGCCGAGCACTCCCCCACTGAGCACGACCTCGCGCGCAGTCAAGGTGTCGCTGAAAGCGTTGCGCCGCAACGGATCTACGACGTCGAGCTGCCAGCCTCCGCCCGGGAGCCGACTCAGCCGGGAGACCTTCGATCGTGGCGTCACGCGTGCGCCCAGGTGCTCCGCCTGCGCCAGGTAGGTGCGGTCGACGCTGTTCTTCGCCCCGTGCGAGCAGCCGGTGATGCACGAGCCGCAGCGCACGCAGTCGGCGAAGGAGATGCCCTGCGGCGTCGCGGCGAACGAGTCGCCCACCCCGAGGCGATCCGCGGCCGCGCCCAGCCACCGGTCCTGGTCGCTCGAGAACGGGTTGGTCTCCACGCCCAGCATCGACGACGCCGTGGCGTAGTGCGGGTCGAGCTCGGCCGCCCAGTCGAGACCTGTCGAGACCCAGCCGGCGTGACCCCACGCCTGCGTGGTGGGGCGCAGCAGCACCGCGGCGTAGACGATCGAACCGCCACCGACCCCGATCCCGTGCACCACGACGACGTGCCTGAGCGCCGTCTGACGGAAGTAGCCCCGCAGCCCGATCTCCGGCGCCCAGAGGAGCTTGCGCGCGCTGCGACCCCCGGCCACGAGGTCCTCGCGGGAGAGCCGTCGACCCTGCTCGAGGACGGCCACCGAGCGTCCTGCCTGGGCATGACGGAGCGCGGCGACGCCCCCGCCGAACCCGGAGCCCACCACTGCCACATCGACGTCCCAGCTCGGCACGGGAGCAGTGTGGCCTATGCCGGCGACGGAGGCGGGATCGGCGGGAGCACCAGGTCCGGTGTCGGCGTCACCAGGATCCAGACGCGCTTCTTGCCGACGAGTCGGAGCGGCCACCGGGCCGGCCACATGAGGGAGAAGTGGCGGCCGTACTTCGCCCGGTGCGCGCGCACCCCGGGCGTGAACTCGCTGCGGTCGAGGACCTCCGCCCGGCCCGCGACGTAGATCTCCCCGGCCAGCAGCGCGCCGGGGCCGTCGCAGGCCGCGACGGCGACGAGCGGGTTCGCGAGGGCGCGGGCGACCTTGTAGGAGTCGCCGAACGTCGAGACGAACAGGCGGTCGCCGTCATCGCTCACCCACACCGGCGTGTGCGCTGCCGAACCGTCGGCGCGGAAGGTCACGAGGTCGACGAAGGGCTCGGCGCCGAGTCGCCGCGCGGCGTCCTGTCCCGGGGTCACGTCCTGACTCTCGCACGACGACGTTCGAGCCGGGGGCGCACGGTCCGCTCACGCTCTAGGGTGCTCCCCATGAGCGATGCCACCGCCGCCCGCCCTGCGCTGGA
The DNA here is from genome assembly GCA_038206635.1 of Candidatus Nanopelagicales bacterium. GTDB lineage: Bacteria > Actinomycetota > Actinomycetes > S36-B12 > CAIYMF01 > Longivirga. Next base: position 64,483 of record JBBRAQ010000012.1, on the reverse strand, counting down.
CAAGCGCCGCTCGATCATCGGTGGCCTCATCGGGCTCGCCGCGCTGGTGCTCATCTTCGTCAAGGTGATCCCGCAGGTCGGTTCCTACGCCGATGCCTGGACGGCCATCCAGGCCATGAGCGGTGCCGACATCGCGTGGATCGTCCTCACCGTCGTCATCTACAACGCGGTGTACGGCCTGCCTTTCATGGCAGCGACGCCGGGGCTGAGCTATCCGCGCTCCTTCCAGCTCAACCAGGGCGCGTTCGCGATCAGCAACGGGATCCCCGCAGGCGGCGCGTTCGGCCTCGGCGTGCAGTACGCGATGCTCGCGTCCTACGAGGTGCCCGCTACCTCCGCCACGGCTGCCATCGGCGTCGTCGGCGTCTGGAGCATCTTCGTCACGCTCGGGCTCCCCCTGCTCGGCCTGGTCGCCATCTCCGCCTCGAACACGATCGACCCCGGCCCCTACGTCTACATCGGGATCGTCGGGTTTGCCGTGCTCGTCACGATGATCGTCGTGTTCGCGCTCATCATGCGCAGCGAGCCCCTCGCAGCGCGCATCGGCAAGTTCGCCAACCGCCTCGGCAGCCCGTTCATGCGTCGGTTCCGCAAGGACCAGGAGCTCGACCTCGTCCCGACCGTGCTCAAGTTCCGCACCGACACGGTCGAGCTCGTCCGACGTCGCTGGGTGTCCATCACCGCGGCCCAGCTCGGCGTGTCGCTGACCCAGTTCCTGATCTTCTTCGCCTGCCTGCGCGGCGTGGAAGGTGAGTCGACGTCGACCTCGATCTTCGTGGCGTTCGGTGCGTTCGCCGTGTCCCAGATCGGCATCATGATCCCGCTGACGCCCGGCGGCCTCGGGACCGTCGACGCGCTGATGATCGCGCTACTGACGGCGATGGGAGTCTCGAGCGGCGACGCCACGGCGGCCACCCTCGTCTGGCGCGCGTCCTCGTTCGTCCCGCAGATCGCGCTCGGCGTCCTCAGCCTCCTCGCCTGGAGCCGGCGTGCGGCGAACGCGTTCGCCACCGCCGCCTAGGAGCAGCCTGCCGTCGCCGCGACAGTGTCGATCAGGGACTGGAACTGCGTCTTGGCCGTGTCCAGCCCGGCACCGAGCTCGGCGAGGGTCGTCGACTCCTTGAGGGTCTGCACCGTCGTCTGGAGCGCGACCACCTGCGGCTGGATCGCGATCCTCTTCTCCGCCGCGAGCCCCGACTGCGCGGTCGCGAGGCCGGACACGGCCGTCGATACCCCGGCCAGGTCGTTCCTCGCAGTACCGAAGCTGCCGGCCGTGATGTCAGAAGCCATCGTGTCGTAGGCCGTCTTGAGCTCGGAGCGGGCGGTGCACACCTGCTGCTCGGCCGTGGGCCCCGCCGGCGGGCTGCTCGAGCACCCTGCCGCAACTGCGCAGACCAGCACCAGACCCGTCGCCACCGCTACGACTCGCATGACTGTCTCCCCGTCCCTCACACCACCACCCTGGCACATCCTCGCCCACCGCAGGCGGGTTCGACGTCGGTCAGGTCAGGACGGTGTCGACGCACCTGGCGAGGGCTGCGCGGAGGATCGGCGCCCTGGGTCGAGGCGCAGATCGCCGCGCCGACAGCGGTGCTCAGGAGCACTCCGGCGGACCGCGTCGCGCGACCTGTGCCTGCTTGGTGGCAGGGTCGCCGTTGCTCCGATGAGGACGAGGCCCGAGTCCGAGGTGGGGTCGACGTGCTCGAGCAGTCCGGCCTGGCCGTCGCGACCCCGCGCGATGAGGTCGCGCACCCGGGCGGAGGACGGTCCCTTGCGTCGAAGGGGATCACGTCGACTCCACCGAACGCCGGCGCTGACACCTGCAGGACCGTCGCGGTGGGCGTGACGCCTCACCGATCGCGACCCCAGCGATCAGTGACCAGGTGGTGAGGTCACGAGCGGGGAGGCGGTCCTCCCGGCCCCAGAACCCGAATGCGGTTCTTCTTGGGCCAACGGTGAGCCTGGCGCCACGGTCGGTGCCGGCATCGAGCTGTCACGTCGACCGTTCAGGCTGCGAGGGCGACCGAGATGCCGAGCGTCTCCTCGACGAGGGCGAAGACCCGCTCGTGCTCCACGAGGAACCCGTCGTGCCCGAGCTCCGACCTCACGACGCGAAGACCGTCGACCGTGGTCGGGATCAGCGCCGCGATCTGCGCCTGCTGGTGCAAGGGATAGAGCCGGTCGGTGTCGATGCCACCGACGACGACTGGGACCCGGATGGAACGAAGTGCCTTCTCGACGCCGCCCCGCCCGCGACCGATGTCCCACGTGGTCATCGCGTCGGTGAGCACGACGTAGGAGCCGGCGTCGAAACGGTGCGCGAGCTTGTCCGCCTGGTAGGAGAGGTAGGACGTCACGGCGAACCGTCCGCCGCCCGCCGGGTCCTCCGCGCCCTGGGGATCGTTGCCGAACCGCACCTGCAGCTCGTGCTCGCTGCGGTAGGTGAGGTGGGCGATCCGCCGGGCGATGCCCAGGCCCGCTGTCGGGCCGCGGCCTCGCGGCAGGTGGTGGTAGTCACCGCCATTCCACCCCGGGTCGGAGGTGATCGCGAGCTCCTGCGTGGTCTGGGTGCCGATCTGGTCGGCGCTCGCGCACGCACCCACGGCAAGGATCAGGGCGCTGGCGATGCGGTCCGGCGTGCCGACAGCCCATTCGAGCGCACGCATCCCGCCCATGGAGCCACCGATCACGGCCGCCCACCGGCGTACTCCCAGGACGTCGGAGAGGCCGACCTCCGCCGCCACCTGGTCGGCGACCGTGATCCTCGGGAAGCGCGAGCCGTGCGGCCGTCCGTCCGCCGCGGGTGACGAGGGTCCGGTCGTGCCCTGGCAGCCGCCGAGCACATTGGGTGCGACGACGAACCAGCGCCGCGTGTCGATCGCAGCCCCCGGACCGATCAACCCGTCCCACCAGCCGGGCGTGGGATGGCCAGGACCGGCCTCGCCGACGACGTGGGAGTCGCCGGTGAGCGCGTGCAGGACGAGCACGGCGTTGGACCGGTCACGGTTGAGCACGCCCCACGTCTCATACGCCACGGTGACGTCGCCAAGGCGCCCGCCGAGCTCGAGGCTCAGCGGGCCGACCCCGGCGAAGTGCCGTGAGCCCATGGGATCCCCCTCCCGCCAGGCACCGCTGGCGGGAGGGAGCTCGACAGGTGACGTCATCTGCGTCAGGCGCCCTTGGAGGCCCGGAACCCGGCGTCGAGGTCGGCGAGGATGTCCTCGATCCCCTCGATGCCGACCGCCAGACGGACGAGCCCGGGGGTCACGCCAGAGGTGAGCTGCTCCTGCGGGGTGAGCTGGGAGTGCGTCGTCGACGCCGGGTGGATGACGAGCGAGCGCACGTCCCCGATGTTGGCGACGTGGCTGTGGAGCTCGAGGGCGTCGACGAACTTCCGGCCGGCCTCGATGCCTCCCTTGATCTCGAACGCGAGGACCGCTCCCGTACCGCGCGGTGCGTACCTGCGACCGCGCTCGTACCAGGGGGACGACGTCAGGCCGGCATAGTTGACCGACTCGACCTCGTCGCGTGCCTCGAGCCACTCGGCGACCTTCTGCGCGTTCTCGACGTGGCGCTCGATGCGCAGCGACAGCGTCTCGAGGCCCTGGGCGATCAGCCACGCGTTGAACGGCGCCACCGCGGGACCGAGGTCGCGCAGCAGCTGCACGCGGGCCTTGATGATGTAGGCGACGTTGCCGAGCGCCTCGGCGTAGACCAGCCCGTGGTAGCTGGGGTCAGGGGTGTTGAAACCCGGGAACTTGTCCGGGTTCGCCGCCCAGTCGAACTTCCCGCCGTCCACGATGACACCTGCGATCGCGGTGCCGTGGCCACCGAGGTACTTCGTCGCGGAGTGCACCACGATGTCGGCGCCCCACTCGAGCGGGCGGATGAGGTACGGCGTCGCGACGGTGTTGTCGACGATGAGCGGGACGCCGGCGTCGTGCGCGACGGCGGAGACTCCCTCGATGTCGAGGATGTCGTTGCGCGGGTTCGCGATCGTCTCGCCGAAGAAGGCCTTCGTGTTCGGGCGCACGGCCGCGCGCCACTGCTCGAGGTCGTCGGGGTCCTCGACGAAGGAGACCTCGATGCCCAGCTTGGGCAGCGTGTAGTGGAACAGGTTGTACGTGCCGCCGTAGAGGCTCGGGCTCGACACGATGTGGTCGCCGACCTCGGCGATGTTGAGGATCGCCAGCGTCTCGGCGGCCTGCCCGCTGCTCACCAGGAGGGCTGCGACGCCGCCCTCGAGGGCCGCGATGCGCTCCTCGACCACGCCCTGCGTCGGGTTCATGATCCGGGTGTAGATGTTGCCGCTCTCGGCGAGGCCGAACAGCGCCGCCGCGTGCGCGGTGTCGCGGAAGCCGTAGGACGTCGTCTGGTAGATCGGCAGGGCGCGTGCGCCGGTGGTGGGGTCGACCACCTGCCCGGCGTGGACCTGCTTGGTCTCAAAGCTCCAGTTGGTGCTCATGTCGTGGTCTCCAGTCGTGGTCCCGATCGGGACGGGTGAGGGCATCCGGTGCGATGCGAGGGAGGGGGTGAGCCCGGCTGGCTCGAGGTGCGGCGGTGTCCGATGGTCATGGAACGACGAAGGCCGGAGAGAAGCTCTCCGGCCTTCGTGCGATGTGAGGGTCTCGGGTCAGAGACAGACAGACATGCGCACGTCGACGTCGCGACACATCTGGCTCGCCACGCGTCGAAGGTCGACGTAGCGACGGGAGACCAGGTTCACGCGAGGGCGCATGACTGTGACCGTAGCAACGACGGGCACGAGCGGCAAACCCCGTTCCACACCGGTCCGTTGTGCCCCGGACGGGGTAGCTGCACACACTTCGCAACAGTGTCCGCCCGCGTCTGGGAAGGCTGTGTCCCCGACGTCCCGGCGACTACACCGGAAGGCGCCGGAACACTGCACGCGGAAGGTGTCGCAGGCCCGACATGACGACACGCAGCGTCGCAGGGACATACACGACCGTCGCCCCGCGACGGAGCCCGGAGACCACGCCGTCGGCCACCTGCTCCGCCGTCACCGAGAGGGGCGCGGGATCGAGGTGCGCCGTCATGCCGGTGTGCACGAATCCGGGTCGGACGATGAGGACGTGCACGCCGGTGCCGTGGAGCGCGTCGGCTAGCCCGCTGGCGAGGGCATCGAGCCCGGCCTTCGTCGAGCCGTACACGAAGTTGCTGCGCCGCGCACGCTCCCCCGCCACGCTCGAGAGCACGACGAGCGAACCGTGCCCTTGGGCCCGGAGCAGGTGTGCCGCACGCAGGCACACCGAGACCGCACCGACGTAGTTGATCTGAGCGGCTTCCACGGCGTGGTCGGGGTTGTCCTCGAAGTCCTGCTGGTCGCCGAGGACGCCGAACGCGACGAGCACGACGTCGATGTCGCCCTCGGCGAACACCGACGTGAGCAGCACATCGTGCGACGCGGTGTCCGACGCCTCGAAGTCGACGGCGGTGACGCCGACGACGCCGGAGGAACTGAGGTCGGCGACGACCGCGTCCCGCGCCGATGAGGGCCGTGCGGCGAGGACCACCCGGCGTAGTGCCGGGGAGCGGAGCGCGCGCACGGTGGCGAGACCGATGTCGCTCGTCCCTCCGAGCAGGAGGAGGGATGTCGGTCGGTCGAGTGCGTCGGTCACAGGTCCAGTCTCCTCGACAGGTCCGAGACGAAGACCCCGTGCGGGTCGACGTCGGCCTTCAGGGCGCGGAACGCCCCGAGACCGGGGTAGCCCGCAGCGATGGTCGCGGGGGTGGCACGTGAGTCCTTGGCGAGGTAGAGCCGACCGCCGGCGGCGAGCACATTCTCGTCGAGGTCGTCGAGCACCCGGTCCAGGCCCCGGGTCCGCACCGGCACGTCGATGGCGAGGGTCCAGCCCTCGATCGGGAACGACAGGGGAGAGTCGGCGCGCCCCGGCCCGAACCTCTTCAGGACGGTGAGGAACGACGGGGCACCGATGCCGGCGAGCCGCTCGAGGGCCAGGCGAACCACGTCGGCGCCGGAGTCCGGGACGGCGAACTGGTACTGCAGGAAACCCCGACGGCCGTAGAGGCGGTTCCACCCGCCGACGGCGTCGAGCGGGTAGAAGAACGGCGCGAGGCCCATGATCTGACCGGTCCGTTCGCGTGGGGCCCGACGGAAGTAGGCCTCGTTGAACGCCTTGAGACTCAGCCGGTTCAGCGGGCTCACCGGCGTCGGTGGCACGGTGATGCGCGGCGAGTCACCGGACGGGAAGGCGGCGCTGTGGTGCGACGCCACCTCCGAGGGCGCTGCGTGGTCGCCACGGGTCAGCACACCGCGTCCGAGCCGACCGCCGCTCGCCATGCCGTCGACCCACGCGACGGAGTAGCGGTAGGCGGCGTCGCCTTCGACCATCAGGGTCATCAACGAGTCGAGGTCGTCGACGCGCCGGGTGTCGACCCGCACCGAGGAGCTCGGAGCGGGGATGGTCCCGATGCGCGCGGTCAGGATGACGCCCGTGAGGCCCATGCCTCCTGCTGTCGCCGCCAGCAGAGCGACGTCCTCGACTGGCCCGTCGGAGGCGAGGCGTCGGACCTGACCGTCCGCGGTGAGGAGGTCGATCCAGCGCACGTGAGCCCCGAAGGAGCCGTCCACGTGGTGGTTCTTGCCGTGCACGTCCGCGGCGATCGCACCGCCGACCGTGATGAAGCGCGTCCCCGGCGTCACCGGCAGGAACCGCCCGCGCGCGAGGAGGACGGGGATGACGTCGCTCAGCAGGGCGCCCCCGCCGACGACCAGGTCGCCGTCGTCGAGCAGCTCTAGCGTCGCGAGTGCGGACAGGTCCAGGACGACGCCGCCGCCGTTCTGCGCGGCGTCGCCGTAGGAGCGACCGGCGCCGCGGGCGAGGATCCCCCGCCCGCCCGCAGCGAGCACCGCCGCGACGACGTCCTGCACCCCTTGGGGTCGCTGGACATCCGCGCGACTGGGCATCGTGAGGCCCCAGCCGGTCAGCAGCTGCGACGTCGGCTCCACCGTGGCGGTATCAGTTCCCTTGGACGGCAACGAAGTCCTTCTTGAACCGCGAGAGGTAGATCGACGGAGGCCGCATGATGTGCGGGTTGATCTTCGTGCCCGACGTACCGGAACTCGAGTGCGAGTAGAGGAAGCCGGTCGGCCACGAGATGTTCATGTCGAGCATGATCGCCTCGGTAGCACCGGCGGACAGCAGGGTGGCACCGAGAGTGGCGGCGGTCACGTCGTGCCCGTACTCGAAGACCAGTGACCCGTCCGGAAGGAGCCCGAGAGCGGAGCGGTTGGCGAGGGCGCGGTTGCCGTTGGAGATGCCCCAGGTACGCGCGGTATCGGCCGACGACGCGCGCAGGACGCCGTTGTCGATGAGCGGCTTGAGGTTCTGACGGACCATCAGGGTGTCGGGAGTCATGGCGAGCCCGTTGTCCCACACGCCCACCGTGAGCGAACCGTCCTTGCGCACGACCATCGAGGCGTAGCCCGGTCGCAGCGGCGCAACGGTGCGCCCAAGGTAGTAGTAGCCGCCGACGTGGTCGGCCAGTTTGTAGCCGCTGTCGAAGCCGGCCACCATCGACGGCACCCAGGTCAACGGCGTGCGGTCTGCGACCGTCGAGGGGCCGCCCTCGGGAACCTTGTAGCCGGGGACGAAACGGAAGTGCAGACGCGTCGGATCCATCCACATCAGCGTCATCCGGCCGCCCCCGGCACTGGCGACCGAGACCGCCGGGGAGCCGGGGCTGAGGTGCCACGCGAACCCGGACGGCGGCGTGAGCGCGCCGGCCACCGACGCCTGGGTGGACGAGCTGGGGACGGGTGGCGAGGACGTCGCACCCGAGGGCGTGGCGTTCACGTGGACCGACGCCGAGGACGCCGAGACCGCCGTTGTCGAGGACGGACCGACGAGCGTCGACAACGGGTTGGGAGCCGACGCGCCGGAGGCGCACCCCGCCAGCAGTGCGGAAGCCGGCACGAGCACCGCCGCGACTCCTACCCGCGACGCCGTCTGCACGCGTCCGGAGGACGACACGACGCGAAGCAGCACGTTGTCAGTGTGCCCCTGCCGCATGAGAGTGCGCTGAGAGCCCTCGGCGAGGATGCACGTCCCCGCGGGGAATCCCGGACGAAGGTCCCCGGTGGCGGGCCCGGCTCGCGGCTACGGTGACCCTATGCAGCCGACGTCGCCAGCCCACGGTCCGGCGAGCGCGCGCAGCCGAGGACAGGCTGTGCGGCGAACAGCGGCGACCGTCCTCGTCGCCGCCCTGGTCACCGCGACGCCGATCACCCCGACGCCCGCGGCGACCGCCCGGCCGGCCCCGGCCGACAGCGCGCCGACGACGTCCGCCCTCCGCACACTGGTCAGGACTCCGCCGTGGACGAGCCGCGTCGTCTCGGCGGCCGGCGTCCGGCAGTGGCTGACCTGTTCGGGCAAGGGGCCGGTGACGGTCGTCGTGATCGCCGGGCTCCACGCCACGCACACCATGTGGTCCAAGGTGCTGCCGTCCTTCGCGCGGACCACCCGAACGTGCATCTATGACCGCCCCGGACTCGGCCTGAGCCCTGCACGGCGCCCGCACGCCACGGTCGATGCGGGCAAGCACGCCTATGAGCTGTGGGCCCTGCTCGTGAAGGCGCGCGTGCCCACGCCGCTGATCATCGTGGGGCACTCCTACGGCGGCCTCATCGCCCGCGCGTTCGTCGCGCGCTATCGCAGCCACGTCGCCGGGCTCATGCTCGTCGAGGGCGTCGCGCCCTACGACCGCCTCTCCCACTACTGGCACGAAGGTGGCGACACCGTCGACACCTGGGCCTCGTCGAGGGCCGCGGCCCGGATGCGGCTGGGGTCGCTGCCCCTTGTCGTCGAGTCGGCCCAGGACCCCGACCGCAGCTACTGGGGCGGGCCGGCGTACGGCGGGTCGCCCAGCGACATCACCGACTGGAAGGCGCACCAGCGGGCGGCCGCCTCGCTGTCGACGAACTCGACGTTCGTCATCGTGCGGCACAGCGCCCACGTGATCGAGCACGACCAGCCGGCGGCGGTGATCGCCGGTGTGCGCCTGATCGTGTCGGCCGTCGTCCACCGGCATCGGCTGCCGCGGTGCGCCCTGGGCGCGTACGGCAGCCAGCCCCTGTGCGCGTAGGGAACTCGACGTCCGGGGACGCGAGACCGAATGGGCTCAGATGCCTGCGGAGCCGAGGGCGAACATGACGAGCCAGATGACGGCCATCAGCTGGAGCACGCGATCGCTGAGGGCGATGTCCTCCGGCGCTCCGGCGTCGCCACGGTCGACGTCGAGTGCGAACCGCAGCACGGCGAGGATGAACGGCACCACCGACCAGGCAGCGAACGGCAGCCCTCCGTGGTTCCGCGCGGCGACCTGGAAGGCCCACAGGCAGTAAGCCGTCAGCATGATCCCGGCTGACAGGCTCCAGACGAACCTGAGATAGGTGGCCGTGTACCGGGAGAGCGCGGGACGCGCAGCGCGGCCCTCGACCCCGAGGGAGACGAACTCGGAGTAGCGCTTGCCCGCGGCCATGAACAGCGAGCCGAAAGCCGCGACGGTGAGGAACCACGGGGACATCGGGATGCCGGTGGCGGTGCCGCCCGCGATCGCCCGGAGCACGAACCCCCCCGCGATGACCGCCAGCTCGATCACCGGCTCGTGCTTGAGCCCGAGCGAGTAGGCGATCGTCATCGCGAGATAGACGCCGAGAGTGGCGAGGAAGCCCGGATAGGTCGAGAGGGCGGCGAGGACGATCCCGGACACGGCAAGCACGACGGCCAGGACGACGGCGAGCCGCCGCGACACCTCGCCCGCGGCGATCGGCCGGAACTGCTTGCGGGGGTGCGCCCGGTCGGACTCGACGTCGATGACGTCGTTGACGAGGTAGGTCGCGCTCGCGACCAGGCAGAAGGACACGAAAGCGACCGTCGTGTCGACCAGCACGTCGCGGTGGACGAGCTGACCGGCCGCGAGCGGCACGGAGTAGACGAGGAGGTTCTTCACCCACTGCTTGGGCCGGACTGCGACCAGCAGGGCGAGGAGCAGGGGACGCGGAACCCGCTCGGGCTGCGTGTCGACCACGGTGACCAGGTCGGGGGCGAGGACGGGGAGCGACGTCGGGGCGTCGTCCTCCGTGGGCATGCGGTTCATCGCGTTCATCAAAGCCTGTCGTCGTTCGCCGTTCGTGTGAGCCGCATGTGAATCGACTATGAAGCGATCCGGGAGGCGGCCGCGTGGTCGAGAGTACGCCCGCGCCGGGGCTCTAATGGACCGCAGGCCCAGCACCGTCGGTGCCCGGGACCACCCCGTTCGCAGGAGACCACGTGCGCGTGCCCCGCCGTCCCAGCAGTCGCTCGCGCTCCCCCCGGCGACGTCCGGCCTGGGTCTACTGGGTCCGTCGCGGCATCCTGGCCGGGTTCGCCGTGTTCCTCGTCGTGACGACGTGGTCCCTCGTCAGCGCCGTGCGCACCCAGACCGGCGACGACACGCCGACGAAGCTGGCTGAGTGGGCCCGTGACCACCAGCTCGGAGCCGTGGTGACTCTGGCCGAGAACATCCAGTACAAGCTCAGCCCACCCGTGACCGGGGGCGCCCCGGACACCTCGGTGCTCGCCGCCGGCGCGAAGGAGACCGGGGCAGCGTCCACGACCAACGGCGCCCTGATCCCGCGACAGGCCGCGATCGTCCCCGCTGTCGCTCCCGCGCTCCAGGGCGAGGGCGTCTACGTCCCTGCGGCCACGACAGCGGCCGGCCCGCTCGTCCAGGTCACCTACCTACGGCCCGACAGCGTGCACACCTCCTACCTCACCGGCGTGGCGTGGATGAGCCACACCCTGCGCTTCGTCCTGCACCCCGGCTCGCAGGACCCCGGTACTGCAGGGATGAGTCAGCCCGACACGATCACGCCGGCACAGTTCCCCAAGCTGCTCGCCAGCTTCAACGGCGGCTTCAAGATCAAGGACGCCGGCGGCGGCTACTACGACCACGGCAAGACCGTCGGTCTGCTGACTGCTGGCGCGGCGTCGCTCGTCATCTACAAGGACGGCCACGCGACCGTGGGCACATGGGGCGCCGACGTCTCGATGACGTCGAACGTCGCGTACGTGCGGCAGAACCTCCAGCCGCTCATCACTGCCGGCCAGGTCGCGCCGAACCTCGACTCCAACGTCCAGGGCGACTGGGGCGTCACCGTCGGCGGCAGCGTCGCGGTGTGGCGCTCGGGCCTCGGCGTCACCGCCACCGGCGACCTGGTCTACGCCGGCGGCGACGCGCTGACCGTGTCGGCGCTGGCCGACGTCCTGCACCGGGCCGGTGCCGTGACGGCGATGCAGCTCGACATCAACAAGGCGTGGGTGTCCTACATGTACTACTCCCACTCCGGTGCCAACGTCACGCCGCACAAGCTGGGCTCCTTCCAACGCCCCGCGGACCGCTACCTCGCCACCACGAGCCGCGACTTCCTTGCGGCCTACGCGCCCTGACCGACGGTCGACGCCGACGCCGGTGCGCGGCTCCACGTCCCACGCGGACCGGCGCGAAGCGGACCGAGGCAGGCGTCACGGCTTGACTCCTGCCGGATCGTGCCGCAACCGGGCCGCTCCGGGCCGCGCCCCACGTCGGACCCGATCCAGGTGCGAGACTCCCCACGTGCGACCCACCGTCGTCGGTACGGCCCGAGCGTTCGTCGACGCCTGTCACCCAGGTCCCACGGCGACCGTCACTTTCGTCGTCTCCGCGCTGGCGGCCGCGGCCGGCCGTGACCGGGCCGGGGTCGCCCTGGTCGCCCTCACGGTGCTGTGCGGCCAGCTCTCCGTCGGCTGGTCCAACGACGCACGCGACGCCGAGCGCGACCGTGCCGCGGACCGCGCCTCGAAACCGACGGTGCGCGGCCACGTGACGGCGTCCGCACTGTGGCGTGGATCCCTCCTGGCACTCCTGGCCGCCGTCGTCCTGTCCTACGTGGCGGCAGGCCCGGTAGGAGGCACCGCCCACGTCGTCGCGGTCCTCTCGGCGTGGTCCTACAACCTGAGGCTCAAGACGACCGTGCTGTCCGCCGTCCCTTACGCAGTCTCGTTCGGGTTGATCCCTGCCTTCCTCACCTACGGCCTCACTCCCCCGGTCGCTCCGGCCGGGTGGGTCACCGTGACATGCGCCCTCATGGGCGTCGGTGCGCACCTCGCCAACGCGCTTCCCGATCTCGACAGCGACGTTGCCGTGTCCGCCGGCGGCCTCGTCGCGGCGATCGGCGTCCGCGCCTCGACGTGGCTGTCCCTGGTCACGCTCCTGGCCGCCGTCGTGCTGCTGGCTGTCCACGTCGCGATCCCCGCGGGCCTGGCCGCAGCACTGGTCGTCGTCGTGACGTCGGCTTCCGTGATCGTCGCCGTCGTCGGGCCCGGGCGTGCGCTCTTCCGGTTCGTCCTGGTGCTGGCCGCGCTCGCCGTCGTGATGCTGCTGGCTGCCGCGACCAGCCTCACGACATAGCCACGGTCAGTCCTCGGTGCGGACGTAGGCGTCGATCAGAGCGTTGCGCATGCGGCCGTTGGGGTCCTCGCGCTCGAGGAGACGACGGAAGTCCGCCATCCGCGGGTAAAGGGCTGCGACGGCCGCGGGACCTGTGCCGAACACCTTGCCCCAGTGCGGTCGTGCGCCGAACGGCGCCAGGGCCCGCTCGACCTCCTCCACCACGGGCGCTACGGCCGCGGTGTCCGCGATCCAGGTGAAGTGCAGGGCGAGGCTGTCTCGTCCCTGGCTGGGCGAGAGCCACAGATCGTCGGCTGCGACCGTGCGGATCTCCGCGATCTGCAGCACCGGGGCGATCCGGTCGCGGATCGAGTCGAGGGCGAGGAGGGCCTCGACGCCGTGGCCGCGGGGCACGAGGTACTCCGTCTGCAGCTCCGCGCCGCTGCTGGGGTTGAACTCGAGCCGGAAGTGCGGGACGCGGTCGAACCAGGGGCCGGGGACGCCGCCCTGCTGCGTGCAGTGCTCGGGGGAGACACCGGGGACGGGATGGCGCGGGCCGTCCGCGAGGACGGCGCCGGTCCAGGCGAGGTCGACCGGCCCGTCGCCGTCGCGTCGCTTGACCCACACCTGCTCGAACCCGGCTCCGCGCCAGGTCGTGAAGAGGCTGACGCTCATGGCGCTCGCCATGATGGGCTCGAGGTGCTCCAGCGCCCGGTCCCACGGCAGCCGGTCGTAGACGACCTGGCTGACGTCGTAGGCCGGGACGAGCCTCAGGGTCGCGCGCGTGACGACACCGAGGCCACCCAGCGCGACGACGGACCCGGCCAGGTCCACGTCACCGAGGGACAGCTCGCGCAGCTCACCCGACGGCCGGACGATCTGGAGGCCGGTGACGGCCGTGGCGAGGCACCCGTTGCGGTCCCCAGATCCGTGCGTCCCCGTCGCGATCGACCCTGCGACCGAGATGTGCGGAAGGGATCCCATGGTGTGCACGGCGAATCCGGCTTCGTGCACGACGGGCGCGAGCTCGCCCCAGCGAACCCCCGCGCTCACCGTGACCGTCGAGCCGGCCGAGTCGACGTCGATCACCCGGGGCAGGCCGGCGACCGACACGAGTGCACCCGGGCTGTCGGCGACCTTCGAGAACGAGTGGCCGGTCCCGAGGGCGTGGATGCGCGAGCACGCCGCGACGACGTCCTGGACCTGCTGGACCGTCGTCGGCCGGTGGAGGGTGGTCGGTGTGAACGTGACGTTGCCGGCCCAGTTGTGGATCCTGGGCCCGTCGTCGGGCTTGCTCACACGCACCTCCGGGGTCGTGACCATCCTGGTGGTCAGGACCGGCCCCGGCACGCGGTGGGTCGACGTCGTCGGCAGCGCCAGCGGCAGTGGTGCGGACGAGTCAGGTGCGACGCCCCACCGGTCGAGGACGCGTCAGGAACGGCGTGCGCGGTGCAGGGCCACGATCCCGCCGTGGATGTTCATCCACTCGACGCCCGTCCACCCCGCCTCGCCGATGTGCCCAGCGAGGGTGCGCTGGTCCGGCCACGCCGCGATGGACTCCGCGAGGTAGACGTAGGCGTCGGGGTTGCTCGCGACGGCGCGCGCCACCGGTGGGATCGACCGCATGAGGTACTCGGAGTAGAGCTTGCGCAGCGCCGGCAGCTTCGGGTGGCTGAACTCGCAGATGACGAGGCGTCCGCCGGGGCGCACGACACGGTGCAGCTCGCGGAGGGCTCCCGCGGCATCGACGACGTTGCGCAGGCCGAAGGAGATGGTGGCGGCGTCGAAGGCGCCGTCGCTGAAGGGCAGGTGCATGGCGTCACCGGCGGTGAAGGGCAGCTCCGGGCGACGACCGTGGCCGACCAGCAGCATGCCTGGGGAGAAGTCGCACGGGATCACGGTCGCGCCGCGCTCGCTCAGCGGCTCGCTGGAGGATCCGGTGCCCGCCGCGAGATCGAGGATGACCTCTCCGCGCAGCGGGGCGACGGCGTTGACCAGGGCCCGGCGCCAGACCCGGGTCTGGCCCAGTGCGAGAACCTCGTTGGCGACGTCGTAGCGATCGGCCACGCCGTCGAACATCGAGGCGATGTCATCGGGTGCCTTGTCGAGATTGGCCCGTACCCACGGCGTGTCGACCATCGGGGTCGCCGTCGTGAGAAGCCGTCCGAAGCCTTGTGACGCTGTCCTCATAGCCCGCCCCCAGCGGTTGAGCAGTCAACTGACTGCGAGACTCACACTAGGAAACAGCGACCCCCGTTGCGCGGTAACCGGGCCGTATGTCTCACACGTCACCTGCGCGGAGAGGTCCCGGGCGAGCGGCGCGACCAGCCTTGGGACGGCCCCAGAGCTGACTGCACCGGTCTTTCTGTGACGCCGGTCACAGGCATTCGACGTCTAGGGCCTCTCGTGGCAGTTCCTTGGACCGATTCTCATGTGGGGCACAGGTATGACTCACGAGTCGGACATCGCGCCCTGGGAGTGTGGTCCACATCGGGCTCCCCAGGCCCGTCCGAGCACCAGGAGAGATCATGACCGAGCCGTGGACCGCCCGCCGACGCGACGAGCTGCTGACGCGCGTCACCCGCACCACCATCCTCTCCGGCGCCGCTGCGCTGGTGGCCACGGCTGGCATCTCCTACGGCCTCACCACCGTTGCCGCCACCGCGTCGGCCGCCACGGCTGCCTCTGCTGCCACGACCGTCACCACGCCCGTGACCGCAGCCACGACGGCCACCACGCCGGCGACGACGAGCACCACGGCAGTGGCAGCCACCACCGCGACGACGGCCGCCAAGGCCCCGGCGCCTGCCGCCGCGACTGGCGTGTCGGCCTCGACGAGTACCCCGGTGGCCACAACCGGAGGATCCTGATCCTCACGGCTCCGCACACAGCAGCCCCGGCGCTCGCGCCGACCCGCACCCGATGACCGAGAAGGCGGAGCAGACGTGACCCCTCGACCCTGGTCGTCGCACCACCGCGACGCTCTGCTTACCCGCGTCACCGTCCTGACGGTCGGGACGGCGGTGATCGGTGCCGTCGGCGCGGTCGGGCTCGGCGTGGGCATGGCTGCCACGACTCACCCCAAGGCGAAGGCCGCGGGCACCACGACGGCCGGCGCGGTCACGGCCTCGGTCGACGCGGCACCGGCCGACTCCTCCTCCCTCGACGCCGCGACCCCGGACCCGACGACGACCGCAGCGTCGACGACTGTCGCGAAGGCGACGGCCACGACGGCGAGGGCCACCGCCAGGGCGAGGTCCGTCACGCACCAGAAGGCCAGCGTCACCGCGCGTCCGACCCCGACCGCGACGAAGGCCTGGACGACCCCGCCGACCCCGCCGACCCCGAGGCCGGCTCCCAAGCCACAGCCACAGCCCCCGACGTCGGGCGGTTCTTGAGATGGCCCCCGTCATCAGCACGACCACCTTCGACCTCTGGGGCGGGATCGCGTCGGTCTCCACCTACGCCGAGGCCGAGACCCATGACGTCGCTGTCGATCTCGTGCGCCGCTGGCTCGATGACGTCGACCTCGCCGCCAGCACGTACCGCCCCGACTCGGAGATCTCCGCGCTCAACGCCGCCGAAGGCCGCCCGACGCACGTCGGCCGCGTGCTCGCCGCCGCCCTGCGCGTCGCGCTCGAGGCGGCCGAGACGACCGGCGGGCTCGTCGACCCAACTGTCGGCGCCGTGACCCTGAGCGGGGCCTCGGCCAGCCCGACGGTCACCCGGGCCGGCACCTACCGCGACGTCCGGCTCGTCCCCGACAACACCGACACCACTACCGACACCGACAGCACCGGCGCGACCGTCACCATGCCGCGCGGCGTGCGCCTCGACCTCGGCGCCACTGCGAAGGCGTGGGCGGCCGACCGTGCCGCGGACCTCGCCGCGAGCGAGTGCGACGGCGGCGTCCTGGTGTCCCTCGCCGGCGACATCGCGATGGCTGGCCAGGCACCCGAGGGCGGCTGGGTCGTGCTCGTCACCGACGACCACCGCGAGGGCGGCGGCTCCGTGAACCCGGTGGCCCAGACCGTGAGCCTCACCGGCGGCGGCCTCGCGACCTCGAGCACGACGGTGCGACGTCGTGCCACCCCTGACGGCGGGAGCGTGTCCCACGTCGTCGACCCGATCCACTGGCGACCCGTCACCCCCGTGTGGCGCACCGTCAGCGTCGCGGCGGGTGACTGTGTCACCGCCAACACCGCGACGACCGCCGCGATCGTCCTCGGCCACCAGGCACGTGCCTGGCTCGAGGAGACCGGACTCCCGGTGCGCCTGATCGGCGTCGACGGGGACGTCGTCCGGCTCGGCGCATGGCCCGCACCCGAGCTCGAAGGAGCATCAACGTGAACACCCTCTGGCTGGCCACGCGCGCAACGGGTGAGATCTCCCTCGTCCTGTTCTCCGTGGTCACCGTCATGGGCATCGCGACGACCAAGGGCTGGGCCAGCTCTCGCTGGCCGGAGTCGGTCGTCACGCTGCTGCATCGCAACATCTCGTTGCTGTCGATGGTCTTCCTCGCGGTCCACATCGGCACGACCGTCGTCGACAGCTATGTCCCGATCAGCGCGATCGACGTCATCATCCCGTGGCAGACGACGTACAAGACGCTCTGGGTCGGCCTCGGGACCATCGCCTTCGACCTCGTCCTCACCGTGATCATCACCAGCCTGCTGCGTCGCCGGATCCCGCCGGGCGCGTGGAAGGGCGTGCACTGGGCGTCCTACCTCATGTGGGCCGTCGCGGTCGTGCACTCGCTCGGTGTCGGCACCGACCAGCTCCTCACCCGCATCATCGCCGCGGTGATGGTCGTGTTCGTCGGGGCCGCCGTCGTCGCCCGCTTCATGACCCCCCACCGCCAGGACGACCCGGTCGTCTCGGTGCACACCCGGACGGAGATCCGACGGTGACCCGCATGACCGCACCACCCGCCCGACCCGCTCCACCGATCGGTGCCCCACGCCTGCTCGGCGAGCCGGTCGGAACCGACCTCGGTGCCCACCTCGCGGCGTTCGGGCGCTCCCCCGCCCAGGACCGCGTCAAGCGCGGTCACGCGGGCCCCCTCGTCGCCGAGATCGAGCGGTCCGGCCTCGCCGGCCGCGGCGGCGGATGGTTCCCCACCGGACGCAAGATGCACGCGGTCGTCACGTCGGCGCGCACCGCGCGCAAGGACCCGGTCGTCGTGGTCAACGCGATGGAGGGCGAGCCCGCGGCGAGCAAGGACGCCGTCCTCGTGCACCGCAACCCCCACCTCGTCCTCGACGGCGCGGTGCTCGCGGCGGAGTCGATCGGCTCCTCGGTCGTCTACGTCACGGCGCACCGAGGCAGCCGGACGCTCGCGACCCTCGAACGTGCCGTCGAGCAGCGCAGGTCGACGGGCCACGACTCCGTCGAGCTGCGCCTCTACGACGCGCCGGACCGCTACGTCGCGAGCGAGGAGAGCGCCCTCGCGCACTTCGTCGGCGAGGGCATCGCCCTGCCGGTCACCGTGCCGCCGCGCGTCTTCGAGTCCGGCGTACGCCGTCGGCCCACCCTGCTGTCGAACGCCGAGACGTTCGCCCACCTCGCCCTCATCGCCCGCCACGGTGCGGACTGGTTCCGCCAGGTCGGCGACCCCGGGCTCCCGGGCACGACGCTCATCTCCGTGTCGGGAGCGGTGGGCAGCCCCGGCGTCATCGAGGTGCCGACCGGCACCTCCGTGCGCCACATCCTCGGGCTCGCCGGCGGCACCAACGGGGCCATCAGCGCCGCGGTCACCGGCGGCTACGGCGGCTCCTGGGTCAAGGCCGACGCCGCCATCGACCTCCCGTGGACGCCCGACGGACTCCGTCCCGCGGGCGGCGTCCCGGGAGCGGGCGTCCTCGCCGTGCTCCCGGTCGACGTGTGCGGGATCGTCGAGACCGCCCGCGTCGTCCGCTGGATGGCGGGCCAGGGTGCGGGCCAGTGCGGACCGTGCCGGTTCGGGCTCGCGGCCGTCGCCGCCGACTTCGACCAGCTGGCCGCGGGTCGGATGAACCGCACGGGCCTCGCGGCCCTGCAGCAACGCCTCGGCGTCATCCCTGGTCGCGGAGCGTGCCGGCACCCCGACGGCGTCGTCCGCTTCGCGGCGAGTGCGTTGACTGTCTTCGCCGACGAGGCATACCGGCACATGTCCAGCCGCTGCTCGGCGGGACGGCGCACCACCGTCCTCCCGGTGCCGGCGTCCTCCACGACACTGCCCGTGTCGCGTCCCGGGGAGGAGTGGCGATGAGCGGCCAGATCCTGATGATCGACCGCATCGCGTGCGACGGGTTCGGCACGTGCGCGCAACTGCTCCCCGAGCGGGTCATCCTCGACGAGTGGGGCTACCCGATCATCGATCCGACGCCGGTCCACGGTTCGGAACTGCAGCACGCCAAGCGCGCCGTCAACGCCTGCCCGAGGCTGGCGCTCGGCCTGCAGAAGATGCCGCGCGACGCCGCCCCCCACCACGACCAGAAGCAGGCTCGGGCACAGCGCTGACCCGTGCCCGGCAGATCAGCCGGGCCGGACGAGCTCCAGGTCGAGCCATCGGGCCAGGTCGCCGATCTCGCGGTCGACCGCCGTCGCCATGGTGGTGCTGAAGGCCACGTCCCGGTGGATCGCCTCGACCTCGAGCACCCCGAGGGCGCGGTCGGCCCGCGCGTCGAGCTTCCCGACCAGCCGGTCGCCGTAGAGGATCGGGAGGGCGTAGTAGCCCCAGCGCCTCGCGGCGGCGGGCTTGTACATCTCGAGCTGGTAGTCGAACTCGAAGACATCGCTCATCCGCCTGCGGTCGTGGAGCAGCCGGTCGAACGGCGACAGCAGGGCGGCGCGTCCGGCAAAGGGCCGCCCGAGCTGTGCCGGGTCCACCCGCCAACGGCCCTTGACGCCGTCGACCACTGCCGCCTCGCCGGCCTCGCCGACGTCGACGGGCTCCACGGGGCACTCCGGGCCGCGCGGCCGTGCGATGCCGAGTGCCGAGAGGCGGCGCTCGTCGCGGAGGCGTCGGGCCTCCTCCGGGCTGATCCCCGGGTCGTCGGGGTAGACGCGGGATGCGAGGTCCCAGAGCCGGTCTCGTCCCTTCCGGCCGGCGACGGCGACCTCCCCGCGCTGGGCAAGGAGGTCCAGCATCATCGTGAGGTTCCGGTTGTTGTTCCAGCCGGAGGAGGACCAGGGCCGCACGCACGTGTCGGGCAGCTCGCTCTGCGCCAGTGGGCCGTCGGCTCGGAGCAGCTCGAGGATGTCAGTCCGGCACGCCTCGTTGGAGCGGACCCAGTCGCGCCGGTACTCCTGCCAGTCACGGAGCTCCCCGACACCGGGCCACGCCGCCATCTCGGCGAGGTGGAGCGCGAGGTCCTCCTGGGGCCGCAGCGTCCCGCGGTACTCGATCAGCGACTGCTCGTCGACGGCGTCGCGCAGCTCCTGCGGCGAGTAGGCCGATCCCAGCCGGCTCCACATCACAAGGTCAGCGCTCGGCGCCACCGCACTGGTCGGGTCGAGCTGCACCAGGGAGAGCCGGCGGACGGTCTCGAGCAGATCTGTCGGCCTCTCCCTGGTCAGCAGCTGGGCCCTCACGGCGATGCGGCGGGCCTCGGTGCGGCTGATCTCGTGGACCGTTGCCATCCGGTGAGCGTAGAGGGAAGAGCGCCGCTCAGGGCGTGGTCGCGGTGAGCCGGTCGAGGGAGTCGGCGAGCATGTCGTAGCGCATCGCGAGGCCCGTCGGCGTCAGGTGGATCCCGTCGAACTGCAGGCCCGGACGACGTCGCACGACCGAGGCCCAGTCGGGCACGAGCATCGTGGGCTCGTCCTTCGCCAGGTCACGCACGACGTTGTCGACGACGGCCGCATTGTGCTGCAGCAGAGGGAGGAACGGCTGGACGCGGGTGCGCCACACGGTCGGCCAGACGATGTTGTGCCCGGCAAGGCGCGCGAGCAGCGACCAGGCCTGGGACCGGAAGTGGAACGGGTATCCGCCGTTGGTGAAGATGTCGTTGTTGCCGAGCGCCACGATCACGTTCCGCGGCAGCGGGACGGCGCCGGCGACGATGCGGCGTAGGTGCTCAGTGATCCGCGAGCTGGACTGGGCGTAGATGCAGGGGAGGTAGCCGCGCGCCTTCAGCGACCGGTCGAGGCCGGGGACGTCGTGGGCGGTGATGGAGTCGCCGAGGACGAGCACGCCCTTCGGGCTGGCCAGCGCCGCTGCGCACTGAGATCTCGGGGAGGTGGTGAGGGCGCCGATGCTCCCGGCGGCCCAGGGGTGCGCGTTGATCATGAGCTCGCCGAGCCGGGTGAGGATCGCGCGGCCGGCAGCGGCACCTCCGGTGCGTCGGGTCCAGCCCGACACCGTGTTCCGCGCCGTCATCCCGCTGCCCGGCGTACCGAGCAGCCGCCGGAACGGCATCTGCGACAGCCACGGCGTGACCTGGCTGACCGTACCGCCGAGGGCGAGGACGACGGTGTCGGTGCGGCGGTTCTGCGGGAGCCCTGTCCACCAGACTGCGGCCCTCCCCACGGTGAGCGTGCGGTCCTGACGGATGCAGGTGGGCCGGCCGAGCCCGCGCAGCGTGGCGGCGAGCAGCGCAGTGTTCGACGCGCTCATGCGGCCATCGACCAGGATCAGGACGCCGCCGGGGTTGCGCGCCGCGCCCCGCAGGCACGCGTCGAGCGAGGACGGGAGCACGGTCACGGCGGTGGGGCTGGTGGTCGTTGTGCTGGCGATGGCGGCGTTGGTGGTAGCCGCAGCTCCCGCGGGCGCGGCGACGGTCAGTAGACCGCCGAGCAAGGCCGCGGTGAGGGCGGCGAGAAGGCTCGTGCGGGCACGTCGTTCCGCTCGCATCGCAACCTCCACACGGTCCGAGCCGTTCCCGGCGCAACTCAGCACGGCGTGGGGCTGCTCCCCCGCGACGCGGTTCTACCGTAGCCGCTCCTCCTCGACATCCTGACCGGCCCACGCGCCCGTCACGCTGAAGCGGCCGAAGGGGTGAACATCACCGCTCCCGGTCAGGAACGGGGTCCGGCGAGGTCGACACAGTCCTCGGGTCGTCCCGCATCTGCGCACCCTCGGGGTCCTGGCTGAAGGGCGGGACCGCCAGCGGTGCCACCGTCGAGGCGGAAGGCCCGGTCCTGCAGGGAGGGGTGGCATGAACACCGACCACGACCGTGATCGCGACCAGGCTGACCGGTGGACACCCTCCGTCGGTGACACAGAACCCCAGTTCGACTCCTACGACTCCTCGCCGCATGGCGTCGTCGCGCTCCTCGACCGCATCGATCGACTCAACCGCGAGGTCGTCGAGATCGCTGCGCTCGACGTCCGCGACATCGCCGCACTCATCGCAGCGCTGTCGCCGGCCGTCCCCCAGGCGGGACCTGCTGGGGCGACCCGCGTCTCGTTCACCACCGCTCGGCGCCACGAGCTCCACCTCGTCCGGAAGGTCGCCGCGCTCGGGATGCTCGGCGGCCTCCTGATCACCACCGGCGGTGTCGCGACCGCGGCGCCAGGATCCTTGCTCTACCCGCTGCACGAGGCCATCGCTTCGGCGACACAAGTACCTGGCCACTGAGCCCGGTGGACGCTGGCCCTCCCGGTGGACCGGGCCGGGGGCCGAAGGGGTGAACATCCGGCCCGGATCGTCCAGACCGAGGCCGCCGCGGCCGACACTGGGCCCAGGGAAGTGTCGAGCGCCCGACGAGCGCGTCGTGTGCCCAACAGGACGGGACCGATCGTGAGGGACGCCGACGGCACGCCGACGCTGGGGGAGGACCTGCCCATGGGGCAGCCGCTCTCCGGTGACGACCCGGCCCGCCGCCGGAGCCACCGCGCCGCCGATCCCCTACCGGCGCCGCGACGAGGCCGGCTGGTCGGGCGCCACGTCGCCGTGGTCGGCGTCACAGGCCTGCTGCTCGCCGCCGCCACCGGGGTGGCCGCGGCCTCGCCCGGCTCTGCGCTGTACCCGATCCGCCAGGCCAGCGTCGGTGCGAAGTCGGTCGCCAGCCCTGACGAGGTCGCCGCGGCGAGCACCGACCTGCAGCACATCGAGATCGGCATCGCGGCCGCTCAGCGCGTCGGCCACATCGAGCGCACGAGCTGGGCCTTCTTCGAGGCACGTCTGGCCTCCGTCCACGACGTCGTCCTCTCGGCTCCTGACGACGTCGGCCTCAGCCTTCGAGCCCGTTGGACGCGCGACGCCGCGGCGCTCATGGTCCTGACCGTGCCGGGAACCGATCCCGGCCAGGGACCCGACTCCAACAGCGGCACGTCCCCGTCCGGCGCACCGTCGATGCCGCCCTCGACCGACCCGACGACCGAACCCACCGAAGCCCCGACGCCAGCACCGTCCGCGCAGCCCACCGACTCGCCCACGACCTCGTCGGGCCCGCGACCCGAGCCGTCGACCTCGCAGCGCCCGACCCCGGTCGTGCCGCCGACGCGGCACCCCGAGCCGACTCCCTCGGGCTCACCCGACGACAGCACCGAGAAGCCGAAGCCGACTACCACGCCGACTCCAAGCGGCTCCTCCCCCGACCCCACCCACAGCGCCACACCGACCCCGACCCCGTCGCACACCCACCACGGACCCGGCGAGCACGACCACCAGCCCTAGCCATCAGTGCCGGGCTGCGAGCCGGTCCGCGGTCAGCGGGCCCGGACGAGGTCCTCGGCCAGCCACCGGCGCAGGACGCCCAGGGGCATCGGGCGCGAGAACAGGAAGCCCTGGCCGAGGTCGCATCCGAGAACGGCGAGCTCCAGTGACGTCTCCGTCGATTCGACGCCCTCCGCGACGACGCGCAGGCCGAGGCTGTGCGCGAGGTCGGTGATCGACCGCACGATGGCGGCGTGCGTGGGGTTCTCGAGCATGTCGCACACGAAGCCGCGGTCGATCTTGAGCTCGTCGATGGGGAGCGCAGCAAGGTAGCCGAGCGACGTCTGCCCGACTCCGAAGTCGTCGAGACTGACGCGGACGCCGCGTTCGCAGACCTCCTCGAGGACGCGAGCGGCGCGTTGCGGATCGGTCAGCAGCGCCGTCTCGGTGATCTCCAGCACGAGACGGCTGGGGGCCACACAGCTCGACGCCAGGGATGCGCCCACCTCGGCGGCGAAGTCCGGTCGACCGAGGTTCCGCGCCGAGACGTTGACGGCCATCGTGAGATGGTCCGCGGCGTCGCCGAGCCCACGAAGGTCCTCGAGCGCTCGGGCGAGCACCCATCGGGTCAGGTCGTCGATGAGGTCGGTCTGCTCCACGAGAGGAATGAACCTGTCGGGTGGGAGGAGCCCGAGAGTCGGGTGCTGCCAACGGACGAGCGCCTCGAGCGCCTCAGCCCGGCCGTCGTCCAGCCGCACCTTGGGCTGGTAGTGCAGGACGAGCTCGTCGCAGTCGATGGCGCGCCTGAGCTCGCTCACCAGAGCGAGGTCGGCGGCGTCGTAGTGGTCCTGGTCGGCGTCGTAGCGCGCGACACCGGAGTGCTGCGCCTTGGCCACGTAGAGGGCGACGTCCGCGCGCTGGAGCAAGGTCTCGGCGTCAGTGCCGTCCTCCGGCGCGATCACGTACCCGATGCTGGAGCTCACCGTCAGGGGTAGCCCGTCGATGGTCACCTCGCGCTCGATGACCTCCCTGATGCGGAACAGGGCGCTCGCTGGGTCTTCGCTGTTGCGCAGGATGACGCCGAACTCGTCGCCGCCGAGTCGGGCGACCGAGTCCGCGCCGCGGAGGTGAACTGCGAGTCTTCGCGCGAGCTCGGCGAGGAGGTGGTCACCGCACTGGTGCCCGAGGGTGTCGTTGACCTCCTTGAACCG
The DNA here is from genome assembly GCA_038206635.1 of Candidatus Nanopelagicales bacterium. Lineage (GTDB taxonomy): Bacteria > Actinomycetota > Actinomycetes > S36-B12 > CAIYMF01 > Longivirga. Next base: position 40,239 of record JBBRAQ010000012.1, on the reverse strand, counting down.
GTCGAGGTCGATGATCGCAACCGCTACGGGGAAGGGATCACCTTGCGCCGCAAGGACTGTCGCGCGGAGCCTTCGGTGGAACACCACACGGTTCGGCAGGTCGGTCAGCGAGTCGTGCTCGGCGAGGTACTTGTTGGCACGCACCTGACGGCGCAGGCCACGGCTCACCGACATCGCGATGAGGAAGAGCCCTGCGTAGAGGACGACGAGCCCGATGGCGAGGGCCTGGTACAGCGCCTGCAGCCCGGCTCGGACATCGGCGTCTATGGGCGCGTATGGCAGGTACATCTCCAGGATGCCGACACGGCGCGCCGGCGACCCGGCCGTGATCGGCATGTACACCTCGACGGTCTCCTCACCAACGTCGCCGATGTCGATGGCGTCGGAGTTGAGCAGCGTGTGCTGGGCGACGACATCCCCGCTGCCCGCGGCCATCGTCTCGACCTCGGGCGAGCGGCCGAAGCCCGATCCGTCGTCGGAGAACCTGACCCGCCCGTCGAGGTCGCGCAGGCGCAGGCGCAGGAGCCGGTGCGCGCGCACCGCCTGGAGGGACAACGTGCGCATGGCGGCGTACTCGGAGTCAGTGAGCCCCTGGTCGAGGGGCTTGCCGCTGAGTTGGGGCTCGACGGCGGTCCGGGCCACGAGCAGGGCCTCGGACGTGCCCACCGCGATGCCGCGGCGCTCGGCCTCGGCCCGGTAGTTCGACGTCAGGAACACACCGAGCAGTGCGACGAGCACGAAGCTCACAGCCGCGTAGGTCACGAACAGCCGAGCGGTCGTCCGCTCCTTGACCGGACGTGGCCGCATGGTTGGGCTATCGGCAGGGAGTGGCGTCCCCCTGAGCCCGGACAACGACCGATGCGCGATCAGATGACGCCGGTGCCAGTGGCTCGCGGCCGAGGCCCGCCACGTCGAGCGCACGGTCGGCTGCATCGAGGGCGCGCTCGGGTCGCCGATGGCCCGGAAGAGGGCGGCGAGAGCACGCGCACGCTCGATCCGGCTGGCGTCGCCGAGCCGCGTGAGGGCGGACCGGGCGTGCCGACGGGCCACCTCGGGGCGGGTCAGGAGCAGCTCGCAGCGCGCAAGCTCGGTCTCGGCCCTCGCCACTGTCAAGGCGCCGCCGTACTGGCGCAGTCGCGGCAGCGCGGTGCGCAGCACCGTCCGCGCCCGGGCCGGCTCGGGCGGCGTCTGGGCCAGCAGGAGCCAGGCGAGGGTGACCTCGAGCCTTGCTCGCGCCCGCATGTTCGAGCCAGTCGACAGCCGCGCAGCTGCCTGCTCGGCGAGCCGCAGCCCGTCGCCGGGGGCCGTCCTCGCTGGGCCGCGGTGATGGCGGCGTTCCAGTACGCCGACGCACGATCCTCCGGAGACCCCTCGGCGTCCGCGCGCGCGAGGAGGTCCTCGAGGAGAAGCTGCGCGCGCAACAGGTCGCCGCGCTCGGCATAGCAGCCGGCGAGCGTGGACACGATCGCGGCATAGCCCTCGACGTCGCCGAGCTCCAGCCCCTCGACCCGGCGCAGACCGCCTTCGGCGACGTCGATGGCCCTCGCGAGTTCACCGGCCTCGCGGTGGCAGCGGGCCAGCGAGATCGTGCGGGGCAGGCGCGTCAGGCGGCCCGGCGCCCCGTCCCCCGCACGTGCGAACCGCTCGAGCATCGAGGTGGCGTCATCGAGTCGTCCGTCTGACTCGAGCGCAGTGACGTAGGCCTGCCCCGCGCGGAAGAGCCGGGGGTCGCGAGCCATCCGCCCTGACGTGAGGCGGTCGATCCAGGGCAGGAGCAGCACGACGGCCTCGGCGGGGCGCCCGAGCCCGAGCGCGGCCTCCGCGAGCACGAACGGTTCGTCGAGTCCGGGCTCGACGGCGCCGGAGAGCTCCTCGGGTGGGACGCCCAGTCGGGCCGCGAGCGTCGCGACCACAGCGGGGGTCAGCTTCCGCCGCCCGGCCTCGAGCAGGCTGATGCAGCTGGGCTGGAGCTCCTCGTCGGCGAGCGCTGCCCGGGAGAGCCTCGACGCCTCGCGCAGACGTCGCAGCCGCTCACCGAAGGAGACGTCGACATCGACGTCGTCGTCTCGGCCGACCAGCACCGAACTCCTGAACGCTACGTGGGGGGTCGATGACCAGCCCTCCCGTCGACCCCCGTGCGACAGGAGGGGCGCGTCGCACCGTGAATCCCATCGTGACATGGGGTTTGGCTTGTTGTCATCGCGGCCATGACCGTGTCACCCCGCGGCGGCCGACAGCGTGGCGGGGCCAGTGCGCGGACGCGTGGTGACGCTGCCGTCGCTCGGTGGCGTCAGCTCGCCTCAGCTATCCCGGCCGGCAAGGACGTGCGAAGACGGCAGGTGAGCCGGTCGAGGGTCTCGGGGTCGACGCCGTGGTCGAGCAGCCAGCGCGCCGCGCCGCCCTGGGCCGCGAGGTCGGCGAGGAACAGCGACATCGCCGCCCCCGAGGGCTCCTGCGCCTCCCAGTCCGGGAAGGCCAGCTGTGGATAGGCCGGCCGTGACCCCAGCCTGGCGATGACCGGCCGCAGCCGCTCGGAGGTCATGAGGTAGTCCTCGAGCACCGTGGCGTCGGTGGCCCCGGCGAGCTTGAGCAGCAGCGCGCACACCACGCCGGTGCGGTCCTTGCCGACCGCGCAGTGCACGAACATCGCCGAGCGCGACCACGCGAACCTCGAGAGCGCCGCGGCGAGGCGGGACGAGCCATGGTCGAGGTAGCGCGAGTAGCTCGAAGCCACGATGTCAGCGTCGCGCACGTGGCCGACCGGGTCGTCGGTCCAGACCGCGAGGCCGATGAGCGGCACGCGCTCGTGGGCGACCTCGCCGGTGCGGTACAGCTCGGCCAGGGGCCCGACGCCGTCCTCGGCCACCTCGAAGGGCTCACGAAGGTCGAGCACGCGGTCGACGCCTCGGTCGAGGAGCTGCTCGCGTCCACGCTCGGTCAGGTGCACGACGGTCTCGCCGCGGAGCAGCACGCCGCGCGGCATGGCGCCGTCGGCCAGCAGCAGTCCCCCGAGGTCCCGGACGTTGTGCATGCCCTCGATGTCGATCCAGCGATCGGTCATGCGTGCACCGTGCCGCTGCGCGCCCTCGACAGCCCGATGCCACGGCAAACGTCATGGGAACATCCGGCGTACAGCCGGTCGTCCCTGCCCCCGGTCACCTCGCGCGGCCGACCGCGTTCGAGCTCCGCCGTTCTGGCAGGCTGTCGAAGCCGTGCAGCGCACGCCCACGGACCGGGTCGCCACGCACTCGCCGACGGACGTGCACCAGCGCGGCAGTACGACGCGACGGCCCGGCCGCAGGGCCCTGACGACGAGGATTGAGCATGACCGGGTACCGCACCGCCATCGGCACGTCGGACGCGACATCGATCTCCCTGCTCGGGAAGGACCTGGCCTCGGACCTGATGGGCAAGGTCGGGTTCGCCGAGCTCGCCTTCTGGCTCGTGGCGCAGCAGCGCCCGAGCACCAGCGAGCTGCGCGTCTTCGAGACCGTCCTGGTCGCCCTGGCCGACCACGGCCTGACCCCGACCGTCATCGCCGCGCGGATGACGCTGACGGGTGCACCCGAGTCCGTCCAGGGCGCGATGGCGGCCGGGCTGCTCGGCGGCGGCTCGCGCTTCCTCGGCGTCACGGAGGACTGTGGGCGGTTCCTGGCCGAGACGCTGGCCCGTCACGCGGAGGAGGGCGGCACCACACCCACGACCGAAGCGGAGTGGGACGACGTAGCCCGGGCGGCCGTCCGCGCCCAGCGCGCCGCCGGGCTCTTCGTCCCGGGTCTGGGGCACACGGTGCACAAGACCGTCGATCCGCGGACGCCGGTGCTCCTGGCGATCGCGGCCGAGGAGGGGCAGATGGGTCCGCACCTGCGCCTGTTCGAGGCGATCGGACGCGTCCACCCCGAGGTGATCGGGCGCCGGCTCCCGCTCAACGGCGCCGGCGTCTGCGGCGCCGCCCTCGCCGACCTCGGCTTCGACCCGGACATCCTCCGCGGCTTCGCCCTGCTCGCGCGCGCCGCCGGGCTCCTCGGCCACATCGCCGAAGAGATGCGCGACCCGATCGGCCCGCGCCTCTACAACGACATCGACCGCGCAACCAACTACCAGCCCCACCCCCCAACCTGACCACCCCCAACTGCCACGCTGCTTCCCTTAGGGAAGAAGCGTGCAGCTCAAGTGCGTTCCAGCTCCCGAAATCGTGATCTTGTCGAGCACCGCCGGTGCCGAACGCCGCATCGTCCGAGACGCCGGCGGCGCAACACCCCGCCTCGAAAACCCATGCGGCACCTCTGATCCGCCGGCAAGGTCCCGTACCTGGTACCTCGTCCCGTGCGTTCTGCCGTTGCCACCCTGCCCCTAGGTCCACGACGATCCGCTCGAGACCCCTCGCGCCGGCGGTGCGCCCGACAGCGTGCCGCCGGTGCGCACTACCCGCTGATGCGGCGCTGAGCCGCCCGACCAGGGCCGACGAGCCCGCCGAGGCCGCGCCGGCCGCGCCGCTGGTCTCGGGTCGTTCCTGAACGTCCGAGGAAAGCGGCACGTCGTCCATGCGGAGCGCCCGCGAGCTCTACCGACGCCTCAGGTCCTCGTTCCGAGTCGCGATCGGCGAAGTCACGTTCGGGATGGAGGACGGCGCGGTCTCCGTCGCGGGTCTCGTCTTCGGTGTCTCGGCGAGCACCAACGACAGCCACATCGTGGTGCTCGCTGGTGCCACCGGTGCGGTTGCCGGCGCTGGATCGATGATGGCCGGCAGATACCTCGACGTGCAGTCCGTAGGGCATCGCACCGATGCCCTCCTCGACGCCACCAGCCGACGGGTGGAGAAGTCGCCGCGCGCCTACCTCGACCGGGCTGCCCGCAGGCTGGGCGAGTCCGGCTTCACCATGGAGGAGACCGCCGTCGTGCTGGGCGTGTTCCGGCGCAACCCGACCGCGCTGGTGAACCACGTCGCCGCCTTCGAGCTCGGCTTGGCCGGGCGGGTCGAGGGCTCCCCCTGGGCTCACGCCACCTGGATGTTCGTCGCAGACCTCCTCGCGGCGAGCGTCCCGGTGATCCCCTTCGTGCTCTTCCACATCGAGACGGCGCGTGGCGTGTCCCTCGTCGTCACCGGGATCCTGATGGCGGCACTGGAGGTCGCCCGTGGCCGCATCGGCGGGGTCACCATCTGGCTGACCGCCGCACAGACCATGGCGATCGCCGGTGCCGCCGCCATCGCCGGTGTCCTCATCGGCCGGCTCGTCAGCCTGTAGTGCCCCGCGGCCGCTAACGGTCACCTCGGTGCGAGGGCCGACATCACCATCTCGGCGTTCTCGAGCGCGGCTGCGGCGTCGACGTCGTCGGACACGGACTTCGGATCCCAGTTCAGGTCGAGGAAGACCTCCGTGACCCCCTGGCCACCGAGAGCGGCGATGTCCGCGCGGATCTGGTCGGCCGTCCCCTGCAGGGGGATCCTGTCCTCGGCCTCGTCGTGGTCCTCGCCGACCCGCACGACACCGCGCACGACGAACCGGAGCGCACCGGCGTCGCGACCTGCCTCGACGGCGGCCGAGCGGACGACATCGATCGACGATCCGATCGTGGTGAGATCCGTGCGGCTGCTGCTGATCCAGCCGTCACCGATGCGTCCGATGCGGCGTAGCGCGACCTCGGCGCCGCCTCCCATGAGCAGGGGCGGGTACGGCGCTTGCACCGGCTTCGGGTCCACCCGCGAGAGCGGGACGTCGTAGTAGGAGCCATGGAACTCGACGTTGGGCTGGGTCCAGATGGCCTTGAGGCAGGCGACGAACTCCTCGGCGCGAGCTCCGCGATTCCCCGACGGCGCACCCACGGCCTCGAACTCCTGCGGTGCCCAGCCGAGTCCGAGACCGACGTCGAGCCTGCCCTCGGACACGATGTCGAGGGTCGTGAGCGACTTCGACAGCACGATCGGGGAGTAGAACGGCATGTTCACCACAGCGAGTCCGAGGCGGATCCGCGATGTCATCCCGGCGACGTAGGCGAGAGCGGTGATGGGGTCGACGACGCCGTGGTAGACCGATCCCCAGTCTGCGTCGACCGGGTGCAGGAGCCGCTGGAAGGCCCATAGGGAGTCGTAGCCGAGCTCGTCGGCGCGCGTGGCGACGCGACGCATGTTCGCCGGGGTCGCCCACGCACCCGAGACCGGCAGCCCGAGGCCGAGCCGTACGCCGCCGCTACTCATCGAGCTGATGCCCACCGAAGTACATCAACGGATCGCTGAGGAGCTCGATCTGGATGCCGTCTGGGTCGGTGAAGTACATCGACTCCGGGATGCCGAGGTCGGGACCGGCGTACGGGACGCCCGCGGCCTCGAGTCGCGCCTGGACCTCCAACCACCGGTCCCGCGACGCCGAGATCGCGATGTGCTGGACGCCGCCGATCGCCTCGACACCCGGCTCGAGGCCGAGCCCCGGGAAGTCGAAGAAGCCGAGCAGCGTCTTGTTGCCGACGTCGAAGAACAGGTGCGAGGAGCCGGAGTAGTCACGGTTCTCCACGAGCTCGACGAGGGGAAACCCAAGCAGCCCTTGGTAGAACTGGATCGTCGTCGCCACGTCGGAACAGATGAGCGCGGCATGGTGGATGCCCCTGCCCGGAGTGGAACGCTCCCCGACGGGCAGCAGGTACTGCGAGCGCAGCTGGTGGCGTCGGGCCTCCAGCTCGACGAGCTCGGTTTCTGTGGGCACAGCGCACTCTCCCTGTCACGTTCCAGACGGCTGTCGTGACTGTACCGACGGCGGCGGCGTGACACGGGCGGTTCGTCCACGCCTATCCCCTACGCTTCCGGCATGGACCGTCGAGGCTCGGGAACATGACCACGTTCGACGCACTGTGGGCCGAGCTCGAGCCGATCGGCCGGCACGCAGGCACCGGCGGATACCGCCGGTACGCGTTCGACGCCGCGGAGCTCGAGTGCCGCGAGTGGTTCGTCTCCACGGCACAGCACCGCGGTCTCGACGTCGAGACCGATCGCAACGGCAACCTCTGGGCCTGGTGGGTGCCCGCCGACGTCGACGCCGACCGCAAGGCGCTCGTGATCGGCTCGCACCTCGACTCCGTGCCCGACGGCGGCGCCTTCGACGGCCCGCTCGGCGTGGTGTCGTCCTTCGCTGCGCTCGACGCCGCACGGCTCGAGGGCTGGCAGCCGACGCGTCCGGTAGCACTGGTCGCATTCGCCGACGAGGAAGGTGCCCGGTTCGGCATCGCCTGTGCAGGATCGCGCCTGATGACCGGGCAGCTGAGCCCCGACAAGGCCCGGTCACTGATGGGACACGACGGGCTGACGATGGCCGAGGCGATGGCCGCGGCCGGTCACGACCCGAGCGGCGTCGGCCCCGACCAGGAGCGGATCGCCCGGATCGGGCAGTTCGTCGAGCTGCACATCGAGCAGGGCCGTCACCTCATCGAGCAGGGGGCCTCCGTCGGTGTCGCCGAGTCGATCTGGCCGCATGGGCGCTTCCGGTTCACCTTCCGCGGAGTCGCCGACCACGCCGGGACGACGCGCATGCAGGACCGGCACGACCCGATGGTCGCCTATGCCCACGCCGCACTCGCCGCCGACGTGACGGCGCGGATGTCGGAGAGCCGCGCCACGTTCGGCCGCATCGAGGTGGAGCCCAACGCCACCAACGCGATCCCGTCCGTCGTGCGCGCCTGGCTCGATGCCCGGGCCTGCGACCAGGCGACCCTCGACGACCTGGTCATGCAGATCTCGGCCCGCGCCACCGACGCCGCGGAGAGCAACGGCACCGAGGTGGACGTGACTACCGAGTCGACGACATCGATCCTGGAGTTCGACGTGCCGCTGCGCGAGCGAGTGCTCGCCGCGGTGGCGGCAGAGCAGGGCTCACCCGACGTCCCCGTACTCCCGACGGCAGCCGGCCACGACGCGGGAATCCTTGCGGCCGTGGGCATTCCGACTGCGATGCTCTTTGTGCGCAATCCCACCGGGGTCTCCCACTCACCCGCCGAGCACGCCGAGGCGGAGGACTGCCACTCCGGGGTCGCCGCCCTCGCAGCCGTCCTCAAGGACCTCGTGCGATGACGGTGTTCCGCTGCGCGTTCGCCTGGATCGGTGACGAGGTACGGGCCGACCTCGACATCACGGTGGTCGACGGACGGATCGTTGCTGTCGGGCCGGCGGCCGCGGAGCGGGGCGACGACGTCGTACATCTGCCCGGTGTCGTGCTGCCCGGGTTCGCCGACGCGCACTCGCACGCGTTCCACCGTGCGCTCCGCGGCCGCACCCACGGCGACGGTGGCACGTTCTGGACGTGGCGCGACCAGATGTACCGCATCGCGGCGGTCCTCGACCCGGACTCCTACTACGAGCTCGCCCGCGCGACATACGGCGAGATGGCCCTGGCCGGCGTCACATCGGTCGGTGAGTTCCACTACGTTCACCATGCGCCGGACGGGACGCCGTACGCCGATCCCAACGCCATGGGTGAGGCGCTGCGCCACGCGGCACGCGATGCCGGGATCCGCCTCACCCTCCTCGACACGTGCTACGTCTCCGGCGGGCTCGGGCCGGATGGCCACCTTCCCCTGCGTGCGGACCAGCTGCGGTTCTCCGACGGAGATGCCCTGCGGTGGGCCGAACGCGTGGCGCAGCTCGATGGCGATGCCTCCACCGTCATCGGCGCGGCCGTGCACTCGGTGCGAGCCGTGCCGCGCGAGCAGATCCCGGCCATCGTCGACGCCGCCGCCGGGGGGCCCTTGCACGCACACCTGTCCGAGCAGGTCGCGGAGAACCAGGCCTGCGAGCACGTGTACGGGATCAGCCCCACCCGCCTGCTGCACGACGCGGGAGCGCTCGGACCGCTGTCGACGGTCGTGCACGCGACGCACCTGACAGCCGCTGACATCGTGCTGCTCGGGAGCAGCGGGACGTCGAGCTGCCTGTGTCCCACGACCGAGCGCGACCTCGCCGACGGGGTCGGCCCGGCCACCGAGCTGCGCGACGCCGGTTCCCCGCTCTGCCTGGGTTCGGACCAGCACGCCGTGATCGACCTCATCGAGGAGGCGCGCGGGATGGAGATGCACGACCGGCTCGTGTCGCAGGAGCGCGGACGCCACCAGCCCGCGGAGCTCGTCGTCGCACTGACGGAGAACGGTCACCGCTCCCTCGGCTGGGCCGATGCCGGGCGCATCGCGCAGGGGCAGCGCGCGGACCTCGTCTCGATCCGGCTCGACACCGTGCGCACAACCGGGTCCGACCCGGCGCAGATCCTGCTGTCGGCGTACGCGGGTGACGTCGACACGGTCGTCGTCGACGGGCGGGTCATCGTGTCCGGCGGATCGCACCGGTCGATGGACGTGACTGGTGAGCTCGCGACCTCGATCGGGTCCCTGTGGCGCCGCGTGAGCGACGCAGGGCTGTGAGCGCAACGCTGCGGCTCCTGGTGTCGCCATGAGGGTCCTTCGACGTCGCGACCATCGTGCGATGGCGTGGGCGAACGGCGGCGGAGTCACCTACGAGGTCGCGAGCTCCCCGGACGGCGCGGGGCTCGACGACTTCGACTGGCGAGTCAGCCTCGCGGAGATCGCATCGTCCCGGAACTTCTCCGCCTTCGGCGGTGTTGACCGGATCCTTCTCGTCGTCGGGGAGGGAATGACGTTGCGTGTCGACGGCGTCGACCAGGTCGCCCTACCCCTGGTCCCCCTGTCGTTCCCGGGCGAGGCGGTGACGTCATGCTCCTTGTCCGCGGGTCCGACCAGCGACCTCAACGTCATGGTGCGCCGCAGCCGGTGCACCGCGACACTCGACGCGCTGGCGAGCACGCCGACCGTCGAGTGCGTCGCTGATCCCGGCGAGACGGTGCTGCTCGTCGTCCTCGAGGGCGCGTGGCTGATCGATGAGGAGAGCATCGAGCTGGGCGAGCGTGACGCGCTGCTGGTGGAGGGGCGGGTGCGGCTGACAGGTGCCGGATCGGTGGCCCGCATCGGGCTCCGGCCGGTGCCCGACCGCGCCTGAGGATGAGGCGAAGCACCAACTCCGGCGACATCGCTCCGGATTGCGGGACGGTGGGTCAGGGCTTGGCAAAGTCTCCGCCGCGATGTCGGACCGGAACCCGGAGAGGTATACATTGGTGACCAGAGGCCCGGTCGGATCCCCCCGTTGCGATCGGGCTTCTCCGTGCCCGGACCCGGTCGGTCGCCGCGCGGCGGCGAGAGCCGACGATGGTGGGCAATGGTTGGCACCACCGCGCCATCGCCGCGCCGGGGACGTCCTCGACCGGCAGCGCACTCTCGACGGCGGGAGGATCTCCCGAGTCGACAGGGACCACAGCTCAGTGGGCGCGGCAAGTGGATCCGGCCACTGATCGCGACTGGAGCGGCGTCGCCGTCCTCGCGCCGCCCGCGCCCCCGGCCTCGGCCGCCGCTCGAGCGGCACTCGGGGAGCCGCCCTCCACCGTCCGGGAGGCGGCGCGTGGCAGTTCGACCGTCGACCCCAGCTCCTCGGTACGGGTCCCCCCAGGGCGATGACGCCCTAGCCCGGTTTCACCCGCCGCGGCGGGCGAAAGGCACTCGTGCCGGCAAGGTTCGTCACGGTCGCGCGGATCACCGTTCGCGCCGCCAGGTCGCGGCGACCGCGCTGCTGCCGGCTCGCTTCACCGTCACGCCCGGAGAGCGGCCCGCCTATTCCTTCCGCGCCTGGTGCCATCCGGCGTCGACGAGCGCGCAGGTGGGACCCGCCCAGGACCTGATCAACCGGGTTCTCGTGATCGGCCGGAACCCCACCCCGGCACTGGTTCAGATGCCACGGCATCGATGCTGGTCCGCCGCCGGCTGCCGCTGACGCTGACGACCGGGCGAGCGGTCTCCTGCGAGCCGAAGCTCAGTCCCCGCGCCGAGGGACTGCACTCGTCCTGGCTGAGATCAGGACCGGATTCGTGATCCTGACCCGCTGGCCGGTCGTGCGCGTCGGTCTGCCGGCACGTCGTCGGTCGGGGCCCCGCCGCGGTGACCGTCAAGGCCCTCGTCGCCGCCACGGCGACTGCAGCGTCGAGGGGTGCGGAACTCTGTCGTGGCAGCGACCGTCCTCCTGGTGCGGCGACCGGCAGCTGGCCAGGTGTGCAGCGTCGTACGCGGGACGACGGCGGTCATCATCGTGACGCCGGCGATGCACTACCGCCGCGTCCAGCTGCCAGCGGCGATCGACCGGGCAGCGCGACCATGCGGCATCTACGTATCCGCGTTCCTCGAGGTGCGATACCGGACCGGCAACTCCGGTCAGGTCGAGGGCATGGTGAACCACACCGGGGCCGAGACCCTCGTCTGGCTCGAGCGCCGCGGCTGGTAGTCGGGACTCTGGGTCGCCGACCACGTGTCGAGCTTCGACGTGGTCACCCACCAGTCCCCCAACGCCAGCGCGAAGGCGCCGCCTGGCTCGACAGTGTGTCTGTCCCTCCGCGAGCCGACGAGGTCCGGCTGACTCCCGTCAGGCGTCGCGGCGGCGGAGCTGGAAGGCGGCCACCACCATGAGAGCCAGTGTCCAGGCGCAGAACACAGCGAAGCCCTGCCACGGCGAGAGCAGCTGTTCCGTGCTCTGGGTGGTCATGGCGATCCGCTGGCCGGCCTCGGTCGGCAGGTAGGCGTGGATGTGAGCTCCCACGCTTCCGGGAAGCAGCAGTGCGAGCGGGGACAGCACCAGGACGAACCCGATGATGCCGGTGATCGCCGCGGCCGTGTGCCGGATCAGCGCACCCACGGCGATCGCGAAGGCGCCGAGCACGCTGATGTAGAGCCCCGAGCCGATCACGGCGCGAAGCACGTCGGGGTCGCCGAGCGAGACGTCGATGTGGGAGCGGAACATCGCAGCCCCGATGAAGAACGCCGGGAACGCAGCGGCCTCGGCCACCACGAACGCCACGACTGCGAACACGGCGGCCTTCGCCAGGAGCATCGGCGTGCGCCGAGGGACGGCGAGCAGGCTCGGCGCGATGGTGCCGCTGGAGTACTCGCTGGTCATCACCAGCGCGCCGAGCACGCAGATCGCGAGCTGGCTGAACTGGAATCCGGACCCGAGGATCTGGCCTGCGGGGTCGGCCAGGACCGCCTGCTGCTGAAGGGCTGGGAGGGTGTCCCACTGGGCGCTGGTCACCCAGGTGAGCAGGGTGGTGAACCCGACCCCGAGAGCCACCAGGAACCCGAACGCCCACCTCGTCGAACGCACCGAACGCACCGAACGCAGCTTGGTCCACTCCGAGCGCAGGAGGTCGGGGAAGCCCGGCGTATGGGACAGAGCACCGAGATCGACAGGGGGGACCAGGGCAACCGTCGTCGCCGTCATGACGCGTTCGCAGGGACGAGGTGCGACCCGTCGTCGAGCCGAGCGTCGTCGGCGTGGCCGCCGAACTCCATGCTGTCGTGCGTGCGTTCCATGAAGGCCTCCTCCAGGGATGCGGTCTGAGGGCTGAGCTCGTGCAGGGTCACGCCGTTGCGTCCCGCGACGTCGCCGATGTGCTCGGCGTCCATCAGGTGCACCGTCAGGCCGCCGTCGGCCTCGCGTACGACACGACCGCCGGCCGTGATGAGCAGCGCCGTCAGCTCGTCAGGCACCGGCGTCCGCACGAGGACGGTCATCTCGGAGTTGGTGGCGATGAACTCGACCGTGCTGCACTGGGCGATGAGCCGGCCCCGACCGATCACGACGAGGTTGTCCGCGGTCAGCGCCATCTCGCTCATCAGGTGGCTCGACACGAGCACGGTACGGCCCTGGCCGGCGAGGTACTTCATCAGGTTGCGGAACCAGAAGATGCCGTCGGGGTCGAGCCCGTTGACCGGCTCGTCGAGGATCAGTACCTGCGGATCGCCGAGCAGCGCGGCAGCGATGCCAAGGCGTTGTCCCATGCCAAGGGAGAACCCGCCGGCGCGTTCGCCGGCGACGTCGTGCAGCCCGACGAGCTCGATGGCTTCGTCCACCCGGGCGCGCGGAAAGCCCTGTGTCTGTGACAGATAGAGCAGGTGGTCGTAGGCAGACCGGCCGGGGTGGACGGCACCCGCCTCGAGAAGGGCACCTACGACACGCAAAGGCTGGATCAGCTCGACGTACGGCTTCCCGCCGATCGTGGCGCTGCCCGACGTCGGTCGGTCGAGACCGACGATGAGGCGCATCGTGGTCGACTTGCCGGCGCCGTTGGGGCCGAGGAAGCCGGTCACCGTCCCCGGCTCGACGGTGAAGGAGAGATGGTCGACGGCAACTTTGCCGCCGTAGTGCTTGCTGAGGTCGTGGACCTCGATCACCTGCATGGTGTCGCCTGATGTCTCTGATCGGTCGCGCGGGTGCGAACGCAGCTGCCGGAGGCAGCGGGGTCGTCGTCCTAGCCCTCCTGGCTCGACCGCTCCGTCGTCGTTCGCTGACGAAGGCGCGGGTCCGGGAGCCAGGGCGCCATCGGAGCTACGGAACACCCGCGCAGCCAGGGACATGGCGGCGCATCACCTGCTCGGCACCGGTGCGGCAAGGTTGCGGGCCACGGACCGCACGGTGAAACGGCCGTAGGTCAGATCGCCTTCGGGGTAGTGATAGATGGCGTCGCCCACCGTGGCGACGTGGCGACCGTCGAGCTCGCGGTAGTCCGACAGCGGCGTCGACCAGCGGGCCGCGCGAAGCGACCCGTCGTCCTGCGATGCCGGCCTGTCGTCGGAGACGAAGTCGACCAGCTCGCCGTTCGCGGAGAAGGACACCGTCGCCGACACCTTTCGCGAGCCGTTGGTGAGGCACACGGTCGAGGTGAGGTCGTCACGCCAGGCCCAGCTGAGCCGAGGGTCGATCAACGACTCCGGGGCGAGGACGACCATGTCGTTGAGCAGCGTGACCGTCTCGGCGTCGCTGAGCTCCGGCCCGGCGTGGTCGACCATCGTGACCAGCGAGGCAGCCCGGACAGTGAACGTCGCTTCCTCACCGGAGTAGATGTGGCACGCATGGACGGGAAGGCCGAACATACTGGCACGCATGAAGAACAGGCGTGCCGGGCTGCCGAAGAAGTTGTACTGCACGGAGGTGGCGCGCATGGGCCGCTTGTCTGCTGCTCGCCACATCAGCGCGTCGAACTCCGCCCGAAGGTTGACGGTGCGAGGACGCCCGACGGCGCCCGACAGCTCGACGTAGCGGCGCACGGCCTCGGGAAGGTGGGCGAGGTCGGAGTCGGTGACCAGAGCTGGTTCGCTGAGGGGCTGTGCCGCGAACTCAGCGGCGAGCGCCTGGTCGAACCGGTTCTTCAGGGACGTGCGCATGACTGTCCGGCCTCCTAGTGAACGCCGTGGTGGGACGGTGACGGGTGCTGCAGGCCGACGACCCCAAGCACGAGGAGGATCGCGGCGCTCATGACCGCACCGGCTGCCGCCTCAGGGCTCCCCAGAACACACAGGACGATCGACACGACCGACGTGAGTGCGATGAGCGGAATCGACCAGGTGGCGCGACGCGCGAGCCCGACCGCTGCGACGACGAACCCGATTGCGGCCACCAGCCACAGCACGCCGAGAACGTGAACAGTCATGTCACTGACGGCGATCGAGCTGCTGAGGACCGAGTCCTTGAGGGGGTAGCCCTGCACCGAAGCGAGCTCCCACGGGACGACGAAGCCGATGAGGTGGATGAGGCCGTGGACCGCGAGGACGGCGGCGGCAGCGAGACGGAGCATGGTGAACTCCCGGTTATGGTGCGTGCTGGAGGGTCGACTGGCCCCTCAGCTGCCCTCCGGGGCGGAGGACGAGGCGGCGAGCCCCGCGAGCCAGCGGACGACGAGGTCGCGCAGGGCGAGGGTCTCCGACGTGGAGAGCCCGGAGAATGCGTGGGTGAGCAGGTCGGCTCCGGCCTTCCGGTTTGTCGGCGCGTCGAACTCCCGGATGCGCTCGGTCAGCTGCAGCCGCGTCGTACGCCGGTCGTCGGCGTCGGGCACCAGGCGCACGAAGCCACGCGCCTCGAGGCCCAGCGCGATCTGCTTCACGTTCTGCCGCGAGCTGCCGTACTTCTCGGCCGCCTCGCTGAGCGAGGCGTGGTTGGCCGGGAACTCCTGCTGCAGCACGGCGAGCAGCAGCCACTGACGGGTGGTGAGGCCGAACTCCTCGAGGGCGGCGTCCGTTCGCCGGGTCAGGTGCTGGGTCACGACGAAGACGGACCCGAACAGCTCGCTCTGAGCCGTGAGGAGTTCGCCGGTGGCCATGTACGTAATGTATTACCTATCTGGCCGCTCTGCAACCGGAGACCCGCTACGGCCGCACCATCACGACTGACTTGCCGACCGTGCGGCGCTGCTCCATGTCGATCAGCGCACGGGCGAAGTCCTCCAGCGGGTACGTCATGCCGATCACGGGCTTCACGACACCGTCGGCCATCATCGGGAGGAGCGCATCCCACTGCGCACGGACGTGGGTGGGACGCGGGAACACATACGCACCCCATCCGACGCCTCGGACGTCGATGTTGTTGAGCAGCAGACGATTCAGCTTGACCTCGGGAATCGGCCCGCCAGCAGCGAAGCCGACGACGAGCAGTCGGCCACCCGGGGCAAGCGCGCGGAGCGAGTCGGTCACGAGGTCGCCGCCGACGACGTCCACCACGATGTCGACGCCACGACCCTCCGTCGCCGCCAGCACGGCGTCCTTGAAGCCTTCCACGAGCACCGTCTCCTCAGCACCGGCAGCACGAGCTACCGCGGCCTTCTCCGGCGTGCTCACGACCGCGATCGTGCGGGCGCCGTAGCCCCGCGCTACCTGGATGCACGCCGTGCCCACTCCCCCGGCCGCCCCGTGGATCAGAACCGTCTCGCCGGCCACGATCTGCCCGCGGAAGGCGAGTGCGAACTGAGCGGTCAGGTAGTTCAGCGGCAGCGCAGCCCCCTCGGCAAAGCTCACGTTGTCCGGGAGCGGGAGCACGAAAGGCGCCGGCACGACGACCCGCTCCGCGGCGGCGCCGTACGCGACGAAAGCCGCGACGCGCTGACCCGCCGACAGGCCCGCAGCCGGTTCGAGCAGCACCCCGGCGAGGTCGACGCCGAGGGTGAACGGCGGCTCGGGCCGAAGCTGGTACTTCCCCCTGCTCAGCAGCAGGTCCGGGAACGACACCCCCACCGCGTGAACCTCGATCAGCGCGTCGCCACTACCCGGAACCGCCACGGGAACCTCCCGCACCACGATGTCGGCCGGCCCGGTCGTCGCGAGCACCTGTGCCGCCCGGACGGTCACCCTCGCCGACCCCTTCGCCGACGTCACGTCAGACCCGATTCCTGCCATGCTCATCCGCTCCTCGCCTTGACGCGCCGCAACCGATGACGCCCGAACTGATGACCGTGGCGACCGACGTCCGCGTTCAGGCACGGTACTCGGGGTTGGGGTGCCCGGGATCGCTGAGGTCCCAGTTGGAGGTTCGGTTCCCGTGCGCAGGGATCCCACCACCGTCAACCAGTCGACGCGCCGCGTGGAGCATGTTCCACGTCGCGAAGACGGTGTTGCGGGTGGTCCAGTGGTTGCGCGCACCCTGGTTGTCGTCGAGGTAGGACGGCCCGGGTCCGGCCTCGCCCACCCAGTAGGCATCGGACTGCGGAGGGAGCGTGAACCCGATGTGGGACAGGGCGTACATCATCTGCGCTGCGCAGTGCTTGCCGCCGTCCTCGTTGCCCGTGATGAGCACGCCGCCGGTCTTGCCGTAGTAGGACCACTGGCTGAACTCGTTGACGTCGCCCGACCAGCCGTAGAGCCGCTCGATGATCAGTCGCGTCAGGGACGACTGGTCGCCCAGCCAGATCGGGGTCGCGAGAACGACGATGTGCGCCGGCCCGATCAGCGTGCGGTAGATGTCCGGGAAGTCGTCCACCGGCCAGCCTTGCTCGCGCATGTCGGGGTACACGCCCGGCGGGATGGTGTGGTCGATGGTGCGCACCACGTCGACGCGCGCGCCCACTCCGCGCAGGATGTGCGCGCTGATGTCGATCAGTGCGTCGGTGTGGCTCACCTCCGGAGAACGCTTCAGCGTTCCGTTGAGATACACGGCGCGAAGATCGGAGTAGTCGACGGTGTTGGCCGTGATCTCGGCGTCGATGAACGCCTGAACCGAGTCGGGAAGCATGGTGGTCCTCCGCCTGTGGCTGACGGCGCCAGTGCGCCAGGGGCTCGAGGCAACCACGTCGTGGCCCTCCGCGTTGCCGTTCTCCCCTTACGAGACAGTGACGGCAAGAGCGGTCCGCTCCTGGCCCTCCTCCACCGCGAAGCGATCGCCTGCCCAGGCTTGCCGTGAAGATCGGGGCAACCACCACTCCACGGCGGAAGAGCGGAAGATGCGACCGAGGTCCACCGGACCACGATCGGAGCTCCATGTCCCACCACACTCCCGATCCACCGGATACGACGGGCCCGCCTTCAGCGGATCTCTCTGGACTCGACCGCACGACTCGGGTGAGCCTGTTGACCGGGGCGTCGATGTCCACCCTCCGCTCCCTCCCCACCGTTGGGTTTCGCGAGCTCCGGATGTCCGACGGACCGAACGGAGTCCGCGGGCTCACGCCGGCCGGCCGGCGTCGGTAGCGGGAGCTGGATCATCAAGGCCGCCTGATCCGAGTTCGCCTGGGACCTTCACCTCTCCGACACGGGTCTCGGGGAGGAGCTGCTCCATCCGCCGATGGCCCTCGCACCAGTGGCCCTGGATGCCGGTGACACGATCGAGGCGGCACTGGTCACCCACGGGATCGGCGCGCGGGCTGGGGGTCTGGGTCTGATCGGACCCGTCGCCAATCCGGCATCGCTGGATCCTGACACCCGGATCCAACCGGCAGCCTTGGCGGCCGCGGAGTCCGACGTGGCCGTCGTGGTGGTGGGACTCACCGACGAGCAGGAGACCGAGGGTCGCGACATGACCACTCTGTCGCTCCCGGGCAGGCAGGACGATCTCGTCTTCGCCCCAGCAGCGGCATCCCGCAGGACGGTGGTGGTCGTCAATGCCGCCACACCCGTACTCATGCCCTGGAAAGACAGCGTCGACAGCAGCCTGTTGGCCGGGATACCCGCTCAGGAGGCCGGCCATGCCGTCGCGAGTGCCCTACCTCGCCTCATCGAGCCGGCAGAGAGACTGGTCACGTCATTTCCCCGCGAGGACCATGGATCCGCCGCCTGGTCTGTGACGCCACGCGACGGCGCGCTCCACTACCGAGAAGGGACTTTCGTCGGCTACCGGGGGCACTTCGCTGGCCGCGCTCCTGAACCTGCCTACTGGTTCGGGCATGGTCTCGGCTGCTCGACGTGGTCCCACGGAGAGCCCCAGCTGCGTGTCGCAGTGTCACGGACTGTGCGTCGAAATCGAGGTGACGAACACCGGTTTCCTGTCGAGCCGAGAGGTCGTGCCGGCCCACCTGCAACCACGAACCCCGCAAGAACCCACCCGCCTGGTGGGGTGGGAGTGTCGGGTGAGCGACCAGGTCGGGTCGACGAATCATTCTCAAGACAGTCCGAATACGTCAGCCGGAAAGTTGGAGTCAGACCCGACCAGGACGCTCACCCGCACGCTGTCACGGGGAACCCCCGAACCCCGGCCAACGCGCAGACGCATCCTTGTAGCCGGATAGTGCTCGGGTGGCCTATCCACCCGGCCGGGTGAAGCCGGGGCGCTTGGAGGGGAGATGGAGGGGAGATGCCGAACCTCCACCTGCTTGCACGGGCGTGATTCGGGCATCTGCCCTGGTAGTGCTCGTGGGGCGGGTGGGGCTCGAACCCACGACCTGACGGGTCGCAAAGCCGTGTTTTCACGTGTCCGCGCAAGTGCGTTATTTCCTGTGTTCACAGGGGCTTTGGTCGCTCGCGGTCCGGGAGAATCCGTGACCGTGCGAGCTGCGTTGGTGTCACGGTTGGTGTCAAACGATCTTGAGCTGCGCCGCGCTCTGGGCCGGGCATCCGCACTGTGTGCCGCTCGTCGTCGCGCGAATTGATTCGCCCCGCCGGGAAGAATCCCGCGCTGTCACCTGGTTCCCGCCGCAGTCACAGTCGTGACCTGCCACGCCGGCCTGAACTCCGGCAATTCCAGAAGGAGAGCCACGATGGCCACATCGCAATCTGCCGGCCGTGCGAGCATCGTCGTCAGTCGTAACGAGCCCAACGACGGCCTGCTGCGTACCGCAATGCTGGGGGCCGGGTTCGGCGTCATCGCGTCCTTGGTCATGGCGGCGTACGCGATGATGGCCTCTCTCACCTACCAGGGCACCGGGTTCTTCACCCCGCTGTATCACATCGCCTCGTTGATCGTGTCCCCGGAATCGTTGCAGACGTCGATGCAGCAGGCCATGGGCGGCAGCTCGTTCTACTTCTCGCTCGCGCCCGCCCTGCTCGGTGCCGCAATCCACATGATGATCGGTGCGATGTATGGCGTGGTGTTCGGGCTCGTCGTGGGCAAGCTGCGCTGGCGTGGCGCCACAGTGGTCGTCGCTGGCGCGGTCTACGGGGTCATGGTCTTCGCGCTGAGCTCCTGGATCGCGCTTCCGATCGCGGCGAGCATCTTCTCCAGCGGCGACCAGATCAAGAACATGGCCTAGCTGGTCGGGTACGCCACCTTCCTCATCGAGCACGTCCTGTTCGGGCTCAGCCTCGGCCTTCTGTTCGCCGGCCGCGCCCGTTCCCGCGACTGAACCGTCGGAACCCTGCCGCGACGCACGTCGCCGCGCGGTGTCGAATCCGCCGGCGACGTCGCCGGGTTCTCTCCGTCGACGACGTCGACCCATCGGGACCGGACACAAAGGAGCCCAACCCATGCGTGCCATGTGGAACGACCTGGTCCTGGCGGCGAGCGCGGACACCATCGTCGTCGAAGGAAACCACTACTTCCCGCCGGACTCGGTCCACTGGGACCTGCTCACTCCCAGCGAGAAGACCACCCGCTGCTTCTGGAAGGGTAGAGCCCACTACTGGTCCGTCGCTCGCGACGAGGTGGCCGGCGCCGACGTCGCGTGGACCTACCCAGTACCGCTCCCCGCCGCGGCAGACATCAGCGGATACCTGGCGTTCTGGCGCGGCGTTCGCGTCCACGAGTCGTGATGCCGCACCGGCCACGCTCGGGTCACCGCGTCGCCGAACGTGGGCGGGAACACAGACGTCAGCACCGCGGGTCTCTAGCGTGGATCGATGCTCATCGACTGCACCGGAGCGGAGGACCGCACGCCATGACGTCGGCCGACCGAAACCACAGCTCGGCAAGAGTCCGAGTCCTGGTCTCGGGTGACTGCGCGTCCTGCGACCGTGCCATCGAGGTCGTCGCTGCCGTGCGGGGTGTTCGCCCCGACATGACCGTCGACCTCATCGACGTCGATGTCGACGGCGTCCCCGACGACATCGCCTTCGTCGGCACTCCGATGTATCTGTGGGGTGACCGAGTGATCTCACTGGGGAACCCCGCCCCGCAGGATCTCCTGAAGATCCTCGAGGGCACACGCCCGTGACGCACACGAGAGGCGAGCATTCCGCGGACGGCTGGTCCAGCCCCGAGCGCACCTGGAGGCTGTCGGAGTTCGACATCTTCCAGGACCTGGCACCTGAGGACATGGACCGCATCGCCCGGTCCGCACCGATGCGCGAAGTGCCGGCCGGGACGCTGCTCATCTCCCCCGACCAGCCCGGCGAGATCCTGTTCATCCTCAAGCGCGGCCGCGTCCGGCTCTACCGCCTCGCCTTCGACGGCCGGACCCTGACCACCGCCATCGTCGAGGCCGGACAGATCTTCGGCGAGATGGTCCTGCTCGGTCAGCGCCTCGACGACACCTACGCCGAGGCCCTCGACGCTTCCGTCGTCTGCCTGATGAGCCGCGACGACGTCTACCGCCTCCTGCTGTCCGACGCTCGCATCGCGGCCCGGATCGCCGAGAGCCTCGGTGCGCGGGTCGCCGACCTCGAACGTCGGCTCGGGGACACCGTGCTCAAGAGCGTCCCCGCTCGGATCACCTCCGCACTGGCAGCACTCAGCGGAACCGACCACACGGACATCCGCCTCACCCACGCGCAGCTCGCCGACCTCGTCGGCACCACGCGCGAGACCATGACGAAGGTCCTCGGTGACCTACGCGACCGGGACCTCGTCTCGATGCGCCGTGGGCGGATACGGGTGAAGGACGCGGCCCGACTCGGCGCCCTGTGCGACGACACCTCCCTCGCACCGGTCACCGGCGGGCACATCCCCCGCAACGACAACCAGGCGAGTCGGTAGACCCGGCGCGCAGCGAGGCGACCAACGACCGGGAACACTTCGGGCGTCCCAGCGGGTTCCCCCACGTCGAACACGAGAAGGGAACAACCGTGGCACAGGCCGTGGACGTCGTCGTCATTGGAATGGGACCGGGCGGGGAGGACGTGGCCGGGAAGCTGGCGCAATCCGGACTCGAGGTCGTCGGGATCGAGGCGGAGCTCGTCGGCGGCGAGTGCCCGTACTGGGGGTGCGTGCCGAGCAAGATGATGATCCGCGCCGCCAACCTGGTCACCGACGCCCGGCGCATCCCTGGCATGGCCGGCACGGTGGACGTGCACCCCGACTGGGCACCGGTGGCGCGCCGGATCCGCGACGAGGCGACCGACACCTGGGACGACACCGTCGCCGTCGACCGGTTCGTCGGCCACGGCGGAACGTTCGTCCGAGGTCGCGGGCGCATCACCGGCCCCGGCGAGGTCACCGCCGGCGCCGAGTTGTACCGGGCGCGCCGCGCGATCGTGCTCGCCACCGGAACCTCCCCGGCCATCCCGCCGATCCCCGGGCTCGCCGACCTTCCCTACTGGACGAACCGCGACGCCGTGGCCACCGAGGAGCCCCCGGAGTCGCTGCTCGTCCTCGGCGGCGGAGCGATCGGGGTCGAGCTCGCCCAGGTCTTCGCCCGGTTCGGCTCCCGCGTCACCGTCGTCGAAGGAGCCCCGACCCTGCTTCCGCTGGAAGAGCCCGGCTCCGGCCAGCTCCTCGCCGAGGTGTTCGAGCGCGAGGGCATCACCGTGGTCACCGGCGCCACCGTCACCGCGGTCCGACACGAAGGCGGACAGTTCACCCTCACGACGCCAGCGGGTGACCTGACCGCCCGGCGCCTCTTGGTTGCGACCGGTCGGCGGGCCGACCTGTCATCCCTGGGCCTCGAATCGCTCGGCCTCGATCCCGCTGCGCGATGGCTCGAGGTCGACGACCAGCAGCGGGTCACCGACGGGGTGTGGGCAGTCGGGGACCTCACCGGCAAGGGCGCCTTCACCCACGTCGCCATGTATCAGGCGGCCATCGCGGTCCGCTCGATCCTGGATCAGCCCGGACCGGATGCGGACTACACGGCACTGCCGCGCGACACGTTCACCGACCCCGAGGTCGGCTCGGTGGGCCTCACCGAGGCGCAGGCACGCGCCGCAGGGATCAGCGTGCGGACCGGTCGAGCCGAGGTCCCCCACACCGCACGAGGTTGGATCCACAAGGTCGGCAACGACGGGTTCATCCAGGTCGTCGAGGATGCCGACCGCGGCGTCCTCGTCGGGGCGACCAGCGTCGGACCGGTCGGCGGCGAGGTCCTCGGCCTGCTCGCACTGGCCGTGCACGCGCGGATCACGACCGACGTCCTCCAGCGGATGATCTACGCCTACCCCACCTTCCACCGCGGCATCGAGGACGCCCTCCGTGCGCTGGCGTAGCCCGCTGCGGGCGCGCCGCGACGCCGGCGCTCCAACAGGCTGGGCCGCCCCCGCGCCGGCGAGCGGCGACGCCGGCCTCGACACCGTGGCGGGCGCCGCACCACAACCGACGATCACCGTGTTCAGCACCACCTGGTGCGGCTACTGCAGCCGACTGAAGGCGCAGCTGAGACGATCCGGCATCGCCTATGTCGAGGTCGACATCGAGAGAGATCCCGCGGCGGCCAAGTTCGTCGAGCAGGCGAACCGCGGCAACCGCACGGTCCCCACCGTGCTCCTGCCTGACGGCACGACCTTGACCAACCCGCCGATCGCAACGTTGCTCAAGCACCTCACGGCCTGACCTCGGACCGGCGACGGGGGCGAAGCGCCGATCAGCCGGCCAGGTGCCCGCGGATCGCCTCGACAAGTTGCGTCACGGAGGGTGCGCCGGCAAAGCCCTGGTCCGTCAGGTAGATGCGGCAGGCGAGCCCCATCGGGGCGCCGACGCTTGCGAACGGATCCACGCCGTCGAGTTGGACCGTCGGCGAGCCCTGAAACCGCTCGGCGACGGCCTGCTCGTGGGTGCTGATGACCCGGTGCTCCGGCTCAACATCAGCCAGGCCCACCACTGCCAGAGCGCTCCGCACCCGGGCGTCGGCAACCTCCCGGTTCGGACAGTCGGGAATCGACACGACCGTGACCCTCACCTGCGCTCCTCACCATCGTGCGGTGCCGTCACCGTCGCGGTCTGAACGCGGACGACCCAGTCACCACCGAACGGCGACGGCACGGACACCCCGAACCGGTCATAGACGCGGGACGGCACGGAGATGTCGCCGACGTAGATCTCACCGGCGGCGCCGCACACATCGAGGCCACGCTTGGGTGCGGCGAGGGTGAGCGTCGCCGCCGCCGTGACGTGCGGGGTCCGAAGGACGCCGCCGAGGGCATCGAAGCCGCTCGGCACGTCGACGGAGAGCACGGGAGCGCGCTGCGTCGTGATCCATGCGATGTAGTCGGCCACCGCGCCTCGGGGGTCGCCACGGAGGCTGTAGCCGACCATCGCATCGATGACCAGATCCGCATCGCCCGACGGCGGGCCCTCCCCCGTCACCTCGACACCCATCGCATCGAGGATGTCGCACTGGTGGCGGGTCGCGTCGATCGGCACCGCGGCCAGGATGCGTACCTCGACCTCCACGCCATGGTTGACCAGGTGACGCGCGACGGCGAGACCGCCCCCACCATTGCCGCCGCCACCGGCGAGGACCACGACCCTGCTCGGTGCGAACCGCTCGATCGCCAGCCACGCGAGGTTACGACCGGCGTTCTCCATCATCTGGAGCAGACTGACGTGCAGCTCATGGATCATCACGCGGTCCACCTCACGCATCTGGTCGGCGTCGAGCACCGGCCAGTCGCTCCAGGCGGTCTCACGCACGACGTGACCGATAGGAATTCGACGCCGACCGGGTCATGAGCTACGCCACCGGCGGAAGCGGAGGAGCGCATGAGTCGCCCGCGCCATCGCCGGTCGCTGCAGCCTCTCGCGGACGTCATCGATGGCTGCGTTCCACGGACCGTCGGCGTAGGTGGGGTAGGCGTGGATCGCGCTCGCGAGGTCCCGTGTCCGCAGCCCCATCCGGACTGCGACCGTGAGTTCGGGCAGGGTCTCCCCCGCCCGAGGACCGACGACGGTCGCACCCACGACACGACCCTTGTTGTCCAACGCCAGCCGGGCAAAACCCGAGGTGTCGTCCTCGGCGACGGCGCGGTCCACGTGGTCGTGGTGCCGGGTCACCGACGTGACGCCGGACGGCAGGTCAGACTCGCCGGTGGGGACCCCGACGGCGGCGACCTCGGGGTCGGTGAACGTCACCCGCGGGACGGCCGTCAGGTTCACCTTGCGTCGAAGCCCGAGGACCGCATTGCTGGCGGCCAGGCTGCCGTGGACCCCGGCGAGGTGGGTGAACTGGGGGTGCCCGGTGAGGTCACCTGCCGCCCAGACTCGCTTGTTGGTGGTGCGCAGGGCCTCGTCGACGACCACGAAACCCCGGGCGTCGAGTTCGATGCCCGCCTTGTCCAGGCCCAGGTCGCGGGTCCGAGGGCTGCGCCCGCCGGCGACGAGGAGCCGGTCGAACGCCACCGTGGAATCGGGACCGTCGCCGACCGAGAGATCGCCCGACCCGTCAGCGTTACCGCGCACGGAGGCGACGGGACGGCCCACCAGGACGGTGACCCCGTCGTCGGTCAGGGCGGCAGCAACAACCGCAGAGGCGTCCGGGTCTTCGCGGGGAAGGATCCGCGGTGCGGCCTCGATCACCGTGACGTCGGCCCCGAGGCGGGCGAAGGCCTGGCCGAGCTCGCAACCGATGCTTCCGCCGCCCAGCACGGCCAGCCGGGGAGGCAGCGCGGAGAGGTCCCATAGCGTGTCGGATGTCAGGAACGGGAAGCCGTCGAGCCCCTGGATCGGCGGTACGGCCGGGGTTGCCCCGGTCGCCAGCAGGGCATGGCGGAACGTCACCGACGTGCCACCGACCTCGAGGGTCCTGGCCGAGGTGAACCTTGCGTCTCCTCGGATCACGGTGACGCCGGCGGCCTCGAGGGCCTCCACGGAATCGACGGGCTCGATGGCGGCGATGGCGGAGTGGACGTGGTGCATCACCGTCGGGAAGTCGACGTCGACCCCGGCGACCGTCACCCCCAGTCGCTCGGCGGCGCGCGCCTGGGCCGCGCTGCCCGCCGCTGCCAGCAGCGCCTTGCTCGGTACACAACCGGTCCAGAGGCAGTCTCCGCCGGTCTTGTGCCGTTCGATGAGCACGACCCTCGCGCCGAGACCTGCCGCCGTCTTGGCCCCGACGATTCCTGCGGTTCCACCGCCGATCACGGCCAGGTCCCAGTCGTGCTCGAGCTCGGTGTCCACGCTCACTCCTCGTCGAGTACGAGCTCGAGGCGTTGCTGAACGCGCTCGATGGTCGCCGCATCCGGCTCGCAGGTCAGCGACAGCCGGGCCAGCATCCCGGACACCGAGCGGTACTCGCTGGAGAGTCCTTGGCACTTCTCGCACGTCGCCAAGTGCGCCTCAAGACGGCGCAGGTCAGCGTCGGGCAGCAGCCCGGAGGGATCTCGATCGAGATAACGCTGCAGACGACGCGCAGACCAACGGCACGTGATCATGCGAGGCACGACCGTCATGGAAATCTTCACGATCGGAAACCCGGCGGTCCGCCGGGATCCTTCCCGGATCCCCTGCACATTCTTCGACTCCGACGTGCGTGGATGCCGCGGCTGGCCCTCGGTGCGCACGTGGCGGGAATGCCGCGGCGGCGCTCGCGGGTTCCCTGGCCAGGACATACGCACCACGGGACCGGAGGACGAGCAGTGTCGACTCTCAGCGCGGCCATGACCATCTACAGCACGACCTGGTGCGGTGACTGCATCCGGCTCAAGTCCGCCCTGGACCGTTCCGGGGTCGCGTACCGCGAGATCGACATCGAGCAGGACAGTTCCGCGGCAGACTTCGTCGTGCGCGTCAACGACGGCAACCAGTCCGTTCCGACCGTGGTCTTCGACGACGGCACGGTGATGATCGAACCGTCCGGGCGGCAGGTCCTCGAGCACCTCGGTCGCGACGGGTCACCTGCCGCGACCGGCCGGCCGTGACGGCACGCCCCAGCGACGCGGCCCAGCGGTCTTCGTCCGCGGACGAGTGGACGCGCTATCTCGAGGACTACCACGCTTCACACGCTGGGATCACCGAACGCGTGCTCACCCGAGCAACTCACCCGGCTGTCGGGACGCCCTACCAGTGGCTCAGGGCCTCGGTGGGGGCGAACCCCGGTGATGTGCTCGACCTCGCGTGCGGCAGCGCCCCCATGCACCCGCTGCTCCTCGACGCGACCCACTACCTCGGCGTCGATCTCTCAGCTGCCGAGCTCGCCTACGCGGCCGAGCGAGGGAGGGGGCCGCTGATGAGCGCCGATGCCTTGTTGCTGCCACTACCGAGCGCCAGCGTCGACGTCGTCGTGTGCTCGATGGCCGTGATGCTGCTGCGACCCATCGAGGGCGCCCTCACCGAGGTCGCGCGGGTCCTTCGCCCCGGAGGGATCTTCACCACTATCCGACCTGTGGGCACCCCCTTCAGGCTGGCGGATCTGCGACTGGCGATCCCGCTGCTCACGGGACTGCGGCACCTTCCCGAGATGCCACAGCGCTTCAGCAGCCGAGGATTGCGCCGGATGCTCCATGGAGCCGGTCTCGACATCACCTCGGACACGGCGCTGCGCTTCGTCCACCCGTTGGAGTCCGAGGACGACGCTCTGCTCGCCCTCAACGCGCTCTACCTGCCCCACGTCGGCGACGACCGTCGGCGCGAGGCCGCGACCCGGTTGAGCCGTCACGCACGCCCCGGCGGCCAGCTCCCCCTGGCCATCCGCCGCACCGTCGCCGTCCGGCGCTAGTGCCTCGGGCCGCCCCCGCACGACGGGCTCATGACCGTGCGCCCTGACGCCGTCTCGCCAGGACCGCTGCGACGATGACGACGACGCCTACGCCGAGCAGCACAAGCGGCAGAGGCCCCACCGACGCCACCGCACGCGTGATCGCCGACTGGATCTGGGTGGCGGCACCGACCACCGGATCCGACGTCGTATCGCCGGCGAGCACCCGGATCTCGAACACGCCGTACCACGCGACATAGGCGCCGGCGACGACCATCAGCAGCCCGCTGAAGCGCATGATGCGCGGCCCGGCGCGCCGCATCCGCGTTGCCGCCGACGCTCCCGCGGTCGCCACGCCGACGGCCAGGACGAGCACGACGATCCCCATCCCCAACGCGTAGGTGACGAACACCAGCACACCGGACGCGACGCTCCCCGACCGCGCGGCAGCAGTGGTGACAGCGAGGAAGGGCGCCAGCGTGCAGGACAGCGACGCGAGGGCGAATCCGACTCCGTACCCCACCTGGGAGCCCCAAGCAGCCGTGGGGCCTTGTCCCCGCCCGGTCAGGCCGGGGATCCGCAGTGAGTGACCGGCGAGCAGCCATGCGCCGAGCCCGATCAGCACGATCCCGATGACGACGGTGACGAAGGGCAGATAGCGCTCCAGGGACAAGGCCAGCGGAGTGAGCACGAGCCCGAACAGACCGAACACCGCGACGAAGCCGACCGTCATCCCGGCGGAGAACCGAAGGGCGCGCAGCACGGCTGCCGATCGCTCTCCTCCGGCCGCGTCGGCGGGCCGTGCCGAGCCCGACTGAGCCACCAGCACCGTCAGGTAGGCGGGGAGCAACGCGAAGCCGCAGGGGTTGAAGGCCGCTACCGCGCCGGCTACGAGCGCCAGGGCCAGCAGCCCGGTCTCCATCGGGCGCCTACGCCGCGACGAGCTTGTCGAGCACGCTGCGTAGGTCGTCCGCGCTCATCCCGCCGATGAACCGTTGAGCATCGCCCTGCCGGGTGACGAAGACGAAGGATGGCTGAGCCGGGACCCCGAACCGCGCCCACAGCGAGCCGTCCAGGTCCGACACGTGGCGGAAGTCGCCGGTTCCGGTGTCGGATACGAAGCCCTTCATGTCATCCACCGACCCGAGCCCGGGGATTCCGACGAACTGGACCCGTCCGGAGTACTCGGCACTGAGCTTGGCGATGTCCGGGCCCTCGCCCCGACAGATGGTGCACCACGGCGCCCAGAACCACAGCACCACCGGCTTGCCCGTCAGGGTCGCACCGGAGAACGCGGCACCGTCGAGCGTGGTGCCGGCGAACTGGAGCGCGGCCGGAGCCTGGGTCGACGAGCCCGCAAGGGCCGTGGGACCGATGACCGGCGCGGCGCTGGTCGGCGGGATCGAATGGTCACCCTGCCCGCTCGTGGACCCCGTCGCGCTGCCGCAGGCCGTCAGCAACAGCCCCGACAGGGCAAATGACGCCAGCAGAAGCCGTCGCCGCGATGCGGTGGTGGTCGTCGTCATCCGCGCTCCTCAGGTTGGTCTATACCGAACCCGGCGAGCGGTGCTCGGCATTCCCGCGATTCAGCCGGGTGATGCGCGTCCGGCACACTGGACGTCCGGGTGGCTCGACCTGTGGCGAGACCCGGACGCGATGCCATGGTGCGCCGGCGCTGGGCCAAGTTCTGTGGGCGGCTACACACTCGCGGCGTCGTTCGCTGTCAGGTCCCGTGGACCATCGAGCCGAGAGCCGACTCGACGGACGTGTGGGCGGGGTAGTCGCCGATCCGTCGGCCCACGAACTGCCAGCGCGGTATCAGCCCCGGATCGAGGATCACGACGCCCGGTGAACGAACGGTGTCTCGGGTGATCCGCTGGGGTCGGAACCCGTGCGACATGGTTCGCGCGTAGGAGGCGACGCCACGAGGGTCGAGCATCCTCCACCCGAGCGGGGCTCCCAGGCCGACGGCGTCACGGACTCGCTGGTCGGGGTCGAGCAGCAGTGGGATCGTGACGCCGCGTTCCTGCGCCAGCCAGCGGGCCTGGTAGTCCGCCGAACCACCGATCGCGATGACGGCGGCGCCGTGCGATTCGAACCGCGGCCGCTGTCGGTCCAGCTCGATGAGCCATTCCTGGCAGGGCAGGCAGCCGAAGTACCGGACGAGCTGCGCCACGAGCCAGGATCCGCGGAACGGCTCGAGGGAGGTCGGCTGCCCTACAGGGGTGAGCAGCGGGACGGCGCCAAGGTCAGGTGCGGTCGCCATGGTCGACGAGAGTCCCCTCTCGCAGGGGGATTGCGGTGGGCCTCTGCTCATCCATCTCCGGGAAGGCGGCGCGCATCCGCAGGTCGTGCCGTGCGTCGACCGTGCACTTGTAGAGCCGGACCTTCCCGCGCCAGGTCCCCACCGCGAGCAGGATCGGGTAGGCCACGAGAGGGATCGCGATGATGAACTCGATGAGGCGCTCCACGAGGGCAGACTAGGTCGTGATCCGGTCGCCCACCGTGGGCCAGCCCACACTGGCTCGAACGGCGTTCCCGCCCAATGCACGGGGCATACTGACCGATATGCAGGAGGCCAGCGCGACGCCCGAGAAGGATCGAGCGGCCGCGTTCGCGCTGTATGTCGAGCCCGAGATCCCGGTGCTGCTGCGGGTGGCCCGGACACTCACCAGCTCCGCGGCCGACGCCGAGGACCTCGTGCAGGAGACTCTGATCCGCGCGTACCGCGCCCTCGACCGCTTCGACGGCGCGCACCCTCGAGCATGGCTGCTCACGATCCTGCGGCACACCTCGTCCAACCTGCACCGCAGAACCCGACCCGACCTGGTCGAGAGTTGGGACGTGCTGTCCAACCCGAGACCCGCGTTCGGGGCCAACCGCCCGCAGACCGCCGACGAGTCCGTCCTGGCCGAGGTGCTGGAACCCGACGTCGAGTCTGCCGTGGCATCCCTCGACCCGCGGTTCAGGGCTGTGCTGATCATGGTCGACATCCACGGACTCACCTACGCCGAATGCTCTGAGGCTCTTGGTATCCCGGTCGGGACCGTCATGTCCCGACTAAGTCGGGCTCGGGACCGCATGCGCAAGCACCTACGCTCCTCCGGGAGGTTCTCGTGATGTCGATGTCGATTCCGCGGATGCTCGAGTGCCGGCGCACCCGGCGGCGCCTGCAGCGGTTCCTCGATCGCGACCCGTCCGCGCCTCTCACGACGGCCGAGGTGACCCAGGTGGAGGAGCACCTGCGGGGCTGCGAGCGCTGCACCGGCCTCGCCGAGGAGTACCGCGCGCTGCATCGGTCGCTGGAGCACCTCGGCGCCACCCTGGAACCGGATGACGAGGCGGTCCGCCGGGTGCGTCTCGCGCTGGACCGTGCCCTGGAGAGCGAAGGCCCCTGACCGGGTGAAGGTGACTGAGCCGACCGGGAAGGGTTGAGGGTCGTCGGCGGGTTTCGATGCAGACCCGACTCGGCTGGAGTCGACCTGCTGGAAGGCCCTGCATGTCCGAGGCACCCGGTCTGTTCGCTCGTGCTCGCCGCGCACTCCACCGCTGGGAGCACCTGACCCGCCCCGTGGACCCTGAGCGCCGCTCGATCATGGCCGAGCGGTGGGACGAGCTCCCCGAAGGCGTGAAGACGGCGAACCAGCTGGTCGGGCGGTTCGCGATCGGGTGCGAGGGCACCCACGGCGTCTTCCCTCAATGCAATCTCACGTGTTCCCCCTGCTACCACTCCAGCGACGCGAACAAGGTCCGGGTCGACGGCTCCCACACGGTGCGCGAGGTCGCGAAGCAGATGGCCTACCTGCGCAAACGCCGCGGCTCGCGGGCGCACGCGCAGCTCATCGGTGGTGAGGTGTCCCTGCTGTCCCCCGACGACCATGCCGAAACGCTCCTGGCCATGCGCGCCCAGGGTCGCGAGCCGATGAGCATGACTCACGGCGACTTCGACTACGACTACCTGCGCGGCCTCGCGCTCGGCCCGGACGGACTGCCGCGGTTCGGCAAGCTCTCGTTCGCCGCGCACTTCGACTCGCTCATGCGCGGTCGACGTGGGATCCCGCGGCCGCGGTCGGAGTCCGAGCTGAACAAGTATCGGGCTGCGTTCGTGCAGATGTTCGTTCGGCTGCGACGTGAGCACGGGGTGACCTCCTACCTCGCGCACAACATGACGGTGACGCCGTCGAACCTCGACCAGGTCGCGCAGGTGGTGCGTGACACCGTGCCGATGGGTTACTCGATGCTGTCCTTCCAGCCGGCCGCGTTCGTCGGCGACGACCGCCGGTGGCGGGAAGGGTTCCGCGAGGTCACGGCTGACGCGGTGTGGGCCGAGATCGAGGCGGGTGCGGGCGCGAGACTGCCGCACGCCGCGGTGCAGATGGGCGATCCGCGGTGTAACCGGACCGCGTACGGCATCCTGGTCGGTGCACGCTGGGTGCCGCTCCTGGACGACGAGTCAGCGGTCGACCTCGCCGCCCGCGACGCGTTCTTCACCCATCTCGGCGGCGCCGTCCTCGGCGGCATCCCGGCGTGGCAGGCCGGGATGAAGGCCGCTCGAGTTGTCGTCGGGCACCCCCGAGCATTCGCGGTTGGGCTCAGGTACGGGATGAGGCTCGTGCGTCGTTCCGGTGGGCCGATCACCATGGTGCGCAAGGGCGTCCGGCCCATGACGTTCGTCATGCACAGCTTCATGGACGCGAGCGACGTCGCACCGGCCTGGCACCTGCTTCAAGACGGTGTCATGAGCGAGGACCCGGCGATTCGCGCGACGCAGGAGCGTCTCCAGGCATGCGTCTACACGATGGCTCACCCGGACTCCGACCTGCTCGTACCCGCCTGCGCACAGCACTCGGTGCTCGACCTCGAGGAGAACGCTGAGCTGCGTCAGCTGCTCCCGCTCATCGAGGTGCCGTCCGGCTCCGCTGCCGGACACGTCTCGACGCCTCACTGAGTCCTCTGCGTGGAACCGCAGCGGTCGAGCCACCCCTCACCATGGATTCCGGGCTAGGCCCTTCGTCCGGGCGCGCACGGGAAGCCGCCTGCCCCAGCCAGTTGATCGCCAAGAAGTGCAGCCGTCGGCGGATTCCCCACTGCACCAACGGGAATGCGCTGCCATGCCTGACGGGTTCCCGGCGCGAGTTCCCACACGGTTGCTCGACCGACTACCGAAAGGCTCGCAGAATGAACGGGAATCGAAGGCTCCGAATGTCTGCCCTGAAGGCAGGGCTCGTCGCGATGGCGCTCGTCGCCCCGCTCACCGCTGGCATCGCCACGGCGAGCGCGACAGACGACAGCGCGAAGCACAGCGAGCACCAGCGGGTCTCGCTCAAGGTCGTCGAGCCCAGTGTCGGGCAGGTGGTCACCGATTCGGTCATGCCCATCCGTGTGCGATGGGCCGGATTCCAGCTGGACGCGCGCTACGCCGGCACACCCCTGATCCCGGGCGTCGGTCACTTCCACACCATCATCGACGGACACCTGATCGACATGTCACCGTCCGTCCGCAACGGCAACCGGGACACCATCTCCATGGTGGGTCTCCAGCCGGGAAGCCACGTTCTCACCGTCGTCCCCGCGTGGAACGACCACAGCGAAGTCATGAGCGCCGCCGTGAACGTCCCGTTCACCTACGCGGGGGCGTTCCTGCCCGAGCCCGCGGGTTACACCGGCACTGAGGCGGCAACCATCGCGCTCGTGAGCCCCGCTCCGGGATCCACCATCCGGGGCAGCTCGTTCTCGCTCACCGCCGACATCAAGAACTTCGTCCTCTGCGGTGACTGCTACGGCAAGCCGAACGTCGCCGGCGAGGGCCACTGGCACATCTTCGTCGACCTGCCCATGGGTGCGATGGACCCGATGAGCATGATGCCCCACATGATGACCATGGCCAGCGACGCGACCCAGACCGTGTCGCTCAAGGGCCTGACCTCCGGCCCGCACACGTTCACCGCCGTGCTCGTCGGCAACGACCACATGCCTGTGATGCCGATGGCCATGGCGTCGCTAACCCTCAACGTGAGGTCCGGGCACCACGACCGCTGACGAAGTCGAGGGCACGGTACTCATCTGCGAGAACCGCACGTGTCAGCCGGCCGGGTCACCAGGCGAACACCGCCCGGTGGCCCGGTCGTCCGCTGGCGCGGACACGACGACATCCCTTCGGCAGTGCACTGAATCGCTGGGACCCGACCGTGGCAGCGCAGGGCCAGTCAGCGGTTAGGCATCCGCCGACCCCGACTCGTCGCAGTTGGGTGAGAGGTCGCAGCCGGTGATGCCACACTCGATGGGGAACCGTCATGAATCCGGCAGACCCTTTCCGTGTGCCTACCGCTTGGGATCGGAGCCAGTGATGCGTGTCGACGTGCTGACCCGGATCACCATCCGCCGACCCTCGGACGTCGTGTCGGTCTTCGCCGCGGACCCATCGAACGCTCCGAGCTGGTACGCCAACATCGACTCGGTGGATTGGCTCACCCCAGCACCTGTCGGTGTGGGGTCCCGGATGGCGTTCCGCGCCAGGTTCCTCGGCCGCCGGCTGTCCTACACCTACGAGGTGGTCGAGTACGTGGCGGGTGTGCGGCTGATGATGCGGACCAGTCAGGGTCCGTTCCCGATGCAGACCACCTACGAGTGGTACGACGAGGGCGACGGGTCAACCACGATGACCCTACGCAACCAGGGCGAGCCCTCGGGTTTCGCCGCCGTCACCGGTCAGGCCATGGCGGTAGCGATGCGACGGGCCAACCACAAGGACCTCGTAAGGCTCAAGGACCTGCTCGAGTCCGGTGACGGACCTGAGATGCCGTAACGATGAGGTCTGGTCAAGAACGATCCCTGATCGAGCTGTGCTCGGATGCCCGGTCCGCGCCGGCCAGGACTTGGGTCTCCCGCGAGGGCGACCCGTCGATGATCTGAGCCGCCGCGACGCGATCGCGGCGTCTGCCCCCTGACTCGGGAACGACCAGCCGCGCGGACATCGGCAAGGCGAGACCGACGACCGCACCGACACCGACGCCGCGTCCGGCGGGCAGTTCCGCGAACAGCGGGCCAGCCTTCGTCGTGACCTCCAGCAGCGTGCGCGGACCTCGCGGGGTCACACGCGCGACCACACCGACGACGTCGGCGTCCTCGTCGTCCGCAGCGACCACGCCGATCGATTCTTGGCGGACCGTGAGCACGGCTGGTCCGTCGGGACGGCCAGCCATCCGCGGCGTCGGCAAGACCCCCAATGCCGACCTGTGGCCAGCACCGACCAGAACGCCGGGAATCTCGTTGAGACCACCGAGGAACCGATAGACCTCCAGGGACGCCGGACTGCCGAAGAGCTCCTGCTGGCCCGCGTGCTGGAGGAGCTGGCCCTCGACCACTATCGCGATCGAATCGGCCAGGGTCGTTGCCTCTAGCTGGTCGTGGGTGACGAGAAGGATGGTGGGCTCGAGGATGGCTCGGACCTCCATGACGAGCTGGTGCATGTCGGTGCGCAGCGACGGGTCGAGGGCGCTGAACGGCTCGTCGAGCAGGAGCACGGACGGCTCTGCCGCGAGTCCGCGTGCCAGGGCGACCCGCTGCGCCTGCCCGCCGGACAGCGTGGCCGGGCGCCGCTGGGCGAGGGCGCCGAGCTGGACGAGCTCGAGGTAGCGGGACGCTGCGCTGCGCGCGGCGCGGCGTGACGCGCCGGCCATGCGCGCGGCGAAGGCCACGTTGTCGAGCACGGTGAGGTGCGGGAACAGGAGCGGGCGTTGGGAGACCATCGCCATGCCGCGGCGCTCGGGCGGGAGTTGAAGGACGCTGACTCCCCCGATGCGTACGTCGCCGCAATCGGGGGCGTCTAGGCCGGCGATCAGCCGCAGCGCGGTCGTCTTCCCCGATCCGGATGGGCCGAGCAGAGCAACACAGCTTCCCGAGCTCACGGTGAGGTCCAGCCCGGCGATCGCCGCCGCGGCCGAGCCTGTGTACTGCTTGCGCAGTCCCGTCACGTGGAGCGTGGCGGTCATCAGTTGGCTCCTGTCAGCCCAAGCTCAGCAGGCGCAGTCGGGACAGTCTGCGCCGAACGGGGGGCGCGCGCCGGGCGGGCGAGGAGGCCCACAACGAGGAGCAGCAGGAGCGGCGGCGCCAGTGCCGCGACCGACAGCGCCGCCAGGACCGCATCATTGCCGGTACCGGACGCGGCGGAGGCGACCTTCAGCGGCACGGTCACCACCTGACCGCCACCCACCACAAGGGTGACGATGTAGTCGCTCCACCCGACCAGGAATGCCAGCAGGGCCGCCGCACTCAGCGGCTTGGCGAGCAGCGGCATGCGCACGTGCAGCAGGACCGACCGCGGGTCTGCGCCGAGCGTGCGCGCCTCGTCCTCGATGGCGCGGTCGTAGCCGGCGTACGCCGATCGCATCACGAAGGTCGTGTAGGGGATCGCCGTCACCATCAGGATCAACGCAATGCCAAACAGCGGTGGGACATGAGCACGCAACAGGACGACGTTGAGACCCATCACCACCACGAACGGCGGGACGAACACGGGCGCGAGCAGGAGGACCGTGATGGTGCGCGCCGCCGGGGGCGGGTCGACGGCGAGGGCGTGGGCGGCCATCGCACCTGCCGGGACGGCAAGACCGGCAGTGAGCAGGCCGAGGACCAGGGAACTCGCGAACGCCGGGCCCGCGCCATCGTGCAGGGCCGCGACGAACCCCTCGGGTCCCCAGGACGACGGAAGCACGTCGGGGTAGGACCAGCGACGCGCCGCGGCCCACAGCAGCAGCGGGACCAGTGGCAGGACGAACCACAGCCCGAGAGTCGCCTGACCAGACCGCGCCAGCGCCCGGCCACGTCTCGTCCGCGGTCTCATACCTGCTCCATCGATCGGCGCAGGGCAGGGAGGGCTCCCGCGCCAACGATCGCGCAGACAAGGACCGTGATCGTCGCCACCGCGAGCGCCTCGGGTCGTGCCGTGAGATCAGTCGAGGTGAAGAGCCGGTAGGCCAGCACAGGGAGCGGTTCCGGGTACGCCCGGCCGAGCAGCCAGGCCACCTCGTAGGAGCCGAGCACGTACACGAAGGACACCGCCCCGGCGATGAGCAGTCCCGGTGCCGCGAGCGGAAGGGTGACATACCTCAGCCGGCTCCACGGCCCGGCGCCGAGCACGGCCGCGGTCTCGTCAAGCTGGTCGGCATTCGACGCCAGGACACTGACGACCACGAGGGCGACGAACGCGGACTCCTTCCAACCGAACTCGAGAACCACCGCCGCCCACCACGGCCCGCCGACGATCTGGGGGAACTCCCCCGGCGCCGCTCCGGTCAGCCGGGCGATCATCCCCGAGTCGGACAGCAGCAGCCCGATCGCGGCTGCACCGATCAGATGAGGGACGGGGATAGTCAGCGCCGCCAGCCCGGACAGGATCCGACCGCCGACCCGAGTTGCCCGAACGGCCAGCGCCGTCGCCAAGCCCACCGACAGCGCCAGCACCGTTGCAACGGCCGCGATCGACAGGCTCAGGAGCAAGGAGGTCCACAGGCTCTCCGTCGACGCCGCGTGGCGATACGCGTCCAAGCTCGGGCGCGCCTGCCCCACCACCGGCACCAGGCCGACGCTCTGCCCCACCACCATGGTCAGCCCGATCCCGAGGACCAGCGCCGTGGGGACGGCTGCGGGGAGGATCAGGACGAGGGAGCGCCTCATCCACCACCTGCCAGCACCTGGCGGCGCCACCCGTCGTCGAGCTTGGTCACCCACGCGGCGGAGAGCTCCGGGTTCGCGGCGTGCGCCAGCTCGGCGTACCCGGGCACAACCGGGGACGCCGGGAGCGCGGCGAACGCGGACGCCTCCGGTCCGGGCAGCAACGCCGGGTCGAGCACGGTGAACTGTCCCCAGACGATCGGGTCGGCCTTGGCGACCTGCTGCGCCGGTGAGAGCGCGAGGTTCGCCACGACCTGCGCCGCGTCCTGGTGCCCAGACGTCGCGGGGATGGCGAGGAAGCTGGCATTGCCGACCGTGCCCTCATCGACGGTGAGCACGCGGGTGGTCTTCGGGAAGGTGCCCTTGGCGACCAGGCTGGTCAGCGTGGCAGGGCCGTAGGTCATGGTGAAGTCGACCTGCCCGCCGGCGAACAGGCCGTCGAGCTGCACCGAGTCCTTCGGGTAGGTCTGCCCGGCCCGCCACAGCGAGGGCTTCAGTGCCGAAAGCGCATTCCACAACGGCAGCGTGACCTGGTCGTAGGCGGCCTGACTGTAGTCGGCGGGAACCTTCGCGTAGCCGCCGGCGGTGGCGTAGAGCGCCTCCCGGACGAACACCGAGCCGGTGAAGTCCGGCGGGGCTGGATAGGTGAACCGGCCGGGGTGAGCCTTGATCCAGGCCAGCAGGCCAGTCATCGAGTGGGGCGGGTCGCTGACTCGGGCCGAGTCGTAGACGAAGGTGAACTGCGCCTTGCTCCACGGTGCCTCGCACCCGTCGACCGGGGTGCCGAAGTCCCGGGCGAGCAGCGGGTCCCCGGGGGCGGTGTAAGTGGCGTTCGGCAGGCGGTCCGCCCATCCGCACGACCACAGGCCTGCCTGCCGGCCGGTGGCGAAGTTGTCGCCGTTGACCCAGACGAGGTCCACCGCGCCATCGGTGCGACCGGCCTGTTTCTCGGTCAGCACGCGGTTGATCGCGTCCTTGGTGTCCGTGATCGGGACCCGCGTGAGGGTGATGCCGAGTTTGGCGGCGGCCGGAGCGAGGACGTCGTCGACGTAGGCGTTGCCTTGGGGGTCGCCTCCCCACATCCACAGCGACACCGTCTGGCCCTTGGCGGCGTCGAGCACCTGGGACCACGGCCGCGATGTCGGCTGATCGGACGTGGCCACGGCGGCGGAGCACGCGCTCGCGAGCAGACCGACGCCCGCGACGAGCGCGACCAGCTGCAGCCGTCGGGCCTTGCCCTGGCGGCGAGCTGAGGTGGTACCGGGCACGTGGTGCTCCCTCGCGTGGAGATAGTCGGTCGTGTCGGGAACACGGTGGGCACCTCGAAGCCTTCCCATCACGAACCATCGATGTGGAAGGGATCCTGTGCGAACTTTGGGCCTCGGGGCGTGGCTGCGCCTAGCCGTGCTCGGCGGCCTGCTCGTCGCCGGTGTCGTGCTTGCGCGCTGGGTCGGGATCCCGGACCCGGGCGCGCTGCGGAGCTTCATCAGCGCGAGCGGGCTGCCCGGCGTGGCCGTCTTCCTCGTCGGCTACGTGATCTGCAGCCTGCTGGTCGTGCCCAAGGGGGTGCTGAGCATCGCTGCGGGTCTGGCCTGGGGTCTGCTGCCGGGCGTGGGCCTGGTCATGGTGGGTGCCCTGCTCGGCGCGGTCGCGGCCTTCTGGGTCGGCCGCTGGCTCGGCCGCGACACCGTGGCCCGCCTGGCCGGAAGACACCTCGATCGCCTCGATGACCTCGTCGACCGGCACGGTGCCGCCGCGATCGTCGTGGTGCGGCTGATCCCGGTCATCCCCTTCACCGTCATCAACTACGCCGCCGGCCTGACCACCATCCGGTTCGGCCCCTATCTGCTCGGCACCGCCATCGGGATCATCCCGGGCACGTTCGCCTACGTCGCCCTTGGCGCCTATGGCACCGAGCCCGGGTCCTGGGAGTTCGCGGCCGCGGTCGCTGCGTTTCTCGTGCTCACCGTCGTCGGCGCGATCGCTGCCCGCCGCCACCGCAGAGGGTCGCTTGACGGGGTAGCCGAGCCCTCCCGCGCGGACAGCGCCGCCTGATGCTGGACACCCGCGCTCGCCGTGCCCTGGCCGGTCCGCTGGATCGGGTGGCCGCGCTGCTCGACCGGCCCGGCATCACCCCGGACCGGCTCACGGTGCTCGGTCTCGTCACCGGCGTCGCCGGCGCGGCCGCGGCCGCTCGCTCCGCGTGGTGGATCGCGCTGGGGCTCTGGCTTGCGTCACGGCTCCTCGACGGGCTCGACGGACCACTGGCCCGGCGCCGCCGCTCAGCCGGCGCACCCGACGACGGTGACGCCGGCGGGTTCCTCGACATCACCGCCGACTTCGTCGTCTACGGCACCTTCGTCGTGGGTGTAGCGGTCGGAACCGGCGCGAGCATGCTGCCCTTCCTGCTCGTGCTGCTGGCCTATTACGCCAACGGCGCCGCCTTCCTGGCCTTCTCCTCGATCGCCGAACGCCGAGGAACCCAGATCGACGACGGGCGGTCCCTCTCCTTCCTCGGCGGCCTCGCCGAGGGGACCGAGACCGTGATCGTGCACTCGCTGTGGTGCGTCGTACCAGGATTCGCCGCGCCGATCGCTTGGGTCTGGGCGGCTGTGGTCGGGGTGAGCGCTGCACAGCGGATCATCGGTGGTCGGGCCTTCTTGCGCCGGTTCCCCGCGGTGGCCCTGCCCGACCGCCCGGGCGTGGTGACGCCAGCACGGAACGCGGTCGCGTCGGCGCGGTCCCGGGCGAGTGCTGAGCTGGCCTGGAGCACGCCGTGGCAGGCCACACTGCTCATCTGTCGAGGCTCGACGTTCGCCACCGCCTCACGCATCGCGCTGGTCGTGGGCACGGTGCTCACGCTGGTGAACCAAGCCGCCGTCATCGCGTCCGGCGATCTTCGTGCCCCCACACTGCTGCGCGTGGCGGCCAACTACCTGATTCCGTACGTCGTCTCGAGCGTCGGCTATCTCGCGTCGCACCGAGTGGCTCACGACGAAGCCGACCCGGACTGACGCCCGTCCTCGACGGTAACGCCGGCGGCCCCCACGGCCCATCGAAGCCATCGAGAGCCCACCCAGCCGCGCAGGAGCGTGACGACGCCAATCGCGCAGCCGCCGACACCGAAGGCGAGCACGAGCGGCCGGCGAACCCGACGTGGAGATCTGTCCGAGTTCGGCCTGTAGCCCTGCCGGGGATGCCCCGTAGTCACTCAGCGCTGGCTCGGCACCGACGACCCCGGCGAGTCCCGAGGCTCAGGTCATCGTCGGCACTCGTCCGGCACCCGGCACGGTGCGAGACGTGGTTGACGCCACCGATCACCTGTACCTTGATATCGTATGTCATATCGGAGGTTCTCATGTCTGCGTCCTCGCTGCTACGCACCGCACGTCACGCGCGTGGTGTCACCCAGCGCGCGCTGGCCCGGTCCGCCCAGGTGAGCCAGCCGGGCATCGCCGCGGTCGAGTCCGGGGCGCACGACACGACCGTCGACCGGCTCGAGCAGCTC